>NZ_LVJW01000003.1:654329-1308658 GCF_001708965.1 Candidatus Thiodiazotropha endoloripes | reverse complement strand
AACCATCCGCCAACCGGTCACCCTGCAAGGCAAACGGTTACAACCGGCTGTAAGTATCGGAATCAGCATATACCCGGATGACGGTAAAAGCGGAGAACGATTATTGCAGAATGCCGACACTGCAATGTACCGGGCGAAACGTCAAGGCAGAAATACTTTCAGACTTTATAATTCAAGTATGACTGCCTCTATTCAGGAACGTATAAATATCACCGGAGAACTCGAAACAGCAACCGAAGAGAATAATTTTGTCATGCTCTACCAGCCACAGATTGACCTCTATTCCAAAAAGCTAATCGGTGTCGAGGCCCTACTGCGTTGGAAAAGAGCAGACGATGACCTTGTTTCACCTTATGATTTTCTTGAACTCGCAGAAGAGATGGGGCTAACACATCTGATAGGTCAATGGGTTTTATACAATGTCTGCATCCAGACAAAGCAGTGGCATAACGACAATCTGGCACCTCCAAGAGTGGCCATCAATATCTCTGCGAGTGAGCTCCTGCACGATGATTTTATAGCCAATGTGGAGAATATCCTGCTCACAACCGGTTGTGTCGGTGAGTGGCTGGCAATGGAAGTGACCGAAAACCTCTTTATACAGAGGTTGGATGAAGCTGCACATCGTCTACAACGACTGAAAGAGATGGGAATTTCAATCGTTATCGATGATTTTGGTATTGGTTACTCATCATTGGCACGATTAAAAAAGCTACCGATCGATCTGCTCAAGCTGGATAAAGTATTTTTAGAGAATCTCAATAAAGACAGTGGCAACCTGGCAATCGTTCAGACTGTAATTGATCTGGGCCAGCGGCTAGGAATCGAAGTTCTTGCGGAGGGAGTAGAAACAGCCGAGCAGGAAACTCTTTTAATCCTGTCAGACTATCGAATTGCTCAAGGGTACCGCTACGGTAAACCCATTCCCGCCGAGCATTTCCGCGATAAGCTGTTGCACTCATAATCTGCTTTTATTGCAGATGATGAACAGGTCAGGTGTATTGGTGTGTGGCGTCCCAATAGATAGACACCTATAGATCAACCTCGATTTGAAGCTCAACTGATAGCAGTTATTGATTCGTTATTTAACTCTCAGCGACCGATGGTTTCGCAGCCTGAATAACCGGCAGGTCATCAGGAGCTGGCAGACGTTTCACAATACCGTCAGGGACTTCACCTCGACCTGCTTGATATATGGATCCTGACTCAAGCACAAAACAGATCATCACAGTCAACAGGGTCGGTACAACCGCAACCCGAGAGATCGCCACCATCATGATATCCCCTTTGGAACTGCCGGATGTAGCCATCATGGCCATGCCAAGAATAACTGCACTGATAGTGTAGCCAACCATCAGTATCCGGGTGCGGTTGGCTGACAATCGCCAGTGTGCAGCCACGAACCAGGGATCCTGCTGCCGGGTCTGCCCAGCTTTGAACCAAATGAAACTGATCACCAGTAGCGATAGCGCCAGCGGTATCAGAAAACCCAATAATCCCACATCGAGTACGATTGAAGCCGGCGCGGCAATCAGATGACAACCCACTAAATTCAGCATCGACAGCTCATGAGGGGTTTTGGCTTGTTTGCGAATCGCTTCATCTACATCAAATTGCATAATTTAAATCTCTACTGGTCCAGCAAAATCCAATGCCAAACAGATCAAAATTGTTTCTAACTATCTGTATTATAAATAATTACAGAAATTATCCGGTCAGATTCACTACCAGATGACAAGCTGATCGATCACTCCGGCTTACTGTAAGAACACCATAACAGGATACCTGTTAAATATGACATAGATCCCACTTTACTATCCTTGATATTACGCAACGGAGAGAAAGCCTCTCGACCTGGTTCGATATAAGCATATCAAGTAATTTAGTGGAAATTATCCTTATGGTTCTGTTAGTTAGGCTCGATAGATACTGCTCCATTCTTCCCGGTTACCTGTGATAAAGCGTCTCGGGAGGTCCGAGAAGAAGACGCTTGGATGGTTATGCTGCAGGATGAACGAACCAGAGTGGTGACATTTCAGTTCTCAGTCAGGGACGCACCATTTGGGTTTCAGGTAAATTTTCACTCAGCCTCATCTCCTTCGTTGATACTGAGTGGCGCCCTCTTTAGTTGTGGATTATTGGACTGATCACCGCTCCTGCCTGGGTGATTGGAATGGTGTTAACAGGCCATTGTTAATCGATTCAACCCAAACTGACATATTTTCTTAATTTTTGGTTGACCTGGGAGAAATTTTCCTTACACTATCGCGCTCTTGTCTTCGGAGCGGTAGTTCAGTTGGTTAGAATACCGGCCTGTCACGCCGGGGGTCGCGGGTTCGAGTCCCGTCCGCTCCGCCACTATCCCGCTGATTTTTCCAATCGTCAGCAATACCTATTCCAGTAAACACCCTTGCCTCCTGAGCCTCATTGAGCAAAATGGATCCTCTCCTCTAACCAGTTAGCAACGTGACCTTTGATACCTGTATGAAGACCAGGCTGTCTACGTCCCGGGCAAGGGCGGATTGCTGCTTAAATCGAGACCATTTCCATAATGGCAAGCCCCTCATGAAACAACTTCATACTGCTTCTGTATATATAGAATCCCTAGTAGGCATTTATTTCCTTATTCTATAGGATTGTTGGTTTGTTACTAATTTTGATCAGATTCTAAATCTGTCGTCTGCTCGTATATTTGTTGTAAGACCCTGTTGCTGTGAACTCCTTTATCATATTTTTTGATACAAACCACAGTATTGCGGGTGAGAACTACCTAACCTTCTTTCCAATCACATAATCATCCTCCATCTGTCATCATGACATTAGGGACCAACACAGCAAAATGGATGCTTTAAAAAAGTTTTCAAACAACAATATCCTATATCTACTTCTCTCTCTGTTGTTGACCGGTTGTATAGAAGAGAATACCGCCCCTGAAGCAGAAAATGATAGTGCCACCCTGACACAGGGGGAGAGTATTCTCATCAAAGTGCTGGACAACGATAGCGATGCCAACAGTGATCCCCTGGAGGTTACCAATCTCTCCTTACCGGAGAAAGGCAGGGTTACCCTCCAGGCGGATGGCTCGGTGCTCTACCAGCATGATGGAAGCGAAACAGCCTATGACCAGTTTACCTATACCGCCTTTGATGGTGCCGTAGACTCTGCACCAGCGACAGTGACTCTGACCATTCAAAGCAATGAAGACAGTCCAGATGAGAATTCAGAGGTCCCACCAACCCCAGCAGCTGTCAATCAACGCCCCATTGCTGCTGATGATCAGTTTGAAGTCGATTCGGGAGTACAGATCTCACTGAACCTGCTACAGAATGATCAGGACCCTGATGGTGATCCACTGCAAATCGCCCACCTGACAGACCCCCAGTATGGATCCCTGCAGCTCTCAGTCGATGGTACCAGTGTGACCTATCGTCACAATGGCTCGGATGCCGAGCAAGATCAGTTCAGTTACACTCTTTCGGATGGCAGTAACCAGTCCCAACCCGCACAGGTTACGATTCGAGTTAACACCTCAAACCAGGCCCCGCAATTCACCCAGTCAGGCCAGAGTCGTTCGATTGCCATCGATGAACTCTATACCTTGGTATTTCAGGCAATGGACCCGGATGGTGACGACTTGACCTATCGTGTGACGGGTCTCCCCTACTGGCTGGTCTATACAGCAGAGACAAGAACCATTTCAGGTTCGCCTTCCTGGGAGGAGCTGGGTAACCGATATCAGATCATCATATCGGCATCTGATGGCATCAACGTCACTGACAACCAGTTCACTCTGAACATAGAACAGACACAATCCGTTACCGATGAAATGGCTCATCGCTTGTTGCTGCAATGCACCTTCGGCCCGGTGCAGAGTGAGATAGAAAGGGTGAAAAGCCTTGGCATCAGCGGTTGGATTGACCATCAACTTAGTATGAATTCTGCCTATACCAGCCCTACGGATGGTTGGAAAACCAACCTGGAACGAACACAAGAGATTGCTTTGCAGGCTGAACCCGGCGTTGATTGGTATCAGAGTAATCAGATTTTCAATCAACAACCCCACAGCAGCTCTGTCAAGGATTATCAGATGGCCGCCTGGTGGGAGAGCGCATTGGGTGCTACCGCGCCAAATCGTCAGCAGATCGGTACGGACCAGCTGCGCCAACGCATCGCTTATGCTCTGAGTCAGCTACTCGTTGTTTCCACCAGCAGCCCAGCGATGATCTCCCGTGGGGAATCCCTGGCGGTCTACTATGATCTGCTGGCGAAATACGCTTTCGGTAACTATCGACAGCTGTTGAAAGCGATCTCCATCAGCCCTGCCATGGGAGTCTATCTGTCCCACCAGGGCAATCGCAAAGCCGATCCGGATACGGGTTCACGCCCCGACGAAAACTTTGCCAGAGAGATCATACAACTGTTTACCATTGGACTGTATGAGCTGAATCTGGACGGTTCACCAAACAGGGATGGCAATCATACAACTTATCCGGATCAGGGCAGCCATACCGTTGCCACTTATACACAGTCCGATATTGAGGAACTGGCTAAGGTGATGACAGGTTGGGATCTCGCTGATAATAATAAATTCGGGCAGCTCCACTCCAGCAGTGGTAACTATACGGTACCGATGGTTTTCAATCCTTCGATGCATGAGGATGAGGCAGCAGAAGGTGGCGATGGCAGGATCACCCTGATGGGACAAACCCTGTCACTCAATGCCGGTTCGGATCAGAGCGGCCTGGACAGTGCCCTCGACAGACTGTTTGCCCATCCCAACGTTGCCCCCTATGTCAGCAAACACCTGATCCAGAGATTGGTAACCTCCAATCCCTCGGCAAACTATGTAGCTCGCATTGCCCATATCTTCAACGATAATGGACAGGGTGTAAAAGGAGATCTGAAGGCGGTCGTCCGTGGAATCCTGCTCGACCCAGAGGCACGTGATGAGAGCTATCAGTCAAACCCGGCCTATGGTAAAGCCAAGGAACCCTTACTGGCAATCACCCAGTTGCTCCGTGCAGCTCATGTTGCACCACTGAATGGCTGGTCGAGCAAGCAAAATGTTGCCATGAGTCATGTCTATTGGTATCGGGAGCCTGAAAAACAGATCAACCAGGCAGCGCTGCGTGCACCTTCCGTATTCAACTTTTACAGCCCCGGCCATGTGCCGAGTGATCCCTACTTCACCAGCCATCAACTGGTTGGGCCGGAATTTCAGATCCAGACCTCACAAATGCTTGTGGACTATAACAACCTTGTGGTTTACCTGATCTCAAATCTGGAGAAAAACAGGATCATCAACAATAGTGGAAAATCCCTCAATGAATTTGCCAGCTCACGTAAACACTACAGCCTGTCACTATTGACGAGTTTCGATATTGAACTCAGGTTGTTGGAACAAGCCCTTGAGAACGACTCGAATGGTGATTATTCAAGCCTCAATGATGACACCACAGATATTAATGGCGATACGCCAAAATCCAGAGGAATCGATGCGCTGATAGACCATTTGGATCTACAACTGCTTGGCAGGAAGATGAGCGACGAATATCGTGATGCTCTAAAACACTACCTGATGACCAGCAGTTATACCAATTCAGGCA
This sequence comes from Candidatus Thiodiazotropha endoloripes, assembly GCF_001708965.1. NCBI lineage: Bacteria > Pseudomonadati > Pseudomonadota > Gammaproteobacteria > Chromatiales > Sedimenticolaceae > Candidatus Thiodiazotropha > Candidatus Thiodiazotropha endoloripes. Next base: position 1,303,052 of record NZ_LVJW01000003.1, on the reverse strand, counting down.
ATAACGTCGAAAGTGCCAGGCGAATCGTTCAGGAAGCTTACACTTTCATCACTACCTCCAGCGCCTACATGATTCAAAAATAGGCACCCAGTAAGGAAGCAGATTAATATGGCAATGCATCGTCGTGAATTTTTGAAATCACTGGCCAGCCTTGGTTGTATCGGCAGTGTAGGTAGTCTGGCCATTCCCAGGCAGGCCACCGCGGCAGCACCGGATTTCAATGACTATAAAGCCCTGGTTTGCATCTTTCTGTATGGTGGCAATGATGCTTTCAATATGCTGATTCCCACCTCGACAGATGCCAACAAAGGATATGAGCCTTATGCTGACGCCAGGGGAAACCTGGCAGTCAACAACACTGATCTCGGTATTGCCCAGGTAACCACCAATAGTGGCAATCTGAATCAAGGGGTGCTCGGGGCGGGACAACAGAATCCCTACAATCAGAATCTCAATCAGAGCACGGCGTATACTCGGGGTATCTACCCGTTGAGCGGGAAAGGTATTGATCTGGGTGTCAACGGTGTCATGCCGGAACTGGCTCAGTTGATCATCGATAACAGAACCTCAATTTTGGCAAACAGCGGTACCCTTGTCAGACCTGTCACTCGTGATGAAATTATTGATAATAGTGCGGAGCTCCCTGTCTATCTCTTCGCCCACAACCATCAGCAGCGCATTCTGCAAACCGGACAGGCGAATAATCTGAACGATATCGGCTGGGCGGGAAAGATCGCGGATCAGTGGCACAACATCAATCAGAACAGCCCACTGGGCCTGAACATCTCTTATGCCGGTAATGACCGCATGTTGATTGGAAACAGCTCTTCCCCCCTGGTTCTTAATCCAGGTAATGTTCCAAAAATCCATCACTTGAGCGGCGACAGCAACACCAATACCGATCGCCGGGCACTTTTTAACGCCCTGGCAGGTATCGAAGGTTCCACAACAAGACTCGATTTCGGAGCCGACAGAACAGATAGCGTATCAGACCCATTCAGAACGCTTTATAACAACAAGGAGATCAATGCTGTCGCAACCTTTGATCAACTGAAGCAGAGTTGGGACAGTTTGGATATCAACTATGCAACAACCGGCTCCTATGGAGAAGCACTGTTCGATATTCCTACCGCGCAGCAAATTGGCTTTAGCCAGTCAATTCGTGGCAACCTGATCCGCCAACTGGAAGCTGTAGCCAAAATGATTCATCTTGGCGCATCAGGGAATCTGGGTGCGGAGTTCAATCGACAGATCTTTTTTGTTGAACTCGGTGGATTTGATACACACGCCACCCAGGCATCTCAACACCCTCTGCTTCTCAGGGAGTTGAGTCTTGGTCTGTGGAAATTCCAGAAAGCGATGGAGGAACTCGGTTATGCGGATAGTGTCACCAGTTTCACCATGTCTGATTTTGGCCGCACGTTGAGTTTCAACGGTGATGGAACCGACCATGCCTGGGGATCACATCAGCTGGTCATGGGTGGATATGGCAGCGGTGAGTCCGGAACACTCCGTGGTGGAGCGATGATTGGCGATTTACCAGAGATGTTATTGTCAGGCAATGATGACTACAGTAACAAAGGACGGATGATCCCTACCCTCTCCCAGGATCAGGTCAACGCACCACTCACACAATGGTTTGGTGTCGACCAGAGCCAGATCCCAACTCTGTTTCCGAACATCAGGAATTTCCAAACCGGAGGTGGAATCGAAACTGCCTTTGCACCAATCTTTGTGTAGAGCATGCAGGCTCATTCTCCCAGACAGAATGAGTTTGCACCAATCTGATTCCGTTACCTGTGGACTATTTCAGTCCGAGGGGATTCTCTGGATTGACGCCTTCCATAAATGGCTGATTTCTTAACCGGTGAGTGACCTGGTAAACCAGGCCTATCCAGTTGCCGATAACCGCTTCCGCAGTGTCATGCCAGGTATTATCCAAGCTGTCGATGACCAGTGACTCAGGAAACTCGGGGATCTCTTTCCCCAGTTTTTTTGCCAAATCGATCCTCTCATGATACTCGTCGAAGATGGCCTGGCTTCTCAGACTGAAGTAGTTTTCAGGGAATGGAGGATAGTCGCTACGTGTCCCTGAAATATAGAGATTGACCTCACGCTTATACTCTTTGAGTAAACTGATTGTGTCATATTCAGGATGCCCCTGAAAATAGACCACTCGTAGTCCGTCACTACTGACCGCCAGGTGTACCCCAGCGTCTTCGCTCTCGGCCAACACCTTCAATCCCGCCTGGTCAAATTGTTCTCTTGATATTTGGTTAAAGCGCGAATGTGGCACATCGAAACGGGTATTGACATCATTCACCAGTGGGTGGGATGTATCCTTGACACGATGGCTGAAAACACCCCAAAGTTTATCACCCATATGAGTCCGTTGCTTACCGTGATGCGACTGCACCACAGCATGAGTCGCAAGACAGGAACAAAGCACTGAAGTTACGTTCTCGTGGGCCCAGTCGACAACCTCAGTCAGCGGTTTCCAGAAGTCCTCTTGAGCCAGGTCTGGATGGGTAACATTGGCGCCGGTAATGATCAAGGCATCCAACCCATCCTGTTTGATCTGTTCAAAGGATTCATAGAAAGCATCGATATGCGCTTTTGCTTTTTCACCACGGGGTAGTACGTCCAAGGTAAATGGATGAATAAAGAACTGGGCAATCGGATTCGCCTCTCCTACCAGACGAAAAAACTGCCTCTCTGTGGCTTCAATCGCAGCATCGGGCATCATGTTCAACAGACCGATATGCAACTCCCTGATATGCTGGTGAGTCGCCCTGTCAGGTGAGAGAACATTCTGACCCTCCTCTCGAAGACGATCAAAAGTCGGTAATTTAGTATGTGCAACCAAAGGCATTTCAGGACTCCCGCTCGATTACTTGTTCCAGAAGCGTGAGAAAATCGGCTTCGCTGTTAACTTGTGCAAGCTCATGGGTGTTTACTGTGTAACCATACTTAGCTGCAATCGATTCATAGCGAGGTATTCTGGCTCTGAACAGTTTTGGAAATACCCACCGGGTAAAGTCATTCGGTTTGATAAGCGAGACATAGTCCACATCATTGATTTCCATGTACTCTGCCAACTGCTGATCGAGAAAAGCTTCCCTGTAGTAGAGTGGTTTCGGGTGTGATACCGAGCGGGCAATCAATGACTGTTCATCCTTCTCACTGGCTCTTATATAGAGTATGAGTGAATGCTCATCAATAAACTCCAACAGTCCCGGTTCATCCAGCTCGCACAAACTGCCACCCACATCATTTATGAAGTGGTTATAGCCATAAATTAGTTTTGCCTTACGCATAAATGCAGGCACATCGTACATGGCTGCAATCTCTGCCTGTCTGTGCAGGTTCTGACGCCTTTTGAATTCGGTCAACGAGAGCCCACCAAGTTCAGGATCACCCAACATACCGAGAAAGGTAGAGACCGGATTCAGATTATGAAATGTGACATTACTGCGGATAAAGATCGAATCTGAATGGAGCAGATCTCTAAGCATAGGCACACTCATTGCCTGCTCTTTGATGGTATCCAGAATAGCCTCATCAAGATAGCGGGTACCGATTCGATAGTCTCCGGAGTAGTGAAACCAATCACTTCGCCGCAACAGATTAGATAGCCGTGTCTTCCCGACGCCAGACATGCCCATCAGGGTGACGCTTTTTCTATCCCAATTACGGAATTGTTCCGGACTCAATCTCACTGCCAATTTCTCCTATCGCAAGAGGCGCACATTCTACGGAGAAGCCAGGTTGGATGAAAGTAATAGAGATAAATTCAATATAATGAGAATCATTATCAATTTATTCTCATATTTTTCGGTCCTGCTGTGTCTCATCTGAACAGGGTCCTATGAGAAGTTGGATGAAGAGAGTCATACAGAATCATCTGTTTTTGAAAACAGATGAGGTATCTATTTTTTAGTTTATTTTCATGATGTTAAAAGATATTTTCAGGATCATGCGATTAATCTTGAGTGGCTAATATCCCATTTTAAGTATCGCCCCCATTACAATAGGCTCTTCTGCTTGGCAAACTTGAACCAGGGCTAAGCGGAATGATTCGCTTCACACCCCATTCAGGCGGTGAATTAAAACAAGCTGTCAGTGACTTGATTGATTTCTGGCCGACATCTTTATGACCACCCTTCAAGATGCCTGGCCGGCTCTCTCTGAGTTGAGCTATTCCAAGTAGTCCATCACCCATTGATCTCCTCATGGCGGTTTCTGAATTAAGCCTGTATCAGCTGTAAGATTTACATGAGACATCTCTGCCAACCAACTGTTTTTACGATATATCAGCTTATGCCAAGGCAACTTCAAGATGGCAGCCAGGTAGTGGCCATTCTCTTCTCTTCAGTGAATCAGAGTGCTTCTGGTAGCGGAGTGACATCAGCAGATCTCTTTACCGGAGCGGGATACTTCTCACTGAGTCAGAGCTTGTTCTATGAGAGCACACAAACTTGAAGCGATGAGTAGTGAGCTGCCCTGTTGCCAACAAGCTATTTTCATTGAAACAGTTAAACAGAGTTGATGCGTAAGCCGGATCTGTATCACTGATCAAAGTCGTGTTAAATTGTAAAATAAGTTAACATTTCGGGAAGTTAATTCACTCTCATTGTATGGCACTTTTACTCTGTTTATCAGACACAAAGTCCATACCAGTCAGCAAATACGGTGAAAGGAGCGCCAATTTCAATGACTGTTGAGTTTCTGAATGAAATTCAGCAAACAATCAAGCATCGAGCCTGATAGCCGTTATTGGAACAGACAGGGACAAGCGAACACAGAATCCACCTATTGACTGCAGACACCTATCACTATGCCCCATGTACTTATCATTGATGACCAATCAATAACCCGTATGATTCTTCAAGAATTGGTCGGTTCAATTGATGCAGATGTCTCGTCTACCTGTTTTGCTGATCCAACTGAAGCGTTGGATTGGGCCAAAACCCATGAAATAGACCTCGTGATCACCGATTACAAAATGCCTCAGATGGATGGTATAAAGTTTATAAAGTGGTTAAGGCGTATTCCAGGTTGCAGCGATGTGCCCGTTATGATTGTAACCTGCGTGGAGGATCAGTCTGTTCGCTACTCTGCTCTCGAATCCGGCGCCAACGACTTCATCACCAAACCAATCGATCACACTGAGTGTAAAGCCCGCTGCAACAATATGTTGACCATGAGTCATCAGCGGAAAATGATCAAAGATCGAGCACTTTTACTGGAACAGGAGATACGCAAAACCACCCAGGAGCTTCACGACCGGGAACAGGAAACCCTGATGCGTCTTGCAAAAGCTGGTGAATACCGGGATGAAGATACCGGTAATCATATTTTAAGAATCTCCAGGTATTCTCTACTGATCGCCAAAAAACTGAGATTATCTCAAGAACGATGCGATTTGATTGCCCAGTCAGCTCCTATGCATGATATAGGCAAAATCGGTATACCTGACGCAATCCTGCTCAAACCCGGTAAATTGACCGCGGAAGAGTACAAAATCATGCAACGACACACGCTACTCGGATACGAAATACTCAAAGACAGCTTATCGAAGTATATTCAAACTGGCGCGATCATCGCCCTCAATCATCATGAAAAATACAACGGAACGGGCTATCCGAACAATTTGAACGGCGATAAAATACCTCTTGAAGCCAGAATAGTGGCAGTTGCTGACGTTTTTGATGCCTTGGTCTCAGATAGACCCTATAAAAAAAGCTGGTCAATTGAAAAGGCCATTGACTATATTAGCCAAGAGAGAGGATCCCATTTTGATCCAGACTGCGCAGATGCATTTCTCAGCGAAATGCAGGAAGTGGAGGCGATACACTATGCTCTGCGTGGAAACCTCGAAGGAACGCATTCTTGAACGAGCAAACAGTAACCACACAGAGACCTGACACCACCTCACATAAGAGTGACCAGTTCTATTACAGCCTGAGCTTATTTGTCAGCTTTGTCGCATTGGTTGGTTTGGTGTTGACCTATCTCTGGTCCACATCGACCCTGGTTAACCTCACTACACTGGTATTGGCCTGTCAATTCCTGTTGCTCCGTTTTATTGAGCACTATAAATGCCTCTATTCCTCCAGCCAAATCAAACGCAGTTCATCAATTGTTCTCGATCAGCTCTATCTCGGACTGATCACCTTTGCTGGTGGTTCGGCCCTACTGCTGTTACCTCTCAGCAGTGTATTGATTTTTGCTTCACGCTTTTTTGGCAGATCATATCTTTGGGTAGGAATTGGTACAGCGTTTACAATGCTGACCACCACACTTCATCTGGCACTTCAAATGGAGTTGCTACAGACATTACTACTGAGCGTTCTTGCTCTGATACCCCCTGCCCTTGTCTCCATACGGAGATATGGTGCTTCGAAAGAGGACAACCAGGACAAAGAAGAGTTACCCACATTACCTGAACTTGAAGAGGAGCCCCCGGAACATACTGAATCAACTGCGGATAGACAGCAATTTACCGGTCAGCGAGTGAAACGCAATATTCAGCGCATTTTGATATTATCCCGAAACAAAAGCAGCACGACACTTCTCACCCGTCAACTGTTCGATTGGGGACATGAAACAACAACCTGCAGTAACAGCCTGCAGGCATTCAAACACATGCTCTCTCGTAGTCAGGGTGAGGTCTTTACCCCCTACTCTTTTCTCATTGTTGATGGAGAAAATCTGGATATTGAGCCACTGTCATTGGCACGCCTGATCAAGAATGAACCACTACTTGATGATGTTCGACTGATCTGTATTCAAACATCTTTTTACAATGAGAAGTATGCGCACAGATTGCTACGCGCAGGCTATCACACGCTACTCGAATCCCCATGGAGTAAAGAGCAGCTGTTCAGCATCATCAGTTACGACAGCAAAACATACTCCTCCTGTGATAATGTTGTAAGCTTGGTTAAACACCGTACTACCAAACAGGCCTACACTCGCCAAAAAGAGATATTACTGGCAGATACTCCTTCACATGAGCGTGATTCACTAAGCCACGCCTTGACACAGGCAGGATATAATATTCATTTGGTTGATAATGGTGACCAGGCACTGGATGCACTTGAAGAACACTTTTTTGATTTAGCCATCATCAATCTGCAACTACCTATCATGAGCGGCACTCAGGTAGTCAAGCTTCATCGATTTACCACTCCGTACAAACAGTGGGTACCCTTTATCTTTGTGGAAGATGAAGAGAATCCCGAAACGCTCAATCTCTGTCAAAGCATCGGGGTGGATATCTGTCTGTTTAAGCCGATCACACCGCAAGAGGTACTTCTCTCAATTCTTGCAGCACTCGATAAGGGCGATTTGCAGAATTTGACCTATGTCTCACGTAAAACGGATCCGATACAATTTAAGAACAATAAAATTCAGGATGCCATGCTGCTTGATCATATGACTCTATTGAGACTTGAGAAACTGGACAGCGGCATCTCATTCATCAATGATCTGTTCAAGATATTTGAATCTGAAGGCCGTTCTATTTTACGTGAGATGGAGCGAGCTGTGGCCGCGCGTGAGCTTGGTAAATTTCTTGATCAGGCCCAAATACTCCTGGATAGTGCTGGTCAACTGGGAGCTGTACTACTCTACGAACTCAGTCAACAGGCCTCAAAACTCTCTGCCCGAGAATTTGAATATAAAGGCTCAGATCTGCTAAGTGAATTGCAGCAGACATTCAATCTGACCTTGCATGCTTATGCTCACTATCTATCTCAAAGAGCATCAGCCATTCAATTGGAACCAAACAGCACACCCTCCAAATAGCAGATACATCATCGGACTTCAGCAAGCTCAATAGAACCATCCACTCTATACACGGAGTTTGCTTGACCGGTTCTGGAAAATATGACTCTATTCAGGATTCTTGATATTCAGATAATGACGCAACGCCTGACAGGTTAAGCTATAGGTTGTAGAGATCTGACTCATCTGCTTAACACCTTGATCATTCAACTCCGGCTGTTCAATACGGGAAGCTGAAGCGCAAATCGTCATCAGAGAGTAGGCCCCGATACCAGAAGCGTTATCTGCTAATGCATGGGCACAATCCTTATAACCTCTTACATCATGCAGCTCGATTGCTTGATGCATTGCGGTCATCAATGCTTCAGAATCATGTAGAAAACTATCCGCCAAGTGCGACATGAATTCCGGATCCTTACTCAATCTCTCGAGACCTTGCAGTGTGTTTACATCGAGTATTCTTCCACTCTTTTCCTGATTGGCAGCACGAATCGGCAGATCGACTATGGTATCGGTTATCACTTCAGTGGAGTCACCGCCCAGGATCCCTTTCACCACATCCAATAGATGTGCTGACCTGACTGGTTTGGTGAGATAAGCTTCGACACCAATAGCCTCACACTCTTCTGCTGCTTCCCGAGTGGCATTTGCGGTAAGAATGACGAAGGGTATGGCAGCCCCCTGCTTTTGCATCAGACGATAGGCCTTAATGATATCAATCCCTCCAATGTCCGGCATTTGCAGGTCAAGTATTGCCAGGTCAAATGTTTCACTTTTCAATAATTCAATGGCCTCCTGACCATGACTGACCACCTCAATCTGATGCCCTTGTAACTCAAGGATCTTTTTCACTACCTTCTGATTGATCGGATTATCCTCAGCAAGGAGGATTTGGGCATGTTTGGCAATGCTATGTTCAGCAGAGGTGAAAATCCTGGGTGGTAAATTGGTGCTGATTTTGCGCTTTAAGGCATACTGCAGAACATGGCGTACCTTGTCTGGAGTAATCGGCGTGGTTACCACCGCACTGAAGCCTTCATGACACAATCTGTTCTCATTTTGCAGATTTGGGGAGTAATTGGTAACACAAACCAATCCAAGATCGTCCAGACTTTTTTCAGCACGTATGGTATGAACCAACTCCTCATCATGCAGATCGCTATGAGTCTCATCCAGGATTGCAATGTCATAGGGTTCCTTAACCTTAACGGCATTGATCAACTCCAGAAATCCCTCTGAAAGGTTAGAGTAGACTTTCACGTCCAACTGCCACTCCTGCAATCCGTCCAGTAAATCCTGCTTTTCAGATAGGAGGTCGGTGAACAATAACACCCTGGCATCCTGAAAACGCTCTATGTCAATAGGAGTATCACTGGAAACAGCTGGTATCTGAAACCAGAATCGACTGCCTTCCCCCAAACGACTCTCCAGGCCTATGGTCCCATCCAATAACTCAACCAGTTGTTTGGTAATTGTTGTACCGAGGCCACTTCCGGTATATCGACGGGTGGCAGAATCATCACCTTGTTCAAACCATTCGAAAATCCGTTTCTGTTGGGCTTCAGAAATGCCGATACCCGTATCTATGACTTCAAACATCAATCTGGGTACACCATCCTCACTTTCCGCTGATGTGTATGGCGTTACCTTCAGCACGATACCGCCCTGGTCGGTAAATTTAATCGCGTTGTTCAACAGATTGATCAGAATTTGCCGAAGTAGCTTGGGATCAGTTTTGATCACCGGAGAGATATCCAGGTCTATCCAGCAATTCAGCTCAATACCTTTGGAATCGGCTGTCGGTTTCATCATCGATATCACACTGTCTGCAAGCTCGGATAGATCCTGGTCAACAAGTCTTACCTCAACCTTACCCGCCTCAATCTTGGAAAAATCGAGAATCTCCTCGATAAGATTGAGTAGAGTCTCAGCCGATGCCTGAATGGTCGACATGATCTCCCGTTGCTCCAATCCCATTGGCGTTCTTGCCAGCAGATCGGTCATCCCGACCACACCATTCAGGGGGGTGCGTATTTCGTGACTCATGTTGGCCAGAAAACGACTCTTCGCCTGACTCGATGCTTCAGCACGCTTTTTTTCACGCTCTATACGCAGCAGTAACAGAGCAACATAGAGTGTTGTAATCAACAATCCGAGTAACAGTCCAATACCCAGAACCTGCTGCTCTTTCCAAAAGTCGCTGATCAAGATCACCGAAGCAAATCCAAGTGTGGATAGAGTACTTGTGAAATAGAGAGATGGGGTACCAAAACGAAATCCGTTTCCGAGACTGATCCAAAGATAGAATACGTAGAGCATCGAGGTGGTTTCACCACCAATCCACATCGCAAGGGTAATCATACTGACATCGAATGACATGGTGATTGTACGACGGATTGTGAAAACATGGGGCTTCCATGCAATCACCATCATGATTATCAAGCTGCAGAGGGTATAGAGCAGCGCCAGAGGCAGTAGTCTGGAAGCACTCTCCGAAGGAATGAATAGATAGACGTAGAAAATATATAGGCACATTACCAAAGCGATTATCAATCTGACAATCGACTGCTCAGACTCCCGGTCGGGTGCCTGATTGAACTGGCCTCTATATCTATTCCAAAATTCTGACCACATCTTGTGCTTTTCCGACAGCGTAATCCATAAACCAAGCGTAACTTGACATTCAACCACTACCCCCCCGACTTACGGGGCTTCGCCTTGTGAGTCGCTTCAGCAAGCAGTGGATTATCTGGCCAATAATGTTTTGGATATCGACCTTTTAGCTCTTTTTTTACCTCAGCATAGGTTCTTTGCCAAAACCCGGCAAGATCATCAGTAATCTGTATCGGCCGATGTGCCGGAGAGAGTAGGTGTAACATCACAGGCACCCTACCCTGACATATCTTTGGGGTGTCATTCAGCCCAAACAGCTCTTGCAGTCTTACTGCCAACACCGGCGCTTCATCGGCGCTATATCGTAACGGGATTTTTGAACCACTGGGAACGGTAAGATGCGTTGGCGCCATTGATTTCAGGGTTTGCTGCTGATCCCAGGAAAGCCGGGCCAATAGAATGGCTTGCAGATCCAGACGCTGTAGCTGCTGTTTGCTCTGAATCTTTTCCAGCCATGGTGTCAACCAGCTCTCAAGATTTTCAAAAAGCCATCGATCCGATAGATCCGGCCATGCCGGATCATCCAGTCGGGCCACCAACCAATTGACTCTGAGTTGCCATTGACGTACGGCCTTGGACCAGGGCAATGCTCCGATCCCCATAGTCCGTACCCCTTCTATCATCGCGGCCCTGACGGCTTCAGGATCGGGATTGATGAGCTTTTCCCGGCTCAATACCAATGCTCCCAGGCAGGTCTCAGATGAGGTTCTTACCCGTTCTTCCTTACGCTCCCAGCAAACAACCGATCGCTCTTCGAGTGTGATTTCGGGCAGTCCATGCAACGCTTTCAAACCAATGGATGCAGCCAATCGGATACGCCCTTCATTTAGCCCGGCATCTAATTGAACAGCGACCAGATACTCCTCCCCGGCAAGTGGATCATCCTCTGCAAGCCGCACCGCACGACCGGTGACCAATCTGTAACGACCATGTGCGGAACGTTGTGCTATACGATCAGGGAATGCCAGAGCCAGCAGCTCCCCTGCCGATAACAGACCATTGGAATCGGTTCTCCCGCTGATCCGCAATCGTCTCAACCAATCCCTACTGATCCGGTCAATATGACGGCAGGCACTTCGATACCGGGATTCGCTAAGGCTCTTTTCCCGCCACTGCTGCAACAGAGTGAGCCGTAAGGCTAAATCACTGCCATCCTCCCGGATCGATAAAGGATCCCGCTCAGTAATCAACGCCACGAGATCACTGACCAGTTGCAACTGATCTCCCGGAGCATGAATCAGCATATGCGCCAACCGCGGATGGGTTGGCAATTCAGCCATGCGTCTTCCCAGCCGCGTGATCATTCCCTGCTGATCGACCGCACCGAGTCTCTGTAACAGCGTCACCGCCTGTGCGAAGGCTCCCTTTGGAGGCGGATCAAGCCACTGCAACTGAGCTGGATCTGCAATACCCCAGCTGGCCAGTTGCAGCGCTACTGGCGCCAAGTCGGTCTGCAGAATCTCCGCCGGGTGATGAGATAACGATTGGTTATGGGCTGATTCGCTACAGATCCGATAACAGACCCCGGGCCCTAAGCGCCCCGCCCTACCGGCACGTTGATCTGCAGCGGCTTTTGAGACCGGAACAGTCTCCAGCCGGGTCAACCCGATCGCCGGCAGAAACCGAGGCATGCGAGACCAGCCACCATCGACCACCACGGTGATGCCCTCGATCGTCAGGCTGGTTTCCGCAATCGAGGTAGTCAGTACAATACGGCGTCTTTTGTGTGGATCGGGGAGTATGGCTCGGTCCTGATCGTCCTTTGAAAGATCGCCATACAGGGGCGAGATGAGAACAGGCTGGTTTTGGTTTTTCATCTGCGCTTCGAGCAGTTTTTGAGCACTACGGATTTCACCGACACCAGGAAGAAATACCAGTAAATCGCCCTGCTCATTCTGCCAGGCCCTGATGATTGCTTTGACGGCCTGCTCGGCAATTTTGGTTTTGTCTAAAGCCTGATCAAGGTAATGGTGTGTTATCGGATGCTGCCTTCCCTGCGCCTGAATCACCGCAGCATCACGCAGTAGCCTACTGACAGCGTGCTGATCGAGGGTGGCCGACATGACCAACAGACGCAGGTCTTCACGCAAACCCTGCTGGGTATCCAAAGTCAGGGCAAGTGAGAGGTCGCTGTGCAGATTACGTTCGTGAAACTCATCGAAGATCACCAGCCCTACCCCGGGCAGTTCTGGATCCTGTTGTAACCGGCGGGTCAAAATCCCCTCGGTCACCACCTCGATGCGCGTGTTGCGGGAAACTTTTCGTTCTAGCCGTATTGAATAGCCGACTCGTTCACCTATCTGCTCACCCAGCAGACTGGCCATTCTGGCGGCAGCCGCCCGAGCGGCGAGACGCCTTGGTTCGAGTAACAGAATTCCGTTTCCGTCAAGCCAGGGGCTGTTCAGCAGTTCAAGAGGTACCAGGGTTGTTTTACCAGAGCCGGGCGGCGCACTTAACACAGCCCGGCCCTGAGTCGCCAGGGTTTCAGAAAGTTCGTAGATGACCTGTTGTACTGGTAGCTCTGTCACTCAACTCTATGCCACCGGCAGTTGATCCATATCCCGGTCGCATTGAATATGCAGATCAAATTTCAGATCATCGGCAAAATCCTGCGCCACGATCCAGATCTGTTTAAGCTCTTCACTCAGAGTAGGCAGTACGGTAAGTGAACTGCGGGTGCGTTTTTCATCAAAGAAGGCGAACGGCTCATCGAGAAACAGAAACTGCCCCCCTTTGACGGCACGAGCGACCAACTCCTGGGAGAGTGCCAATCTGACTGCCAGCATGATTTGTCGTTGGGTTCCGCTGGAGATCTCATCCAGATCCATGAAATCCCGCTTCTCGCTGGAGAAGGCTCGCACCGTCAGGTCATCATCGATCTGCAGATGTTCATATCGATTCTCAGTAAACAGAGGAAGCGTCTTACTGACCAATCCCCGCAGTTTGCGATTAAACTGGTGTGAAACTTCCCGTGTGGTTCCCCGAATCAGCTCATCAGCCAGATTGCAGGTCTGAATGTAGTGCTGTCGCTCATCGATCTTCTCATTCAGGCTGGCCATCATCTCTTTGAGTCTTGCCGCCCTATCCAATCGCTCCTGCTCTATGCCAATCGCCTGATTGAGCTCATCGGCACGTAACCGCATCTGATCCAAATTGCTATTCAGCTGATCCAACTCACCGGCAACACTATCCCGAACTTCCGCAACCGTTGCTGACCAATCACTGATCCTGGTGACCAACCGGCTACGCGCGGCACGATCAACAATCGCGGGAGTTTCATCAACGCCTGAGGTATCGGTAACGGTTTCTTCCTGATCGGTTTCAACCTCTGACAATTGGGCATCCTGCGTCTCATCAGCAGCAACTTTTGATGGCCCTTCATCCAGCCGGTTGAGAACGTCAGCCAGGGTTGAAGCAGTCTCTGAATAGGCTGCCACTCGACTCTTCAATGCCCCCCGGCGGATCAAAAAGACCAAAAACAGCAGACCAGCGCCAGCTGCTGCATATAATAACCAGGGAAGTGTTGCCTCACCCCAGTCAGGAACCATCTGCACAAGCCACTCATTCAAGCGGACTGACAATTCATGTTCAGGCATGTTGGTCAGCATATACCAGGCACCACCGGCAACGGCAGCAAGCAAGAAAAAGATCAGGCTGAAAAATCCTGCACTGCCAGCCTTGGAAGCTGATTTGGCACGGATCGGCATGGCATCCTGGTAGGCGGTGGACGCCGTATCCAACTCTTCCATCAGCTGTTGGGTATCATCGAGTTGCCGGGAAATAGTCTGACGCTCACTCTCGAGTCCCGGCATCAGTGACGGGTCGATGTCCAGCTCAACCATCTGTTGCTGCAATCCACCAAGCTCCTGCTGTCGTTGGCTCAACGCCTCTTCAGCATCATCCCGATCCTCCTGACAGGCCGCATCACAATACTCCAGGGTCACCAGGCCAGCCATGGTTTTGACGGCATAACTGTGTGGATGAGGGGTCGTGATCTCCCGCTGAGCCAGGTAGAAGGATTCAACAAACTCTTCATATTCAAAGCCGATAAGCTGATAGATCCGGTCAGCCACCTGCTCAATCCCGCGTACCACCTGATCATCATGGTTTACACCGGCCGGGGCCAGGCGGGCACTATGATTTCCGGCATCATCGAGAAAACGTTCCAACCTGTAGCGGACACCATCTCCGCAGGTAAATTCAAGCTGTGCTTCGCAATGGGTCTCCCCCCAGCGTATGACTTTTGTCAACTCTTCAGGCCCCAATGAAAAGGTCCTGCCGAAGAGCGCAAAACAGACGGTCTCACCGATCGAGCTTTTGCCTGATTCATTGGCCCCGGAGATGGCAATCAATCCTTGCTCAGGGATCTCCGGTAATTTCAGACTGCTGTATTTCAGAACATTACTGGCATTGATTGAATGTATGATCATGACCAACCCTCATCAGCCAGAACCCGAAGTTTTTTCAACACCATCTCAATGGCCTGATCAAAGGTCTGTTCGTCAAATGACTCCCCTGAATTCAAGCGACGCTCCCGTTCAGCATTGCAATAGTCCAAAAACTCTCTCGCAGATGGGCCAATTTGCATCATTTCATCCTGGGTTGCCTGTTCAGACGTAGACATACGATCCCCCTTTATTGTTGTATACCGTCAGCCCCCCGCATCCTGATAGCAGTGGCCATGCCAAGTATAGGGAGTTCTGGGCAAGAGGTCATCATTCAGGCGTTACAACTTGTTACACTGGGTTACTCCTCAGAAAAGATTTTTCGGGATCAGGCCTGCACAATCCCCTTTAGATTGTGATTCGGACCGGCAAACAACAGTACATTTCGTAGGTTTGACAAATATAACGAGGACATACATACTGGTCGGTATGTTAATTATCAGCGAGCTGTGAAAACCATGGCAGATGCCGATAAAACCCGCCAAGCCCTACTCGAAGCGGCCTACGAAGAGATCTACCGGAATGGATTTCAGGCAGCCAGCCTGAACACCATACTGGAGAGAACCGGCGTGACCAAAGGTGCTCTCTACCACCACTTCAGCAGTAAACAGAAGCTGGGATATGCGGTAATCGATGAGATAATCAGCCAGAAACTGGACCGGGAGTGGCTCACTCCCATACAGCAACCCGGACACCCGATCGACGTCATGATCGATGTTATCCAACTGGCCGGGCAACAGATCACCAGCCAGCAGATTGACCAGGGGTGCCCTCTCAACAATCTGGCACAGGAGATGTCACCGATCGACCCGGGGTTTCGCCAGCGGATCGATCACCTCTATCGAAAATGGCAACAGAGTATTGAAAAACTACTTCGTGATGGCCAACAGGACGCTACGGTAAAAGCGTCGATCGATCCTGCCGATGCCGCACTCTTCATTCTGGCATCGCTTGAGGGTTGTATGGGTATCGCAAAGAATGCGCAAAGCATCGATGAGTTGAAACGCTGCGCACAGGGTTTGTTTGGCTATCTCGACAGCCTGCGTTGCTGAGATCCGTCCAGCATGACTCAGCAGTCAAGCTTTCGTAAAAGTAACCAAGGATTGAACGTCATAATATCAACAATATTTCATCGACAGGGTGTAGATCATGAGTGAGTCCTTTTTCAGGTTTGTCCTAAAGCACAAGATCCTAGTGATTCTATTGACTGTTGCAGTCAGTCTGATGATGGGCAGTGGTGTACAGCATCTACGCTTCAATAATGACTACCGAATGTTTTTCAGTGAAGAGAACCCACAGCTGAAAGCATTTGAAATGTTGCAGAATACCTACACTAAGAATGACAACGTGTTGTTTGTCATCGAACCACAGGATGGCAAGGTATTCACTCGTGAAAACCTGACTGCGGTAACGGAATTAACCAAGGAAGCCTGGCAGATCCCCTACTCCATCCGTGTAGACTCGATCACCAATTTTCAACACACCTATGCCGAAGGGGACGACCTGATCGTCGAGGATCTGGTGCTCGATCCAGCCTCACTGAACGATGAAGAGCTGGCCACAAAGCAACAAATCGCCACCAATGATCCTCTTCTGAGGAATCGACTGATCTCTCCCACAGCCCACACAACCGGGGTGAATGTCACCGTACAGCTGCCGGGTAAGAAATTGACCGAAGTCCCGGAGGTGGCAGCAAAGGTCAAACAGATGGCTAAGAACCTGGAGGCCAGCTACCCGGATATCAAGGTGCACCTGACCGGCATGGTAATCATGAACAATGCGTTTCCAACCGCTTCCCAGGATGACATGAAGAGTCTCTATCCGATCATGTTCGGAGCGGTAATCCTGGTATTGGTGCTGATGTTGAGGTCGATTCCGGGTACCATTTCCACCCTCATCATCATTCTACTGATGATAATCGCCACCATGGGACTGACCGGTTGGTTAGGCATCAAGATGTCACCCCCGACCACCACGGTACCGATCGTCATCATGACCCTGGCAATCGCAGACTGTGTTCATATACTGGTCAACTTTCTCCATTTCATGCGAGAGGGTGAAGCTAAATATCAGGCCATGATGGAGAGTCTGCGTATCAACCTGCAGCCGATATTTCTCACTACCCTGACCACTGCCATCGGTTTCCTCAGTCTCAACTTCAGTGATGCGCCACCATTTCGGGATCTGGGTAATATGGCAGCCATGGGTGTTGTATTGGCTTTCCTGTTATCAATCACCTTTCTCCCTGCCATGATGATGCTGCTACCGGTGAAAGCGCTGAGTGGAGATACCATGGGCAGTCTTGCCATGGTCAGGTTCGCTGAATTCGTGATCCGAAATAAAAAGCAACTGCTCTGGGGGATGGGCATACTGATTCTGTTCCTGATCGTCCAGATACCCAGCAATCGACTGGATGACAGATTTGTCGAGTATTTTGATGAGACCATCGATTTTCGCCAGGACACCGATTTTGCCACCGACAATCTTACCGGCATCTATCTGATTGAGTATTCATTGGAGAGTGGTGAAACCGGTGGCATCAGCGATCCAGATTTTCTGCGTAAAGTTGATGGATTTGCCCAGTGGTACCGGCAGCAGCCTCATGTCCTTCATGTCAACACGATCACCGATATCATGAAACGCCTCAATCGTAACATGCACGCTGACGATGACAGCTGGTATCGCCTGCCTGAACAGCGGGATCTCTCGGCTCAGTATCTGCTGCTCTATGAATTTTCCCTGCCGTTCGGCCTTGATCTCAACAATCAGATCAATGTTAAGAAATCTGCTACCCGGTTCACCGTCACTCTGGAGAGCATTTCGACCCAGCAACTGCTGCAGATTGAAGAGGACGCGCAGCAATGGCTGTTGGAAAATGCACCTGAGATGCGCAGTGATGGCGCCAGTCCCTCAGTGATGTTCGCCCATATCGGTAGCCGTAACATCATTGCGATGCTCAAAGGTACCACCACCGCTCTGATCATCATCTCCCTGATTCTGGTGGTTGCCTTGCGCTCATTGAGAATCGGCGGCATCAGTCTGATCCCGAACCTGGTGCCCATGGGCATGGCCTTTGGTCTTTGGGGATTGACCGTGGGTGAAGTGGGATTGGCGCTCTCTGTCGTCAGCGGCATGACACTTGGTATCGTTGTCGATGATACCGTCCATTTTCTCAGCAAATACCTAAGGGCCAGGCGCGAAAAAAATATGTCCGGGGAAGATGCGGTGCGTTATGCCTTCTCTACCGTGGGAACGGCACTCTGGGTAACCTCCCTGGTACTGATGGTCGGATTCGGCATCCTTGCCTTCTCCCACTTCCAACTCAATGCCGGCATGGGATTGTTGACTGCAATCACTTTGGGCCTGGCTCTGGTTGCCGATTTTCTTTTTCTACCCCCGCTACTGATCTATTTCGGAGGAAAAAAACCATGAAGCTCAGCTTGATACTTGCAACGCTTTTGCTCACACCGGCAGTCACCCTGGCAATGACAGCCGAAGAGCGGGGCCTTGAGATTGCCAAAGAGGTGGATACCAGAGATACCGGTTTCCATGATTTCAAGGCCAGCATGACCATGCTGCTGAAAAACCGGCATGGTGAAGAGAGCCTGCGCGATATGCGCAATCAGACCCTCGAGGTGGAGAACGACGGAGACAAGACTCTGGTAGTCTTTGATGAACCCAGAGACGTTAAGGGCACTGCACTGTTGAGCTTCTCGCACAAAGTCGGTGATGATGATCAGTGGCTCTATCTACCTGCACTCAAACGGGTTAAAAGAATCGCTTCCAGAAACAAGTCCGGCCCCTTCATGGGCAGCGAGTTCGCCTATGAAGATATCTCTTCCCAGGAGGTTGAAAAGTACACCTATAAGTTTATTGAGGAGAGTGAGCACGAAGGCACCGCCTCGTTACTGCTGGAACGCTATCCGGTTGACCCCAATTCGGGCTATACACGCCAGCAGATGTGGGTGGACAAGGAGCGTTACATACCGATCAAGATCGACTATTACGATCGAAAAAATGTCCTGTTGAAGACCCTGGTATTTCGTGGCTATCAGCAATATCTGGATCAATACTGGCGCGCCGATGAGATGTATATGGAGAACCACCAGACAGGCAAAAGCACCCTGCTGACCTGGAAGCAGTACGATTTCCGTAGTGGACTTACGGATGCCGATTTCAATAAGAACAGCCTGAAGCGGGCCAGATAGGGAGCGTGTTACCGTGAGATTATGGCGATGGATGGTATGTCTGATACCGAGCCTGTTATCGGCCGGTGAATGGAGTGGCTATGCTGAATTACAAGGGCGCTACTTCCCTCAGGATGCCGCTTACGAGAATCAATCGGACCACCTTATCTCACTGGCATTTCAGCCTGAATACTATCAACGTTGGGACAATGGTAATCAGAGTCTGCTGGTGGTGCCCTTCTTTCGCTGGGACAGTGAAGACGAGGAGCGAACCCATGGCGACATCCGCGAGCTGATCTGGACCTATGCCGGAAACCGCTGGGAAGCACAGGCCGGTGTCGGAAAAGTCTTTTGGGGGGTGACCGAAGCCCTGCATCTGGTAGACACCATCAACCAGACTGACCTGGTGGAGAATCCCGATGGTGAACAAAAACTTGGTCAGCCTCTGATCAAGCTCTCACTGGAGCGGGATTGGGGTATCGTCGATTTCTACACCCTGATCGGTTTCCGAGAACGAAGCTTCCCCGCAGAAGAGGGACGTTTAAGATCCCACCCACCGGTCGATCAGGATCATGCAGAGTATGAATCCGACCGGGAAGAGAGACACCTGGACTTCGCTCTGCGCTGGTCACACTATATCGGTGACTGGGACATCGGGCTGGCACATTTTAACGGTACCAGTCGGGATCCCTTGTTGATACCCAGAATCAGTAACCGGGGTGAGATCAGCCTGATACCGTTTTATGAACAGATGCGTCAAACCAGTCTCGATCTGCAGGCCACCAAAGGGGATTGGTTGTGGAAACTGGAGGCGATTCATCGATCCATCGACAGTGGCAGTTACAATGCGGCAACCGGTGGATTCGAGTATACCCTGGTCGGCATTGCCGACACCGATATGGATCTTGGTCTACTGGGTGAATACCTCTATGACGACCGTGGGGATGATGCGACCACACCGTTTCAGAATGACATTTTTATCGGCTTTCGACTCACTGCAAATGACGTGGATGGCAGCGAATTACTGGCTGGTGTTATCAAGGATATGGATGAAGACAGTTGGATGTTCAATCTTGAAGCCAGCCGCCGCATCGGCAGTGATTGGAAAACCAGTGCGCAAATCCGCTTATGGTCGGATATAGCGGAACAGGACCCCCTCTACTCCCTACGCCGGGATGATTATGCGGAGCTCACCCTAACACGCTTTTTTTAGCCGCTGTCAGAACGAATCCAATCAGTGGTCCTGCCCCTCGTAGATCCACATCGACTCCGTGTTACCTGCCCGACTGAATCCGAGCGCCTGATAGAAGCCAACTGCATTTTTGTCCGAGGTCAGCATCTGTTGATGAAATCCCTGATAGATGCTCATCATGGAGTTCATCATCTTACGTCCGATCCCCTGTCCATGATACGCCGGGTCAACCAGCATGTGAGGATAGTAGACCACCAGATGGCCATCTGATATGGCATTACCGATACCCACCAACCTGCCATCAATACGGGCCGTTACCAGGTTATCAGAGTGTCTCAGGGCCGCCAGCAGTTTGTCCGGTTTTTCCGCCGATGACCAGCCATTGGCACGATACACCGCTACCACTTCCTCTTTTCCAATATCCCCATTAATCTCTATCTTCAGCTTCATAACAGACTCTGAGTTTGTCCATCTGTAAACCACGGAAATGTTCAACTAATGACAATATACTGGCTTTATCGTTAAGGAAACTAATGATTATTTCAATTCTTCACCATTAAAGAAGTGTGATTGAATCATCAACACCATATTTTTACAGTTGTAAGAATCAGAACAGTCGTTAATACCTGCAAAAAGATAGCCCCATGTCCAGACGCAAGTCTTTATCAAATCCCAACCTCGATAACATGGTAGCCGCAGCGCCCCTGGAAAAACTACACAACCGTCGAGATTTTCTCAGTCTGATGGTCAATGGACTTGGCTATTCGGCACTGGCGGTCACCCTGCCGGGTTGTGGCAGCAGTGAAGAGGAGGATGACGAACAGAGTGAGACAGATCCCGTAACAGTTGAAACAGAGATTCCGCAAGCCTCTGCAGCCTATACCGTATTGAAGCGAACAAGTTTCGGTGTGCATCGGGATCAACTGGAGAGCATCAACAATCTGGGTATCGATCAATACATCGAGCAACAACTGGACTATCTGAATATCGACGACGCCAGTTTGGAAAGTGAAATTCAAAACCGGTTTCCACTGATATTTGAAACACCGGAAAGACTCTATGCCGGATTTCCAGGCAATATTGAAGCCGTCGTCCGGCAGATGATTGCAGCGACCCAGTATCGACAGATTTTCAGTCGTCGCCAACTCTATGAAGTGATGGTGGAGTTCTGGACCGACCATTTCAATATCCACCTGATCAATGGTCTTGAGCCCACCCTGAAACCGTCAGATGACCTGCAGGTGATACGCACCCATGCCTTGGGTAGTTTTCGTGATCTGTTGCATGCCTCTGCCAAAAGCCCTGCCATGCTGTTCTACCTGGACAACTATAACAACCTCGCCAGTGCGCCAAATGAAAACTATGCCCGTGAACTGATGGAGTTACATACCCTTGGTGTTGATGGCGGCTACACGGAAACCGATATCAAAGAGGTGGCCAGGTGTTTCACCGGATGGACAATTGAGTTTCCAAACAACGGCACAGCTGAATATGGTGTCTTCAGATACAACGATGCAATTCACGATCAGCAAAGTAAAGTCGTATTGAATCAGACGATTGCTGCTGGTGGTGGCCAGCAGGATGGTGAGCAGATTCTGGACCTATTGGCGGAACACCCTTCAACCGCAGACTTTATCGCCACCAAGTTGTGCCGCAGATTTGTCAGTGACGATCCGGACCAGGCGACGATAGACAGGGTTGCCGAAGCTTTCAGCACCAGTCAAGGCGACATCAAGCAGACCCTTCGAACCCTGTTTGCCAGCAATGCCATGCAAGCGAATGCGGATCAAAAGTTGACCAGACCCAGCGAGTTTCTGGCCGGTTTGGTACGCACACTGGCTCCGGATACCGGTTATCCCGCAGACAGTGGGGAGTTGTACTTCTTTGCCCAGGCAATTCTTGGACAGCTTCCCTACTTCTGGTCCACACCGGATGGCTATCCGGATGCTCAATCCTACTGGTCCAGTACCGGGGGGATATTGAATCGCTGGCGCCTCTCTTTTTTCAGTTTTGCCCCGATTTCCCTTTCCAATGACATCATCCGCATCGACTATCTACCGATGCTGAATGGTGCAGAGACCCTTGCCGAGATCACGGACGCCTTGACCGATGCCATACTGATGCGACCAATCTCCTCGGCAGATCGTCGCCATATTATCGACTGGCTGACGACCGAATACCGCTATGATGAAGATGCCAATCTGCCAGATGACGTACCTGAGCAGATTGCACCGTTGGTGGCCGCAGTATTGGTCAGTTCAGTCTATTTTCAGCTTCGTTAAGGGATGACTCCATGAGCGGATACATTGACTACGCCAATAGACTCCCTACTGACAAAGACCTGTTGGTCTGCCTGTTCCAGCGAGGCGCAGCCGATGGCCTGAACAGTCTGGTCCCCTACACCGACCCCGATTACTACGCTCAACGTGCCAACATCGCGGTAGCTGCACCGGGTACGCAGGGTGGTGCTATCGATCTGGATGGCCGCTTCGCACTGCATCCAGCCCTGGCACCACTCAAAACAATCTATGATTCAGGCCAATTGGCGCTCGTGCACGCCACAGGCATTCCCCACAACTCCCGCTCACACTTCGTCGCCCAGGATATCGTGGAAAGAGGCGTGTCAGCCAAGCCACTTCCGAGCAACGGTTGGCTTGGTCGTCATCTCAGCCTGAATAGCACCAACAACGGTTCTGCGTTTCGTATCGTATCCATCAGTGGCAATGTTCCGGTCTCGCTGCATGGTGCCAGCGAGCCGCTTGCGATCAGCAACCTGACCGAATTCGGCTTTAGCCAGGAGATTATCGACTCGGGTTATACGGATGTCTTAGGCAATCTGTTTCATGATCAGATACCCCTTGCAGCACCGGCTCAGGCAGCACTATCCGCTGTAACCGAACTGCAGGCCGCTGAGTTGCAGAGCATATTGCCAGAACATGGCGCACTCTACCCAGCCACCGACCTGGGTAAAAAAATGCAGCAGACAGCTCAGTTGGCCAAATCGAATTTACCCGTCGAGGTCATCTGTATCGATGCCGGAGGCTGGGATCACCATGAGAATTTACCCGGCAACCTGCAGCAATCCCTGACTGATCTGGCTGATTCATTGAGTGCTTTCCAAACGGATATGGCTGATTTAATGCAGCGAGTCACCCTCTTCGTAATGACCGAATTTGGTCGACGCGTTGCTGAAAATGCCTCGGTGGGAACTGACCATGGCACTGGCGGAGTGGCTTATGCCATGGGTGGCGGTGTAAACGGCGGGCAGGTGATTACCGATTGGCCCGGTCTTTCTACAGCGGACCTTCACCTGGGTGAAGACCTGGCAATTACAACCGATTTACGCACCCTGCTTGCAGAGTTGTTGAATAAACGACTGGGTGGTACTGATCTATCGCAGGTTTTTCCCGGGTTTACAGGTCCGACAACTGCCAATCTGTTTTTGGACTGACCCGCTATACTGCACCCATAGTCCGAATAGATAGGCAAGCAGCCAACCCGCTTTACTCACCAAAAAGTATTTTCAGGATAGACTGACCGAATCTTGCAACATACTCGTGAAAGCTTCTGCAGTAATCGGTTTGTTGAAAAGAAAACCCTGGGCAAGATCGCATTGCATATTTTGCAATTGTTTCAGTTGATCCTCCGTCTCCACACCTTCGGCGACCACCTCCAATCCCATGCCATGGGCCATCAACACAGACGCATTGACCAGCTCCCAGTCGGCCGCATCGATCATCAGGTCATTGATAAAGCTGCGATCAATTTTCAACACATCAAAAGGATAATTGCGCAAATGGCTCAACGATGAGTAGCCTGTACCAAAATCATCCATTGCCAGCCCGATACCCTTACTATGCAGCCGGTCCAGGGCCGCAACGATCTCCCGCTGGCCACTCATCAGGACACCTTCGGTAATCTCCAGAATCAGCGCTTCAGCCTTAAGGCCACTGTGCTCCAGTAGGTCCGATATAAACTCCACAAGTTTTACATCCCTGAACTGTCTGGGAGATAGATTGATGGATATTCTGAATTCGTTATCGATCATCTCCTGCCACTGCAGTGCATTGATCACCGCCTGCTGCAAGACATACCGACCGATTTCGAGTATGACCCCGGTCTGCTCAGCGATCGGAATAAACTCGTCCGGTGAAACCATGCCAAGGGCGGGATTGTTCCAGCGAAGCAGCGCTTCTGCGCCAACCACCCGATTGCTCCGCATATCGATCACAGGCTGATATAGCACTGAGAACTCCTGCCGCTTATGGGCGCCCTGGAGCTGCTCTTCGACTTCCAGACTTCGGGAGATGTTCAAATTCATCTCGCTGGTGTAAAAATTGAAAGTGTTTCGCCCCTGTTCCTTGGAGTGATACATGGCTGTGTCTGCGTTACGTAACAGTTCTGTAGGGGTAACACCGTCACTGGGGTAGATAGAAATGCCGATACTGGTGGTTACCACCAGCTCCCGATCATCCAGGGTGAATGGATCTCGAAACTGTGCAATCAGGTTGCCTGCCACAGCTTTGGCATCGGTCAGTTCCGATAAATTGCGTAGCAAGACGACAAATTCATCGCCGCCGAGACGACACACACTGTCCGCATCACGGACCGCCGATTTGAGACGCTCCGCTGCCTGAACAAGCAACCGGTCACCGGTTTCGTGTCCCAGGGTATCGTTAACCCGTTTGAACCCATCAAGGTCGAGAAACAGCACGGCGATCATCTGATGATCCCGATCTGTCTCCTTTAGCAGCTGGGTCAATCGATCCATCGCCAGGAACCGGTTGGGCAGACCAGTCAGCCCATCGTAATGGGCCTGTTTGAGAATATGTGCTTCCTGCCTTTTCTTTTCTGAGATATCCACATGGGTTCCGACGGTACGAATGGCGTTACCTTCAGCATCACGGACCAGAAAGGCACGGGAGAGAATATCCACCCAATGACCATCCTTGTGCCGCATCTTGAATTCGATATGGAAATTATCTCTTTTTCCCTCAATATAGTCAGAAAGCATGACCCAGGATCGCTCCCGATCCTTGTCTTCAATCAGATCCTCCCAGGTTGAAAAATCGTTTGGCAACTCGTCGTCTTCATAACCGAGCATTTTTTTCCAGCGGGGTGAGTAGTAGATCTCGTTGGTCTTAAGATTCCAATCGTAAACCCCGTCATTGGCGCCACGCATGGCCAGCTCAAATCTTTCCTCACTTTTGCGCAGTGCCGATTCTGCCTGTTCCCGCTCATTGATCTCCTTGCTCAGTGCACTGTTTTTATCCTGCAGTTCGGAGGTACGTAAATCTATGGTTGTTTCACGGCTTCTCACCTCTTCACTCAGTTCATCAATGAGTCGTCTGTTCTGCACCTCAAGGCCGATATTTTCGACTAAATTACGATGCACATTGCGGGTAAACAAGGTGGTCATTACCAAGTATACAAAGGTAGCGATGGCCAGGGTGTTGTGAGCGAAATCGCCATAAAACAGTAAAGTGCCGATCAGGGTAAGCAGTTGGGGATAGACATAGACCACGAATGCCGGCAGATAGACCGAAAGAATCACAACCGCGGATGCGACGATTCCGAACAACAGCATGCACAAGCCGATCGCAACGGTGAGATTATCTGTCAAATAGATATGAGGTACGATCAAACTCCATGCCACCCCGACCATGAGACATCCAAACAGATAGGCTCGTTGCCACTGCTTTGTAGTCATTTTCCGGGGATCGCGTCTTCTCAACGCCCAGAGAACCAGCCGAAAAGTCGCTGTTGCAAACAGGGAAATCACCCAGATCTCCACAATCCCCGAATCGATATGAGGAATCAATATGAAGTAAAAAAGAGTGGCAACCGCATAGACCGTAGCATTTGAGATCGGCGCCTGTTGAAACAGAATCCTGGTCTGCTCTTCTGCAATGAGTGTTTTGACACGCTCTGATTGTTTGCTTGTTTTAGTTTTTGACATGGTCCATCTGGTCATGACGCTCATTTATGCAACAGCTGTTATGCCGCCTTGGAGCACTGAGAAATTTATCGATCTATAACTTTCAGGAACAATCTTTTGTTGTTCGAACGAAACCTAATGCACGAACGGGAAAAGCCGTGTTCAAACCCCAGTATCAAAACCCCATGGCTCAATATGATTGTCTCAAGCCGTGGTAATTGCTTACCTGTTATCTAGTTCTTATAGCACACTCTAACAGGGTGCTTTGTGTAAATTCCCTATGATCCTGGAAAAGTCATTGTATAAATAAAAAACCAATGATTTATGGCAGTTTCTGCAGGATAAGCTATCAGACCGTCGATTGAGCTCAACCACAATTTAAGCAGGGTAATCAAAGGGAATTAAAAGCCTCCAATGAAACTACAGATAAAATGGTGTTTTGCAGTTGTTTCAGCTTGTTTGCTTTACCGAACCATGGTCAGTAGAGGCTAGAGCGCCAATTGTATCTCTGCCAAATCACCCATGGTCTGTTGAATCTCGTCAATCGAGGGTGGTTGGCTCGCCCACATATCGTCAAACGCTCCCCGGCAGGAGAGACGAAGAACTTCCGGCTGCTGGGTGGAATCGAGCCAAAAATGGTAACCCTGAGTGACCATCGGTGTACCCTGATCATCCAGGCCAACCGAAACAAACCTGTATTGAGGTAATCTATCGACCACTTCCACCATCAAGCCCTCCACCCGTTTGATGGTGAAAGTTTGAGGTTGTATGGTCTGTACTCCATCCGTCAGCGAGTTGAGCTCGAAGTTGCAATTCGCCTTGTATCGATCGAAATCTTCGAGCTGCATTGTCTCACCCAGCTGTAAAAACAAACGGGTACGATGCGCAGAGACCTCCAGTGCCTGCTTCAGAACGACCATGGAACCGACCGGTATCTGCTGGTAGGGGCTTGCAGGATTGAAACTGGTTTGAAAGTTGGCGCCACAGCCAGAGAGGCAGAGTGCGATCACGATCCATCTCATAGTTAAACACCTCAAGTTATTGAATCGAAACAACTCAGAATCTGACAGCGGCAACCAGCCGCGAACAGATCCCAGCCTGTTTTCAGACAAGTCTGAAATAGCAGCTGAGATCCGGGATATCGATCTCTCTCGGTTTCAGTTTCACACTGTCATTCAGTGAGAATTCACCCCGGATACGCAGCTTGGCTTCATAGGCGATGGATGGGATCAACACAGTTGCCCGTTCCCCCTCCTGTGCAACAATGACGCCCTCACCCTGCCACTCCGGACGATCTCTCAAAAAGATCAATCGCCAGTGGTTGTTCGACACCCTTTCGGTCTTTCTGTTCGCCATACTGCCCATTTCAGACTCTGCGATACGTTGGGAAATCGTCGCCAGATCGAGTAAATCCTCACCTTTCAAATGGGCTCTCAGCTGCTGATGGGTCAGCAGGTCTGAGTAGCGGCGCAACGGACTGGTTACCCGGCTGTAAGCCGGCAGCCCCAATCCTGAATGGGGTTCGGCTTCGGTTTTGACCTGAGTCGGTTTGAACTGACGTCGGTAGGCATACATGGCGGCAAGATCCGCCGGTTGCTGGGCATCATCCGGTGGAGCCTGGGTGGCAAAAGGTATCGGGATATCACGTTGCAGACAGTAATTTGCGATACCCTCCCCGGCCATCAGCATCAAATCGGTCACCATTTCACGGCTCTGCAACTTCTCCAGCGGAGTGATCTCCACCTGATCGTTTTGCGCTTTGATCTTCACTTCAGGCAGCTGAATGGTGGCCGAACCTGCCGCCTTGCGACGGGATCTGTAGCGTTGGCACTTTTCCAACAGACTATTGAAGGGCGCCTCATCCAGGCGATGTTCCGCCTCGCCATAGCTGATTCGTTCTACCTTCAGCCAACTGGGGTGGATCTCCACATCACCGACTTCCCCTTGCTCCGATAGCTGAAAAGCAATCGAGAGCGAGGGGGAGCGCTGCTGTAGGCCCAAACCCAACAGGTCGGTTATTCTGGGTGGCAGCATCGGGACAATCCGGTCGGGCAGATAGAGATTGGCGCCGCGGCTTCTGGCATCGATATCCATCTCGCTATCCGGTTTCACCAGAGCCGCCACATCAGCCACATGCACCCAGAGTCGATCCCCATCGATACTGATCGCGTCGTCCGGGTCCTGATTATCCTCGTCGTCGATTGCAAAGGCTCGCAGATGTGTCAGATCCAGGCGATCCTCTTCCATCAGATCCGAAACCGGATAGTCGGGAATTGACTCGTCAACACCCATTCGCCGGGGATAGGGGTTTTCATTCAGCGTCCAATAACCCGTTTTCACCAGCAGCCGGTGAGCACTAACCGGGTTTTCCTGCAGCTTCAGAGCCTGCAATATTCGGCTGTTATCCCTTTTCAGCAGTGCCAGCGCTTCCACCTCACCAAGAATTTTTCGATCCTCATCAAGGATCTCACCCTGTCGAACACGGGCCATGAAGCTGTCCCAGGCCACCTCTTCAGCTGCCTTTTTATTGCGTGTCTCGATCTCACTCGCTACCGCCTCGGCAGATCTTGGTTGGATCGCCTCCGGCTCTCCCTCAAAGTAGATCCCATCGGATACCAGAACCCAGGTCGCCCAGGCCATGGCCGGGGTATAGTCCCCGTAGACCAGTTCGCTGAGCTCTTTAATGTCAGTCTCAGCCCCCTCCAACAGCTCCCAATTCTCCTCAACCTCTCCTGACATGGGCTGTAGGCTTTTCAGGTCGTCGAGGGGGCCTGGATGCAGCAGAACCACATCCTTGTCCCGTACCCGTTTGCTTTTACCCCCTTCCAGCTCAATGGTGATCTTATCCGCTACTTCCGTCACCTTGGCCGGACGGATCTTATAGAGCACCAGAGCTCCTGCCTTCAAATTACTCATCACTGTTTCCGAATCGTTCAACTCGCTGATTGACATGCCAAGTGTTTAATAAAGTCGTTGTATTGAGCAGCCCGGTCTGCAGCCCAATGGGATTGTCATACAAACCTAAAAAACACATCACCAGGGGGATTTCGTACCCCGTGGGATCGGGTATGATACGCAGAGTTGATCCCCAAACCCAGGAGCTGTTCCTGATATGAACGAAGAATGGACCAAATTTCTGGCATCAAGAACTGATAATGACCAGCAAGGCACAGAATTGAACTGTGCTCTAAACGACCTCTCCCATCTGGGGCTGATCCGCGTATCCGGTGAGGATGCGGAGGCCTATCTGCAGGGCCAGTTGACCAATGATATTCGTGAAGTCACTGGATCTCACAGCAATCTGGCGGGCTGGTGCAATGCCAAAGGGCGTATGCTGGCTAATTTTCGCTGCTTTCGCCGTGAAGACGACTACTACCTGCAGACCCCGGTGGAGAATATTCCCGGCGTGGTGCAGCGGCTCGGCATGTACATCCTGCGAGCCAAAGTCACGCTCAGCGATGTGAGCGACGAACTGATCAGAGTCGGCTTGACCGGAGACTGCTCAGAGGCCCTGCTACAACCCTTTTTCGATGAAATGCCTGAACAGCCCAATGATGTTCAGCAGCAGGATCAGCTGACTCTGATCCGGCTTCCAGGCCAAAAGCCCAGATATGAGATTGTTGGACCGATCCAACAACTGCAGGAGCTCTGGCTGACCGCTGAGGGGCAGGCCCAACCCGCAAGCACCGATTTCTGGGCACTTCAGGAAATCCAGGCGGGTATCCCCACGATCTATCAGGCGACCAAAGAGGCCTTCGTCCCGCAAATGACCAACATGCAGTTGATCGACGGGGTCAGCTTCACCAAAGGTTGTTACACAGGTCAGGAGGTTGTCGCACGCATGCAGTACCTGGGCAAACTGAAGCGCAGGATGTATCTGGCCCATGTGGAGACCAGTACCGTACCTCAACCTGGTGATGAGCTGTTTGCCAGACTCAGTACCTCGGGACAGGGTACGGGTAAAGTCGTCGAAGCCCAGGCCAATGGTGATGGCTACGACCTCCTGGCGGTGATCGAAATCGCCAGCGCCGAAGAGGATCAGGTACTGCTTGGAGAGCAGGGTTCACCCCTGAAAATCGTCAATCTGCCCTACCCTTTTGCTGAATCGTGATCTACGGAACACTCCCATTCTGCATTAAGATTTTGCCGATTCTACCGCTAACGGTGAAAACCTCTGCAGTCCAGGACAAGACAGCGAAATGATCGACGAAAAACAATTTTTAAACGACCTCAACGAAGCGATCGACAGTAACAAGCTGACCCTGCCAACACTCCCTGAAGTAGCGCTGAAAGTGCGGGATGCGGTAGAACAGGAGACCAGTAGCGCCAACGAAATTGCAGACATCATCGCTTCGGATGCCGCACTCTCAGCCCGCCTTTTACAGGTAGCCAACAGCCCGCTCTACCGGGGAAGAGTACCGATCGATAACCTGCAGATGGCGGTTGCCCGCCTGGGTGTTCGACTGGTGCGCAGCCTGGTGATCAGTCTGATCATGCAACAGATCTTTCAGGCCACCGATGACCTGCTTGACGCCAAATTCCACCAGATCTGGGAAGAGAGTGTGCAGATCGCCGCCATCAGCCGGGTACTCTCCTACAATCTGGATCATCTGGATAAGGAGCAGGCGATGCTGGCCGGTTTGATCCATAACATCGGAGCCTTGCCAGTACTGGCGATGGCAGAGACCCGGGACGAACTGGTTCAGGATGCAACAGAACTGGATCGGGTGATCGATATACTGAGCCCCCAGATCGGACAACGGATTCTTGAGATGTGGGATTTTCCTGAAAGCCTGATCAAGGTACCGGCAAATTTTCTTAACCTTGAGTACGAAAGCGAAGGGGGTGGGGATTACTCGGATATCGTGCTGGTCGCCCGCCTGCAGGCCAATCTGAACCAGAATACGGATTTCGAGATGCCGAATGTGCCCGCCATCAAGAAACTGGGGATGGAACCTGAAGTCAATATCATCGAAATCGAAGGTGTTGCCGAAGATATTCAGAACATTGAAGTCATGTTCCACAACTGATCCGTGGTGAGCGGCTAAATCGAGATGATTGAGGCACAAAACCTCTGTAAACACTATCCTGGCGTGAAAGCGGTCAACGGGGTGAGTTTTCGTATACCCCGAGGCGTCTGTTTCGGACTGCTTGGTCCGAACGGGGCGGGTAAAACCACAACGGTGGAGATGCTTGAAGGCATCATCACCCCCACATCCGGAAACATTCTCTACAAAGGCGAACCCCTGGGGCAGAAATTCCGCAATGAGGCTGGGATCATGTTTCAGCACACCGCATTGCAAGAGTTTATTCAGGTGGATGAAGCTCTGCGGATGTTTCAGCGCTTCTACCCAAACCCGAGGCCGCTGGATGATCTGGTTGAAGCCTGCGCCCTGGAAGAATTTCTGACCCGGGACACACGCAAACTCTCCGGTGGCCAGAAGCAGCGATTGCTGCTGGCGATCGCACTGATCAATAATCCCGAGGTGGTTTTTCTGGATGAGCCGACAACCGGACTCGACCCCCAGTCCCGACGCAATCTGTGGAGCCAGGTACGTCGTATCAAGGCTGAAAACAAGACCTTGGTACTGACCACACACTACATGGAAGAGGCCTTCGAGCTGTGTGATGAGATCATCATCATGGACCATGGAGTGATTATCGCCCAGGGCAATCCCAAAGCACTGCTGGCGGACCATTTCGACAACTCTGTCATCACCCTTCCCCGCGACGTATTTCCGGAAACATTCACGCTCAATGACGGCGCTTCGATACATCCACAGGGTGATGTGGTTGAGATCATGTCGAAGGATGTGGATAGCACAATCCGTCTGCTGACGGCCAATCAGATTCCACTGAGACAGCTCCAGGTACGCACCCCTACCCTGGAGGATCTGTTCCTGGAGCTAACAGGACATCATCTGCGCAGTTAGACTCGGTGCGTCGAATTCAAGGCGTCAAGACCGAAGTGAACTCATAGTTTTTGGATTTGTCGACAAAGGAGTGAAAGCGAAAGCCGTCACTCGTCTACTGGCCGTTACCAATGCATGAAATCTGCCTGATGCCAGGCCATTTGCCGCCAGATGCGTGTCGCAGGCAATGGCCAACCTCTGATATCGCGCATTGGTATGAGACAGCACACAGAAGGTATAGTGATGCCATATCATGGGCTTGGGGTCACGGGAAGCCAATCCAATCAATCCTGCCCTGCCAAATAATCAACCAATCAGTTTGCGACCTAATCCTGAATACTATGTCAATACGCCGTTTTCTCGCCGCCCTGCAAGCACGCAATCTGGAGTTCCTGCGGGATCGCACCGCGCTGGGCTGGAATCTGATCATGCCGGTGCTGATCGTGATGGGATTTGCCTTTGCCTTCACTACCGGCCAGGAGGAGCTCTACAAGGTGGGACTGTTTGGTGAAACCGACACCGAGCAGCCGATCCATAGCTTTCTGCAGACCCGTTATGTGGAGTTCATCGAGACCGAGGAACTGGACAAAACCATCGACAAGGTGGACCGACATCAGATCGACCTGCTGCTCGACCTGAAAAACCAACGCTATTGGGTGAACAGCACCTCACCAAAGGGTTATCTACTGGAAAAAGTCGTTGCCCCCTACCAGTTTGAACGGGTAGCCCTGTCCGGTTCGGAGATTCGCTATGTGGATTGGGTAGTGCCCGGCGTACTCGGCATGAACATCATGTTCAGTGCACTCTTCGGTGTTGGCTATGTGATCGTCCGATACCGTAAGAACGGGGTACTGAAACGGCTCAGAGCGACCCCATTGAGCGCGTTTGAGTTTATCTCTGCACAAATCGCCTCCCGCCTGCTGATGATCGTCACTGTCACCACACTGGTCTATCTGGGTACGGATCTGCTGGTGGATTTCCGCATGGTCGGTTCCTACTGGCTGCTGTTACTGATCTTGATTGTCGGTGCCCTGAGCATGATCAGTGTTGGCTTGCTGGTCGCAGCCAGGATAACCAGCGAAGAGGCGGCTAATGGTTTATTGAATCTGATCAGCTGGCCGATGATGCTGCTATCCGGCGTCTGGTTCTCGCTGGAAGGCTCCCATCCATTGGTACAGAATCTGGCTCTGGCACTGCCATTGACTCATATGGTGGATGCCGCCCGAGCGGTCATGATTGAGGGTGCGGGCATCAAAGAGGTTGCCGCTCCCCTGTTGTCCCTCTGCCTTTTTACTCTATGCTTTGTCACAATAGGTTCGAAAAGCTTTCGCTGGGAGTAGTCAGGCAGTGGATCAGGATCAACGATTCATGGAACAGGCACTTGAACAGGCACAGCAGGGCCTGGCGCTGGGACATGGTGGTCCTTTTGGTGCCGTAATCGTGGTCGAGAATCAGATCATCGGAGCTGGCTGGAATCAGGTTGTACATCTCAATGATCCCACCGCCCATGCTGAGATGCAGGCAATCCGAAAGGCCTGCCAGCATCAGCAAAATTTCAATCTGGCCGGTGCGGTGCTCTACACAACCTGTGAACCCTGCCCGATGTGCCTCAGTGCCGCCTACTGGGCTAGAATTGAGCGACTTGTGTATGCCGCGACTGGTGAAGACGCCGCAGTCAGTGGTTTCGACGACAGTCTGATTGCAGCGGAAATGTGCAAACCATCAGGTGAACGCCTGATGCCCAGCCGACAGATCATGCGTGATGCAAGCCTGCAGCTGTTCAAAGCCTGGCAATCCAGTGATCAACGCATCGATTACTGAATCTAAATAAAAATGACAACCAATCAGGGAGAATCGGATCTGATGGCAGTCACACTTCACATCAATGGTTCAGCAACCCGGGTTGAGGCAGACAACGATATTCCATTGCTCTGGGTATTGAGAGACCAGCTTGGCCTGACCGGCACCAAATACAGCTGTGGTATCGGCGTTTGCGGCTCCTGTATGGTGTTGCTCGATGATATGCCAGCAAAAGCCTGCCGGGTCAAAGCGACAGAGTGTGCTGGCAAAAAAATCACCACCATCGAGGGGCTGGCAGATCAGGCTGATCATCCGCTGTTGAAATCCTGGCTCGAGTTACAGGTTCCTCAGTGTGGTTACTGCCAGTCCGGACAGATCATCACCGCCTATGCCCTGCTCAGTAATAAGCGTGATCCGAGCGCGGATGAGATTGATCAGGCCATGTCTCAAGTGTTATGCCGTTGCGGCACCTATCCACGCATACGCCAGGCCATTCAGCAGGCGTCCGAATTGATGAGAGCAAAGGACCCATCCTGATGAAGCCGTTCGATCCCGAGAGAAGAGATTTTCTGAAGAAGAGCGCCCTCACTGCCGGCTCTGCACTGGTGCTGGGCATAGCCTGGAGTGGCAAGATTGCAGCCGCAAACGATGACTCGCCAAGGTTCAAGCCGAACGCCTGGTTGAAAATCGATACGGACGGGGTGGTTACGCTCTACATCGCCGAGTCGGAGATGGGACAGGGCCCCTTCACCTCACTCTCGATGCTGATTGCCGAAGAACTGGAAGTGGATTGGCAGAAGGTTCAGGTGGAACATGCCCCCCTCGACCCGGCCTATGGTTTTCAGGGAACCGGTGGAAGCCGCAGTGTCAGAAGAAACTGGAAGACCCTGAGAGAGGCAGGCGCCGTTGCCAGGCAGATGTTACTGGCTGCCGGAGCCGAGTATCTGAAGGCTCCGGTCGACAGCTGTCAGGCACAACACTCACGCATCACCCATCGCCCATCTTCAAAGTCGGTAAGCTACGCAGCAGTGGTGGGGCGGGCGGCCGAGATGCCGATACCGAAAAACGTAAAACTGAAACAACCCGAGGATTACAGACTGATCGGCACCCCGGTCACCCGATTGGACCTGACGGACAAACTGAATGGCAAAGTTCGTTACGGCATCGACATCAAGTTGCCCGATATGGTCTATGCGACTATCGCCCAATCCCCGGTGTTCGGCGGGAGCGTCAAAAGCTTCAATGGCGCAGAGATCAAACAGCGATCCGGCATCATCGACTGCTTCGAACTTGAAGAGGGCGTGGTGGTGGTTGCCCAGGGTACCTGGCAGGCATTCGAGGCGAGAAAAGCTCTGAAAATCGAATGGCAGGAAGGCAAAACCGCACAGCTGAACAGCGACAACATCATTCAACGACTGAGTGGCGAATCCTCAGAGAAACCCAGTCTGATCCTGCAACGTGGAGAGCCCATCGCTCAGCTTGGTTCCGCACTGAATGCTATTACCTCGGAGTATCAACTCCCCTTCCAGGCCCATATGACTCCGGAGCCGATGAACTGCACGGTGGGGATTGAAGATGGGCAATACAGAATCTGGGCCCCGACCCAATCTCCCACCAGCGCTATGGCCACTGCAGTCAAGGCACTGAAACCGCTGATGCCGCAGGTCAGTGAGGCAGAGCTCGAGGCGAGGATTGAAATTGTAACCCCCCTGCTGGGCGGTGGATTTGGGCGACGAATCAAACAGGATTATGTGACTCAGGCGGTTAAGATCGCCCATCGTATCAAGCGGTCGGTGCAACTGATCTGGCCGCGTGAGGAAGATGTCCAGCACGATCACTATCATCCGCTGACCCAGCATCGCCTGAGTGGCCGCCTGGATGAAGCCGGCAATCCTCAGGCCTGGTACCACCTGATCACCGGTCTGCAGTCCGGTAAATATGGTGCAGACTCGCTGGCCTATGATATTCCCCATGTACGGGTAGAGTTGCTGAGACTCAACTCGCCTGTACCGATCGGCCCCTGGCGCTCTGTCTCCAATCACTACAACGCCTACGCCATTGAACACTTTTTTGATGAACTTGCCCGGGCTGGCGGGCAGAGCCCGCTGGAACTGCGCCTGAAACTGCTGATGGAACCCAGATTGAGAGCGGTTCTGCAAAGGGCAGCCGAGGCCGCCTCCTGGCATCGGCAGGATCAACAGCGACGATTGGGATGCGCTGTACACTCAAGTTTCGGTAGCCATGTAGCCGAGATCGTTGAATTGATCAGACAGGACGAGCATACGCTCA
The DNA here is from genome assembly GCF_001708965.1 of Candidatus Thiodiazotropha endoloripes. Classification (NCBI taxonomy): domain Bacteria; kingdom Pseudomonadati; phylum Pseudomonadota; class Gammaproteobacteria; order Chromatiales; family Sedimenticolaceae; genus Candidatus Thiodiazotropha; species Candidatus Thiodiazotropha endoloripes. The sequence goes on along the minus strand of NZ_LVJW01000003.1, from coordinate 1,266,825 downwards.
AGCTGGGTAAGATCACCTGTGTGGTCGACTGCGGTATTGCGATCAATCCGGATACCATCAAAGCTCAGCTGGAGGGTTCGGTGATCTATGCTTTGGGTGCTGCACTTAAACCGCCGATCATGTTGAAAAACGGTCGCGTCGAGCAGCACAATTTTCATGACACGCCAATCCTGAGCTTTAAGGAGACACCACCCATCGAGGTAATCATCAGCAACAGCCGGCTGGATCCAGGCGGTGTCGGTGAACCTGGGGTACCTCCACTGGCTCCGGCACTGGCCAATGCCTTGTTGTCCGCTCATGGAAAACCGGTGACCCGCATGCCGATGAAACTGAATGGTGCCTCCTAAAGCCGGAATCAGCGTTTACTGATTACATACCAGCAGTGCTTTCCACGGCCGAATAACTGCCCCTATCCTACTGATTTTGTAAAGATTGCCTCTCATATACCGGATTTAACAACTCACCCTATCGGCAACACCCTGCGGAGCATGTTAAAGTCCATGACGCAGGGCTGTCAGGCATCCTCAACAAACCACCCTGTAACACCCGATTGATAAAGGACCGAAAAAGAAACAATGTGCGGTATAGCAGGTATTCTGAATCTCACCGACGCTGCATCACCCTCCAGAGATGAACTGGAGCGCATGATCCATGCAGTCCATCACCGCGGGCCTGACGGATATGGCTTCTTTTGCCATAACCGGGTTGGTTTGGCCCATGCGCGACTTAGCATCATCGACCTGGCCGGGGGTGATCAGCCGATCCATAACGAGGATCAAACCATCCAGGTTGTCTTCAACGGTGAGATCTTCAACTACCTGGAGCTACGAGACGAGCTGGAGAAACTGGGCCACAAGTTCTATACCCATTCGGATACCGAGGTTATCGTCCACCTCTATGAACAATATGGCGACAAGTTCGTCGACTCTCTCAACGGACAATTCGCCATCGCACTTTGGGACAACAACAGACAACGATTGGTGATTGCCCGGGACCGGGCCGGCATCAGACCGCTGTTCTACACTGAAACCGCAGGCAGACTCTATTTCGCCTCAGAGGTAAAATCCCTTTTCGCACATCCGGCGATCAGTAAGCGGGTCAATCTCACCGCACTGCAGGAGGTTTTCACATTCTGGAGCGCCCTGCCGCCAAACTCCCTGTTCGACAACATACAGGTGTTGCCACCCGGCTGCATGATGGTCATCGAACAGGGTGAGATCCGCATCGATCGCTACTGGGACTGGGATTTTCCCAACGATCAGATCGATCACGACAAATCTGCCGATGAATGGGCTGAAGAGCTGCGCACACTGATGATCGACTCGGTGCGACTGCAACTGCGCTCCGATGTCCCGGTCGGCGCCTATCTGAGTGGCGGACTCGACTCCTCCGTACTGACTTCACTGATCAAAAACTACACCGACACGCCACTGCGAACCTTCTCCATCGGTTTTGAGGATGAGGAGTTCGATGAGAGTGGTTTCCAGAAGGATCTGGTGGATTACCTGGGCACACACCATACCCATGTGTTATGCAAACGCTCCGATATCGGTGAGGCTTTTCCCAGAGTCATAAGACACGCTGAAACAGCGATTGTCCGCACCGCGCCCACTCCACTGATGCTGCTCTCAGGTGCTGTGCGGGAAGCGGATTACAAGGTGGTTTTGACCGGCGAAGGAGCAGATGAGGTATTCGGCGGCTACGATATATTCAAGGAGGCCAAAGTCAGGCGCTTCTGGAGCCACGCTCCTGAATCCGAGTGGCGTCCGCTTATCCTGCAACGCCTCTACCCCTATCTCAAGCACTCACCGACTGCCAGCGGGGCTTTCACCCAGCGCTTTTTTCAGCAGGGACTGGAGCATCTGAAAAAACCTTTCTTTGCCCACATCCCCCGTTGGGCGACGACCCAACGCATCATGCAGTTCTTCTCTGATGAAGCCCGGGCAGCCGTACCTGCCGTGGGTTACTCCAACATCGAAAGGATTCTGCCGGAGGGCATTGAGCAGTGGAAACCGCTTAACCAGGATCAGTATATTGAAGCTCATACCCTGCTGGCCGGCTACCTGCTCTGCTCTCAGGGTGACCGGGTCGCAATGGCCAACTCCATCGAAGGCCGTTTCCCGTTTCTCGACCATCGGGTGATTGAGTTTGCTGCGAAACTGCCCAGCCGCTACAAAATCATGGGATTGAACGAGAAGTACATGCTCAAAAAAACCATGAAAGGCCTGATACCGGAGAGCATCAGGAGTCGCAGCAAGCAGCCCTATCGGGCGCCGGACAGCCAATCCTTTTTCAAGGATGGCAAACCCCTGGACTATGTGGAAGAGCTGTTCAGTGAATCGCGCATCAAACAGGCGGGCTATTTCAATCCCAAAGCGACCAATATGCTGCTGAAGAAGTGTGCCAGAGGCAAGGCATTGGGATTTGGCGACAATATGGCATTTGTCGGCATCCTCTCAACCATGCTGGTCGATGAGCAGTTTATTCGAGGCAATCCCGAGTAGGGATCCCGGGGAGACTTCAGTTAGCACGAGACTGTCCGATAAGGATTAGTGTTAACAGGCCCTGGTTACCAGGGTACACGTACAGGACATGCACGTGTGATTATTTAACGTTTTTTTGAGCTTTTTAATAAAGTATCATTCCGACATCAATCTATTATCAGACCTTTAGGAATTCCCATGTCAGCAGAAGCGCAGATCAGAAACTATATCCTGGAAAACTATTTGTTCACCGATGACCAATCAGCTCTGGATAGTGGGGACTCCTTCCTGGATAAGGGCATCCTCGACTCAACCGGTATTCTGGAAGTGATCTATTTTCTGGAAGATGAATTCAGTATCAAGGTCGAAGATACTGAGATGGTCCCGGAAAACCTTGATTCTGTGAATAATATCGTCGCTTTCATTGGACGTAAGAGCCAATAGAGTGACAACTGCTGCATTGCCACTGATCGATCGTTTCAAGACGATCGCAGAAAGCTACCCGGAAAAGCTTGCGATTGCGGATGCCTCCGGGCAATACAGCTACCGTCAGCTTCTGGAGCGTATTTCCCAGGTTGCCGGTTATCTGGCCGAATCCGGCCTGAACAAGGGTGACAGGGTGGCCATGGTGGTCACCAATTCGGCAAATTATGCAGCCATATTCTACGGTATCTGGGCGGCTGGCGGCGTCACAGTGGCGCTCAATACCCAGGCCAAAGCCCGGGATATCCTCAATTGGACCGGTCACTCCAATGCCAAATGGCTGTTTATCGATCAGGGGCATGGTGAACTAAGCGAGATCATCAACAAGCTCGACCAGGGCGTTGAACTTGTCGGTGTTGGAGCGTCGAAACCGGCACAATCGACACAGAGCCATACGCCCTGGACGACAATTACCCAAACCCGCAGAGCCATGCCGGAGATGGCACTCTCACCATCTGATCTGGCCTCGATCATCTACACCTCCGGAACCACTGGCAGCCCCAAAGGGGTGACGCTCAGTCACGCCAATCTCAGCGCCAATATCGAATCCATCCAGAAATATCTGCAGTTGAGCAGCGAGGACAGTATTCTCAACGTATTGCCCTTCTACTACTCCTACGGCAACTCAGTGCTGCATACCCATCTTGCGGTGGGTGGATCGCTGATTCTGGAGAACAACCTGGTCTATCCACACCGGGTCGTGGAGCGTATTGCAAACGAAGCTGTAAGCGGCTTTTCCGGGGTACCGTCCACCTTTGCCCTGCTGCTCGGTCGGGTCAACCTGAGTGACTATGATCTCAGTAATCTGAGATACCTGACCCAGGCCGGTGGCGCCATGGCCCCGGCACTCACCGATAAGCTGCTGGCCGCATTGCCCAAAACCGAGATCTTCATCATGTATGGTCAGACCGAGGCGAGTGCGCGCCTTACCTATCTGCCGCCTGCACAGATCTGTGAAAAACGGGGGTCGATCGGCATCGCCATACCCGATACCAGGATCGAGGTGCGCGACAAACAGGGCAAGGTAAACCCACCAGGGGTGACAGGCGAGATCTGTGCTTCCGGTGAAAACATCATGCAGGGCTATTGGCGCGATACGGAAAAGAGTGCCCAGGTATTGAAGGACGGCTGGCTCTATACCGGCGATCTGGCGCATACCGATGAGGATGGCTATCTCTACATCGACGGCCGCTCTTCCGACATGATCAAGAGTGGCGCCAACCGCATCAGTCCAAAAGAGATTGAAGAGGTGATACAGGAGCTCGACTGTGTCATGGAAGTCGCCGTTGTTGGGGTACCGGATGAGATGCTGGGTGAGATCATCAAGGCATTCATCGTTCCCAAGGGCGACCAGCAGACAGACAAAAAAGCGATTCAGCGACACTGCAAGCAGAACCTCGCTATCTATAAGATCCCAAAGAGCATTGAGTTTATTTCAGAGCTCCCGAAAACAGCCTCGGGAAAGATCCAGAAATTTCAGCTGCAATCTAAAGAGAAATCGTAAACAGGCAGCAGACGCCCAGGAGTTTGGGCAGCCGGTAGAGACACCGACAACCGGCAACTTGAATTTTTACGCAATTGGAAATTAGCATAACCTAACCTGTAGCGCTGTCAGTCGCATAGCGGATAGGCAAAAACAGAATCAAGGGGAGAAACAGCATGCAATCCTTTTCAGAGCGGTACGAAGCCGAGGTTCTCAATTTCGACCGTGAACAAGCCGCGGAGCATATCTGCCAAACCATACGTGAACTACTGCGCAGTAAACTCAGAAAGCGTGGTCTGGTGGTGGCCGTTTCCGGCGGCATCGACAGCTCAGTCTCCGCAGCGCTGGCCGTACGGGCGATTGGCCCAAAGAAGTGTTTCTTCATGCAACTTCCCGAGATGGATTCCGCCGAAGACACCCAATCCAGAAGCAGCCAGCTGATCGAGCACCTTGGTGTTGAGAGCACCCAACACAACATCGCAGCCACCCTGGAGGCGATCGGCTGTTACGATGCACGTGACGAAGCAATCAAAAAGACCTTTCCGGAATATACGGATGGCTGGAAAAACAAGATTGTGATCAAAGGCGGCATCGATGGCCAGGTCAACCATTTCATGCTGGTGGTACAGGATCCGTCAGGCAATCTGCAGGAGAAGCGTCTGGATCTTCGCGAGTATCTGCAGATCGTCGCCGCCACCAACTACAAACAGCGTATTCGTAAAACCATCGAATACTATCACGCAGACCGATTGAACTATGCAGTGGTCGGTACCCCCAACCGGCTCGAATATGACCAGGGCTTTTTCGTCAAGAACGGTGATGGCTCGGCCGATGTGAAACCGATCGCCCATCTCTACAAAACCCAGGTCTATGCCCTGGCGAAACACCTGGGACTGCCGGACTCGATCTGCGATGCAATTCCAACCACCGACACCTACAGCCTGCCCCAGGGCCAGGATGAATTCTACTTCGCCCTACCCTACCAGGAGATGGATAAGGCATTGTGGGCACATAACCATGGGGCCACAGCGGAGGAGCTGGCCGAAATGTTGGGGATCAGCGAAGATCAGGCGAAATTCGTCAAGCAGGACATCGATAATAAACGCAAGACCACCCACTACCTGCATGCCAAGCCCTATTTGATCGATCCAATCGCAGAGTTGGATCTGTAATAGCTGTCAGGCGTTTAATAAAGGATGGGTATTGGCTTGTTTGAGCCTGCCCATCCTCAGTTACACAGCAACATTGGCTATGGGTTGTTATAGACCTTCTCAAAGCCAGCTTCACTGAATCCATTCATCCGTCGTTTACCGACCAGAATAACCGGCACACCGGTTGCACCCATCTTTTTATACTGCCTTCTTGCCTTGCTACTCTTTTCAATATCGTATTCGGTATATTTGATCTTTTTCCGCTTGAAATATCGTTTGGCTCTCTCACAATAGCTACACCATTCCGTACTGTAGATCACCACCTTCTTTCCAAAATTGAAAATTGAGCTGTCAAAGCTGACACTTTTGATGGTATTGATCTTCAGCTTAACTTCACTGGCTTCAGCATCGGCTGGTTGTTTATCGGAGAAATGTACCTTTCCATGCTCATCGGTCCACTTGAATATCTCCGCTTCAACGGCTGCAACTGACAACAGCAGAACGGGAAGTAAAATCCAGTTTATCTTGGCTGACTTCATATACATGATGACCTATTGGAATTAACCACTATCTTGGCGAATTAGCGGCCATAAGCAATAGATCTTTGGTTTAGGACTTGAATTACCTTAGCGACATGATGCGGTTAGACCGCACCATCTTTGACCTTCACTCTGCACTGTTTTGAGATCTTCGGATCAGACGCAACCTCAAGCGCGGGTAACGATGCAGTTGATACGCGTCAACAACTCATTGGGTGGCGTATCCTTTGGATCATTAAGATACTCTTCAAAGGGTGGAAAGTCTGCCGCCTCGTAGCCACTTTGTGGCAGCCAGTGACCAAACAGCCAGTCATAGGGTTTCTCCAGCTCTGCATAGGATCCTTTGAACAGCAGGCTCACACAAGTCCCACCCGGAATCCGATTCGATTCGGGCACTTCACCAGTTTCCGGCAGATCCATCTGATCAGCAACTGAAATGGCGGCAAACGCCCTAAGCTGTTTTGACTCCACACTCTTCGGATCATCAAAATAGAGACCGATTGAACGTGTGCTGTCACTTAACAGATTGTGGCTGGAGGCATAGACAAACAACTTTTCAAAAGTTCTGCCTATCTCCATGTAGTCACCCTGATGGGAATAACCAATCAGATTGACCGGTTTGAAATCAACAATTTCAACATTGTACATGTCACGATACTCCTCTCTCGCAGTTGGCAGCATAGCCACAAAGGGTTCGTTCGCCTTACTGTGACGTCTTGCACTTCTGTACTCGGTGGGTGTTTCACCGAACTGATTTGTGAACGCACGGGTGAAAGCTTCAGGGCTGCCGTAGGTGGCGGAAGTGGCTATGCGGAGAATCGGCTTGGTTGAACTGATTAATTCAACAGCCGCACGTTGGAGGCGCAGACGCCGGATGGTTGCATTCAGGGTCTCCCTGGCCATTTCCCGATAGATGCGGTGAAAATGGTAGGGTGACATGAAGGCGACATCCGCCAGCAGGTTGATATTGAGATCATCATCCAGGTGGTCGTGGATATATTCGATCACCCGGATAACCCGTTGCCGGTAGTTCTCTGCTGTTGTCTTCTTCATGTTGTTACCTCCTGTGATTCAGCGTAATCAATCCGGTCTGATAATGTTTGCGGTTTTCAGGGTTGATGAGAGAGGTGATCGTGTTTCTGAGAAAAAGTGTTACAAACAAACACTCTTAACGTGGATACAGAATTCCTGCTTAGCCCCTCTCCCTTTACGGGAGAGGGTTTGGGGAGAGGGTGTACGCGTAGCGTTTCACCATGTTGAATTTTAACGTTATCTAACTCATCCAGCTTTAAACAACTGACTACTGAGAAATATATCGTTGATTGTTATCCCCCTCTCCCCCGGCCCCTCTCCCACAAGGGGAGATGGGGGTAGACTCGTTCATATTTGCTTAAGACTCTGGGTCGCCTGGTAGACCTCCCCTGTCATCTCATCTGACCAACCGATCAGGTGCCTGTTGAGCTGTGCTCTGTTGTGTTCATCCAGAAAGTTATGCAAAGGCTGAATCCCCTCATCCAGATTGCGCCACATCACCAACAGCTTCTCAAGAACATCAAGGTGGATGATCCCCTCCACCTCCGCATCACAGGCATAGATATGTCCATGAGGCAGAATATGCTGGCTCTCCGCATAGAGATACTCATGCACATTCTGCAGCTTGATATCTCCCCCCTGTTTGAGTAGCTCACTGATCGTAGGCAGTGTGGTTGGCAGTTGCGGGCAGCTGGATTCAATATCCTGTAGCTGCGGTAAAAAAGCACTCTTGCCCCTGACATCGCTGGCATAATCGAAGCCGAGCTCCTGTTGCAGGCGCAGCAGATAGGGGTTGGTTTGCCAGCCGGCGGACGCCATGCATTTTGGCCGATCACCAAACAGCTCAGCGTAACTGTCGACAGCCATCAGCAATTCACTGCGGGTCCAGGCTTCATCGGCATGGGCCAACCCCGCCAACCAACGGCCACGATCATGACAAAGGATGCCTGTCTCATGACCTGCAGCAGCCACTGCGCGCATCCGCTCCCCGGCCTCATCGACAATCTGAGGTGGCTTTAGCAGCAAACCGTAGAGGCGTGAGCTCAGAGGTAGATGTGGATACCAGGGCTGCTGGCTCCGATTGATCAGCCGGCCGCTTTTATCCGGACCTGTGGCAAAGAAGAAACTGGCCTTGACCTGGTACTGATCGAACAGCTCGAGCAGAGCGGGTACACCCTGAACCGCGCCAACCAGTGTGTTGACCGCAATCCTCAGCCCAAGCTTCATACGGATTCTAAATATCGGCAGAGCAGCCCGTTGGTCACCGCTTCGGCAGGTAACTTAACCCGTACCTGATAACCCCCACCAGGCGCTTCATGCATCTGGTTGCCATGTCTGTCTTCCATTCTCTCCAGCACGAAATCCCGGTTACCATCGGGTGTCATCAGCTCAAGCCGGTCTCCGACACGGATTTTGTTTTTAACATCCATTTCCACCAGACCACTCTCCAGATCGATGCCTGTTATCTCCCCGACAAACTGCTGTCGCTCAGTCTGGGAACTGCCGAATCGGTAGTTCTGCAGCTCATCAGACTCGTGCCTCTGGTAGAATCCATCGGTGTATCCCCGATTGGCCAGGCTCTCCAGATCCGCCATCAATGCAGGTTGAAACGGGCGTCCCGCCACCGCATCATCGATTGCCTTGCGATAGACCTGGGTGGTACGGGCCGTGTAGTAATGGGATTTGGTGCGACCCTCGATCTTAAGACAATCGACACCGATCTCCACCAGCCTGGCCACATGCTCAACGGCACGCAGATCCTTTGAATTCATGATATAGGTGCCATGCTCATCCTCGAACACCGGCATCTGTTCCCCGGGACGTCCTCCCTCCTCCAGATAGTAGACCTGATCAGCGTCGTTGTGTCTGGTCACGTCGGCCGGTCCGGTGCTGAGTTCAGGTCCGGCGACCGGCTGGGAGAGCTTGTAATCCCAGCGGCAGCTGTTGGTGCAGGTTCCCTGATTGGCATCACGATGATTGAAGTAGCCCGACAGCAGACAGCGCCCTGAGTAGGCGATACAGAGCGCGCCGTGGATAAACACCTCCAGCTCCATATCCGGACAGTGTTGACGAACCTCGGCCACTTCATCCAGTGACAGCTCCCGGGAGAGGATCACCCGGCTCACCCCCTGCTGCTGCCAGAATCGTACCGCCTCCCCATTCACTGTATTCGCCTGCACCGAAAGGTGAATCGGCATCTCCGGCCAACGCTCCCGGACCATCAGAATCAAGCCGGGATCTGACATGATCAAGGCATCCGGACCCATGGCGATGATCGGTTCTAGATCCTTGATGAAGGTCTTCAGCTTGGCATTGTGGGGCATCACATTGCAGGCCAGATAGAATAGGCGCTGCAATGCATGCGCCTCGGCAATCCCGGTGGCCAGGTTTTGCTCCAGAAAATCGTTGTTTCTGACCCGCAGGCTGTATCGAGGCAAACCTGCATAGACCGCATCAGCGCCATAGGCAAAAGCATAACGGGCGTTTTTAAGGGTGCCGGCTGGTGCCAGCAGTTCTGGTTGTTTAGCCATAATTGGTTTGATCAGCTTAAAGAATTTGTGAACAGGTCCAGGGCGAACAGAGTGACAATCAGAATCTGACGACTGATGGGGTTTGAGCGGTGCATTGTGGCATCAACAGGTCGGCTCATGACCGGTTCAGTGACTCCTCAGCGCAGTGTGACTTGATAGGTCTCTACAATGGTGCCCAGAATCAGCCGCTCCCTTTTGACTGACAATTTGACGACCTCACCGACCTCCCGGTCCATCAGGGCAATGCGCAGATCCGCATAGCTCTCAATCGGTTGATCATCAACGGATACCAGAAGGTCTTTCTCTTTGATACCGGCTTCCGCGGCACCGCTGTTCTCAACGAATCCATTGACACTGGGCGGTGAACTCTCCACATCCAGGAATACCCCCAGTTTACCACTGGGCGGCAGCTTATGTTGATCGGCCAGAATCAGATAATCCGCCAGCTCAGGATTCAGCTCGGGGACTGAATTCACATTCAGTACAATCGCCTGACTCGCATCGACCCGACGTGACAGACGGCTTGGGATGCCATCCCCATAGATCAGATGCCCAGCCCCGGCCAGAATCACCAGATGGCCCTGAGGATTTTCCTCGATCCACTCAGCCGCTCGTTCCGCCATCGATTCATCCCACAACAGCTGGACGTCGAGAAAACGTTCAAAGTCCCGCCCTTCCCGATGTGGGTGTGCCTCATAGATGGTTTGCAGACGTTCACGATAGCTCTCGTTATCCCGGGCGATCTCAGCCGGCAGTCTGGCCTGCTGCTCAGGGCTCAGACTCTCGATCCCCTCCCGGCTCACCTGGTCTGTGATTTCACGCTCCAGATTGAGTGCAATCATGGGAATCCCGTGCTCTCTTGCAAAGCTGAATATCGGACGATAGAGCCGATAGTCGAAGCGCCAGCGATTGAAATAGTCTGTGCCGCGGATCAGACCGGCTTCGTCAATCTCTCCGGCGATATATTGGTCCAACACGTTCTGGTAGGGTTGAAAAAAGAACTCCAGGCCGATAGCCAGGTCTGAATGCTTGGCATGCAGGCCCTTGATGATCGCCAGCTGGTTGAGATGGTGCTGATACTGGTCGTGGGTTTCACCCACATATACCACACGTTTATCCGAGACTTTTTCAATCAGTCCGGAGACATCGATCAGAGCGGACATATCGACAACAGAATCCTGGTGTTTCTCCCCGGCCAGGGATCCTGTCACCAGGCCAGTGAGAAGAATGAAAAACAGATAGTTACGCAGCACGATGATCTCCGGCAGCAGAAGGCTGTTTAAATTGTTGTCAAACCACTTTTTCAGTTGAACAATGTTGCGCCTCAGAGGATTCTATCCTACTGCTGCTCCAGTACAACTCGTGCCCGGTTCAGACGAATCGCCCAATCATAGCAAAGTAGTTGGGAAAATATGGGGATATGACCAATAAATGAACAATACGTTTCATACCCCTACCCCGCTAAAGGCAGCTTCAGAGGATTTGGCCCAGCCCTGATTCGCTTATGTAAGTCACACTCATCTATGGAAAAAAGTCAGTTTGTTATGGATATAGGTTTCGACGCAAATTATTCAACATGGAATCTGGTCGGGTTTTTCCTGCTGCTCTCCCTGTCGCTCGGCCTGTCGGCGGAAATACTCGAGATTGATCTGCCCAGACAGCGCCTAACAGCAGAACAGCTGGCTGTGGTTGTCAACGATCAGGATCCCCTCAGCCAGCGCATCGGCAACTACTATGTAGAGGCCCGGGGCATCCCTGCCGCCAACCTGCTGCATGTCAGCTTCAAGCCCGGAAAGAAAAATCTCCCGCCACAGCAATTCCAACAGATCCGGCAAAAGCTGCTGAAAATCACACCACAGAACATCCAGGCCTACGCCATCACCTGGATTGCTCCCTTCCGGGTCGGCTGCATGTCGGTTACATCCGCACTCACCTTCGGCTATGACAAGGCTTGGTGCTCAGATCACACCTGCGCCTCGACCCGACACAGCCCCTACTACGACTACCGGGGGGTGACTCCCTATAACGACCTTTCGATTCGCCCCAGTATCAGTATTGCCGCTAACAGCTTTGCCGAAGCCAAAGCCCTGATCGAACGGGGCATCGCTGCCGATGGAACCCTCCCTGAGGGGACGGCCTATCTGATGAGCACCCAGGACAAACAACGCAATGTCAGGGCCAAGGATTATCTGATGACCCGCCGTCTGATGCACAACTGGATCGATACCGTGGTGTTAAGAGGCAACACTCTGCGTGACCGCAAGGATGTGCTGTTCTATTTTACCGGTCGTACCCATATCGATGGGCTGGAGACCCTGACGTTTCTGCCGGGCGCCATTGCCGACCATCTCACCTCCACGGGCGGCGTACTCAGCGGCAGTAAGCAGATGAGCGCTCTGCGTTGGCTGGAGGCGGGTGCCACTGGCAGTTTTGGTACGGTGGTAGAGCCCTGCAATCATCTGGGCAAATTCCCCAATCCCCGACTGGTGATGGAGCACTACAGTCATGGTCAGACCCTGCTGGAGGCCTATTGGCGAAGCGTTCAACAACCCGGGGAAGGCTTGTTCATCGGCGAGCCCCTGGCTGCACCATACGATAAGGTTGTTTTCAACAAAAGCGCAACCGGTACCCGGCTCATCACCAGAAACCTCACAGCCGGTCTCTATCGGCTGAGCCACTCAACCACACCGATCGGGCCGTTTCGGCAAATTCAGCGTTTCCGGGTCAAGCCCCATCAGCAGCAGTTTAATCTGTCAGGTGGAGAGCCGGGCTACTACCGGATTGAGTCTCTGTAACTCAAATCTATGATCGATCAACCGGATCCTTAGCCTCATTGATCCGGTGACGAAACAGTCGCTCAATCCGATGCTGTGTTGGCAGAGGAATTGATAGCCTGTTTTCTCAATCCCGAGCCAAACAGACCCAGCCCCACGCCCTTCAGCACTGACTTGAGTTTTGCTGATTTCTGTTGTTCAAACATAACGATTCTGAACAGATCCATCAGTGCGGCCATGAAATCGAACAAAACAAAGCCCGGAAAGCGAAACAGGTGCTCCCGCCAGATACGGGTGCGGTTGCGATAGATGGTAAAGCGGCGTCTGGCAGAGTGGTTCCAGGCAAAGAAATGTCGGCCGAGGAAGTGGTGTTTGGTCTGTTCTCCAAGATTGTGCCGCAATACAGCATCCCGGACGGCAACGATTCTGTATCCAGCCTCAATGGCTCTCAGACAGAAATCCACATCCAGATAGTCGATGTCGAAGGACTCCCGGATCATACCGATCTCATCAAACAGTTTCGCCTTGATCAGGCTGCCGGAACTGATGGCAATGAAGATGTTCTGCAACACAGGCTGGCCGGTAAATCCGACCTTGGCAAACCTGGGCCAATGGTATTTTCCACCAGGGGCCGTGACAAACAGAGCCTCTCTGTTAACACTCTGTTCCAGGTATTTGGGAACAACAATCCCGGTACCAGGACCGGTTTGATAATCCTGGCTTGCACGAACGAGTTGCTCAACCATTTGTGGATCGGCACTGCTGTCATCGTCCATCAGCAGCACCCAGTCAGCATCCTCGTCAAGTGCACGTCTTATCCCCAGGTTCTGCGCTTTCGCCAACCCCAGATTGTGCCCATTCTGAATCAGAATAATCTGCTCTGGGTGAGCTTGTGCAATCGCATTGACCCGGTTTTGCGCATCCGTCTCGGTACTGTTATCGACAATCACCACCAAGGCGAGCTGCAACAGGTAGCTCTGCAGCGACGCTTCGAAACTATGATCGATATTGAAGGTAACCGTGACAGCGACTATTTTTGAAGCAGAAGATTCAGACATCAGACTATTATCGCTGATCTTGGTAAGCTGAGTCACATTGGAATTTCTGGTGCAAGGATTTCACTCAGTTAGCAGGCTTTTGCTTGCCGATTTGCTTACTGGGCTTATAAATAGATGAAGTTTAAAAAACCAATGCTGAAGCACTGGAGAGCGGCGATTATTACAACTATAATGCTAGTCTGAGACAATACCAATACAACCTAATCCATTGATAAACCTAGAATTCTGAGAGAGTGAAAATGCCTGAAAGCACAGACGATATGCATCTGGAAAGCAGTTGTGATGCTGTCATCAAATCGAGCACCAGAATCAGCCCCGAATCAGCGGACGAGGTCCGCCAACTGGTATTGCAGATCGACGACCCGACCTTTCGCTATGCAGCCGGTCAATCCATTGGAGTACTGGTCCCAGGTCCTCATGCCTTCGGCAATGAATATCACCACCGCCGCTACTCGATTGCCAATCCGATCCAGACCGGCAACAGCGAAGCCCTCGAACTGGAAATCCTGGTGAGACGCTGTTTCTACCTGGATGAGATCTCCGGTGAGCAGTATCCGGGTATTGCCTCCAACTATCTTTGTGACGCGAAAATCGGTGACAAACTGAAGATTACCGGTCCATTCCGCAGCCCCTTCAAGATCCCGGCAAACAAAAGCAGCAATCTCCTGATGATCGGTACCGGTACCGGTATTGCCCCGTTCCGTGCTTTTGTCCGTCAGATCTACGATCAGCACGGCAGCTGGGATGGTCAGGTACGCCTCTTCTACGGTGATAACGGCGGCATGAATCTGCTCTATATGAACGATGAGAAAAAAGATCTCGGTCAATACTATGACGACGAGACCTTCAAGGCATTCAGCGCGCTGACCGACAGACCCCTGACCGGTGTGGAATCGGGCCTGCAGGACAGCCTGACCGACAATGCGGAAGAGTGTAAAAAACTGATCACCGATCCCAATACCTATGTCTTTCTGGGTGGCCAGGAGAAAGCCGCCGAGGTCTTCAACAAGGTGATGGAGGAGACCTTTGGATCGGCGGATGCCTGGAATCAGCAGAAGCAGTCATTGATCGAGAAGGACCGCTGGGCGGAACTGCTCTATCACTGAGAGACCTGCCAGGCCGCTTTAGAAATGCGGTAGAGACAATGTTGTCGTAAATGATGCCGGGGGGTATCGCCGGATGTTCAAACGTCTCGGTGCTATCCCCCATCCCCAATCGCTCCATGACCCGTCGTGATCGACGATTTTCCACGCTGGTAAAAGAGACCACTTCCTCTAAACTCAATTGATCGAAAGCCACCTGCAGAGCGGCCCTGCCCCCCTCTGTGGCATAGCCATTTCCCCAGTGGGATTGGGCCAGTCTCCAACCGATCTCGACACAGGGTGAAAAAGGCAGATCAGCTCTGGGTATGTGAAGTCCGAGAAAACCGATGAATGCACAGCTACTCTTGAGCTCGACCGCCCAGAATCCCCAGCCTCGCTGTTGAATCAGTTGCTGGCAGCGTTGGGCTAAATCATCGCTCTGCTTACGACTCAAGGTATCTGGAAAATGGCTCATGACTTCGGGATCGGCATTGAGCTGGGCAAAGGGTTCCAGATCCGTGCTACGCCACTGCCTGAGAAACAGACGTTGAGTGGAAATCTCAATTGGATTTACCATGTTATTCCAAGTCTCTTCCTCAGACTGCTATTGTTAACAGGCCCTAGTTGAAAATGTGGCACTCATCTTCTGTTGACTGCCACTCAAATATTTTATTGATACTCTGATAGAGAGAAAGAAGCAGCAAAACATACCAGACTTCTTTACCTGAATTTTGAGGCAGATTGTCCGGTATCTCTGAGGATAGAATCTTTTCTCTGTGTCGATAGCCCTGTATCCAGAGCACGATGGTTGGAACAACAGCAAATCCCATAAAATACATTAATGTGGTCAGGCCATAACATACGACCAGACTACCCTGAAATGTAGTATTTATGATGGCAAAGGTACAACTGACCGCCAAGCTGAAAACAACAAGCGAACCGAACAAGATAAAGACAAGAAAACGAAACGGATGGGGATGCCTTGCTGCATGATAGTAGTGTCGGATATCTCCTAAATAGTGGTACCGACGGATACGTTCTAGATAGTTTTTAATGACCTGACACATACTACACTCCAATAAGACTAATAATTGAACTGCCGTGATACCAGACGCTTGCTTTGACTCTCAATCGCTGATAACTATCAATCAATTAGTATTCTTACAATCTGATAGATAGATAGAAAAAGTAGTATGTACCAAATCTCACTACCCGAATTCTGAGGAAGATTGTCCGGAATCTCTGAGGATAGTATTTTCTCCCGGTGTCGATAACCCTGTATCCAGAGCACGATGGTCGGAACAACTGCAAACCCTATCAGATACATGAATGCAGTCAGGCCATAAAAATAGATCGGATTACCCTCAAACGTATTATTCACGATGGCCAGGGTACTATAAATTGCCAGGCTGAAAACGACCAAGGATCCAAACAAAAGAAAAGCAAGGAAACGAAATGGATGGGGATGCCTTGCCGCATTATAGTAGTGCCTGAGATACCCTAAATAGTGGTATTTACGGAAGCGTTCAAAATACTCTCTAACGATGTGACTCATACATCATTCCAATCACATTTGCAGACAGGCTAATCCTAATCAATTGCTGCATTTTAAGGCCGTACACTTCGATCATTTTCACCAAACAGATCATTATGATATCCGCTTGCTGTTTGTTGGATATCGTTTACCAGTTGTGAGCTGAATTCGACAGTTGAATCGACGATATCCAGACCTACCTCGATCCCGGATTGCACAACAGGAGCGACAGAGTTATCGACAAAATCATCAAACTGCTTATCAGCGCCCACCTTTTGATACATTTCATCTGCCACAAAACCAGCAGCTAATCCAGTGGCAACAGCTCCAGGACCAGTATATGAAGTTAACCCACCTGCGACTGTACCAACCACACCACCAACGACTGCATTGTCTACGGTTTTCACGGCGCCAACTATGCCTGCAGTTATCTGCTCTGCAGTCGTTGCATTTTCATCCAGTTTGGCCACTTCCGATATAGAACCTATGACAGGCCCAGCAACTGTACCAACAATACCGGCCTTTTTAGCGACCGACTCTGCCATATCGATGCTCTTTGAGGCTTTGTTGAGATCGTTGGTCAGTTTGTTCCCGATGACTGATTTGTCACTCAGCACCTGATTTCTGGCAGCCAGGGTTTTATCCACATCATACTCAACTGCATCCGGGTGCAGCGCCCCCTTCAGACCGCCAGGCCTGTTCGCTTCGCGCAGTGTCTCGGCTTGTGTCATTTGCACCGGATCTTTGCTCGCCTCGAGGCGGCCGATCGCTTGCTCCACAGGTTGCTGGATCACATTTTGTTTTAGGCCGACGGCCACTGCAGTGACTGTGGAGGTGCTGACCGTTGTCAGTGTACCGGCAATACTTGCTGCCGTATCAATCTTACTGTGGTCAACCTCTGCCGGCTTGGCTTGAGTTGGTGTTGCCTGGTGTTCTGCTAGTGCTTCTGCGGTTGTCGGAGACCCGAGAGCCGAGCCCAGTGCGGTTTGCGAACCCTTCAGGCCATCTTCTGTGGTCGGGCTGCCAGCAAGCTGTTCACCGGTCGTCATGGAGTCGGATAGGGAGGCACCGCCCGACAGGTCTCCGCCCATTGATGAGTTGGAATCCGATCCGCCGATATCCGATCCACCACCCATAGAACCGGCTGAATCACCACCACCTACACCACCTGCTGAATCGGTCATAACCATTAACTCCCTTTACTGTCAGTCCCAAGGCATTGCTATCCGAGTCAGTTGTTTAAAATGTCAACTGCTCTGTGTGCTCAATATAGCAACTGCACATCACCATTTAACACTAGTGATTACCCTAGCGCCTGCGACCTCGATCAACAATTCTCATCCCTTGCGACCACTTCATCAAGGGATAAAAACTAAAACATGGTTGAATTGATTTGGAGCGCCGGCATGGCTGATTCAAGTTCATCGAACGGATGCCTGCATCCTGTTGGAAGCGGATGAATAGATCGACCACAGCGGGCCTGATCAAGGGTCTCGCAATTTGTGTTGATACAGGTTCTTTTGCGAAGTGATTGAAACCGCAATTCAGCTTTTGCAGTATCGTGTGGGATCGGCAATCCCGGCTTCCTCAAATCCCCGCGCTCTCAAGCGGCAGGAGTCGCAACTGCCACAAGCCTCTCCCTGCTCATTCGCCTGGTAGCAGGATACGGTCAGACTGTAGTCGAGTCCCAGCTTGATCCCCTGCTGAATGATCTCGCCTTTGGTCAGATCGATCAAAGGTGTGTGGATTATAAAAGCCTTGCCTTCCACGCCAGCCTTGGTTGCCAGATTGGCCAACTGTTCGAAGGCGCGGATAAATTCAGGTCGGCAGTCGGGATAACCGGAATAGTCCACCGCATTGACGCCAATGAAGATCTCCTGGGCATCAAGCACTTCCGCCCAACCCAGGGCCAGTGAGAGGAAGACGGTATTTCTTGCCGGCACATAGGTCACCGGGATGCCATCAGCGAGTTGCTCTGGAACCTCGATGGAGGTATCGGTCAATGCCGAACCACCGATTGAATCGAGCCCGATGGACATCACCTTGTGATCGGCAGCTCCGAGCGAGCTGGCAATATTGGCTGCGGCACTCAGTTCAGCGGCATGGCGCTGACCATAGGCCATGCTCAGTGCATAGCACTCATAACCCTGACTTCGGGCGATCGCCAGCACAGTGGCGGAGTCGAGACCACCTGAGAGTAAAACTACGGCTTTCTTATTCATCGCCCTGGTTGATCATCCCATAACAGTTTGTGGAGTTGCATTTGAAACCTGACATTCAATCTATCCTGCAGAATCCACTCCGCCAGTTGAGTTGGATTCTGTTTACCATGTACGGGTGAGAAGAGGATTTCACACCTGCTTTCCAGCTCATGATCCTTCAGCATCGCCCTGCTCCACTCATAGTCATCCCTGTCACTGATGACAAATTTGAGCTGATCACCCTCTCTCAAACAGTCCAGATTGGTGAGGCGGTTTTTGCTCACTTCACCGGAACCCGGCGTCTTAAGATCGATGACCCGCACCACTCTTGGATCAACCGTGCTGATATCCAATGCACCACTGGTCTCCAGTGAGACCTCATATCCAGCATCACAGAGTCGGCTCATCAGTTCCGTGCATGCCGCCTGGGCCAGTGGCTCGCCACCGGTGACGCAGACCCGATTGATCCGTAGATTCGAGAGTTGCTGCAGTATCGATTCGATCGGCATTTTTTCGCCACCACTGAAGGCATATTCAGTATCACAGTAGACGCAGCGCAGAGGGCAGCCGGTCAAACGGATGAAAACGGTCGGCAAGCCGACCGTGTTTGACTCCCCCTGCAGGGAAACAAAGATCTCAGTGATACGTAATTGTGACATTTCCAGGTTGAGCCAAATGGGTTTGAGAGATGATCGACCGGTAGGATGGATAGATTTTTTTAACAGTTGGTGGTGATAAATGCAAAAAGGGTGCGGAGAACCGCACCCTATGGATCGAACCACGCATCAATTCAGCGATTAGCGAGTAAAGGTTGAATCAATCAGAGAGCTGACCTGTCTCAGCGCCCCTCTTTTGTGATTCGTTGAATCCGCTTTTCAGCAAGTCGGGCCTCGGTGGTGGCAGGATAGTTCAACTGAAGTTCACGCAGTACCTTTTTCGCTTCATCCCACTGCTTTTTCTCGTAATGGATATACCCCATCTTCAGCATCGCACCGGGAACCTTCGGACTCTGGGCATACCTTTCCCTCACCTTGGTGAACTCTGCCAGGGCGGTATCGAAATCCCGGTTCACATAACTCGCTTCCGCCAGCCAGTACTGGGCATTATCCTCATAACTGCCACCGGAGTAATCTTTGAGAAATGCGCTAAAGGCGGTAATCGACTCCGGGTAGCGCCCCTGCTTCAACAGATTGAATGCCTCCTGGTAGACCATCTCCTCCTGTTGAGGATCCGGGGGTGTTACCACGGAGCTGGTTGACTCAATCGATGCGATCGGCGGCTCACCACTCTGCTGGTTTGCAGTGGGTAGTGCTGATACCGGAGGTGGTGCGGAAACCGGTGGGGGTGTAACCGCGCCGCCAGATTGAAAGCGTGACAACCGCTGATCGATGTCCAGGTAGAGATCCCGTTGCCGGCGGCTCATGGCGTCCATGGTGTGTTTCTGCAACTCCACATCGCCACGCAACTGCTGTACCTCTCTCTGTAACTGCTGCAGTTGCAGCACCAGATCCGCCAGACTCTGATTTTGCAGCATCCGCTCAATCCGCTGCAGACGCTGTTCCATGTTTGGACCATTCTCTGCTGCCAGAATCGGAGTGCTAACCCCCAGCCCGATCGCCAGGCTGATTATCGCCAGTCTGAAGCGTGAGTTCATGAACCTCTCCCCAATCAGTAGACCAATTCAACACGTCGATTGAGAGCCATTGCCTCATCGGTGTTTTCGAAGGCAGATGGTCTCTCTTCACCATAACTGACGACCACCATCTGGTTATCCGCCACGCCTTGAGCCATCATCAGGCTGCGTACCGAGTTGGCCCGGTTTTCACCCAGACCAAGATTGTATTCACGGGTTCCCCGCTCATCCGCATGACCTTCCAGGCGGACAACGGCCTGTGGATTGGCGGCGAGATAGTCTGCATGAGCCTGGATCACTTCCAGGTAGTCAGATCGCACAACACTCTGGTCGTAGTCAAAATAGATCACTCGGGTAGCCAGCAGGCTGTTGGGATTCTCAAGTGGATCGCCGTACCACTCTTCGCCCTGTGAGGCAGCAGAGGTGGACGCTTCACTGCCTTCTGCTCCCATTTCGCTTGCAGCGCCGGTGGATTGCTCAGAGACCTCGGCCCCGCCTTCAGTGGTTGGGGTGGAGGAACAGCCGATCATCAACAGCAGAGAGAGTGTGATGGTGGCAGATAGTGACAGCACTTTTTTCATGGAAGTTCTCCTAATTCACTCGTGCATTATTTTTTAAAAGGTGACCAATCCGGTTCGCGTACATCCCCTTCCTGCAAGGCAAGACGCTGTCTGACCCGCCCATCGGTCGAGACTGCAGCGAGTACGCCACGGCGTCCAGCTTTGGCGCCGTAGATAATCATACTGCCATTGGGTGCAAAGCTGGGTGACTCATCCAGTCTCCCCTGACTCAAGACCTGCATTACGCCGGTTTTGAGATCCTGCACCGCAATCCGATAGTTACCCTCGTCCTGGGTGACAAAGGTCAGCAGTTTTCCATCGGGTGAGAACGAAGCCCGGGCATTGTAACTGTTTTCAAAGGTAACACGTTGCGCCTTGCCGCCAAAAGCGGATACCCGGTAGATCTGGGGTTTGCCTCCGCGATCCGAGGTAAACACCAGACTCTTACCGTCCGGAGACCAGGCAGGCTCGGTGTCGATCGAGTAGTGACGGGTGATCTGCTGCAGCTTGCGGCTGCGCATATCGAAGATATAGATATCCGGATTGCCTCCCTTCGACAGGGTAAGGGCCAGTTTGCGGCCATCCGGGGACCAGGCTGGCGCCCCGTTGATGCCTTTGAAGGAGGTGACTTTCTGACGCTTGCCGGTGTAGACACCCTGAACATAGACCGCCGACTGTCCTCCTTCGAAAGAGACATAGGCGATTTTCATCCCGTCCGGGGACCAGGCCGGTGACATCAGAGGCTCGCTGGAGTTGACGATGGTCTCCGGATTATGACCATCCGCGTCCGCAACATTCAGACCGATCCGGCTCTTGCCATCAGCCAGCCGGGTTGAGGTGATGTAGGCGACCCGGGTGGAAAATGCACCGGGAATTCCCAACAGATTCTCATAGATGATATCGGCAATCCGGTGAGCTGTACTGCGCAGGTTGGATGCCGTGGTGGGGATGCTGTAACCGGTGAGTTGTTGACCCCGATAGACATCGAGTAGTTGAAACTGAACCTGATAGGTTCCCGCTCCGGTGGACTCCACCTGACCGACCACCAGATTCTCCACACCCAGTGCCCGCCAGTCTTTGAATTCCACTTCACGATCGGAGGTGGGACGGGAGAGCATATCAGCCCGCGGGATGGTCTTGAAACGTCCGCTCCGCTGCAGATCCGCATTGATCACCTCAGCCAGATCCACCGCCGGCTGTCCCCTGCCCGGCATACCGAAAGGTACCACAGCAATCGGCAGCGCACCTTCCACACCTTCGGTTATCTCGATGGTCAATTCGGCTTTCACCACGGAATGACAAGCCAAAAACACCAGCAACATCAAAACTATTTTTTTCATATTAACAATTAGTTATTTATTCGGCTTAAAGTTTAATCTTAATGAGCGGAACGATTCAAACAGAGCACCACTGGGTACCGGAAGCGGCGCCGCCTTGTAGACCGCAGCCTCAACCGAACGATCGAAAGCCGCATTACCACTGCTGCGGACAATGCTGACTCCGCCGGGTACCACATCCCCACCGGGTATCAGCCTGACCTGCACCACACACGAGAGTCCTTCCGTGTTTTGGGCCGGTTTCAGCCAGTTACGCTCAATCTGCTGCTTGATAACCGCACCATAACGATCGATTTCACGACTGTTCTGCTCAGCGGCGATCTGCGCCTGAAGCGCCCTTTCCCGTTCAGCCTGAGCACGACGCATCGCTTCTGCTTCCGCCTTGCGCTTGGCCTCGGCTTTGCGTTTTGCCTCGGCTTCTGCTTTGCGTTTCGCCTCAGCTTTCCGTTTCGCTTCTGCTTCCGCCTTACGCTTGGCTTCTGCCTTTCGTTTGGCTTCCGCTTTTCGTTTGGCCTCCGCCTTACGCTTGGCTTCCGCTTTTCGCTTTGCCTCTGCTTTCCGTTTGGCTTCCGCCTCACGTTTCTGTTTAGCTTTCTGTTCAGCGACCCGTTTCTTTTCAAGCGCCTGCTGACGTTTCTTCTCTTCAGCCTGACGCCGCTTTTTCTCCTGCTGCTGTTTCTTCAGCTGCTGAGCCTTTTTCTCCTCGGCCTTTTTCTCATTGATCTTGTCCAGATCGATGGTGTGCGCCTGTACCACATTGGCCTGGGAGGCAATCGGTTTCGGTTTTTTCTCCCAATCGACGCCAAACACCAGAAAGAATACGATCACAAAATGCAGCAACAGTGCCAGCATCACCGAAAATGGATTGCGTTTGAGCACCCCTAACACGACTACTTCTCCGGTGATTCAGTAACCAGACCTACACTTGGTGCACCCCCTGCCTGAAGCAGCACCATCGCTTCCACAACCCGACCATAGGGTACGCCTCTGTCACCACGTACCATGATCGGGGTCTTGGGTTTGTACTTGAGTACAGCCCGCACCCGCTCGACCAGGGCATCCTCTTCCACCGGTTGATCCTTATCCTCACCAATGTCGATAAAAAGGTCCCCTGCCTGATTTACCGTCACCACCAGGGGCTCGTCCACTTCACTGGAGAGGGGTTCCGCATCGGCCTGGGGCAGCTCCACCTGTACCCCCTGGGTCAGTAGTGGTGCCGTGATCATAAAAATAACCAGCAGCACCAGCATAACATCAATGTAGGGGACCACATTGATCTCAGACATCGGACGACGACGATTTTTGCTGCGACTCATCTGTTCATAAACCCGATCAGGATACAGCCTGCCGTTGCAGGATGGTTGCAAACTCTTCCACGAAGTCGTCGTAACGGTTGTTCAGGCGTTCCACATCGTTGGAGTAGCGGTTATAGGCGATGACGGCAGGAATCGCGGCAAACAGACCGATCGCTGTGGCGATCAGGGCCTCTGCGATACCCGGGGCGACCAGCGCCAGGGTGGCCTGCTTGACGTTACCCAGCGCGGTAAATGAGTTCATGATTCCCCAGACGGTACCGAAGAGTCCCACATAGGGGCTGGTGGAACCGATGGTTGCCAGGGTTGAAAGATGACTCTCCAGGCGATCGACCTCCCGGTTCAAAGAGACCCGCATCGAGCGTTGCGCCCCCTGCACCATAGCCATCGGGTCCTTGTGCCCCTTGGTGCGCAGGCGGGCAAATTCACGAAACCCGGCCCGAAACACCGAGGCCATGCCCGATTCATCATCGGTTTCACGCTCCAGCTGGCGGTAGAGTTCCGCCAGGTCACCACCCGACCAGAAACGGCTTTCGAATTCATCCGCATCTTTCATGGCACTCTTCAGCACCCGCATGCGATCGAAGATCATGCTCCAGGAGCTGAGTGAGGCAAACACCAGCAAGGCGATGACGAACTGTACGACCGGGCTGGCGTTCAGAATCAGATGGGTAATGGAGAGGTCAGTCGACATCCGCAATCTCCAGCAAAATATGTTTTGGAATAGGTGTTGGGCGCATCGTCTTCATATTCACACAAGCAATCTTGATCTCTCCCTGGCAAAGTAGGTGTGTATCCTGAGCGCGCACCACCTCCTGGTAGAAAGTCAGGCTGGCTCGCCCCTTCCGTGAAACAGTGGCAGAGACCTCCAGCGCATCGTTAAAGCGGGCGGGATGATGGTATCCCACATCGACATGACGAACTGCGAAGATGATCCCGTCTTTCTGCAGTAACTCGTCTTGCTCGAAGCCTTTACTCCGCAACCATTCGGTTCGGGCCCGCTCCATGAATTTCAGGTAGTTGGCGTAATAGACCACACCACCGGCATCGGTATCTTCGTAGTAGACCCTGACCGGCCAGAGAAATCGATTTTGACTGCTGTTCATACCCCAAGACCGTTATTCGACCGATTACGCTGCCGAAACTAACCTACTATGATTGTGTGATGTTATCCGAGTTCCCTGATCAATCCGTATTCGCTATTCATGTGAACAGCCCCTAAAACAGGTCATCCTCAGATGGCATCTTATCCCCGGACCTGGGGGTCAAGCCAAAATGCAGATAGGCCGCCTGTGTGGCGACTCTACCCCTTGGCGTTCGCATCATAAACCCCTGCTGTATCAGATAGGGCTCGAGTACATCCTCAATCGTGCCCTTCTCCTCACCGATTGCCGCAGCCAGATTATCAACCCCTACCGGTCCGCCATCAAACTTCTCAATGACTGCCAGCAGCAGTCGACGATCCATGCTGTCGAATCCATTACTGTCCACCTTGAGCATCTTCAACGCCTTGTCTGCAAGCTCTGCCGAAATATGACCATCCCCTTTGACCTGGGCATAGTCGCGAACTCTTCTCAACAGACGGTTGGCGATTCTGGGGGTTCCCCGCGAGCGTCGAGCAACTTCCCCGGAACCTGGAGCGTCGATACCGATATTCAGGATTCCCGCAGATCGACTGACGATTCGTGCCAGATCCTCAGCATCATAGAACTCCAGGCGTTGTACGATCCCGAAACGGTCCCGCAGCGGTGAGGTCAGCAGTCCCGCCCTGGTGGTTGCACCGACCAGGGTGAAGGGAGGCAGATCGAGCTTGATGGAACGGGCGGCAGGGCCTTCACCGATCATGATATCGAGCTGAAAATCCTCCATCGCCGGATAGAGCACCTCTTCCACCACCGGACTGAGGCGATGAATCTCATCGACAAACAGCACATCATGGGGTTCCAGATTGGTCAACAGGGCAGCCAGGTCCCCGGGTTTCTCAAGTACCGGCCCGGATGTCTGTCGAAGATTGACCCCCATTTCGTTGGCGATGATATGCGCTAAAGTGGTCTTGCCCAATCCGGGGGGACCAAAAATCAGTACGTGATCGAGGGCCTCTTCGCGCCCCCTTGCCGCAGTTATGAAGATCTCCATCTGCTCACAGACAGCCGCCTGCCCCACATAGTCGGACAACTGTTTGGGCCGGATGGCCCGCTCCAGTAGATCATCATCTCCTGTCGCCGCACCATCGATCAGTCTGGGTTCTTCGTTCACCGGTGATCCTGTCATTTTTTAGCCGCACCCTGAAGGGCCGCCCTGATAAGTGCTTCACTGTCCATATCCTGCTGTTCCACACTTTTAACCATACGGCTGGCATCCTGTGGTTTGTATCCAAGTGCCACCAGTGCCGACACGGCATCCGCATTGGCTGAGGCGGGCTGATCCGCTGTCACGGATTGAGTCCCTGAACCGGAGACACTGAAAGCGGACAATTTCGCTAATCGGTCACGCATTTCGATGATCAGCCGCTCGGCAGTCTTTTTACCGATACCCGGCAGTTTGACCAGTGCAGCGACATCCTCGAACTCGACACAGCGGGCAAACTCATCGGCACTCATGCCGGAGAGAATCGTCAATGCCATCTTGGCTCCCACACCATTTACTTTCAGAAGGTTACGAAACAAAGTTCGCTCTGTTTCATTACTGAAGCCATACAGTACATGGGCATCTTCCCGAACGATCAAATGGGTCAGCAAGGTGACCTTCTGACCGATTTCCGGGAGTGAGAATATGGTCGAAAGTGGCGCTTCGATTTCATATCCGACACCACCCACATCCAGCAACAGATGGGGTGCCTGCTTAGCGGCGAGTTCGCCTCTTAGACGACCGATCACGGCTGAAAACCTCTCATACCATTGTTACGCTTTGCATATCCAATCCTGCTACTGTGGGCATGGCTCAATGCCACTGCCAAGGCATCTGCTGCGTCGGCCTGTGGCTTTTTCTGCAGCTTCAGCAACATCTGCACCATGTGTTGGACCTGGGTTTTTTCAGCCCGACCGGTGCCCACGACAGCCTGCTTGATACCTCTGGGTGAGTATTCCGCCACCGATAGTCCCTGATTGACCGCAGCACAGATCGCCGCGCCTCTGGCCTGGCCCAGTTTGAGTGCCGATGAAGGATTCTTCGAAACGAAGACCTGCTCAATCGCCATCACTTCAGGTTGGTACTCGTTGATCACTTCACTGATGCCGGTAAATATCTGTCCCAGTCTGGGCGCCAGGGCTTCGCCCTCCAGGCGTAACACACCATGAAACAGATGGGTGGTGTGTACACCATCGGATTCGATCAATCCAAACCCGGTAATCCGGGAACCCGGATCAATGCCGATTATCCTTAGCATTCAGCCAACTGCATCGAGAATTTCGTCTGAAATCTCTGCATTGGTGTAGACATTCTGCACATCGTCGAGATCTTCAAGCATATCGATCATGCGCAGCAGTTTGTCCGCATCCCCCTCATCCAGCTCCGCCTGGGTCGAAGCCACATAGGTAACCTCATCATTTTCCGGTTCTAATCCCGCCTGAATCAGGGCATCCTTCACCTCGGAGAAACTCTCCGGTGTGGCGATCACATCGATGGAGCCGTCACCATTGGTGACCACATCCTCAGCGCCGGCCTCAAGCGCCGCATCCATAACCTGTTCTTCATCGGAGCCGCTTGCAAAACTGATGATGCCCTGTTTGGTGAACAGATAGGCGACCGATCCATCCGTTCCAAGGTTACCACCCAGCTTGCTGAATGCGTGACGTACTTCAGAGGCTGTGCGATTGCGATTGTCGGTCATACAATCCACCATGACGGCCGTACCACCGGGCCCATAACCTTCATAGCGAATCTCATCGTAGTTCTCGCCATCGCTGCCGCCGGCACCCCGTTTGATCGCACGTTCAATGGTATCTTTGGGCATGTTGGCGCCAAGGCCCTTGTCCATTGCCAGACGCAATCGGGGATTGGCATTGGGATCACCGCCCCCCATGCGGGCAGCGACTGTGATCTCACGGATCAATTTGGTCCAGATCTTGCCGCGCTTTTTATCATTTGCAGCCTTTTTATGCTTGATATTGGCCCACTTACTGTGTCCTGCCATACAAACCTCTCAATACCGAATATTCAAACCGGTTAGTTTAACACCCCCCCGTTCCCGCAGAAACCAAGTAATTTCCCCTACCGGCCGAGAGGCGGATTGGGTGTTGTAGTGCCAATCAGACCTTGCCAGCGCACCACATAGGTTTTATCTTGGAGCGATAAACGATTAACCCAGGGGTGTTTCTGAATGCAGAAAACCTCATCAACCATAATACTTGCAGGCTATGTCCCAGACCGTTGAAGAGTGGGTACGGCAGATCTCGTCCGAATCCATCCCCGTCATGCAGCGCACCCTGACCCAGGTCAGAGACCTACTCAACAAATCCAGCGTTAACCATACCCGGCTTTCGGAAGTGATCTCGCGAGATCCGGGATTCAGCCTGTATGTGATGCAAAAGCTCAGTCAGCTTC
Source organism: Candidatus Thiodiazotropha endoloripes (assembly GCF_001708965.1). Lineage (NCBI taxonomy): Bacteria > Pseudomonadati > Pseudomonadota > Gammaproteobacteria > Chromatiales > Sedimenticolaceae > Candidatus Thiodiazotropha > Candidatus Thiodiazotropha endoloripes. The sequence goes on along the minus strand of NZ_LVJW01000003.1, from coordinate 1,239,089 downwards.
CCAATCAACCCAAGGAGCCGATCACCCGAATCACACTGGCGATCCCGATGCTGGGGATGGAGTTGATCGAACAGGCCAGTAAAACCCTGCCTTCCCTCGAGGATAAACTGAAAGGTCCCCCAAGACGCGGTCTCTACAATTGCTACAGTCGGGCGGCTCATGCAGCACTTTATGTCCGCAGTCTGGCCAAGATGCGTAATCTGCCGGACACGGATGGACTCTATACCGGGGCCCTGCTGCACGATATCGGCGAGATGGCCCTGTGGTCTGTGGTTCCGGATGAGATGCAGCGTGTGCAAAACAAAATTCTCAGCGGGGATGACCGGGAGAGTGTTGCCAAAGCCGAGTTGGGCTGCACATTCGAGACACTCAATATCCACTTGAGCGAACGCTGGCAACTGCCGGATCTGATCAAAGAGTCACAGGGTATCTCCAACAGTTTTCTGCCCAAACCCCTCTCGGTGATGCTCTCCTCTGCAATCGCCCGGGAAACCAGCCTGGGTTGGCAGCGGGAAAAGACCTTAGGGGATATGGAACTGCTGGCCGAGTTCCTGGAAATCCCCCAGGAAAATGCCATTTCAGCGCTACACCGATTGGCCGCAGAGGCCGCGCGGGATCTGCATGCCCTCCCCCTGCCACTGCCGGGCTTCTATATCATCAGCGGCGATCCGAAGCCCGTCACAAAGTCTGCCAGTAGAAAAGCGGAACAACCGACCAAGCACACACCCCCGTCCCAAAAGGCTGCGCTGGAAAAACCTCAACCGGCGCCAGATCAGAAGACACAACCCAGCACCAGCAAATCGCCCCCTGAAACAGAAACACCTGCAGTGAAACAGCAAAAACCCGCAGCTGTCAGCGACACGCCACCGGCACAAAAGAGCAACCCATTACAGGAGATGCTCAACAGCGCCCTGCAACAGATGCACGAGGATCTTGGCCTGAGCCGCACCATGTTTGCCATGCTTACACCCGATCGCGCCATGATCAGATCCCGCCTGGTCATAGAGTCAGAACAGCAGCTGTCCCTGAAAGGCTTTGCGCTTGACACAAAAAAACCTAGTTTATTCAAGATATTATTAAACAAACCTCAAGCTGTTATTCTGAATAAGGATAATGCTGAAAAATACCTTCCCATGATCCCCCAAGAGGCAAAAGAACAGATCAACACCAGTGGATTCGTCTCCATGTCGATCTTCATCCGTAACAAACCGGTGGGACTTTTTTACGCGGATAACGGCTTAAGTGGGCCAGGGGTAACTCGCCAGCAGTTCGAAAACTTCAAGGTAATCTGCCAGAAAATGATGAAAACAATGGGTGGCGGCAAATAAGCACTGCACGATTACCGCTGAACGCCGCCCTTAGAACCGATTACTCAATCAGATCTGATTACGTACCAATAATCTGCTTGTACTGAGTTTTTTATCTCAGTGATTGTCTTGACCAAAGTCATTGTTTCGCTCATTTCAAACGCTAGGATAGCCTCTCTAAACTCACTCTATGAGAGCATCGTGCAACAGCAGATCAGCTACCAAATCGGCAACAATCTCTATCTCAGCATTACCGACCGCTGCACCCTTGAGTGTGCTTTCTGCCCAAAGACCCAGGGTGACATGACGGTACAGGGTTATGACCTGACCATTCACCACCGCCCTACTGCCGAAGAGGTGATCACATCCATTGGCGATGTCTCCAAATATGATGAGATTGTCTTTTGTGGCTATGGCGAACCCACACTCAGGCTCAATGTACTGCTGGAGGTTGCTCGCTATGTCAAACAGCACGGCGGACGTGTGCGGGTCAATACGGATGGACTCTGCAACCTGGTGCACAAACAAGATACCCTGCCTGAACTGGCGCAATGCGTCGATGCCCTGTCGGTCTCGTTGAATGCGCAAAACAGTGAGATTTACGATCTACACTGCCGCCCCAACCTGCCTGGCTCCTATCAGGCTATGCTGGCATTTCTTGATCGGGCAACAAAATATATCCCTGATGTGACCGCCACAGCGATCGATGGCCTGGATGGGGTCGATATCGAAGCCTGTGAAGGTATCGCAAGACAACTGAAAGTGAAATTTCGTCGCCGCGAACTCAATGTAGTGGGTTGATTCGCATGACCACCCTGGCTGAACAACTCCCCACATTCGGGCAATATCTGCTCAATCGCTATGGGGAGAGAGTGCACAAAATTGCGCTTGATACAGCGTTCACATGCCCTAACAGAGACGGTACCAAAGGGCTTGGTGGTTGCACTTTCTGTAATAATGTCTCATTCAGCCCCAATGGCCGTCGTCCCAAACCGATCAGTGAACAGTTGCAAGCCGGCCGGGAGGTTATTCGAAAGCGTACCGGGGCGAATAAATATCTTGCTTATTTTCAAGCATATACCAATACCTACGACTCTCTCGATCGGTTGGCGGAGCGTTATGATGAGGCGCTTGCCGAGCAGGATGTCATCGGACTCTCGATCGGAACCCGGCCTGACTGCGTTCCCGACGGGGTATTGGAACTACTCTCCGGTTATAAGACACAAGGCTATGAGATCTGGCTGGAACTGGGTCTGCAATCCGCTTTTGATGAGACCCTGGAACAGGTCAACCGGGGACATGGGTTCGCCGAATACCAGGATGCGGTACTCAGAGCAAGAAGCCGGGGCATCAAGGTCTGCACCCATTTGATTGCCGGCCTGCCCGGTGAAACTTCCCAGCATAACCGGGAGAGTCTGCGGCGGGTCACAGCGCTCGGTACAGACGGCCTCAAGCTGCACCCGCTACATGTGGTCAAAGGAACCCGGCTGGCAAACAGTTGGCGAAACGGCGAATACACCCCTTTGACGATGAACGACTATATCCAGATCGCTGCCGATCTGGTGGAACAGGCGCCTGACAACATCGTCTGGCACAGACTGACCGGCACCGCTTCCGAAACAATTCTGCTGACACCCGCCTGGTGTGCATTCAAATGGCAGGTGTTAAATGGAATCGCCCGGGAACTGCAACGTCGCCGCCAGAGTTGCCGAAACGTTGCCTGAACTGATATGAATTGCTCGCCGGATTATTAACTATGAGAAGCAATATGGAACTGGTCTGCCCTGCCGGCAATCTGCCCTCTCTGAAAGCTGCCGTCGATAACGGCGCTGACGCGGTCTACTTTGGGCTGCAAAATGATACCAACGCCCGCCATTTTCCCGGGCTCAACTTTAATCTGAAACGGGCCCGTGAAGGGATCAGTTATGCAAAATCCCGTGGTAAACGGGTCTTCATGGCGATCAACACCTTTCCAAGGCCTGAGGGCTGGGAGCGTTGGTGTCAGGCGGTGGACAGCGCTGCGTCACTCGGTGTTGATGCCCTGATCTGCGCCGACATCGGTATCCTGGGGTATGCCCATCGCACCTATCCCGACCTCAACCTGCACCTTTCCGTTCAAGCCTCGAGTACCAACTATGAAGCGCTGGCATTTTATGCCGACTCATTTGGCATCAAGCGGGCTGTTCTGCCTCGGGTGTTATCACTCAGCCAGGTCAGGCAGGTAATCGAAAACAGCCAGGTCGAGATAGAGATTTTCGGCTTTGGCAGCCTCTGTGTGATGGTTGAGGGCCGCTGCATACTCTCCTCTTATGTTACCGGCGAATCACCCAACACCCACGGTGCCTGCTCCCCGGCACAATTTGTTGAATATCGGGAGACAAGTGAGGGACTGGAATCCCGCCTAAACGGTATCCTCACCGACCGCTACGGCCGGGATGAACAGGCCGGTTATCCTACGATATGCAAAGGTCGTTTTGCCGTAGGTGACAACACTTACTACGCCATCGAGGAGCCCACCTCCCTGAATACACTGGAACTCCTGCCTCAACTCTATGAGTCCGGAGTCAGAGCGATCAAAATCGAAGGCCGACAGCGGGCGCCGGCCTATGTTGCCCAGGTTGCCAAAATCTGGCGTGCCGCCATCGATGCCTGTCAGCGTGACCCGCAAGGCTATCAGCCACAAGCCGCCTGGCAGAGTGCCCTCGACCAGGTTTCAGAAGGAAATTCAACCACCCTTGGCCCCTATTACAGACCCTGGCAATAATCCATGAGCACCAATCCCAAGTTGTCACTCGGACCCATTCTGTTCTACTGGTCAAGAGATGAGATCTACCAGTTCTATGAGCAGGCGGCAGAAATGCCGGTGGACATCATCTACCTGGGTGAAACCGTCTGTTCCAAGCGCCGCAGCCTGAAGACCCAGGAGTGGATCGACATCGCAACCAAGCTGAGTGAGCAGAGCGACAAACAGATCGTGCTCTCCACGCTGGCACTGCTCGAGGCAGAATCCGAACTGAAGACCCTCAGAAAGATCTGTGAAAATGGCCGCTTTACCGTGGAAGCCAACGACATCGGTGCCGTACAGATCCTGCATCAAAGACATTTGCCTTTCACTACCGGCCCCAGCATAAATATCTACAATGCGGAAACCCTGAAACATCTTGCCGCGAAGGGGCTCATCCGCTGGGTGATGCCGCTTGAACTGGGTAGGGAGACGTTGCAGCAAATGCAACTGCAACGACCGGCAGGCGTAGAGACGGAAATTTTCTGTTACGGTCGGATGCCACTCACCCTGTCCGCCCGTTGCTTCACCGCCCGCTCTCACAACCTGCCAAAGGATGACTGCCAATATAAATGTATCGACTACCCAGACGGCAGACTCCTCTCAACCCAGGATGGAGAGCCCTTACTGGCTTTGAATGGCATTCAAACCGTCTCAGCAAAGAGCTGTAACCTGCTCCAGGAACTGGCTGATATGAAGCAGCTGCAGGTCGATATTCTGCGCATCAGCCCGCAATACAGACACACTGATAAAATTGCAGATGCCTATGCACAAGCATTGGCAGGAAATCAATCCGAAGATCTGCAGAAATATATCCCGTTGGGGAGCTGCGACGGGTACTGGCACGGTAAAAGCGGCAACATTTAGTCCCAGCTAATCCCATTTAAGCATCCTGCGATTTCACTTTGATGTGAACCAAATCTGGGTTGTGCACTTGGATCAAGCCTATTTTATTGATTTCAGATAGTATTTAGATTCTGCCCAAACTCCTATAAATCATTGTAATATTGATATTCTGCCTGCTTGGTAGCAGCAGGTTTCAGCAGCATGATTTAATTACGATTGTAAAAAAGCCATTCAATGTGGCTCAGTGCAAAGCAGCGCCATCAACAAAAATAGATTTATGAATCAATGACATTCTATACTGGCGTTGATCAACCGGAGCGAGTCGTCACTCATGGATGAAATATATGAATCAGTCCATACAAGGTCTTCGTATGCATAATCGAGAACATCACAAACCTCTCCTCCTGTCTCTTTTCTATACAGGTGCCATTCTTTCATCCTCTAGCCTCTATGGAGACAATCATCTCGATAATTTCTCAGAAGATTACTTCTATGATGAGCTACCCGTGGTCCTCTCGGCAACCCGGCTGAGTCAGTCACAGTCCGATACGCCAACAGCGATGACGGTGATCGATAGGAAAATGATCCAAGCCAGCACGGCACTGAATATCCCTGACCTGTTGAGATTAGTCCCCGGCTTCACAGTTGGGTTCTACGCAGGCTCAAGGGCGACTGTTACCTACCATGGACATGCAGATGAATACGCCAGAGACATGCAGGTACTGATCAATGGTCGCTCAATCTATGACCCTGTTTATGGCGGTATACCCTGGTCAGAGATCCCATTAAGTCTTGATGAGATATTGAGAATTGAAGTGATTCGAGGACCCAATGCTGCAGCTTACGGATCCAATTCCTATGCTGGTGTAATCAATATTGTTACTGATCGAAACAGAGACATGTTGGGTACCATGATCTCATCTACCATTGGATATGGTAAGACCCGATATATCGATGCAAAGCACTCCGCCACAGAAGGCAAACTGGATTACAGCCTCTCTGCCAGTTACAAAGAGGATGAAGGTTTTGATAATCGAGAAGATGCCGGTCGAACAAAATGGCTGAAGCTTGCCGGTGATTACCATTTCAACGAACACAACAGCCTAAATGCTGAAGTTGCCGCCGTGAATGGTGATTATGATGAGAAGTTTTCCAATCCGCTCCAGGAAAACAGAATATTGGAAACAAAATACAACTACCAACAACTGACTTGGGATCATATTGTCTCTGAAAGCAACAAGCTCAGCGTTCAGTTCTACCACAACTACTACGAAGTAGATGATGTTAATTACACGCCTACAATTTCAGAGCAGATCATATCGATTGACGAGTTTCAGGAATTCGATGAGGAGCTGAGACCTGATGTATTTGCCGCCTTCATCTCTAACGGACTTTACGATTTTGATTCACTGTTGCAAGCGTTAAACTTGACTGACTCACCACTAATCTTCTCCTGGATTGGGCTTGAATCTCATCGTTACGATTTAGAGGTTGAACACACCCTCGAACCATTTGATGATTTGCGGATTGCCTGGGGTGTCGGGGCACGTCATGACAGCGGCAAGAGCCGTTGGCTGTTTCAAAACGATGAGACTGTTTCAAGGGATCTATACAGACTGTTTATTAATAGTGAGTGGTATGCCGCTGATGACATCGTAGTCAATGCCGGAACTATGCTGGAAAAGTTTGAAGGCAAGCGTAGAGTCCTTTCGCCAAGATTGGGTATCAATTATCACTTAACACCAGAAAACACTCTGAGAATCAGTGGCTCCAGGGCTTACCGGATGCCAACCTTGTTTGAGGACAATGTCAATCTCTCGCTCTATCATGCATCCGATGAGGATCCCCTGAACACCTGGATAATCAGTACTGAAGATCTTGACCCGCAAAAAATTGATCGTATAGAGGTAGGCTACTTCGGACATTTCACAGACTACGGTTTAAATTTTGATATTTGCCTGTTGCACGAGGAATATAGCGACATTATCGACCAGTACGTCAATTTTGACATACCCGACCCGGACAGGGGTATCACGGACCCAATTGACTTAGCTATACTCAATCAATTTAACAGCTTTTATCAAAGAGGTGCGTTTACCTACACAAACTTCGGAAAAGTTGAGGTTAATGGCATCGAATTTGAAATGGATTTCAGACCGACTAACAGAGATTTGGTGTTTCTTGGATTCAGTTATCTCAACGTAAGCGGTAATGAGATTAAGCGTCTTAAAGACGGTGTCTACAGCTATCGGGAGAATGCTGACGTAAAAATACCCCAGCGTACATTCAGTCTATTGGCTAGTCACGCCTTCGATGACGGGGTTACCATGAGCCTGGGCTACTATTTCACAGACGAGATGCAGTGGCCTGGAGAGGGAGATTCGGTGCCAAATTACAGTCGCCTGGACGTAAAATTCAACAAGCGACTAAAATTACAACAAAGCAAACTGGATGTTGCCCTGATTCTGCAGAATATTCATGGGAAAAATATCGATTTTTACAACAGCGATAGGCATGAAGAGTACAACATCTGGGAAAGACGGGCATACGTTCAGGCTAAATTAAACTACTAGTATCAGCTAGTTTTTTATGAGAAATTCAGGGAAAATTTTTTCTCAATCGAGCTGCAACAGCGGTCTCTATCGCTATGCCCTGAGTATTTTTGCCAATCACAATTTTAAGAGAATACCAACACAACACTCTCTACTTGTTGGTTCTCTACTATTTTTATTTTCATTTATACCTGCGCCAGTAATTCCGCAGGATGAGGGAAATAATATTTTAATATTGCTCAGTGACAACAAGGATGTCTATCTAGATGTTGCCACGACAATCACGAACTCGACGATCAAATATTGTCGAAATCAAAAGCTCGAATGCCAGAACAGTAATTACGACATCGTTCACATCTCAAACTATGACCATCAATCTCATAGGAATTACCGCGTTATTGTGACACTGGGAACACATGCCGCATTAGCCTTAGGAAAAAGCTCTAACAATATAACCATCATCTCTGCTCTGATTCCCAAAAACAACGTTTTGATAGAGGAGAGTCTCGGAGCCAATTCAAACCAACATTTCATCTACATTGATCAGCCTCTTAGCCATAGCCTGGCTTTAATCAAGACATTATCCAGTCGATTTAAGGAAATTGGCGTTGTAGTCGACAGTAAAGACCTTGGCACTGTGGAATCACTACAACATGCCGCAATGAAATTAGATCTCAATTTACAAACCGAAAAGGTCTCATCCAGCGAGTATGTGGGAACAGCACTAAACAGTATACTCGAAAAAATCGATATCTTTCTTGCGACACCTGATACAAAAATCCACAACAGGTCTACGGTTTCGAATATTTTGCTTTCGACCTACAGACAGAGAATTCCGTTGATAGGATTCTCTTCTGCTTATGTCAAAGCAGGCGCGTTGGCTTCAGTCTACTCATCACCTGAGGATCTCGCTTATCAGGTGAGGGATAATATCGTTGCTGAGTTCAGTTTGCAGACAATTCCGAAGGAACAACAGATGGGCAAGTATTTTTCAGTACTTTTCAACACCGATGTTGCCCGCTCCTTAGGCTTTCCTATCAAGTCTGAATCAAAACTGAAATCACGAATGATGGATTATATAGAACATGATTTTGACTAAACTCAGATCACTGAAATTTCAGGCTTTGATGATTGGCCTATTGCCGGCCTTTATTTTGGCGCTGATGTTGACGATCTACCTGATCAGCACACAGCTGGAGCAGTTAAACGAACTCTTCAACGAGCGCGGTGAATCGATCGCCAATCAATCTGCGGCTATCAGTGTATATGGCATATTTACCCGAGATAAAACCATTCTTGAGATGAGCCTGAGACCGGTATTTCTCCAGGATGATGTTCACAGTATCAAGGTTTTCGACGCCTCAGGTGCACTGCTCTCCCACATGAACAAGAAGGTGATTGAAAAGAGCAGCAACTTAACCCAGTTCAGCGCGCCAGCAATCTATATCATTGAAAATATTGAAATCACCGATTACCCGGACCAACTGCAGGAGAACAGCACTGAAACCACCAAGAGTATGGGTAATGTTATCCTTACCTTAAGTAAAACCAGGCTTAACCAAAACAAAACCAGCATCATAAGAAATACCATTATCATGCTGGTAGTGGGCCTGGTTATTACCGCTTTCTTCTCACTTGCACTCAGTCGCTCGGTAATTAATCCAATTGCCCGTTTGACCCAGGCCGTTTCACGTATGCGTGACGGCGACCTGTCTGCACGTGTACCTGAGATATCAAAAGGTGAAATCCGCAGCCTTGAGGAAGGCTTCAATGCGATGACAAGCCGGATTCTGCATTCTCACGAAACCATGCAGCAACAGATCAACCAGGCCACCGCAGAGCTTACTGAGACCATGGAAGCGATTGAAATACAGAATGTGGAACTGGATCTGGCAAAGAAACGCGCGCTCTCCGCGAGCAAGGCAAAATCTGAATTTCTGGCTAACATGAGCCATGAAATCCGCACACCGATGAATGGCGTACTGGGTTTTACCAATCTATTGCTGAAGACCGACTTATCTCAACAGCAGCGCGATCTGGTCAGCACAATATCCAAATCCGCGATTAACCTGCTTGACATCATCAATGAAATCCTCGACTACTCAAAACTGGAATATGGCAAGCTTGAACCGGAAACCGCTCCCTTCAATGTAAGAGAGTGCTTTGAGGATCCTACCGTTCTGCTTTCACCATCGGCTCATGACAAAGGACTCGAACTGGTATTGTTGGTCTATTCAGATGTACCGAAAATTCTGATCGGAGACGAGCCAAGAATACGTCAAATCCTGGTCAACCTGATCAGTAATGCAATTAAATTCACACATCAAGGTGAAGTTGTTATCCGCGTAATGATAGACGCTGAAACCAACAGTCGATGTATTTTGAAGTTTTCCATTACCGATACTGGAATAGGAATCGACAATAAAGCACAAAACATGCTGTTCGAATCATTTCAACAGGCTGACTCATCCACCAGTCGAATGTATGGCGGCACAGGCCTTGGACTGAGTATTTGTAAAAAACTGGCTCAATCGATGAATGGTGACATTGAACTGTTCAGCAGCCTTGGCAAAGGCTCTAATTTCATCGTCTCAATTCCTTTGCCAAAACCCAGCAGCAGCCTAAACAATGAACAAGCATTTGGCTTTCATAAACGTGCCTTTTTGATCGACAACCATAGACTCTCCTATCTGGCTCTCAAACATACCTTGGAGTCCTATCAGATAGAGGTGATCGACGGGCAGTTTCCCATAGACTGCACAGCTGACATTCAACTGATTGTACTTGGCTTTTCACATACGGAAATCACCTCAGGTATTGCGGAATTTGAAATTCAACGCCTGAAATCCCACTGTAAGATACCAATACTGACCTTTCTCAGTGCTTCGGAAAGAACCGTTATTGAACAGTTTCAGTCATTGAGTAATGACACCTATCTATCAAAACCATTCAGCACCAGTAAACTTGAAGAGAGCCTGAGGACCATTTTTGCCACCAAAGCGCGGCAACCGGACTTTCTCACTAAACAGAGTGCAGACACCACTCAACCTAGCCTGGAAAACTATAATATTCTTGTAGTCGATGATAACGACATCAACCTCAAACTGATCAGTACGTTAATGAGAGGCAAAGGCGCAATCGTTACAGAGGCCTATGATGGTTTAAGTGCCATATCGAAAACACAAAACAACCGCTACGATTTGATATTGATGGATATTCATATGCCGAAGATGAAAGGTACTGAGGCGGCTGAGATCATTCGGCGAAATGAGCAGGATTCGAGCCACACCCCGATTATTGCATTGACCGCAGACGCTGTACCTGCGACTCGAAACCAGATAGCTGAGTCCGGCATGGATGGATATCTGCTGAAACCGATTGATGAACCCCAAATGTGGTCTGTGATCAATACGATATTTTCACAGGATTCCAGCGACTCAATGATCGTATCTCAGCAGCAAACATCCGAGTCTGTTATGTCGTTCAGTGAACTTCCGGTCAGGGATATGGATAAACTGCTGGCAATAACCGGTGGTGACCAAAGACTTGCCGATGAAATGTTCAAGCAACTCTGCCTGGAACTGCCTCAGCAACTTTTAACCATCAAAAAACTCATCGATCAATCTGACTGGAACAACCTCAAAGAACTTGCCCACAAAATCCATGGTTCCACCTCTTCTTGTGGCGTACCGGCACTCGACTATAGAGTTAAAGAGTTTGAAAAGATCTGTAAACAGGAGAATACCGATCAACTCCTTGCCAGTTATATACAGTTGGAGCATGAGATTGAAAGGCTAATGAAATACGAGGTTGGTGATGCCGTCTGATGCAGCGATTGGGATTTTCGATTCAGGCATCGGCGGTTTATCCGTACTGGAACATGTCCGCTCGCTTCTGCCGAATGAGAATCTGGTCTATGTCTCAGACCGGGCTCACCTGCCCTATGGTGAGAAAGACAAGGATTACATTCTTCATAGAAGCCGGGTAATCACACAATTCTTGATTTCACAAAATGTAAAAGCGGTTGTTATCGCCTGCAATACCGCAACAGCGGCAGCCGTCAAGGATCTTCGAGAGACGTACAGGTTACCGATTATCGGCATGGAACCAGGTGTGAAACCGGCTATATCACTGAGTAAAAGTGGCATGGTTGGCGTATTGGCCACCCATGGCACGCTTAACAGTCATAAGTTTAAAGCCCTGCTTCAGCAACATTCCGATGGATCTGAAATCATCATCTGTCCCTGTCATGGCTGGGTAGAAGCCATTGAACGGAATGGACACGATCACCAGACAACACGGCAGATTGTCTCTCAACAGTTGCAACCGATTCTTGAGCGTGGTGTCGATACCCTGGTGCTGGGCTGCACTCACTACCCTTTCGTGAAACAGATGATTGCCGATGAAGCCGGAGCCGGCATATCCATCATCGATACCGGACCTGCTGTTGCCAAACAACTCCAACGGCAGTTGTCCGCACACGATCTGTTGACTGAGGAAGCTAAGCCCGGCCGTGAAGCGTACTGGTGCAGCGCCCCTCCCGAGCAGACTCAGAAAAGGATAGAGCGCCTACTGAAGGTTCCGGTCCAAGTGCAATTACTGCCTGAACTGGACTAGGGCCAGTAATCCGAACGCGGAAAGTTAAGAACCCGCCCTTCAGGCAGGTTGCCGTCGTTTCAAAGCACCCGCTCGTAGAGCTGCAACCCCCGCTCCACCATCGCTCTGAATTCCCGGGGTATGGGCAGCTCTTCAGGCTCAACAGCCGCCAGCATATTCTTGAGATGAACCCCCAAGCCGGTATCCCCATCCATCACCAGGTGACGTTGAAAAAACAGTGTATCGGGATCTTCCCTGCCTGCGATCAACAACAGGTAATCGTAAACAGAACCGGAAATCGTCAAGTCGGCCGGCTGGCCTCCTGCTTCTGTGAGTCTGCCATTCTGCATGGTCAAGGCGTAACGCAACGCTGCATCACTGACCTTGATCTGTACCACCCTTGCTTCGAGAAAATCGAGCTCGCCCTCAGCCAGCTGTATGCGGAATACCCGATTGAGTAAGGCACTCAATATCAAACCATGGGCTTTAACTGGCAAAATCTTCAACGGCAGTGTCAAAGCTTTTGGCATCAATGGGCGTCTGGATACGGCATACATGGCAAAGAGCCTCATCAGTAAAAAATTGATCTTTTCCTTAAACAGGCCAATGGGATTAATGTTAGCAGGCCTGGGCTAACCGCAGTATCATATCAGTACTTCATTGAATGTGCGAAAATCCAGACCATGCCAAGCCAAGCATTATCACCCTTTAATCCTGATAATTCAGATAGCTATGCAGCCTGGCGGGATGCAAAACTGAGGCACTACCCGAGCTCGCTGGAAGCGCTGATCGTGGAGATCGGTGACCCCCGCAACCTCACACAGGCGGAGCATGACAGAATCCAGCAGCTTTGCCGCAAGTCGAACATGGCAATCTGGGCAGGGCTTTCCGGTCATGATGCAGACAAACAGATCATTCGGCAGCTGGGGAGTCGATTCGGCCTGCAGCGATTGGATCACAATATGTGTGCCGACAATGACGCCATCACCTCATTGACAGTGCAGTCTGATGCCCTGCATAGAGGCTATATCCCTTATTCCGATCGCCCCATCGCCTGGCACACTGATGGCTACTACAACGATCTGCAACACCAGATCCACGGACTGCTGCTGCATTGTGTAAATCCTGCCGCAACGGGTGGAGAGAACGACCTGCTGGACCATGAGATCGTGTTCATTCGTATCATGGATGAAAACCCGGACTACATCCGGGCATTGATGCATCCGCAGGCGATGACGATACCAGCCAATGTGGTTGATGGCGAAGAGATCAGGCCAGCCCGAAGCGGCCCTGTCTTCGCCATCTATCCCGATGGTCATCTGCACATGCGTTATACGGATCGAAGTCGCAGTATCGCCTGGCGTGAGGATGCCTGTTTGAGTGAAGCGGTCAGTTTCCTGAAATCGATCCTGCACACTCCGTCGGAGTGGCACTTCAGGGGAAAACTGATGGCGGGTCAGGGATTGATCTGTAATAACGTGCTACATACCAGAAGCGGTTTCGAGGATGGGGAGACTCCCCGACTGATCTACCGGGCACGCTATTTCGACCGACTCCATGGCTGTGAACCCAGGTTGAGTAATAGCGCGCAACGGAACGCGGGTACCGGCTAGGGCCTGTCCACACGAATCCAATACGCCCTGCTGGGGGGCACAGATACTTTGATCACTACTCAGCTATCGTTGTGAAGATCGATGACACTTTTGTCCGCCATCTCACTCTGGGATTTGGCCCCATCGTTACGCAACAGTTCCAGCTGCTCCAGATAGGTGTCACTCACATCCCCGGTGACATAGTCACCATTGAATACCGACGTATCAAATCGATCGATATCGGTTTTGCCTTTCTTCATCACCGCATCGATCAGATCCTGTAGATCCTGATAGATCATGCGATCAGCCCCAATGAGCCCCTCCACCTCCTCAATGGTACGGTTGTGTGCTACCAGTTCACTTGCAGAGGGCATATCGATGCCATACACATTGGGGTAGATCACCGGTGGTGCGGCAGAGGCAAAATAGACCTTTTTGGCCCCGGCGTCCCTTGCCATCTGCACAATCTGTTGAGATGTGGTGCCACGCACCACGGAATCATCCACCAGCAGAACATTCTTGCCTTTGAATTCCAGATCGATGGCATTAAGTTTCTGTCTGACCGACTTTTTACGCACAGTCTGCCCAGGCATGATAAAGGTACGGCCGATATAGCGGTTTTTGATGAAACCCTCCGTATAGCGCACCTTCAACTCATTGGCCAGGGTCAATGCGGCCGTTCGGCTGGTATCCGGAATTGGTATCACCACATCCACATCGTGATCCGGCCACTCCCTGAGTATTTTCTTGGCCAGTTTTTTGCCCATTCTGGAACGGGCTTTGTGTACAAACACATTGTCGATTATGGAATCGGGACGGGCAAAGTAGACGAACTCAAAGATGCAGGGGGATTTCACCGTATTGGCAGCGCACTGCTGGGCGTAGAACTGCCCCCCCTTGCTGATGAAGATCGCTTCGCCCGGTTCCAGATCCCGTACCCGTTCGAAACCCAAGGCATCCAGGGCAACACTTTCAGAAGCGATCATGTACTCCGTACCCTGATCCGTTTCCCGCTTGCCATAGACAATCGGACGTATTGCGTAGGGATCGCGAAAGCCGATCAAGCCGACACCGGGAATCATCGCAACCGCTGCATATCCACCCCGACAGCGGCGATGCACTCCGGCAACCGCTTTGAAAATGTCTTCAGGCGCAATCCGCAGTTTATTCTGCATCTGCAGTTCATGAGCGAAGATGTTGAGCAGGATCTCGGAATCTGACGAGGTATTGATATGACGCAGATCCTCGACGAACAGATCCCTTGTCAACTCCTTGGCATTGGTGAGATTGCCGTTGTGTGCCAGGGTAATCCCATAGGGTGAATTGACGTAGAAGGGCTGAGCTTCTGCTGAGGAGGCACATCCGGCGGTGGGGTATCGGGCATGCCCAAGTCCCATATTGCCTTTCAGCCGCAGCATATGACGGGTATGAAACACATCACGGGCCAATCCGTTTGCCTTGCGCAAATAGAGCTTGCCCTTATGGCAGGTCACGATACCTGCAGCATCCTGACCTCTATGTTGTAGCACCAATAATGCATCATAAAGGGATTGATTGACCGGTGTCTTACCGACAATACCCACGATACCGCACATATTCAGTTCTCCAGGGTCTGCATGGGAGCCAGCGATGGCCGGGACAGTTTATTGAGTCCTTGGCCTGCGCAAATTCCCAAACTATTCATTTCGACCAATCCCTGTCACTCAATAGTGGAAGTTATCAGCAATGTCGCTGGGCAGAAAGCCTTTCAACCAGAGCGCCATATCCTGAAAATAGGGAATCAGGCGGGATTCACTCCACCATGGATCATTCGGAAACGGTGTCAGACCGGCCAACAGGACCAGAATTGCCACCATGACCGCACCACGGGCCACTCCGAAAAAAATACCGATCATCCGATCTGTGCCACTCAACCCGGTTGAGGCGACCAGCACCTTCATGAAGTGGTTGATAATCGCACCGAGGATCAGAATACCGATCAGAATAAGCCCAAAAGCCACACCAAGCCGTATCGAGGGCACATCGATCCAGGGAGTCAGTTCCACGGCGAGAGGACGAAAGAATAGCCAGGCGATTGTGAATGCGGCGATCCAGGTGGCGAGAGACAACGCCTCCTGCACAAAACCTCTGATTAGGCTGATGATAGCCGAGAGTGCAATGATGGCGATAATCAGAATGTCGATCCAGAGCATACCGCTACCCCGTCGGGCAATCGAGAGATGACCTTGGGAGGCCAGCATAACCCTGAAAAAGATAGCCCGGAATGAATCCGGGCCAATCTTAATCAAATTTGGTGGAGCCAGGCGGGATCGAACCGCCGACCTCAACACTGCCAGTGTTGCGCTCTCCCAGCTGAGCTATGGCCCCGGAAAGCCGGGCATATTAGGGGATTATCTCCCGCTTGTCCACTGATTTTTTTCACATCTTCAGCGGATATTTCAATGCAAATCCCTGTCAATCAACCGACAAGGGTTTCTGCCGCTTCTCAAGCTGTGATCAACCTTAGTACGGGGCAAAATCTCTCTACCAACCCTATCTCGCTCAGAACCTGCCTGAAACCATAACTGTGAGCAATCTGGTCAGGCGATTATTTACCGCCGCCTTTTTCAATTTTTGCCCAGGAATCCCGCAGGGTGATCACCCGATTGAAGACCATCGGCTGGCGACCCGCTTCAACACTGTCGAGTATGAAATAGCCTTCCCGCTCAAACTGATAGGCCTGTTCGACCTCTGCATCGACCAGTGCAGGCTCGAAATAGCACTCTGTCAGGGTGCGCAATGAATCGGGATTCAGGTTATCGGTAAAGCGACCACCCTCTTCAACCTTATCGGCATTCGCCTGCTTGAAGAGTCGGTCATAGAGTCGAACCTCACCCTTCACGCCATGTTTGGCAGAGACCCAGTGTATAACCCCGCGAACCTTACGCCCTTCGGGATTTTTCCCAAGAGTATCAGGGTCATAGCTACAGCGAATCTCAACAATGTCACCCTGATTGTTTTTCACCACCTCTTCGCATTTGATCACATAGGCATTTCTCAATC
The DNA here is from genome assembly GCF_001708965.1 of Candidatus Thiodiazotropha endoloripes. Classification (NCBI taxonomy): domain Bacteria; kingdom Pseudomonadati; phylum Pseudomonadota; class Gammaproteobacteria; order Chromatiales; family Sedimenticolaceae; genus Candidatus Thiodiazotropha; species Candidatus Thiodiazotropha endoloripes. The sequence goes on along the minus strand of NZ_LVJW01000003.1, from coordinate 1,222,372 downwards.
GCACCTCGCCGCCGGTTACCAGACGCTTGAACTTCTTGTTCGCCTGTTCACGGAAATCGGCCTGATCGATGATGATCTCCCGACTGAAGGGGATCTGACGAACCCCCATCGACTCATCCTTGGGATGGTTGGCGGCTTCCAGCATCTCCTGCTGATCGTCCGGATAGTTCTCGATCACCAGTTTCAGTGGATGCATCACGGCCATACGCCTGGGCGCTCGGGCATCCAGATCCTCACGGATGCAGGTCTCCAGCATGCCAATCTCGACCAGACCGTCGGATTTGGTGATGCCAATGCGTCGACAGAACTCGCGGATCGAGGCCGCGCTGTACCCCCGGCGCTTCATCCCGGCGATTGTCGGCATGCGTGGGTCATCCCAGCCCTCCACAAAGCCCTCGTCCACCAGCTGAGTCAGCTTACGCTTACTCAATACCGTGTATTCAAGATTGAGTCGTGAGAACTCGATCTGCTGGGGATGAGATGGGATGGTGATGTTATCCAGGACCCAGTCATAAAGGGGACGATGATCCTCAAACTCCAGGGTACAAAGGGAGTGGGTAATCCCCTCGAGGGCATCTGAAACCGGATGGGTGTAGTCATACATGGGATAGATACACCAGGCTTCGCCTGTCTGGTGATGAATCACCCCGTGGCGGATCCGGTAAAGGGTCGGATCCCGCATATTCATATTCGGCGAAGCCATGTCGATCTTGGCCCGGAGCACCCGCTCTCCATCAGCAAAATCACCGGCTTTCATACGCGCAAACAGATCCAGGTTCTCCTCCACGGAGCGACTGCGATAGGGACTCTCCTGGCCTGGTTCCTTCAGTGTTCCCCGGTAGGCACGCATCTGCTCCCCGTCCAGATCACAGACATAGGCCTTGCCAGCTTTGATCAGCTCCACCGCGAAATCGTAGAGTTGTTGAAAATAGTCTGAGGCATAGAAGAGACGCTCCTGCCAGTCGTATCCCAGCCAGCGGACATCCTGCTGAATGCTTTCGACAAACTCCATATTCTCCTTGTGCGGATTGGTATCATCGAAGCGCAGATTGCAAAGCCCCTCGTAATCCCTGGCAATGCCGAAATTAAGCACAATCGACTTGGCATGACCGATGTGCAGATAACCGTTGGGCTCCGGTGGAAAACGGGTGTGTACCCGACCATCGTGCTTGCCCTGCTCGATATCCTGGTCGATGATCTGTCGAATGAAGTTCGTCGGTGTGTTGTCGCTCTGATCCAATTCGCTCATTACTCTGGCTTCTTGAAAGTGTTTTCTCTTCAAAATTCAGCTTTGGTGGCGCCTTTGCCTAGCCTGCAGCCGCTTCACGCTGGGTAATATAGTCGAGAGCTTTATCGATGCGTCTCAGACAGGCCTCTTGGCCAACCAGGTAGAGGGTTGTGTCGATGCCTGGCGATGCTGCCCGGCCTACCACCGCCACCCTGAGTGGCTGGGCAACCTTCCCCATCTTCAGTTCCAGCGCCTCTGAGACCTGCTCCACGATCCCATGCAGGGCCTCTTCCTGCCAATCTTCCAATTCGGACAGGGCATCGCGCATCCGTTGCAGAGGCTCTCTGGCCACACCTCTCAGATGTTTCTTGGCGGCCTTCTCTTCGAACTCATCGTAATCCTGATAGCAGAAGGCACTCATTTCCGCCATCTCTACCAGGGTCCGTGCCCGCTCCTGGTGCGCCTCTGCGACCTTTGTCAGGTCAGGACCCTGAGCGGGATCGATGCCCAGATCCCCCATATGGGGACTCAGCAGATGGGCGATGCGCTTCGCATCATCCTGCTTGATGTAGTGCTGATTCAACCACAGCAACTTATCGGTATTGAAACTGGATGCCGCCTTGTTGACCCCATCGATATCAAACAACTCTATCATCTCATCGATGGAAAAGATCTCCTGATCCCCATGGGACCACCCAAGGCGCACCAGATAGTTGAGCAGTGCCTCAGGCAGGTAGCCATCCTCCCGATACTGCATCACGCTGACCGCGCCATGACGTTTCGAGAGCCGTGCGCCATCATCCCCCAATATCATCGGTACATGCCCATATTTCGGAGGCTCAGCGTTGAGCGCCTTGAGGATATTGATCTGTCTGGGGGTATTGTTCAGGTGGTCGTCACCGCGGATCACATGGCTGATCTGCATATCGAGATCATCCACCACCACCGTCAGATTGTAGGTAGGGGAACCGTCGGTACGACGGATGATGAGATCGTCCAGCTCCTCATTGTTGAAACTGACCCGACCGCGGATCAGGTCATCGACCAGCACCACACCACTATCCGGATTGCGAAAGCGGATTACGTGGGGCTCATCGGGACTGACATCATGGTTGCGGCAATGGCCATCGTATCTGGGCTTCTCTTTACGATTCATCGCCGCTTCCCGCAGGTCATCAAGCCGCTCACGGCTGCAGTTACAGCGATAGGCCAGCCCCTTCGACAGCAGCTCTTCAATCACCTCATGATAGCGATCGAACCGTTTGGTCTGATAAAAAGGGCCTTCGTCATACTCCAGCCCCAGCCAGGTCATCCCTTCCAGAATGGCATTCACCGACTCAGCGGTGGAACGCTCAAGGTCCGTGTCCTCGATACGCAGGACGAATTTCCCCCCATGCTTACGCGCATAGAGCCAGGAAAACAGTGCGGTGCGGGCACCGCCCACATGAAGATAGCCGGTTGGGCTGGGGGCAAATCGAGTACGAACAGTCATGATCCGGTGAATTCATCCAGTTGCAGCAAATCGGAAATTCTAACAGACCAGGAGTGAATCGTAAGCTTAATCAGTGGAGAATGCTGATTTTGTATAATTTTTGGACAATTGACGTAAAGTGGCTGTAGATCTAGAATGCGTTTCCACTTCGGGCGCATAGCTCAGCTGGGAGAGCGCTGCAGTCACATTGCAGAGGTCACAGGTTCGATCCCTGTTGTGCCCACCAACTATTTCCAAGGTGAATTCAGCCTGTCTCACCGATACAACATCAGGCCAGTCGTGTGTTTTTCTGTAGACGCCTTCAATAGTCGGCTGCCATTTCTTTCAAAATCTCAGCCGCACTCCAACGTACCCTTTCATCAGTATCATTCAGCTGGTTCTCAAGGTAGTGTATTGATGCTGTGTTACCAATTTCACCCAGTGCTGCCACGACGTTAATTCGAATCTCCGCACTGCTGTCAGACAACAGTGGTGCCAACAGATAAATACCTTGTTCATTTTCAACATCTGCGATGGCCCATACAGCCGTTATTCTCACCTGATTGTCAGAATCATAGAGTGCAGGCTCGAGATAGCCAATCTCAGTATCGTGACCCAGCATCGCGAGTGACTCAACAGCGGCCACTCTGATGCGCGGGTCAGGATCATATAGGGCTTGCATAAGATCTGTGATGGCATCATGAATCTTATATTCGCCAATTGCATAAACTGAAGCGAGACGCCGGATTGGATCACTATGGCTTAATAAGTATTTTAACTCATCAATCGTATGATCATCAGGTCTCTTTTCTTCTTCCAGTATCTCTATCGATTCATAATCAACGCCAACCATTTTTTCTGTAGGATACCGGCTGATGATAGTCGATGAGTCAGATGCTTTAGTAGTGGAACCAGTTTGCAAATGAGTTATTTCTGATAAAACAGTTTTCTCTACAGTGGTCAAAATAATATCTTGTTCTGTAGTCTGATCAGATCCAACTTCGACTTTGTTATCCTGAGAATTGTACAACCAAGAAGCAGCACCAAGTGAAAACAATATCAGCAACAGAGTTTGAGTTACATTCATTGTGGTTTGGCTCACCTAGTAACACCCTCCCTGACGGGAGGGGTTCGGATTAATAATAACTATTCAACAATAAAGCAGCTTTCAACAGCGGATTTATTCCCACTCTCCGCCCTGACAAGAATCTCAAACTTATATTCACCCTCCTCTGACAGTGTGAAGAAATTCATATCGGATACGGTCCACTGTGTCAGATCACCTGGAATGATACTGGTTGATTTGTAGTCGGTATCATCGATCTCGATAACAACCTCGTAGTAACGCACCTCAACATTACCACCCTTTCCCAGCCAGGCATGTGAATCAACTACAGGAGCCCAGGCCAGGGTTACAGGCGCAGTCACAACAGGTAACAGATCTGCGTCACAATCCTCAGCCGCGGGCACTCCATTGATGGTTACATTATTAGGTGCAGCGGGAATGACATGAGACAGAAAGACCTCGTTTTCTCGTTCCTCCCCATCCAGAGTGATACCCTCTATCTCATAGATACCTTCCGGGAATCTTTTAAAGAAATCCGTAGGGTCCAACTCATCAAATGTCGGTTCAGCACTCTCGAAAAAGAGCTCTGTGATTCCCTGTCGTTTGAGGCGTCCATTAGCCCGTACCGACATCATGCGACGATCGTATGGATCCTCAATTTGAAGGCGTTTCCACTCATCACCGTCAACCTTGCCGTGAATACCCAAATCACCGTCGGTGTCGTTTAACTCGAAAAAAAGCTCTGCTTCATCAAATGGTACATCATCACCGGCAATAGTGTGAGTTGACGCTAGAATAATGCCTGCAGTAACAAGATATAGGGGTAGTGTTACTTGCTTCATCTGATATTCTCCTCTGTTGTTAATTGATATTTTCATGCTCCATGCATAAGATATTTTCTACTCTCGGTCTGAAGTTAGGCTGATGGAAAACTGAAATTTGACTGAATTTAATTATCTTTCGTGTCGATACTGTCAAAACCTTTTGTTAGGAAGCCGTATATGAAAATTACCCCCCTGCTTTTCATTGGACTTGTATTTTTTACCAGCCACGCTTTGGCAATCAGTAAAAGCGATGTAAGAAAGATCGTCGAGGCAGCCTATCCTGGTGCGAGAATTACTGAAGTTGAAAAAGAGACCTATAAGGGAAAGAGGATCTATGAAGTCGACTTTGTACACGATGGCAAAAGACTTGAAGCCATCATTGAGCTCGACGGTACGATACTCAAGGTCGATATCGATGATTGAAAAGGTATTGACCCGGTAACCAAGCATGCCTGGTCAAACAGAGAGAGCAATAGCTGCCCAAACCGCTGATCAATGTGTTGATCAGCAGCATTTTTTGTTTTTATAAAAGATTGTTTTTGTTATGCTCTATCTATACGAATAACACCCTCATACAATAATAATCAAATAGCTGGCGATCCAATACCAGCTAGAGACACAGGCCTGCCAGCCACATAGTTCCTGGAGAGTTTAATTCATCTATCTGAAGATAACCTGAGGAATGAGCATTGCGGCGACTACTTCCGTACACGATTTTTACCTGCCTTTTTCATCTATCATCAGCGTCGGCCGAAAATGGTGGCCAGCTTTACAGTGACATTGAAATTGGCATTGAATTCAACGTATTAGATGGATTAAGTCTCGGCGCAGACAACCTGAACAATAAACTTGTAGAGCAGGATAGGGAAATCGAGTTCGACTTGGAATACCGCCATGATGATCAGCTCAGTCTATTTTTCACTGGCGCGTTGATGGATGAAAGCGAAATCATAAAAAGCGCAGACATTAAAACCAACCACTCAGGGTTGGAGTTCAGAGAGCTCGGCATTGCCTACTTGTTCGGTGATGTCATTGATTCTGAATTAAAACTTGGTCGTGTTGAATATGAGAGTATCAGCCACTGGTGGTCCTGGTGGGATGACGAACTGGATATCATCAGTCTCCAGATGTGGTATGAAGACCTCGAGGCATTTGTTGCCATAGCTGAACAGCAGGCGGTGGAGTCCACAGATGAAGATTTTATCGATCCTGAAATGGATGAGATTCAACGGCTTGTGCTGAGTATGAGTTGGGAAATCTTGGATGGACAGATTCTGAACTTTTATTACCTCAAACAGAGTGATAACTCTTCGGCATATCACATCGGCGACACTGAGGAGTATTCAAGAATCGATGAAGAGGATGCAGACCTGACCTGGAAGGGACTCAGTTATGTTGCAGATATCGAACTTCAGTTGATTGGAGAGATTGATTTGGAACTGCACTACTCTGAGATACAGGGCAGATCGACACTCTATGAGTTAGAGGAACTCTCTGCAGATGTTGTCGAAGTCAGCGAAAAGATGCATGAGGATGTTGATGCATCTGCCAGCGGCTACTTGCTGCGCTGGACGCCCTACCTATATGACCAGTTATCTTTGATAATCGCCGGCGCCAGAGGGTCTGGTGATGCAAATCTGGATGACCGGGATAACAGATCATACCGCCAGACAGGACTGCAAGGTGACTCTGAATCCTATGGTGAACTGTTTCAGCCGGAATTATCCAACCTTAAAGTCGACATGATCGGCCTACAATGGCGGTTTGCTGAGGATATGTCAGTAGAATTGATGCGCTTTGACTACAGGCAGGAGGTGTTGTCCGATGAGATACGCAATGCCAGTATTGAAGTGGAGCCTTCCGGAAACAGTCGAAATCTGGGTACCGAGCTGGATCTTATCCTTAGCGTAGAGCATGAAGAGACCCTAGAGCTGTTTTTCACTTACGCCAAATTCAAGCCTGGCAGAGCATTTGCTGATTACCCTGAAAAAAATCTTGATTATGTCGGTATCGACTTTGTCTATAAATTTCACTAGTTACTGTTATTTAGTTTATGCCTCAGGTGCTGCAACTTACCAGTGAGCCGTTATTCCACTACCAGCGGTACTCCAGAGATCGTAATCATAAAAATACTCTGGTTATCAAGATCCAGACTGATATCAAGTTTCAGAATTCTGGCCAATGCATAGACCAATGTCAGCCCCAGGCCAGAATGACTGGTTTCACCTTGTGATTTATTCTTACGCCAGAAACGATCTTTCATGTGTACGATATCCTCTGGCCTCAAGTCTGTCGCCCTATTCTTGACCTTGATAACCAAGTTCTCACTCTGAATTTCCACGCTCAATTCGATCTCCGCCTCTTCTGGACTGTAGCTGATCGCATTGACAAAAATATTACTCAGTATCATCGAAAATTTTTCACGATCTGTGGAGATGATCAGACACTCAGGAATATGTTTCACCAGTTTCTTGCCAAAACCATAATCATTAATCGCCATCTGCCAAACTGAGTCACAAATGTCTGACAGTTTGATCTCTTCGGGATCACTCTGTAATAGGCCAGCGTCCGATCTTGCCAATTCGAGCATTGTGATGACAACCTTCTCCATCTGGTTGGATATATCCCCCACATCCTTGAAGAACTTGATGAGTTGCTGCCTGTCATCCGGCATCATCTGCGCAACTTCTGAAAGGCTTCTCAGTTCAGAAAGTGGAGTACGTAACTCATGAGCAACATTGGATGAAAAGCGCTTCTCCCGCTCAAAGGCAGATTGCAGTCTCTGCAGAAGATGATTCAACTGGTCTACAATTGGTGTAATCTCAAGACTTTGATTACCTGGTTGACGCAGTCGCGCACTCAAGCTCGATTCATCGATTTCACTCACCTGCCTGGCCAATGTCGAAAGTGGCAATAGCCCTCTACCCACCAGATGCCAGACCAGCAGTGCAGTTGCCAGAAGCACGATAACGACAATACTGAAAATGGTCACTCCAATAGCGAATAGTGTATCGTCAAGTTTTTTTCGCTCTCGGGCATAGACCAAAGAGATCGGTTTTGGCTCTGGAATTACAACGATTTCCTCCTCATCATCCATCTCGACACGAGGCATAAAATTGATCTCTATCAGACGGCCTGCACGGCCGTCCGGCAGAGTAAGATCAGCAAAATGGTGTTTTCCCAGGGCAATTCCTGTCAATAGCAGATCTGAGTCCATAAGCGACGGGGATTTAATCAATAAATCACGGCCAAGTTCCCAAAGCTGATAGTAGTGTGCATGTTCCCCCAGTTCGAACTCACTCATCACACCATCTTCGGAAAAATCGAATTCCAGACCCTCTTCATCAAGCTCGGTCAGGGAAATCAACGCATTGGCTTTATCATACAAGGCACTGTCATAAACCTTGATCACATGCTGTGAGATACGAAAATAGAGAAATACCGCGGTGAGCGTCAAAATCAACACCAAGGTACCGATAATTGTAAGATTTAGCCTGCTGCGGATCGATTTCACGGGAATCTATTCAACCAAATAACCGAAACCGCGTCTTGTTTTCACAAGCCCTGGCGCACCGGATGCCTTCAGACGCTTTCTTAACGAACTGATATGGGCTTCAACCGCATTTCGCGTTACGTAGCTGGCGGCATCGTATAGCTGATCAATGAGTTGATCATGAGAAAATACCCGCCCTCTCCTGTGGGCAAGATAGTCGAGTAATTTAAACTCATGCGGCGTAAGATTGACCACCCTTTCATTGAATCTTACCAGGCGCGACACTGTATCTATTTTGACACCAGATATATCAAGTACAGGATTCTTTATGCCGGAGTGTCGCCTGTTCAGTGCGCGAAGACGGGAAACCAGTTCATCGAATGAAAAAGGCTTTACCATATAGTCATCCGCACCAAGATCCAGGCCGCGTATCCGATCTTCCGTTTGGTCATTCGCTGACAGGATCAGCACCTGATTGTTTTTGCCCTCATTACGCATGGTTGAAAGCACATTCAAACCATCGATCTTAGGCAACACTAAATCGAGTATGATCGTGTCATATTGATTATGTCTTATGTATGTCAGCGCCTGTTCACCATCAAATGCCTGATCCACAGAAAATCCATGCCTTTTGAGGCCGGCAGATAGTGAACGCTGCAGACGTACGGAATCTTCTACCAATAGTATTTTCACAATCGTGATCTTGGGTCAGATTTATAACACAAGCTGCTTTTGACTCTGAATACTCAGATAGGCAAGCACCCTGTATCTGAGTCTAGCGTAACAAACTGATATTTTGCTGAATATTGCGGAGAATCGATGAAATGGCCAGATGGCCAGAATGGAATCCGGCTCAGTTCCGAGCTGAGTCCATTCTCATTACATCACGACAGTTCTCAGTACAGTAACAGAGAAGTTGCTGTATGAGCCACAGACCAGACGATTTACTTCATCTGTTTCCAAAGCGATGACTGAGATTGCAACTGGGCCAAGAAGGGCAAATCCAGACCAGTAAGATCAACCTTTATGCATGAACTGCCCCACCAGATGACTGAGCTGTTCAATGGTACCCAGGGTCTCACGGGTCTTTTCATCAACCTGTTTTGCATCAACCGCAGTGCTGTCGGCCACCTGACTGATGTTAAGTACATTTTTATTCATCTCTTCAGCCACAGTGCTCTGCTCTTCCGAGGCGGTTTCAATCTGTGTATTCATCTCGGTGATCGTATCGATTGCACCAGAGATCGCTTCCAGGGCCTCCCCCGCCTTGGCAGCCAGATCGACACTCGATTCCGCTTTCTCACGATTTTTGTCCATCGCGCCAACCGCCTCTTTACTGCCATTCTGCAGCAGCTCAATCATCTCCTCGATCTCTCTGGCAGATTCCGTGGTGCGACTCGCCAGGGTTCGGACCTCATCGGCCACAACAGCAAATCCACGACCGTTCTCACCGGCCCTCGCCGCCTCGATGGCTGCATTCAGGGCAAGCAGATTGGTCTGTTCCGCAATTCCCTTGATCACTTCCAGAATCTTGGCGATCTCTTCACTGTGGGTGGAGAGTTTCTGGATCACCTCTGAGGTATGCTGAATATCTACCGCCAGGACATTGATCGCTTTGATCGTCTTTTCCACAACCTGCTTGCCACTACCTGCCTGTTTCTGGCCGATACGGGTTGAGTCGGCCGCCGCCGAGGCATTCGCGGCGATCTCCTGTACCGTGGCAGCCATCTCGGTCATGGCGGTCGCAACCTGAGTCAGCTCATTCTGTTGAGTATCCATCCCCTGACGGGTCTGTTGTGAGGTTTGCACATTGATATCGGCCACTGTATGCATTTTCTGGGTGGCATCGGTCATCCGCCCGACAATCGCATTGATCTGCGATTCATACATCTTCAATGCCAGCTCCACCTGTGCGGTCTCATCATCTGATCCGGTATAGATATGTCGCATAACCGGTTGATCAACAACCTCCTGGGTTCGTTGCACCAGTTTCCTGAAACCTCCAAGCAAAGACCAGTTGATTGCAATCGAGAGCAATGCAGTAACCAGCAGCCCAAGTGGACTGAAGGCGTTCAAGCCCGGCACCAACATGGTCAACAGCACCGGAATCAGTGCCAACAGATTTCCAACAATCAGTTTGTTGGTCAAAGAGAGGCGGGAGAGCAAACCCTGTTTGAAGGCTTTTCCATCGAGCAGCGCTTTGTAGATCGGTTTGGCGCGGTCCACCCAATCGGATTTTGCCCGGTAGCGCACCGACTGATACTCCACCACGGCACCATCTTTGAGAATCGGCATAACGAAGGCATCGATCCAGTAATGATCCCCGTTCTTACATCGGTTCTTGACAATTCCCATCCACGGTTTACCCGCTTTGATCTTTGTCCACAGCTCCTCAAAGGCGGCGGGCGGCATGTCCGGATGCCGGATGATGTTGTGATTCTTACCAATCAGCTCATCACTCTGAAATCCACTGATATCAACAAAATCCTGGTTGATATAGGTGATACTGCCCTTGAGGTCCGTGGTCGATAAAATAATTTGATCATTGCGGACATCAACATTTCGATCGGTGACTGGAGTATTGATTTTCATGGCGTGCCAATTCTTGATGTTATGGTTTGGAGTCCAATTTACTATTTAAGGAACCTCTGAATAAGTCTGGACCGAACAGATTGTCGATCAAAATGTGCCGATTCAAGGCTCAGATCGCACGTAATAGCCCGCTATTGCGAAAATCTGCAACGCAGAAGCGGTGCATTTTGGCGACAAGATGTCGCTTCAGACTTATTCAGAGATTCCTTAAAACTGTACTCTTAAACATAGCGGCAAAAATTACCGATCCTTGATCTGGGATGGCTGGTGAAAACAGCAGATTATGTAGGCTTTTTTTAACAAATAGGGTGTTCAAAAAATCACCCGGCGTCTGCGGACACAGGGTCCCACAAAACGGATGATTAAAGCACCGTCATGCTCAGGCATCCAGGATGAACGACATCCTGGGCCCGTGTTGGAAGATAGACCCAATTGTCAGGATTTCATACGACAGACAACAAGGCCTCAATACATATGCTGCCCGCCATTCACCGATAACGTGGATCCGGTTATGAAGCTGGCCTCATCGGCAACCAGAAACAGCACTGAGCGGGCAATATCCTCCGGCTCACCCAAGCGGCCAACTGGAATCGTCTTGATAATCTTCGCCAGTACATCCTCCGGCACCGCCCTGACCATATCGGTTGAAACATAACCTGGCGCCACCGCGTTGACGGTTATGCCCTTGGCTGCCCCCTCTTTTGCCAGTGCCTTGGTAAAGCCATGAATACCAGACTTTGCGGCGGCATAGTTCACCTGCCCATACTGTCCGGCCTGTCCGTTGACCGAACCAACGTTGACGATGCGTCCAAATCCCCGTTCGCGCATGCCGTTGATCACTGCATGACAGGTATTGAAACAGGAGGCAAGATTGGTCTGGATCACCTTGTCCCAGTTTTCAAAAGACATTTTGTGCATGGTTGCATCACGGGTAATGCCCGCATTGTTGATCAGCACATCGACTGGCCCGAGGTCCTGTTCGATCTGTTGAATCCCCGCTGCAACCGCCTCATAGTCACTGACATCGAACTTATAGGCATGAATACCGGTAGCTTGGGTAAAGGCCTCTGCCGCCTTGTCATTACCCGCATAATTTGCAGCCACAGTATAACCAGCCTCTTTCAGTGCCAGGCTGATCGCCTCTCCAATACCCCGGGTACCACCAGTCACGAGTGCAACACGTGCCATAAGTCTGTCTCCTCAAATTTTGTGATTATCGTTGTTCAGATATATAGGTCACCCTGCACATGGTGTGCCGGAAGTACAAATACTCCCCTGATCAGGTTATTAATTGTTTGAACAAGCCTGTATGGGCCTGTTTTAACGAATCCAATCGACCCTGCTGCCTCCGAAAATGCGCATGTCAATGCGCGAGGTTAGAAGTTTGGTTATGTGAAAAGGACGGCGAGCAGTGCAATTTCTGGCACAACTCCAAGGGCTGATTGGATTCGTATCAACTGGCCCTAGCCATGATTCTAGTCAAGAAGCATGACCAAAGCTACGCAGCACGGTTTGGCTTGATTAAACCTGAATAGAATCAAGGTTGAAGGATCTGACTCCTCTGATCACCTGTCACCACGGGTGAGACTGATTTTTGCTCGCCTGTTGGCCGCCCTCGCCCGCTCACTCCGTTTCGGGATTGCCGGTCTGGATTCGCCGTAATGGCGCTTGCGAATAATGCCTGCATCGACACCTTTGGAGACCAGATAGTTGGAGACTGTTGCCGCTCTTCTGGCCGAGAGCTTCTTGTTGTAGCGGCGACTCCCCTGATCATCCGCATGGCCGGCTACGGTGATACCCACCAGTTTTTCATCCGCCAGGATATATTTAACCAGGCGATCCAGCCGCTGTTTTGCCTTTTTGTCCAGATCGTGGACATCCAGGGCAAACAGTACGGTTGACTCCTTCAATGTCTCGAAGCCCTCGGTTGAGAGTTGGCTGAGGCACTGTTTAAACTCCCGATAGGGTTTCTGGAACTTCACTGGTGACAGCCGCACATGCACCTGCCGGCGACTGTCGTCCCAATCGAGAAAGTCAAAACTGCCGACCTGTCCCTTGGAGAGTGAGGTCAACAACCAACCGGCCGGTTTGCGTCCCAATCGGATGGGTCGCATACCGGTGTGGATCACCAGATGCTGCTGCAGATCATCCGGTAAGTGATGCTCCCAGGCGGGAGAGACCTCCCTTAAGGTCCCTTCCAGTTTTTCGGGAATCGGTTGGAAACTGTTGATTCGAAAAAACAGGTCGTCACCGGCAATACGGCGGAAGATGGCCTGACCGAACTGAGGTACTTTGTGGCGCAGTTCACAGCTGATATCAGACCCGGCAAATACCCATTCTGATTCATGCAGTCCTGCCATATAGATCTGCGACTCCAATGGCATGGCACCAGACAGGGCCAAATCAGGCCTACCAAGCATCAGCAAGATACCTAGTAGAAAAACCCCCCGTCCTTTTGATTGCAGAGAAGCCAACATCGTCCGACCAACGTAGATATGGATTGAAATTTGCCGATCAAAAATAATCCGCTATTTGAGTTACCTATCGGCCAACCCGTCTGGATTCTTTATTGTGGAAAGCCACAACCCCGGCACTCTTTCTGATCAATCAGGTAGAAATAATCCAATCAGCCCTTTGGATTTCCCCAATGGCATCGAAACGGAAGCTATGCCGGAGATATTCGGCTGAAACCCTCCATTGGCTACTGATTCGGATTGCTACTCATCCTCATGGGCCTTCAGATAGTCGATCAGACTGCGAAAGCGATTGTAATCCTCTCGATGGAATACCGGATCTTCACCATGAGTGATCTCCGCTTCGAGCTTTTGCCAATCCTTCTCACTCAAGGCCTCATCTACCAGAGGGAATACCTCCTCCTCTTCCAGGTCGATATGCTGGCGTTGCAAGGCTACGAACTCCCGTCCCTGTGTCTCGACTTCATCACGAAGCAACACTTCACCCTGCATCGCTCCCTCCAGCGTGGTTCGGAAACGACTGGCCAGCCCCAGCAGGCTGACATGTTCACGACAGACCCGTTCATAGAGGGCAGCATGGGGCTGCATCGATTTTTTCTTGAAGGCGACCGCATTGATCTGGTCTTCGGTAGGATGATGCGACTGTTCGGCATAGTGCTCGATGTAATCCAACATCTCTATCTTCAGATCGAAGTTCGATTCGTGGCCAGCAGCCAGTGCGTCGAGTTCTGCAGAGAGCAGGTCGAGTAGACGAGCGAGATTGATGTGGTCCCGATGCAGTTTTTCTAGTAGTTGACTCATGTCACCTCTCTTTTTTGCAGTCTTCGCCAGATCCAGCCCTGTGGTCTGGTCTCACCCGTTAGAATATAGTTCAAGGCGTTTTCATTTTGCAGGGTCCATTCCATCCTGTGTTTAGCCGACACCCTACCACAGAATAGAAAATGGTCATCTTTTTGCACAACCAGATCCTCACCCGGCAGTAAGGTATAATCATTGTGCCTCAAGAACATCAGAGGAATACAGGGTAATGGACTGGTTCGATCCCGGGGGTCGGTGGTCAACTCTCCCAAGGTCAGGTTCCGTCCCTCCCGAACATATTGACATACCGCATGGGTATCCTGTTCTGTGAAAGCAACTTCCCAGACATCCGGAGCATGCTCGGTAACCAATGCTGAGATACGACTGATCAATTGACAGGCCCACTCGTCATCCTGGTGCATCGCCAACTTGACGAACTGATGCTGCATCGGAACACCCAACAACACCCGAATTCTGTTGGCGATGATCTCACTCGGCAACATCACCATATCAGCACCCACCGCATGTATCACCGGGTCATTGTATTTACGATTCTGCCGCAGTATCACAAACAGATCCGGATTCAACTCTCGTGCGGTCATGATAATCGAAAGATTGTTGGCATCGTTGTCGGTGCCGGCCACCAGTCCTACGGCACGCTCGATACTTGCTTCCATCAAGGTATCGGCCTCTGTTCCCCTGCCGACCACCAGCTGTGTCTGCGGGGTACCGGTCTGGCTGGGTTCAGCCTCGATCACCACCACCTCGAGATCCTCTTTGACCAGTTTATCGTATACCGCTTTACCGAAACGACCATACCCGCAAATTACCCACAATCCTTTTTTTGGCGGATGAATCGGATCACTGAGCAGGTCATTAAACCCCAACGAGAGCCAGTCCTGCATCAGGCTGAGACAGGGTGCCTGGATTGCCGTCGCCAGATAGAGTGCGAACGCATCAAAGGGATCGATGATGTAGTCGGTGCCGAATGAGGCCATATTCTTTTCAATATCGTGGGAGTCGGCCCGGCAGATCACCTCGATATCGGGATGCAGCAGTTTGGCGGTAATCGCAATCTTCAGATTGGTCTCATTGGAGTTGGTCAATGCCACCACACCCTCACACAGGGGGTGTTTCAGACCAGCCTCCAGCAGATGCTCCGGTAGACGCGCATCCGCACACAAACCGGGTACATACTCACGCAGGTTCTCCAGCTTCAGCAGATTCACTCTTTCCTGCAGAATATCGATTACGACCGCATGCTGACTACGATCGGTCAATGCCTTAACCAGCGCCTCCCCGGTTTGCCCATAACCAGATACCAGATAAAAAGGCTCCCTCAATCTACTGATTTTTCTTGCAAATCTTCGTTCTGTCAGTGCCTTCTGGAAGGTTTCATCCTTGAGCAGAGCCAACACGGTACCGATGGAATAGAGCCAGACAACCACCGTGAAAAAGATCGACAGAGTGACCCACAAGCGCTGAGCTGCAGTGAATGGATAGGGCAATTCGCCAAATCCGATGGTACTGGACATATAACTGACAAAATAGAAGGCGTGCAAAAAATCCATGTAGTAGACATTGCCATCACCATCCCGGCCGGGAATCAGTACCAGGCCCAGCACCGCCACTGAATAAGCCAGTACCAGGGTCAGCAGTGGCGCCCGCATGCGCCGAAAGATCAGAAAGATGATGTTGTTCATCGTTTGCCGGCGTCAGCGACGTAGCATCACCGTTTCAATGATCAACAGAACCACTGAAACCACATTAGCCAGCATGGCGCCACCGGAGAGGGAAACGATGCTGGCCATGGTAACGGTTGTCAGTCCGGTTTCAGTGACATGTACCGCGACAGTCCACACCAAAGCCGCGGCGAAAAGCTGTAGCAGCGCAACCAGACTGGTGGCCAGCAGCACAGCCCCCATCTGGGTGCGGTCGCCGAATTTGAGAACGGTGGCAACCAGGTTTACCACGACCACGGCGAACAGTTCATAGACATGGTGATGGTCCGGATTGTCCAGTTCACCGACAAAAAAACCGAAATTGAGGGTCAGGGCAAGTACAATAAAAAAACCAAACAGTACCTTTTCCGGATTCACACGCATTCTCCTCTAAATAGCTGATTGCCGGTTTGCATTCGGGCCTGGCCCTGGAATCATCAATGTATCTTGATCTTAATCCGGCAAAACAGCTGCATTCACTGATCTTGGGGTAAAATATAGCCTTTTTCCAGTTATTTATCTTGAGTTATTAACCGAAATCATAAGAATTTTCCAAGCAGCCACATTGGAATTTGAGATTCTCTCATACCGACACAACCATCAACTCACCCGGATTGGCCTGTGGAAGCGGCTGCGACTAAAGCTTTGCCCAAATCGACCGCTACAAACATCAGTCGGGAAGAGTCGTTTTGGCGTGCTCAAATTACCCACAATCCTGAAATGCGACAAAATTCTGAGTAACTAAAAATGTCCAATTTTATTAAATCTGTAGACGACCGCACACGCCTTGCCGGTACAAATCGTTTAGAGGTTCTCCTTTTCAGCCTTGGAAAGGATGTCAGAACAGGTCGTGAAGAGACCTACGGTGTGAATGTATTCAAGGTACGCGAAGTGATGCTCGTGCCGGAGATTACCCACGCGCCGGACATGCCGGCTTCGGTGGAAGGCATGGTCAGTTTGCGCGGTAATATGATTCCAGTCATCAACCTGCCTGACTTCTGCGGAATACAGACTGAAGAGAAGCCGGGTATTCTGATCGTCACTGAATACAACAAAAATGTTCAGGGCTTTCTGGTGCATGCCGTGGATACCATCGAACGTCTGGCCTGGGAGGATGTGAAAGTCCCTCCACCGATGATGGCCCAGCAGCATGGTGGCCTGGTTACCGCAGTGACAGAACTGAAAGATAGTCGCCTGGTTATGATCATGGACGTGGAGATGGTGCTGAGCCAGACCTCAGGATTTGGTCAGGGTTCGGATATCTTCGATGGCATCAAACAGGTCGAGGACAGCGATGTCACCCTGCTGTTTGCAGATGATTCAGCGGTGGCCCGGGATCAGATCATGCGTACCCTCGATCATATGGGCATGAAATACATCAGCACCTCAAATGGCGCTGAAGCCTGGAATAAGCTCAAGGAGATTGCCGAACGAGCCAGCGCAACCGATCACAGGCCGAGTGACTTTGTGCAGATCATCCTCACCGATGTTGAAATGCCTGAAATGGATGGCTATGTACTGACCAAAAAGATCAAGGAGGATGCCCGCTTCAGCGACATTCCAATCATCATGCACTCCTCACTCTCCGCCGATGCCAACATGGCCTTGGGTAAAGGGGTTGGTGCCGATGCCTATGTACCTAAATTTGAACCCAATGAGCTCTCTGCAAAACTCCACGAAATGGTCGATAACATCAACGGCCAAAAATAGTCCAAACCGGGGGACGCCTTGAGTGGGGCGCCCCTCTATTTGCATTTCCGTCTCAATCACCTAAAAGAGCCCCCGCTGCGCAGAAGATAGTTGTTACCTTAAGTAACAACTGCTAGGCTTCTTTAATGCCTGAGACACCCCCGGATCGACAGATTGACAGAACCCTGGCACTTGTTCTGCTGATCATTCTGCTCTTCTCCACTCCAGTAATGATGTGGTGGACCTCTCCTGGTCGTCACTGGTACCTGCCCTACCTGCTCTGGTTGGCCGTCATCTTTTTCATCGCCTGGGTAAACCGACGACGCCATGAACCATGAACTCTGGCTACTGTTCGGCATCAGCGTTGTCTATCTGGCAATCCTGTTTCTCATCGCGTTTGCCGCGGACAGTGGCAGAATTCCTGAACGGTTTATCAGGCACCCCAGCATCTATGTGCTGTCACTCGGTGTCTATGCCACCTCCTGGACCTACTATGGCAGCGTCAGTTTTGCAGAGACTCAGGGCTATCTGTTTTTAACCATCTATCTTGGAGTGACTCTGGCATTCGCCCTCACCCCGATTCTGTTTCAGCCGATTCTTCGTCTGACCCGAGAGTATCAGCTGACCTCGCTGGCGGATCTGTTCGCTTTCCGTTATCGCTCCCAGCTTGCCGGCATACTGGTCACCCTGTTCATGCTGTTGGGCACTCTGCCCTACATCGCGCTGCAGATCCGCGCGGTCACCGATTCACTTCAGGTTGCCAGCCAGACCGTCGCGCCACGAATTCTGGCTCTGATCTTCTGCAGTACATTGGTGCTGTTCGCCATACTTTTCGGTGCAAGACACAGCACCAGCCGGGAGAAACATCGGGGACTTGTACTGGCCATCGCGTTTGAATCGATGGTCAAACTGGTCGCCATGCTGGTGATTGGAGCGACCGCCCTGTTTGGCGTATTTGGTGGTTTTGGCGGATTGGAACAGTGGTTGGCCGACCACCCGGAAGCTCTGGATAAACTCTATGCACCGGTGAGAGAGGGTCCCTGGGCAACTCTCATACTGCTGGCATTTGCTGCAGCGTTTCTATTGCCCCGCCAGTTTCACATGCTGTTTACCGAGAACCTTGAACCCAAGGCACTGCGCACAGCCAGCTGGGCATTCCCACTTTTTCTGCTGCTGATCAATCTGCCGATCCCGATCATTCTCTGGGCTGGCAAGGCGATCGAGCTGCCGATCCATCCCGATTTTTTCGCTCTTGGCATCAGTCTGGAACAGGGTCCAAGCTGGTTACCGGTGCTGGCCTTCATCGGTGGGGTATCATCAGCCAGTGCGATGATGATCATCACCACCCTGGCCCTCTCATCGATGACCCTGAATCACATTCTGTTGCCGACCAATTTCCCCGATCCGGCGGTCAATCTATACCGCTGGCTGCTACTCGGCCGGCGCCTGTTGATCGCACTGATCATTATGGCCGGATACGGTTTTTATATCCTGCTGGAAAAACATCAGGGGCTGGTGCAACTCGGCCTGATCTCCTTTGTTGCGGTCGCCCAGTTCCTGCCCGGTGTTGTGGGTCTGCTCTACTGGCGCCGGGCCACCCGGATGGGATTCATCCTTGGGTTACTGGCCGGAATTGCCATCTGGTCTGCCACCCTGCTTCTCCCCCTGCTGGAAAACTCCGGTTTTATACGCACCGAATTCGATATACCCGGATTGAGACTCGCATCGGGTATGGACCAGTGGGAGTTTGCCACCTTCTGGTCTCTGGCCTTGAATACCCTATTGTTCGTCTTCGGCTCTCTGCTCAGTAAACAGTCACTTGGAGAGAAAGAGGCCGCTAACGCCTGCTGCAGTGAATCCCTGGTGCCTATGGGCGGTATGGTAAGCGCCGGCTCAACCGCCCAATTCACCAAGCAGCTTGCCCAGATGCTGGGACATGAAGCGGCCCAACGGGAGGTGGAGCAAGCCCTGCGCGATCTCAGTCTTACCCGCTCGGAGACCCGACCTTCCCAATTGCGGCGCTTGCGCGAGCGAATTGAACGAAATCTCTCCGGACTGCTCGGCCCTCAGCTGGCACATATGATCATCAACCGCCGACTGCAACTCGATATCCATACCCAAACCGCATTGGCGGATTCGATGCGTTTCATCGAGGATCAACTGGAGCACTCCCGCACCCGGCTTCGCGGTCTGAGTGCGGATCTGGATAACCTGCGCCGCTACCACAGACAGATCCTGCTCGATCTACCCCTTGGAGTCTGCACCATCGACAGGCTGCGTACGGTCACCATCTGGAATCTGGCCATGGAAGTGATGACTGGGGTAAATGCACGGGATGCAATCGGTGTCTCACTGCACCGTCTGCCTGAACCCTGGGGACATCTGCTGGGTGGTTTTGCCTCCGCGGCGGATGAGCATATTCACCACCTGGAAGTAACCCATGGCAACAAGAGCCGCTGGTTCAATCTGCATAAAGCCGCCATCCCGGCGCCGCTGCCGATGGACCATCCGGTAGAGGAAGCTCGCACCAGCCAGGTCATGCTGATGGAGGATCTGACCGACCTGGAGACCCTGGAAGCTGAGCTGGCACACAGTGAACGACTCGCCTCCATCGGCCGACTGGCTGCCGGTGTGGCGCATGAGATTGGTAATCCGGTAACCGGTATCGCTTCATTGGCACAAAATCTTCGCCATGAAGATGATCCTGAATTAATCAAAGAGAGTATCAACGAGATTCTCAACCAAACTCAACGAATCACCGACATCGTTAAAACACTGATGAACTTCAGCCGCAGCGGTGGGCTTGGCGCGGACACTCAAAGCTTCATTGTGCACAATGTTGTCGAGGAGGCGATCAGGCTGGTCAAACTCACCCATGATGGACGCCAGGTCCGCTTTATCAATAACTGTGACTCAGAGTGGTCGATCGAGGGGGATCGCCAGGCAATCTCCCAGGTATTGGTCAACTTGCTGACCAATGCCTGTCATGCCTCCACCTCCGGATCATCAGTGGAGATCAAAGCCGATGAGATCGGAGACCTGATCAGACTGCAGGTCGTCGATCAGGGTGTAGGCATATCGGAGGAGAATCTGGGTTATCTGTTCGAGCCCTTTTTCACCACCAAGGCACCGGGAGAAGGAACCGGTCTCGGATTGGCGATTGCCTATAAAATCGTCTCTGATCATAAAGGTGCAATCACCATCGATTCAGAACAGGGAGAGGGTACCCGGGTGATCATGGACCTGCCCAGGAACTTTCATGACAAAGTGGTTTAGGGCCTGTTAACACTAATCCAATGCACCCTGTTGCGCCTGAAAAAGCGCCAATCAAGGCGCGAGGAGCGTAGTTTGGTTGTTCCAAATGAGCGACGAGCAACGCCGAGTGGCGCTTTTTCAAGAGCAACCCGAAGTGCTGGGACTGTTTTTGCACCCAGCGGCGTTATCATTCGCTCATGTAGAATAACTACACTACGCTCATTCTGCCTTGCTGGACACAAAACAGACCCAGCAGGGCGTATTGGATTGGTGTTAACAGGCCCTAACACAACAGACCACAGAGCTCGGATGACCCCATGAACCAAATATTGATTGTTGAAGATGAATCCGTTATCCGCCGGGCCGTGAAACGCTTGCTGGAACGCAACGACTATGTGGTAGTCGAGGCCGGATCGGTGGAGGAAGCCAGGCAACTGCCACTGAAGAACTTTGACCTGATCATCAGCGATGTCCGCTTACCAGGCGCCCCCGGTACGGAAATCATCGATATCGCCACACCCACACCGGTATTGATCATGACCAGTTATGCGAGTATCCGCTCAGCAGTGGATGCCATGAAGCTCGGCGCCATCGACTATATCGCCAAGCCTTTCGATCACGATGAACTGTTGATGGTGGTTGAGCGGGTGATAAAACAAGACCGCCAGCTTCGGCAACAGGAAGTACTCAAATCGGAAGTGGAAAAGAGCTATCCGGTCCGAGGAATGATCGGAGAGTGCTCGGCGATGGTCGATGTATTCCGACGCATAGACAAAGTGGCGCCAACCGACGCCACGGTATTGATTCTCGGTGAATCGGGAACCGGGAAAGAGCTGGTTGCCCGGGCACTGCACGAGCGAAGCCACCGCAGCCAATCTCCATTTGTGGTATTCAACTGCGCCGCTTTGCCGGAACATCAGGTGGAGGCGGAGTTGTTCGGCCAGCAGGACGAGCGACAGAACGGACGCGGTGGACTCCTGGCAAAAGCCCAGGGCGGTACCCTGTTCATGGATCAGGTTGGCGAACTATCGATGGCCGCTCAAGCCAGACTGTTAAGGGTACTCCAGGGAGATGAATACGCCCCCCGCCAGGAGGGCGACCAAAACAGTTCAGATATACGCATCATTGCCGCCACCCATCAGGATGTCAGAAAACTTGTGCAGCAGCAGAGTTTTCGCAGTGATCTCTATTTTCGCCTGCGGGTCGTAGAGATGGCTCTACCACCCCTTCGTGAACGGGGTAATGACATCAAGGCGCTGGCCAAATACCTGTTGAATAAATCCAGTAAGCAGCTCAATCGTCCTGCCTTGAGCATGAGCCGCAGTGCCCTGGAAGCGATTCGACGCTACCACTGGCCCGGTAATGTCAGAGAACTTGCCAACACCATCGAAAGAGCAGTCATCCTCTGTGAAGGCGAGAGTATCACTCCGGAACTGCTGGCAATCGACCATCACATCACCAGTGGTCAGCATAAACTGGAGAATATAAACGACAATCTCTCTCTTGAAGAGTACTTCAGACACTTCGTGCTGGATAACCAGGATCATATGACAGAGACGGAACTGGCGAAAAAGCTGGGCATCAGCCGCAAAGCTCTGTGGGAAAGGCGTCAGCGTTTCGGTATACCCAGAGAGAAGAAAGGCAGGAAAAACTGAGTCGGTAGTCAACCGACCCAATCATGTTAGGACTGTTTCTTGATCAATTTGATCCAGTTCGAGCTCTGCATCAGGTGGCGCTGTTTACTCTGCAGATTGATCCCATGATTTGACTGCGCAAATCTCAGCAGCTCTTCATTACTCTCTGCATCCTTGGGATAAACTGAGGATCCGATGCTCAGCTGGGGTGACAGATTCTGACCATTGACCAGCAGGGATTGACTCAGGCCGGCGCGGATCTTCTCGGAGATATGGATGGCAGATTTTTCCTGCTTGATATGCGATAGCAGCACGACAAACTCACTCCCATCGACACGCGCCAGAATGTCCCCTTTACGAATCAGTTTTTTGAGTCTGGTTGCCATATTCTGCAGATAGCTATCCCCTACCGAGTGTCCATAGGCCTCATTCACCTGTTTCAAGTCCACAACCACAATATTCAGCAGACAGAGCATACCCGCCTCCTGCTTGGCCTGTGTCAGTGCGAAATTGAGATAATCATCGAACAGTACCCGGTTGGGCAACCCAGTCAGATTGTCATGGAACTCCTGATATTTGTTCAGCTCTTCCAGCTTGTTGTACTGAGTGATATCCCTGGCAACCCCGTAGGTACCGAAGAAAACCTTTTTCTCACCACTGCGTGAATAGAGCCTCTTCGATTGCAATGCCACCAGAATACTCTTTGACTTGACCTCATTCTGCCCGCCCGGACGGTCATAGCAACGTAATCGTAATTCGACCTCGGGAAAGCGATCAGGACTGCTGCGCCGCTCCTCGAACACATGATGGATACGATCCACCTGATCCGATTCCACCAGCGAACTCCAGTGCTGACCGAGAATCTTCTCTTTAGGATAACCGGTAACTTTGGTGAAAACACTGTTCACCATACGGAACTTACCCTTGGTGTCGAGCAGAAACTGTATATTCGGGGCAACATCGAACATCATCCGGTGCAAAGTGGACTGAATTTCAGTTTTCTTTTTGACCCGATTCAGCTTTTCGTCTTTAACCTGTTTACGCAGACTCTCATCAATTGCCTTCAGCAGTTCAACCGGGGTTACCGGTTTACGAATGAAGTGATCGGCGCCCTTTTTCAGGGAGTTGATGGCGTCATCAAGGGAGGGGTCACCGGAAATGGTGATGATACGGGTATGCAGGCTGCGCTTGCGCACAAACTCCATCACCCGAAAACCATCGGCAACCGGCATATGCAGATCGAGCAGAACCAGATCGAAGCGACGCGTCACCAGCAGTCCGGCTGCTTTGGCACCGTCCGACGCCGTAGCGACTTCGTAGCCCCAGCTTTCAACCAAGGTGGCAAGGCTTTCAGCATGCCGTGCTTCATCATCTACGATCAACACACACCCTTTTTTAGTGGATGTCCCCTTTTGACCGCCGGATTCACTCAGATTAGACATAGCTTTACATCTTCAGTGTGTTCTTATTCATTGAGGAATATACCATGAACTGGCTCAATAGATGGGAAAGGGAGTCACCAAACTGCCAGGAACCGGTAAAAAAAACCGTCAATCAGACATAACCCGATGTTTTGCTGAGATAAAGTCTCCGTGTGAGACATGGATTAAATCGGCCAGTCGCCGGATCACATGCTCTTCATAGTGGTGCAGCTGCCGGTCGGCGAACGCGACCCGCCATAAGCTCTCAATGACCTGAATCTTCTGTTCATAGCTGTAGTTTTTGTTGATCAGGCTAGTGAACTGAAAATAGTCTGTTGAGTGACGATGCTCCTGTTCAGCGAGATCCATCAGCGTCTGAGCCTCTTCAAACTCAAGCCCGAATTGATATTTGATGCCATTGAGAATGGCCGACTTCTCTTCTGGCGCCCGTTCAAAGTCGGACTCGGCAATCTCAATCAGCAAAACCGCCACCGCCAATCTGAGTTGTGCCTGAGTCTCCCCGGCAGCGGCTTCTGCCTCCGGCAGTAGATGCAAATTAAAATATTCTAAAACACTTTTCAGCATAAACTTTCACCTGAAACTGCTTAGCGAAGCGGCTTTGCAGACAGCTGGGATTAATATCAGCAGGAACAAATAGATATCTCATTCATCATGTCTGTTTACCAGGACTTTTTCGAGACCGGGGCTTGAATGGCTCATGCAGCTTGCAACATGGTGCAGGAAAAACGCTAAAAAAAGCGGGTTATCCAGGCAAAAAAAAATTTTTCTTACCAATGGAAACGTAACACGATCCTATTGGTAACGCACACCCTCCACAATGCTACCTAAGGTAACACTTATGCTGCCATGCAGCATAAGAAAACTAGAGTTAACCTATTGTTTTATTTGACTTTATAAACATCAGCGCCACAAAATAGTGCAATGTGTAACCCTTTTTTCTGCGGTAACACACAAGTGGGTGTCAATCCCACCGTCTCGCTTCAGGTGGTTGGTTAAGCGTACAACGGTACGACAGGACGTCGAGTGGGATCACAGACACTTCATTAAATGACAAATACTTGATTAATTACGGCGGAGTGATCATGACATGAACAAAACTGCTGAACAGTATTGGAAAGCCAATATTCGCCTGGTATCCATATTATTGGTGATTTGGTTTGCCTGCTCGTTTCTTTTCGGCATCATTTTGGTTGAGCCTCTCAATACCATCAAAATTGGTGGTGTAGGGTTGGGTTTCTGGTTTGCCCAGAACGGCTCGATTTATACCTTCCTGGTGCTGATCTATGTCTATACAAAGCGTATGAACGCTCTGGATGTCGAATTCGACGTCCATGAGGATTAACGGGGGTAACTGATTCATGGATCTGCAAACATTAACTTATATCGTAGTGGGCTTTACCTTTGCCCTCTACATCGGCATCGCCTTCTGGGCACGTGCCGGAACAACCGGTGAATTCTATGCGGCTGGTCGTGGTGTACATCCCGTTGCCAACGGTATGGCCACCGCTGCTGACTGGATGTCCGCTGCGTCATTCATCTCCATGGCCGGCCTGATTGCTTTCAACGGCTATGGTGCCTCCGTCTTCCTTATGGGTTGGACAGGTGGTTACGTACTGCTGGCACTGCTGCTGGCACCCTACCTGCGTAAGTTTGGTAAGTTCACCGTGCCTGAGTTCATCGGTGATCGTTACTACTCACGTACTGCCCGAATCGTGGCGGTTATCTGCTTGATTCTGGCATCGGTAACCTACGTAATCGGTCAGATGAAGGGTATCGGTGTAGCCTTCTCCCGCTTTCTGGAGACTGATTACGACACCGGTCTGTTCATCGGCATGGGTATCGTATTCATCTATGCGGTTATGGGTGGTATGAAAGGTATCACCTACACCCAGATCGCACAGTACTGCGTACTGATCTTCGCCTACACCGTACCGGCCGTGTTCGTCTCTCTGAACATCACCGGTAACCCGATCCCTCAGTTGGGTATTGGTAGCGCCATGGCAGACGGTTCCGGCACCTTCATGCTGGATAAGCTGGATCAGGTGGTAACCGACCTAGGCTTCAAGGAGTACACGACCCAGGTAATGGGTAGCAAACTCAACATGTTTGTCTACACCCTCTCCCTGATGATCGGTACCGCTGGCCTGCCTCACGTAATCATCCGTTTCTTCACCGTACCCAAGGTTAAGGACGCTCGTTCTTCAGCCGGTTGGGCGCTGGTCTTCATCGCCATCCTCTACACCACTGCACCTGCAGTAGGTTCCATGGCTCGTCTGAACCTGATGAATACCATTCAGACTGGTGAAGTCGGTAGTGTTGAAGGCAACATCGAAATCGCCAACGTTCCTCAGTGGATGCTGAACTGGGAGAAGACCGGTCTGCTGCAGTGGGAAGACAAGAACGGCGACGGTCGTATCCAGTACTACAACGACAAGAATGCCGAGTTTGTCGCCAAGGCTGAAGCCTGGGGCTGGAAAGGCAATGAGATGACCAAGGTTGACCGTGACATCATGGTACTGGCCAACCCGGAAATCGCGAAACTGCCTAACTGGGTTATCGCTCTGGTTGTTGCCGGTGGTCTGGCGGCTGCGCTCTCTACCGCTGCCGGTCTGCTGCTGGCGATCGCCTCCTCCATCTCTCATGACCTTCTGAAGGGTGTTTTCATGCCCGATATCTCAGAAAAGAACGAGCTGATGGCTGGACGTATCGCCATGGCAGGTGCCATCGGTCTGGCGGGTTACTTCGGTCTTCATCCACCGGATTTCGCAGCCGGCACCGTGGCCATCGCCTTCGGTCTGGCGGCCAGCTCCATCTTCCCTGTGCTGATGATGGGTATCTTCTATAAGAAGATGAACCGCGCAGGTGCGATCTGGGGCATGATCTCCGGTATCGGTGTCACCATGCTCTATGTGTTCCAGCACAAAGGCATCATGTTCGTACCTGGTACTTCCTTCCTGGGTGACATGGGCCCCAACTGGTTCCTGGGCATCTCCCCGAACGCCTTTGGTGCGGTAGGTGCTGTGGTCAACTTTGCGGTTGCCGCCATGGTATCCAAGGTCACTGCTCCCCCACCGGAACACATCCAGCATCTGGTTGAGGACATTCGTGTGCCTAAAGGCGCAGGTGCCGCTTCTGATCACTAAGATCTAAAGCCAAATCTGCAAATCGGCCCCGCTTCGGCGGGGCCTTTTCATCATCAAGGTAAAGAATCTCAACGTATTGGCTTCTGATTCTCTGCGGGCCTGTTAATATAGCCCCAATACGTTGATATTTTTTTGTAAACAAAACTATTTGAGTCAAAGCCATGGAAATCGAACTGATCGAGATACGTGACTTTCTGGCTGAACGCCCACCCTTCAATGCCCTCACCGAGGAACAGCTCGATCTGTTGCCCAAACAGCTCGAGATCCGTTACCTTCGCCGCAACAGCGCTTTTCCACCCGAAGGCACGAACAGCAACCATCTCTATATCCTGCGCAGCGGTGCGGTGGAACTGCACGATGAAGATGACAACCTGGTTGAGAAACTGGGTGAAGGCGGTATCTACACGACCCAGTGCCAGTTAATCGATATCAGCCGGGCCTCCCAGGGAGTTGCAACAGAGGATACCCTGCTCTACGTGATGTCCTGCAAGACCTTGCAGGCCCTGCGGGATGCCGAGCCATCGTTTAACGAACACTTCAGCGAATCGATGCGCGACCGTCTGAAACAGGCGGTCAACACCCTGAAGGTCAGCAACAACAACAATCCCATGGAGATTCTGACCGGTGAGATTCAGGATCTGCTGAAAAAAGCGCCAGTCACTGCCGATGTGGAGAGCAGCATTCGTGAAATCGCCCTGGTGATGAGTGCAAAGAATATCTCCTCCATGATGCTGATGAAGGATGAACAGCTTGTTGGTATGATCACTGACCGGGATCTGCGTAAACGCTGTGTCGCCGCCGGTGTCTCCCCTGATGCCCCAGTCAGCGCGATTATGACATCCGATCTTAAAACGGTTCAGGAAGACACCCTGATCATCCAGGCTCTGATGATCATGACCAAATTGCGAGTACACCATCTCCCTGTAATGCGCGGAGACAAGGTGGTGGGCATGGTGACCGCAACAGATCTGGCCAGACACCAGTCGACCAACTCGGCCTTCTTCGCAGCCGATATACGCAAGGCGGAAAGCCTGGATAATCTGGCGAGCATAAGTGAGCGCCTGCCGGAACTTCAGTACCAGCTGGCCTCCTCCAGCGCTACCGCCCTGCATATCGGTGATGCCATCTCCTCCCTGACCGATTCGATAACCAGCAGGTTGATTGAACTGGCGCAAATGGAACTCGGACCTGCCCCCGTACCCTACGTCTGGCTAAGCGGCGGCTCTCAGGCTCGCAGGGAGCAGACGTCACACTCAGATCAGGACAACGCCCTGTTGATCTCCGATGAGATGAAGCCGGAGCATGCAGACTATTTCGAACAATTGGCCAAGCGGGTATGCGATGGATTGAACGCCTGCGGATATATCTACTGTCCGGGTGATGCCATGGCAATGAACCCGAAATGGCGTCAGACACTGCAGATCTGGAAGAAGTATTTCAATACCTGGATCAACAAACCTGAACCGATGGCACTGATGCTTTCAAGTATCTTCTTCGATCTCCGTCCGGTACATGGGGAATTCGAGCTTTTTGAAGAGCTGCAGTCTGAGATATTGGGCAAAACCCGGGGTAACGGCATATTTACCGCCTATATGGCCGCGAATGCCTTGCAGCATCGTCCACCCCTCGGTTTTTTTCGTACTTTCGTATTGATCCATGGCGGCGATCACGATGACACCTTCGATATCAAACACAGGGGGATTGTCCCGATCACCGATATCGCCCGAGTGTTTGCCCTCGACCGGGGGCTGCCTCAGGTCAACACAACCAATCGGCTTCGGGCCGCAGCCGAAACCTCGATTCTCAGTCAGGAGATGGGTGAGAACCTGATTGATGCGTTGGAGTTCATCGCCAGCATGCGAATCAATCATCAGGCAGAACAGATCGGCAATGGGATCGATGCTGACAACTACATGTCTCCGGACGAACTATCAGATCTGGAACGCAGACATCTCAAAGACGCCTTCCGGGTCATACAGGATATGCAGGAGACCCTGGAAAACCGCTACCAGGGGGGTCGATTCCGATAATCATGTTAAGTCGATTCCTCAGCAAAGAGTCTCAACGTAAACGGGCCCTGAAGAAGGCCGACGGTGGCGTGTATCATGACTACCTGTCTACACCGATGGTCGATAAGAACACAGTTTGTGAAGATCTGGTTATCGTTTCACTCGATCTCGAAACTACAGGACTCGATCCGAAAAAGGATAAGATTCTCAGCTATGGATTTGTCGAAGTCAGCCACATGACTGTCAGACTGGCCCACTCAAGCCATCAGCTGATCTCCATCGAAGAAGAGATCCCTGAGGAGTCGGCGGTAATCCATCAGATCACCGATGACCAGGCAGCCACCGGCATCCCACTGGAAGAGGCGATGCCGATCCTACTCCGTCAATTGGCGGGTAAGGTGATGCTGGTCCACTACGCCTCGATTGAACAGAATTTTCTCGATGCGGCCTGCCGTAAACTCTATGGGGCACCATTTGTGATCCCGATCATTGACACCCTTGTATTGGCAAGACGGCTTTTTGAGCGACGAAATCACACCTTTCAACCGGGGAACCTTCGTCTGTTCAACCTGAGGCCTCAGTACAATTTACCGAATTACAAGGCACACAATGCCTTAAGTGATGCTGTTGCCACAGCTGAGCTGTTTCTTGCTATGGCGACAGATATGTTTCCTAATCCCAGTCAATGCCAACTGAGACGTTTTATAACGCAATGACAAGGAATAGAATAAGGGGTTGAGCAAAAAGCAATAAATAGGGTTTTTAACGATCATCACTGAACCCTAGCGTGCTTGATATAAAGCAATGCCTAATAACCACAAGCATTGTTTAAATAACAAGCTGAAGCCTAACCCGGCAGTTGATAACGAAAAACCACCATTGAGGAGAATTCAATGTCTGAAAACAAGGTCTACCCCGTCCCGGCTGATTTTGCAGCCCAGGCCAACGTTAACGATGCCCAGTATCAAGAGATGTACCAACGTTCCATCAGCGATCCAGAAGGATTCTGGTCTGAACAGGCTGATCAGTACATCAGCTGGTTCAAGAAGTGGGATAAAGCGCTGGATTGGAGTTTTGGCAAAGACGATTTGCATATTGAGTGGTTCAAAGGTGCAAAACTCAACGTCTCATACAACTGTCTTGATCGCCACCTGGAAAGCCGGGGGGACCAGGTTGCGATCATCTGGGAAGGTGACAACCCGGATGAGTCCCGCAACATCACCTACCGTGAACTGCACCAGGAAGTTTGTAAGTTCTCCAATGTCCTGAAGTCACGTGGCGTCAATAAAGGGGACCGGGTCTCCCTCTATCTGCCGATGATTCCGGAAGCGGCGGTTGCGATGCTGGCCTGTACCCGTATCGGTGCGGTGCACTCCATTGTCTTCGGTGGCTTCTCTCCCGATGCACTGCGTGACCGAATCCTCGACTCCGACTGTAAAGTGGTGATCACCTCCGACCAATCGATGCGCGGTGGTAAGAAAGTGCCATTGAAGGCCAATGCGGATAAATCTATTGCCCAATGCCCCAATGTTCACACCAGTATCGTTGTGCAGCGTGGTGGCGATCCGGTTGAATGGGATAGTGATCGTGATGTCTGGTATCACGAGGCGATGGCCGATGCCTCTGATGACTGTCCGGCTGAAGAGATGGATGCGGATGATCCGCTGTTCATCCTCTACACCTCAGGCTCCACCGGCAAGCCGAAAGGCGTGCTGCACACCACCGGTGGCTATCTGCTGCAGGCAGCCATGACCCACAAGCTAGTATTCGACTATAAGGATGGTGAGGTCTACTGGTGTACCGCCGATGTGGGCTGGGTGACCGGTCATACCTACATCGTCTATGGCCCGTTGACCAATGGTGCCACCACCCTGATGTTCGAAGGCATCCCGACCTATCCGGATATCTCACGCTTCTGGCAGGTCTGCGACAAGCACAATGTTTCAACCTTCTATACCGCACCGACCGCCATCCGCTCTCTGATGGGTGCCGGTGAAGAGCCGGTGAAGAAGACCAAACGCTCAAGCCTGCGCCTGCTCGGCACCGTTGGCGAGCCGATCAACCCCGAGGCCTGGGAGTGGTACTACCGGGTGGTCGGTGATGAACGCTGCCCGATCGTTGACACCTGGTGGCAGACCGAAACCGGAGCCCACATGCTGACCCCTCTGCCTGGCGCAACACCGCTGAAGCCAGGATCTGCCACGCGTCCATTCTTTGGTGTCGAGCCCGTATTGCTGGATGACCAGGGTAATGAAATCGAAGGCAATCCGGCCGAAGGCAACCTGGCCATCAAGCAACCATGGCCTTCCATGATGCGTACCGTATATGGTGACCACAAGCGTTTCTTCGAAACCTACTTTGCCATGTATCCGGGGTACTACTTCACTGGTGACGGCGCCCGTCGTGATGAAGACGGCTATTACTGGATCACCGGACGTGTGGATGACGTGCTCAATGTATCCGGCCACCGTTTGGGTACTGCGGAAATTGAATCTGCTCTTGTGTTACATGATTCAGTTGCTGAAGCAGCGGTTGTCGGTTATCCCCATGACCTGACTGGCCAGGGCATCTATGCCTATGTCACCCTGATGGCTGGTACAGAGGGGACAGATGAACTGAAAACCGAACTGGTGAAGCTGGTCCGCTCTGAAATCGGTCCGATCGCCAAGGTCAATTTGATTCAGTGGTCACCCGGATTGCCGAAAACCCGCTCCGGTAAAATCATGCGTCGTATTCTGCGCAAGATTGCCGCCAATGAGTTGGATACCCTGGGGGATACCTCAACCCTGGCGGATCCCAGTGTGGTCGATAATCTGATCGACAACCGAGAGAACCGATAGTCCGGCATCCCTGACTGAGGGCGGTGTTGATCACCGCCCTCTTCACCCATCACGCTTCAACGATCTCGGAAACAGCCATCAGATGAATTTTAAAGTGCCGACTCTTTATAAACGCCTGCTGGCATTCGTAGCAGTGATCGGACCGATTTTCTGGTTGGTTTTCACCGAAGACGGACAACGCCGAACCGATACGGTGGTATTGACCCTTTGGGGTGAGGATGAGATCAAACTGAATCTTCAGGCTCTGGATAACCAGGTCACCGAAGAGGAGTTCATGAAAGTCTTTCCCGACATCGAGTGGCAGTGTCAGGATCAGGTAAGTCCCTTTGGCAATCGCCTTTGTGCTTCAAAAATCGGTGTCTTCAACGGTATTCCGGCCCACTATGTGACTGTCTTTTTCCATGACAAATGGGTCAATGGCGTAAAAATCGGATATCGTAAAAACTACCACACCCAGCTCAAGACCCAGCTCTGGCATCAGATGGGCAGCCCCATTGCAGAAGGTTCGGATCAACCACAAGTGAAACGAGGCCCCGACAGCGTACTGCACTGGTCAACCAACACGGGTCATGTGATCCTTAAAGAGGAGCTGGCAGAGAATGAGGAACCCTCATTGATGTGGTTACCCTTCTCAATGCTACCCAACAGCTCTTCTTAATTTCTCAGTCTTTAACCGCACCCTAGCAACCGTATACCTGATCGTATTGGCTATTCATGATCGTAAATCACCATTACGACTCGCTTTGAGAGAAGACATATATGTCCACAGATGAGTCCATTCATATGAAAGCGGACGCAGACATGATGGATATGCGAAGTGCATTGATCAGGACCCTCCCAGCTCCAATGCAATTTGCCGTGCAGTCGAGAAATCACTCTCGCCACTATCCAGCTTTTGGATAGCTTCCAACTTGATCTGCTTTGTCGGCAGCTTAGATAACCGGCAGGATTTCAGGCACTCACACCTAATGGCCGGTTAATTCTTAGTATTTATTGAATTGAGATGTTTGATGGTATCTCTGGTCAACCAGATAAAAAAACCGATGCAAACGGCACTCAACATGGCATACAGCCAAAACTGAATCTCAAACCATTGATAGTGGGGCTCGAGTTGTTCAAAAGCTGTCTGCCAGGCATTGAACAGGGATAACTGCGCAAAATAGATTCCCAGGACAAGTGAGCCCAAAGCCATGATGGCTCTCAAAAAGAATCGGGGATGTTGAGCTGGCCCGGATGACATTCGGCTGTTACTTCATCGGTATTTGAGGACCGGTCCTACAACGGTTGACCACACTGTAGGCATAACTCTGACAATTATTGTGTAAGCCGAAACCGCCTTGGGATTGGTTGAGCTCATTATCAAGAATTCCATTCACACAGGATTCATCGACATTATTCATTGCCATACAATACTCTGGCATATCCTGGGAGTGGTCGATCACATAGGTTTCGGTAGCGTAGGGACTCTCATAGACTTCACCGGGCAGTGCATCGGGATTTCCACCAAGTCCCACATCCCTGGTATCTGTCCGCACCCAACAGTGTTCCACAAGGCCCATGGCAATCTGAGCGGGACGGCAACAGATCTGTACATTGTCCTGCTTCGGAGAGTGTTTAACAGAGTTACTCACTTCCTCCGCCGCCGCCATAGTGTCTGAAGGCTGCCCGAGTGCGCGATCCAATTCGGTAGGGGTGGATTTCAAACGATCTTCGGTCGTCATACCATCCAGCGCTTGGGTAGATTGGGACGGCTCTGCGCCACGACTGTTTCCATCGCCTGACTGACCGACGCCACCGGAAGCACCTGATATACCTTCAGTCATAACCGTTTACCTTTCCCTGATTTATGAATACCGACTGTACTCAAAATCTCTGTTAATCAAAAAACTAACACTTGCATTGCGATTTCGCTACTAGGGATAACGCGTACTAGGGACATTCCCAGCTTGTTGAGATTGGCTTCGGATGAATAATGAGTTTGGAGTTTTAAATATCAATTACAAAGGAGTGTCAGCATGTCGTCTTTACCCCCGATGAATGGACTCGCAAGCGCCGGGTTAAGCGCACTATCGGACAAGCAGGGCTCGATGAACTTCTCACTGCCCTCACTATTCAAAATACGTTGCGGCAGAACCCCCTTGCCCAAGCCCCATATGCCGCAACTGCCGGCTTGCATGCCAGGACCAAAGCCACCCTGTCCGTCCGGAGGAGAGCTGCCTTTTCCACCAATGCCTGGACCACCCATACCTCCCCCTTTCATACCTTGTCCTCCAGGACCCACACCGCCGACTCCCTGTCCGCCTGAACCGGCTCCTCCAGAGCCTGGTCCTGAGCCATGTCCTCCTGAGCCATGCCCTCCTGAGACATGTCCAAGCGACCAGGAATGGACTGTGACTCAGCCGTGTGACGGTAAGGCGACCATCGGCCTTGGCGACAAATATGAGCTGGTCCTGAATGAGAACAAATCACAGATCGTCGTTCGCAACAAAGAGACCGGGGAAGAGACCAACATTTGGGGTGATCCCCATGTGGATTGGAATGGTGACGGCAAAACCGACGTGAATTTCTGGGAAAAAACCACCTTTCAACTGGAAGATGGCACCAAGATCACCATCGACACAGAGAAATTCAAAAACAACGACATGTTTGTTGCCAATGACATTACTATCACCAAAGGCGACAAAGTGATCCAGGTAACCGGCCTGAGTCAGAATGAAAAGGGTGATATGCAGATTCACCAGAGTGACCGGGGTGGGCAGTTGATGGATCTGTTGGTCACGGATGGTTTTGTGGTTCAGGAAAATGCCGACGGAGAAGGTTGGATCAATCCAGAAACCGGCGAGATGGCCACTCAAGAGGATTTCAATATCACCAAACCGGGTGCAGAGAAACCCTATGAGTTCAGCCAGGAGTTCGGCCGTGCCCTGGGGCTGTTCCTGAACACAGGTCTCATGAATTGGAACTGGGATCGCTGATCTCAGACAATCTGTAGAGCTGACACCCCCCTGCTACGGCAGGGGGCGTATAGATAATCCCATACCACCAGAATCGCCAGTTCTGAAACTCACAATTTGGATCCAAAATCTTCAGTTAGGTTGTGATTTCAATACTGGCAGGTATGACCTTCATCTGTTGGAAGTTCCCGGCTCCTGACAGATGCCAGGATGGTCAAGAGTTTTCCCCATATTCCCGTTTGCCTTTGGCGAGTGTTTGCGGTGATCGGCCTCTCTTTGAGGCCATTAGCAGACTGACCTCAACAAGCGATAAGGTGTGATCCCGCTACAGCCGTAAGCGCACAGGACATCAGGAGCAGTTATTCTCGGGTGTCTTAAATGAGACTTCTAGCGTCGAGAGAATTATCAAATCCGTTCAGTGATTCAGCTAGAAACAGTTTGAAATGTCTCATGATCTGTTTGGGTATACGTTGCTCAGCGGTTAATCTCAGATCATGCAGTTCCTGCATGATTCTGGCATCACTTTGCGTTCTGGCTTTGTCTATGAGGTTGTGCACAACCTGATCGAAAATCAAACCTGGGCGATCCTTGACCACACCGTAAATCGCAATCAGCGTAATCTGCTCTTCCAATCCCAACTTGCTGTGATTATCAAGAATTGCCAGCATCTGCGCTGTGACACAATCGATCTGCAGCGGGTCGAGTGAGACATTCTCAACCCACAGTGCAGCTGGATGGGGGGCATCCAAGCCCGCAATAGCGTTCTTCGATAGCATAGTTTTACCCGTCTACCTAAAATCCTTTGTAATCTGCATCGAAACGGTCAGGAGCCAATCAATTTTCGGGTATTGATAGGAGCTCCCTGAGCCCAACAAACACAGTGCTTCCTTGTCCTGCAATTATCCTAAACTCACACACTTTACGCAACTGCTAACCCGGTGATGAAAAGTGAATTATTGTATTGCCGGGTTAATAGTCGAACCGCTACTTACGACGAAGTACATTTAAATTGATCTCCTGCCATCCCTGTTTTTTATAGAAATCGAGGGCTAATCGATTATCCCGGTCAGCAACCAGTTGAACTCTTTTTACCCCCCGGTTCTCCAGCCACTGGTTAATATGGGATAACAGTAACTCTCCAATACCCTGACCGCGATGGTCGGTGTCGACTACGAGATCCTCCAACCAAGCAACCAACCCTCCCTCAGCAGTGGATACGACCAGCTGCAGGGTCGCCATCGCGACAACCCCCTGATTATCATTTCTGACAACAAAGATCTCTGCTGATTCAGACTCCTGCAGCAGTTCCAAACCCCGTCTTTGTTTATCCGGATCCACATTGAAATCCGCTTCAATTGAAAACAGCTGTCTCAGCAGATCGACCATTTTGTCAAAGTCACTCCTCTCTACGGAAGAGATGGTAAAACGGCTGTTACTGCTCATATGTCATGCCCTTTTGCTCAGCTGTCTCTATTAAAAGCTATTCCTGATATCAGATACAAGGTGACTTGATCAATCCGTCACTCCGAACAATCTCAATCCATTCATCTCTCATCGCTGGATTGGTCAACAGAACTGGGAGATCATAAAGAGAATTCATCAAAGCTTCTGTACTCCTATTGACAGTAGACCAAGAGTCACAATAGGGCATTCATCAATGCGAGTTTACAAGCCAGGCTGAGATTGCCCTGACTCTTGAAAAACAATCCATTTATTTCCGGTTGAAAACGGATAATCTGCAGGTATCTTCGGGAAAAGCACAGGGGGGTGTGAGTAATCGGTAGCGGGGAGTGAAAACCACCAAGCATTTATCGACCCGGTAAAAAGTGAGATTACCGGGTCGATAAGCTGTCAGCTTGATGTCAGCATCAATGGCTGTTTGATAAGTTCAGTTTATCGCGCTAAGGCAGATCCAGGCTGTGTTTCAGATTACCCTCTTCATCAACCACTGCCAGACGAGTGTAATCACCTTTGGCAACTTTCAGATAGAGACATGGAAAGGTAATCATCTGCACCTGTGCCATGCCAGGCTCCGGCTTACTCCACTGCAGCGCCAAAGTTGCCGTCTGTTCCTCAATCGCCAACTTGTCAGAGAGCAGTTTCAAAGCATAACCACCACTAGGCTGCTGTCCCATATCGACCCGGACCAGCCAGCTCTCTTCCGCGTCAGATTTGCCCTCCTCGCCAGGCTTGAGGGACTTATCACTCATCACCACGCCGCCGCCGACGTTTTTGATGATCCCCTCCTTGACCAGCTGCATACCGGCCGCCTGGTTATTGGAGCAGACAACACCGTCTTTGACGACGGAAACTGAATTATCCTGGGTATTGCATGCGGTCATAGTGATACAAAGGGCTGACAGCCCCAGCCATTTCAATGTGTTAAAACGTTTCATTTTTTATCCCTCTCAGTCCTGACGTGGGTAAACCATCAGCTCTTGAACACTCTCTTCCGCAGACAGAGCGTTGGAAGTCGGTGTCTGATACTCGTAGGTAGCTGAAAAATCCAGCCCATTTTGTGCCCCGGACCCAACAGTAATGACATTGGGTTGGGAGAGAGTGGGATAGGCACCACAGGACTCACCGTTATCACAGATCAGATTATCCATATCCATATCTGATCCGGCAACAATGTAGTAGTCACCTGAACTCACATTACTGAAACTGTAACTACCACTGCCTGTATTGGTATTCACTTCATCCTGTTGAACAGGCTGACTGGTTGCATTGTCGACCAGCAGTACATAGTGTCGACCGGCGTCACCGGAAATCGAACTATCCAATACCTGCATGATCACATTCACATCGACGCTGGAGGTTCCGGCACTCACCTGGATGGTACCTGTATAGGTTGCCGGTGAGAGGCCACTGCGGTCGACACTGACGGTGTAACTGCCGATACCCGAACCATTCACCTGATTTGCCGCAACCGACAACCAGGAGATGTTTTCAGTGATCTGGACAGTACCGACAGAACCGCCAATCTCTTCCACAAACAGAGAGGTGGACTGCAGTGAATTGGAGAAGTTGAGGCTCTGCGGATTGACACTCAATGAGGGATCAGTGGGTGTGTTACCACCACCCCGCTGTTGTGCGGCCACCACGGCTTTGTAGGCATCGATCAGACCATGTCCGTAAAGGTCGTCCCGGCCACTGTTGCCGATGTCGTTCGTCAGCTCCCCTGAGGAGAGCATGCTGTCGAACTCGGCCGGTGTCAGACCAGCGTAGACAGATTTCATCAATGCGGCTACACCCGCCACATGAGGTGCCGCCATCGAGGTGCCCTGGTAGAAGTTGTAGGTGAAGCTGGTGCCGCCCTGGGAGTCATCACCCAGGGTACTGAGCACACCGTCAGATCTACCGTCACCATCCACGTCAGCCTGAGTGTTACCGCCAGGGGCAGCCACATCGATCTCAGTACCGTAATTCGAATAGGGAGCCCGGGTACGACTCTGATCAACCGAGCTTACCGAGACCACACCGGTGTAGGATGCGGGATAGGCGAGTTGTGAGGTGTTTTCATTACCTGCTGCGGCAATCACGATAACACCGGCATTGCGTGCCGCGGTAATCGCATCAAAACTGGCCTGGTCGGGCGAAGCGCCACCCAGACTCATGTTGATGACATCCGCTCTTTGGCTCGGTGTTGTACCGGATGCATTGGACAGGCCGGCTGAGAAGAGAATGCCCTCGATGATATCGCTACTGAAACCACCCTGCTTGCCCAGCACACGGATCGGCATGATTCGCACATTCCAGGCCACACCGGCAACACCTGTGGAGTTGTTACTTCTGGCGGCTACGGTTCCGGCTACGTGGGTACCATGAAAACTGGACACCCCGTTCTGGATCTCGTCACCCGCATCGTCCGGATTGGCATCGATGCCGTCCCCGTCGTTTGCATTCCCGGCATCGGAAATGAAGTCATAACCGGCCACCAGCTGCTGACTTAAATCAGGATGGTTCAACAACACGCCGGTATCGATGACCGAGACGATGACGCTGGTATCACCGGTGGTAATGTCCCAGGCCTGTGGCAGATTGATCTGATTGTAGTGCCACTGCAGACTGTAATACTCGTCATTCGGTGTCGCCGAGGCGTGATAGATGTAGTTGGGCTGAGCATAGACCACGTCGCTTCGCTGGTTGAGCTCTTTGATCGCCATGATGGTATCCAGCTTCAGCTGAGCTTCGCTGTCCATCTGAGCATAAATGCCAGGACGGGCAGCCGCACTACTGACGAACTGATCATTCAGAGTCAGTCGCTGAATGCCGATCTCATTCTCCGGGGATTGGCTGAAGCTGTAATGGCTGAGGCCGGTATCCAGAGCTTTCGCCTGGGCGGAAGCACTATCAAACTTGACCAGTACCTCACCGGGTACAAAATCATCGGTGATGCTCATGCCGCCTTGTGGAAGGATTGAAGAGGAGGTCAAACCAATGGACAAGAGATAGTTTGAGGCTCCACTGTAGGCGTGCACGATGACATAGTACTGTCCATCGGATGGCACCACGATGGTTTCGAATTTTGATGTACCGATTGAACTGGCGACTGGATTGGTCAGATCGTTCACATCAAACAGGTAGAGATCCAAGTCGACACCACCCACATCGATATCACCGATATTCAGCACCAGGGTCTGGCCCGATGTCAGATTGACCAGGTAGTAATCATCCGGATCTCCGGAAGCTCTCAGATTACCGGCAGCGCCTGTCCCGGCCACATTGACATAACCACCGATATTGACAGGGTTGGGTACGGACTGTGCATTGTTCGCCGGCTGATTGGCGACGGGCGTGGTTTGATCATCATTGACATCACTGTCGGTTACCACATAGCCAGGAACTGATATCAGACCGCTGATACTGCCGCTGGTACTACCACCATCGCCACTATCACCTCCGTCGTCATCATCCGAACCACCGCCACCACCACCGCATGCTGCAATGATCCCGGAAACCAGCAGGGTTAGAAATATTTTTGACAGTTTTTCTGTGAGTTTCATCTTTGCCACGCCAATTGTCCCCTTGTTATATAAATCCGTTATGATTTGTATCTGGCTGATTTTAGAGTATTCAAACTTCATTTCAATGGTGAATATGTCACCTTGATCCCATGAATTGGTGATTGTGCAATACTAGTGTTTGTTAACAACATTCCAAGTAAGGATGATTGGTTTTGTATTAACAGGCCCTGAATGAAGTTAATTTGAAGAATTGGATTCTTATTCTTTGGCCAGTAACAAATTCTTAACAGTCACACTCTCAGTCAAACAGACCATGGGAAGATACAGACCACCTGCTCCACCGAAATCACCCTATATCACCCGACAGGGATATGAAAGCCTGAAAACTGAACAGCAGGGATTGTGGCTGCGACGCCGGGACGTGACCAAAGCCTTGGCGGCAGCTGCAGCCGAAGGTGACCGGTCAGAAAATGCAGAGTACATCTACCGTAAGAAAGAGCTTCGTGAGATCGACCGCAGAATCCGCTATCTGCAGAAACGACTGCCCAGTCTCAAAGTTGTCAATCAACCCCCGGCCAATTCAGAACAGGTCTTCTTTGCCGCCTGGGTTCAACTCGAATCAGAGAATGGTGAGGAACAGGAGTATCGTATCGTCGGGCCAGACGAAATCGATCGTCACCCCAGTTATATCAGCCTCGACTCGCCACTGGCGCAAGCGCTTTTGAAACGCATCCTTGACGATCAGGTTGTTGTGGAGACACCGGCCGGGGTAACCAAATACTGGATCACCGATGTACGATATGAGACGCCTGATTAGGGCCTGATCGCCCGCCCTGGTTGAAGACCCTGGATACTCAGGGAAATAGAACAGGATCTTGATTAACCTTCACAAACGCTGTGGATAATGCGGGACAGTAAAGAATCGGAAAATTTAAGCGACACTCAATAACCAGACTGTAGTGATTCGATGAGTTCAATCAGAACCGGTTGGTCCCATTCACGCTCACCAACCACCTGGTAGATGATCTGCCCCCGCTTGTTCAGTACCAAAGTGGTGGGCAGAGCTCTGACTCGCCATCGCTGACTGATACGACCACGTTCGTCCATCAGTACTTCGAAATCGATGGGATAATCACGCAGAAAAGCGTTGATCGCCTCCCGGTCCTCCCCCAGATTGATTGCCAGCATCGCCATCCCACTGGATTTCAGGCGCTCCCAGGCTCGGTTCATGGAGGGCAGCTCGGCACGGCACGGGGTACACCAGCTGGCCCAGAAGTTGACTACCACCACCTGGCCCCGGTAGTCCCGCAGCTGCTTATACTCACCATCAAGATTCAGCAACCTGAACGGCAGTGCCGGTATCGGTGCAACCGGAGAAAGGCGATGCTCAGCTGCCTCCAAGCGATTATGGGAGGATATGTTCAGCAGCAAAAAAAACAGGATCGACCAAGTCAAACCGGAAACAGCGCTGCCGAGGAGACATACCGGGTTCACCGGATACATCCAGCGCCTGAAAACCGGTCAACCTGACTGGTCGAGCCTTCGGGAAGAACAGAACGAATGTTCATTTTTAACAATTCCCTGGGACACATAATCTTGATCAACCATCCTCTGACAACATGCCCCGCACCACATCCATGATGTGTTCAACCGGCATACCATAGGGAATTACCGCCGCCAGCTCCCCCATCTGATCAATCAGGTAGAGATTGGCCGAGTGATCGATGCTGTACCCTCCCCCGGCTTTCTCATTGCGTTGATACTTCACCCGGTATTGTCGTGCCACCTGATCCACCGCTATTTCACTACCGGTCAAAGCAACGATTTCACGATTGAAATAGCCCACATAATCACGCAGCACAGCCGGGGTATCGCGAGCCGGGTCCAGAGAGACGAAAAGCCCCTGAAGCCGATCCGACTCGCTCTTCAGCGTATCGAATACCACCGCGAGTTTGGCCAGTTCCGTGGGGCAGATGTCCGGACAATAGGTATAGCCGAAAGAGAGCAGTACCAGTTTGCCCTGAAGCTGACTCAATCGAAAGGTGTCGTTGTTATGATCCGTAAGTGTGAAATCCCCACCGATCTCTTCCGTACCGGCTGATGCCATGGTCACAGACAGAATGGTGAACAGCAGCACCAGCCAGAGCTTTTTGTCGGCCCGCATCATTCAGCGTAGTTCCACTTCGCTGCCATGCACCCAGCTGGGATCCCCTTCCCCCACATCCCCTATGGGAGCGTCAAATGCATCCGCAACCAGGGTGTCCACATTACTGCCGGTCAGAGATCGCATGAAA
Organism: Candidatus Thiodiazotropha endoloripes; assembly: GCF_001708965.1. NCBI lineage: Bacteria > Pseudomonadati > Pseudomonadota > Gammaproteobacteria > Chromatiales > Sedimenticolaceae > Candidatus Thiodiazotropha > Candidatus Thiodiazotropha endoloripes. Next base: position 1,180,478 of record NZ_LVJW01000003.1, on the reverse strand, counting down.
TCAACCAGATCCGATTTCTCCTGGGATGAAAGACCGAGCGGTCTGATCAATGGATCGAGTAGCTCATTGGGCACCCCACCCTGATCATAGAAATCGACTACCTCGTGCAGAGTGCTGAGCGAACCGTTATGCATATAGGGAGCGGTAAGATCCACGTTACGCAGACTGGGGGTTTTGTACTTCCAGCGATCATGAGGATTCTGAGTCACCTCATAGCGACCCACATCCGTGGGTGGTTTCTCTCCCACCTGATCGATGATCGCACGATCGATATCGATGGTAATCCCTGGGGCAACTGTCACCTGCTGTTTGTCCGGGAAAATCCTCATCGACTCGCGATAACCGATTCCGGTATTGTGCAGTTGATCATCCATGAACAGAGCACTCTGTACTCCGATTGAGTGGCAGGCGACACACCCAGCCTTACCGGTAAAAATCCCAAACCCCCGCTTTGCCGATTTGGAGAGCGATGCTTCATCGCCCGCATAACGCCAACGATCAAATGGGGAGTCAGCGGAAACCAGAGCACGCTGGTAACTGGCCAGCGCCATACCCAGTGTCTCCATCGATACACCTCTGCCATCGAAAGCCGCTTCGAACAGACCATGGTAGTCATCGATCTGACGGATTTTGTTGAGCACATAACCGATCGATGGATTGGCCATTTCATTGTTCGCCAACAAAGGCCCCCAGGCCTGCTGTTCAAGAGTCTCCTCCCGACCATCATGGAACAGCAGATTGCTGTAGGCTGAGTTGTAGACCGAGGGAGAGTTGCGTCTTACCGAACGCCCTTCGATGCCCACTGCCATGGCCAGTTCATTACTGGTAAATCCCTGTTCCGGCACATGACACATGGCACAGGAGAAAGTATCGTTGAGCGAAAGCCTGCGATCGTAAAACAGCTTTCGGCCCAAATCGATCTTCTCCCGGGACAATGGATTGTCAGCCGGTATCGGGATTGCCGGCAGTCCCAATGGGGGATTGTTGGCGATTGCCAGCAGATCCGCCTTTTCACCCTTTCTCAACGCCAAATCCTGTGAATCGGTGACGTAACTGCTGAGTTCATATCCCAGTTTGTTATCTCCCGGCTTCGAGAGCTGGGAAGTTTGCTGCGAAACCATTGCAAGCTTGATGGTCTCACCCCGCCTCTGCTCTTGTTGAAGTATTGTCTTTAAATCGTTGATGATCAGATCATGATGCAGGAAATCGACACTGTAAATGTTACGAATTTTCTTTTCTGGGTCGATGAGGAATACTCTGAGCACATGACTGTATCCCACATTCATCCTGCCACTGCTATCGGTCTCACGTAAGATCACCTGATTATAGGATTTCAGAATCGGTTCCAGGTTCTGATGTGAGGCAGTGGTGACAAACTGCCACTCACCAGCACTTCCTGCATAGCGAAAGTTATTGCCATATAGCTCCATTACCGATGGAGTATCGACTTCCGGATCAAAACTGAGACTCATCAATTTCAGCCTGCCGGCCAGCTCTTGATCCCGTTTCATGGCCGATTTGACCTTGTAAAAGACGTGAGAAGTCAGTGGGCAGCCGTTAACATCACTGCAAGTGCTGTAGATAAATGCCAGCAACACATACTTGTCATTGAAAAGCTCATACAGTGTTCGCCGTTCTCCCTCGGCAATCAGAACCTCACCATTCGATGCCTCACCTAAAGGTGGCAGCTGGTAACTGCCTACCTCAGGCAGCTTGTAAGTCAATTCACCATAACCAGGTGCGGAGATGATCGAAGGGTTGATTGAATCGGCGTCAACCGTTGATACGACGATTGCCGCAAACAGAAAAGTTTTGATAAATCGAAAAACCATACATGCTCCCAGGCGCTGACAATCCCGGCTCACAGACTTGTAACCGGGATTGTCATTTGCGGATCCCAGTCAGAGATCCGCATCGGACAGAGACTACTTGCCTGTGTTATCCAGACCGGCTACAGAGATCTGCCTATCCTCTGGTCTGACCTGACCATACAGGGAGTAGGCACCGAATCGCATCTGATGTGCCCGACCGAGTTTGAGCGCCTTGAAATCGATGGCGAACTTCTCAACCAGTTGTTCTCCATTCCACACGTAGCTCTTGAAGTACTGCTCATTGTCCTCACCCTTCTTGTCCCAGTTGGCCAGCAATGAAGAGGTGTAGTAGATACGGGTGCTGTCCCAACTGGATGAGGCCATGTTGACCTGTCGGCCGATCACCTTCTCATAGACCTGTTTCGGTTTATGGGGGTTGGTCATATCGAACAGCCGGGTCTTACCATCCATGAATGTGTTGACCCAGAGGCGACTGTCATCCGAGCTGATAGAGATATCCACCGGCAGAGGTACCTTCGAGGCATCACCGACATCGGCAACCGCTTCAGCCTGCCATTCACCCTGTTGATCCTCATAGATCAGCCAGATCTTGGAAGTCAAAGCCGTCGTGGTTACACACCAGTTGTGGTCGGGCTGCCAGGCACAGCGGATCTCCAGTGGCGCTCCGGGCACATCAAAAACCTTTTTAGGTATTTTACTGTGCAGATCCCAAAGCACCACGGTATTACCGAAACGCTTCATCGCCTCCTTATCCTGCAACATTTTGCCGAAATCCATCATGTAGTTGGACCAGCCGGTGAAAGAGGAGGTAAGCATGATGTTACGGCGAGGCAATACCCGAACATCGTAGTTGTAGCCATCGGCATACTTACCGGATTTTTCCGCACCGCGCAGATTCTGATCGGTTGGCATCCAATGGGTGGCGATATACTCGCCCTCATTGGTGTACTCAACCAACGCGGTACGACCACCGTGATCCTTATTGTTTGAAAGCCCCGTGATCATGATACGACCAGGCAATGCATAGGTCGTGTGAGGACCGACTACACCACCACTCTTCTCGACAAAGTCAGTGACGACTTTATGCAGCTTGGGTTTCGCCGGGTCGGTGTGTACATCGAAGATGAAAAGTTTGTTGGTATCGAGACCGCCTGCCCATAGATAGTGACGATCGTCGGTAAAACCTGAATGGTGCGCTTCATTGCGTCCGCCAACGGAAAGTGAATCGACCACTTTGCCGTAGTTTGCCGATTTGGGATTGACATCGACGGTTACCAGTTTGTCCTGACCATCTCCCATGCCTTCAATACCCAGCGTCCAGACATAGACAAAATCTTCCTGGCCGACAATCTTGGCCATGTAGGGTGACTGGCAGGTCTCATCGGCCTGCAGGGGAAGTGTGGCACCGAACAGGGTGGTGCCAATCGCCAGGACGGATGCCAGGGCAATGGATTTGGCAGGCTTATTTTTGAACAGCCTCATGATTTAAACCTCCTAGTGGTAATCTTTTTTACTGCTATTCAGCCTTACCTCAGCCCTGCCAACGCAGATGGCCAAACCCGGATTGACTGAAAATCCAGTCCGGGTGGGTACTACTCATAAAACTTGATTGCCAAAGATCCCTAGGCACAGGAGCCGTTCGACCCTCCGTAGTCCTGCTGCGATACAGCTGGCAGTGAGGTAAGCGGCTAAAAAGAAAATAGAATGAATATTCATTCTTGTCAAATTTTTTACTATGCTAGGGTGGTGTAAGGGTGGAAATGCCGGTTTGCAGCTTGGCCGTTTTCCCAGGGATACACCCCGGTTATAAGGCCTGACAAGAAAGGAACGGTATTCCCATTTTAAGCGCCACAACACTAAATTCAAGCCATTCACATGGTAACCGGAGGACTGCCCGGATCCAGACAATCCTCTGTATCAGGCGAGGCGAATGGCGGGCGCAGCACGACGGGACACCACGGAGAGATCTGTTTGAGACCCTTCGAGGAGTGATTTTATACCTTGGGCAACACTGGATATAATTGATCACAAATTGAATTTGACAGGACCGGAGAAGGCGAATCCAATTGGGCCTGTTGAGTCTGAAAAACGCCAATCAGGGCGTGAGGAGATAAGTTTGGCTGTTCCGTATGAACGACGAGCAATCCAGTCTGGTAGGCTTGCAGACGACGCCCCGTTAATTTCGGGAGCCGGGGTAATTTTTTCCCACTACGGCGCTACCATTCGCTCACTCCGCCTTGCTGAAGGAAACGACGGTTTCAACAGGGCTGATTGGATTCACGTTAATCGGCCCTTGCAGGTACCCACATGCTCCATTTGAAAAAAGCCGCGACGCAAGATCTACCAGTCTACGACCGCATCCTCAGTACTGCCCTCGATCTGTTTGTCGAACGTGGTTATCACAATGTATCGATTCATGACATTCAGAAGCTGGCGAATGTCAGTATCGGCTCGATCTACAACCATTTCGGGGGAAAGGAAGGGGTCGCGAAAGCCCTCTACTACCACTTGATCAGAGAGATGGAAGAGCTGGTTGCTGATGTAATCAACGAAAATCTGAGCTTTCGCGAGAGCTGTAATCGAATTATTTCACTGCTATTCGAGTATACCGAGAGCAAGCGCAATATCGTCGCCTATGTACTGCATGCCAAACACCAGGAGTTTCTGCCGGATGAGCCCCCGATCTGCAGCTCCACCCCATTTAAGACCATGCGCAATATCGTACAGCGGGGAATGGAATCCGGCGAGATCCGCGAAGGTGATCCCTGGGTGGTCGCCTCTGGTATCTTTGGCGGTGCCATACGTTTGATTCATCTGCGACTGGATGGGGTATTGAATGTCCCTCTACCTGAGCTTTACGATGAGTTGATCGATTGTATGTGGCATGGCATGGAGCCCATATCCATACAAGAAAGCGTGGCTTGAGTAGGCGATCAATCGACTCCAGGGTCAAATCCTGCAAATACCCACAAGACGCTGCCCTGTTGCCTGCTCAGCTATAGACGAGTGGCGGTTCATCCATTTTGGCAAGCTGTTCACGAAGCGTGAGGATATGGTCCTCCCAAAATCTCACTGAATCAAACCAGGGAAAGGCCGCTGGAAATGCCGGATCATCCCAGCGTTTGGCAAGCCAGCCCGCATAGTGGACAAGCCTCAGGCTGCGTAACGCCTCCAACAGATGGAGCTCGGTTGGATTGAAATCATAGAACTGGGTGTAACCGTCCAGTAAATCGGCCAGACGCTCGGTCATATAGCGTCGATCTCCAGAGAGAAACATCCACAGATCCTGCATGGCGGGCCCAGTTCTGGCGTCATCAAAATCGACGATCTGTGGTCCATCATCCCGCCAGAGAATATTTCCCGGATGGCAATCCCCATGCAGTCGGATGGTATTGAAGGAGCCCGCACGGTCATAGCAGGATTCGATTCGCAGTTGCAGATCTTTGACGATCGTCTGATAGGCGCTCAGCAGATGTTGCGGCAGAAAATCGTGCTCCAGCAGATAGTGACTGGGTTGCAATAAATAGTGCTCGATGTCGATCTCGGGGCGATGGTTGAATGTTTCAGATGCGCCCAGCATATGAATCCTGCCGATGAATCGCCCCAGCTGTTCCAGATGTGACGGATCATCCAGTTCCGGTGGGCGACCACCTCGACAGGGATAGAGGGCGAATCTGAGCCCTTGATGGTGGTGAAGTGTATCCCCGTTTTCATCAGCTGCCGGCGCGATTACAGGAATCTCCTGATCTGCCAGCGCCAGGGTGAATTCATGCTCCTCCAGGATGGCATCATCACTCCAACGACTGGGACGATAGAACTTCGCAACCACTGCAGGCCCCTCTTCCATAGCGACCTGATAAACCCGGTTTTCATAACTGTTCAGCGCCAGAAACTGTCCACTGCAGACAACCCCGGTCGACTCGATGGCATCGAGCATGGTATCCGGCGTCAGGGAGGCAAAAGCGTGTTGAAATTCAGACTCTCTCATCAACACGATTCTAATTGGAGATCGCCCTGAGAGACAATGACCGCGAACTGCCCCTAGAGCATGTTATCACTGACCAATCAGCCCAGTTGTTACCGTTTGCGTGCCAGAATATAGCGAATTGGCATGCCAACATCATCCAGTTCCAGGTCAAAACCATGCTTATCGAACAGCCCCTGTAAATCACAATTGTGCCAGGTGTTGAGAAAAGGCTCGTGAATCGATTTGGCGAACCAGCTGAAATAGAGCCCTTTCAGACCAAAGCGGCGGGTCATCTCCCAATATCCGCTATAGGCCTGGACCGGAGATGGCTCACCGATGGCCAGCAGACTGCCCGGCTCGAGTATCCGGTTGATCTCCTTCAGACTCAGCTCGAAGTACTTGATTGGCATTTCATGGAACAGAAAACCCGCAGTAGCCCCTTCAAAGCGTCGGTCAGGAAATCCCGTCTCTTCAATTATGCCCTGAACAAACTTGATATTGGGGTACTCATCAGCACCATGTTTGAGCAGATAGGGTGAAGGGTCTATGCCCCAGACATCTTCAACACCCAGTGCTTCCAACTCAGCCGCGACACCGCCACCGGAACAGCCGATATCGAGAACCCGACTGGCACCTTTGAATTCCGCAGCCAGACGTTTTCTGAGTTTTTTGATTTCACCCAACATGAAACGGTCGAAATTATTGATATAACGCCGTGTCATCGCCTTCGAGTAGTTGCCGTTGGGAAAATTGTGGAATTCCCGAAGCACATACTTGGGTATCATATCCCGTCCGGGCATGCCTTCAGGAAGCTCAACTGTGGGGCGCTTTTTAGCGGCTATCAGCCTGAGCAGGGACCAGAATCCCCTCAAACTACTGAAATTAGATAGATCAGGCCAGGCATCCGGTATCTCCATGCTCCGCCAATCCGGAACTACTGGATCCTGATTGCCACCGGGGCCCAAGTCACCAAATGATTTATCAACACTCATGCCCATCTTCAAAGATCTCCCTATCTCTATTCTCCGCAACCCTGTGGCTTGCACATCTTGTGAGCCAAAAACCCTAAAAACAGACAGTATTATACCAACCCGGATCGATTTCAAGCAATTTCCCTTGCTATTTTTTGATCAAAAAAAAGCAAATCAGATAACAAGTTAGGTGACTCTGAACCCGGTTTTTCAGAATATGTCAGATTGATTATGCTTGCCAACTTGTGCAAACAAAAACATACTCCCAGGCAAGCAAGGTGACGATCAGCAGGACGATAGATGAGCAAATCCACCACTGAACTCAGAGCTCCCAATGAGAACTGGCTGCAACGCTGGAAAGATAACAATATCGGTTGGCATCATGTGGAGTTCAATCAACATCTACTGAATTACTGGCACTCGCTCTATCTCCCGGCTGGCTCGCTGGTGCTGGCACCACTCTGCGGCAAGAGCAGAGATATGTTCTGGCTGGCTGAACAGGGTTACCGAATTCGTGGGATTGAGCTGAGCCGATTGGCAATAAGCCAATTCTTCGATGAACACAATCTCAAGCCTACTGTTGAGCAGCATGACTATTTTGAGCAGTGGCGTCAGGGACCGTTCGAGCTTTTATGTGGTGATATCTTCGACCTGGCTCAGCAGGATAATTCGGATGTTGATGCTGTCTATGACAGGGCGTCATTAATTGCACTCAATCCTCAACAACGAAAACAGTTTGCCCGCCTGATCATTGATCTGCTACCCGGTCATGCCAAGATTCTTCTGGTCACTCTGGAGTACCCTCAGGATGAGATGAGCGGTCCACCCTATAGTGTGGGCGAAGCAGAGATCCGGGAGCTGTTTGGACAAAACTTCACCATCAACCTGCTGCATCACCTCGATCTACTACAGAATACAGATCGCTACCAACACCACGGGGTCAGCCAGATGGTGGAAAAGATCTATCTGTTGAAGCCTGCTGGAAATCCCAAATAGCCAACGACCCGCTTCGTCTCCTGGCAGACGCCTACTGCCACGGTTGCAGCTCGATCAGCAAGGTTGTTTGATCGTTGCCAAGCCATAGCTGGCCCTCCTGGATGGTGGAGTGCAGCCGCATATTCCGCTCAGCGAGATTTTCCAGCTGATCCATATCCTCAAGGGTTAGATTGATCACACTCAAATTCCCGAAGCGACTGACTGTTTGCTGCATCTGCTCCCACCAGATTGAGGCACTACGCTCCGCATATGGATAGACCAGCACACGTTTGGACCTGCCACAGGCCCGTCTCAACCGCTTTTCATCCGGTTGACCCAACTCAATCCAGAGCTCGATCTCATCACTCAGACTCTTCAGCCAAAGATCGGGTTCGTCTTCGGTGCTGATTCCTTTGGTGAAGCTGAGTTGCGGATTGGCATTCAAGGCGAAAACCGCCAGTCGCATCATCATACGCTGATTGGTTTCCGATGGGTGTCTCGCCAGTGTCAGGCTATAGGTGTCGTAGTGCTGCTCATCCATATTGGATACTTGCAGTTCCGCTTTGAAGACTGTTGATTTAAGTGCCACTTTTACTGCCGTCCTATCTCTGGAGAGGTTGTATTCTGTTGAAGCCCGAACAACATGCAATGTTACCAGCTCTGGAGGCGATATTTTGAGTTGAAACAGTGATATTGCTCAGTTGACAGGCTAGAGGTTGACTCTCAATCCGTTACCTTCCGCCTCAACGCCTTCTGCTTGCCACGCCTGTTCTTAGCATCCAGGCGGCGGCGTACTGATGCCTTTGTTGGCCGGGTCTTGAAGCGTTTTTTTGGTGAAACCATTGCGCTGCTGATCATAGACTGCAGCCGTTGCAGTGCATCCCGACGGTTCTTCTCCTGATCCCGGTAACGTTGAGCCTTGATAACCACCACCCCATCACGGTTGATCCGGCTGTCAGCACGGGCCAGCAGCCGTTGCTTTATGGGCAGAGGCAGGGATGAGGCCTTGATATCGAAACGCAGATGAATTGCAGAGGCAACTTTGTTGACATTCTGACCGCCCGACCCCTGGGCATGTATCGCACTCCACTGAATCTCAGTGTGTGGAATTTCTATCTTGTCGCTGACCGAAAATGCCATTGAATTATCAAGCTAAATGTTGATGGATACCGTGCAACCATCTTAAATCTATTTCAGGGGATCCACAATTTAGCTGTAGTGACGACACAACAGGCAGTCGGTGAACCGATGTTTGGATTGAATCGGTGGGATTTATTCGCAATCGATCCACACTGCTTAACAAATAATGTGAAACAGGCTCTAAACTAATTCAAATAAGCAGACTCGAAGTTAATACCGGATAACGATGGCATTCAAGGCAAGGCCTGATTATCGATCATACCGCCAAAACCCAAAACTGGTTTTCTGGACCCTGGTATTTGCTGGTCAGATGAAAACAGAATTATTCAAAGGTATCTAAGATGTATCATATGAACGTCGCAATGGCAGGCTCCATATCTTTGCTGTTATTTGCTTGTACGGCTCAGCCCCTATTGGCAGACAAGCCCATCGAGACAGAAAAACAGACCATCGGTTATGAGATCGTGACAGATCAACTATCCCACCCCTGGGCAATGGTTTTCATGCCGGATGGTGCCATGCTGATCACGGAGAAAAACGGCAAATTGCGTTACCTGGATGCAGCAGGCAACCTCGATCCCATACCAATTCAAGGACTACCCGAAATCCGCGCCCATGGTCAGGGAGGATTGCTGGATGTAACCCTACACCCGGATTTCGAAAGCAATCGTTATATCTACATCTCATACGCTGAGCGTACTGGCAACCGCTACGGCACCACTGTGATGCGAGGTAAGCTGAAAAATCATACCTTGGAAGAGTCAGAAGTAATATTTCGTTTATCGAATAAAACCAAATCCCGCCACCACTTCGGCTCCAGGCTGGTCTTCGACAACCAGGGATTTCTGTTCATCACACTAGGAGACCGAGGTGACGGTCCGCGGGCACAAGATCTTACCGACCATGCAGGATCCCTGATCAGACTGCATGATGATGGCCGCATTCCCCAGGACAATCCATTTAAAGATAACAGTAAGGCTAAACCCGAGATCTACAGTTATGGTCACAGGAATATCCAAGGCGCCGCTTTGCACCCTGCTAGCGGATCGCTGTGGACGCATGAACATGGCCCCCAGGGCGGGGATGAAATCAACATCCCTGAAGCTGGACGAAACTATGGATGGCCGATCATCACCTATGGTGTCAACTATGTGATCGGCACAAAAATCGGCGAAGGCACTCACAAGGTTGGTATGGAACAACCTGTGCACACCTGGATTCCCTCCATTGCCCCGTCAGGCATGAGCTTCTACACAGGCGAACAGTTTCCGCAGTGGAAAGGCAATCTGTTTGTTGGCTCTTTGAAATTCCAGCAGCTGGTGAGACTAGAGATCGACAACAACAAAATCACTCATGAAGAACGTCTGTTGACTGATAAGCTGGGCAGAATAAGGGATGTACGCCAGGGACCGGACGGTATGCTCTATCTGCTGACAGATGAACGCAAGGGTAAATTGGTGAAGATCTTTCCTAAGAACACGCTCTGAAAAGCAGCTGTCTGGTCATCAGATTGTCAAACAAGAACCTAATTCCCGGTACGTTCAGTAAGCAATAGGTTAAACTATCGATAACGAATGAAATTTCTAAGTTAACAGGCGATTTCCACAATAATACTCTGAATGCTGCATAATCTATAATTCTACCTGGAATAATGACGATCTTTCAGGAATTTTATACAGTCAACCACCTGACTATTAACGGATTAAAACACCTATCTGAAAATGAGTGAAAAGCCTGAGGCCTATCGCCCGACACAACCAAAACCGCAACGTGAAGTGGGATCAGACGATCTAACCCGTCATGAATATCACCAGGGGCTCGTTCGGCTGTTGTTCATCAGTCTCTTCACTTCCTACATGTTTGCGGTCAATTTATACAATCCGGAGAGTGACAAGGTAATTCAACTCCACCTCTACATGGGGTTGAGTTATACACTCTTCTCCCTACTCCATCTGTTGAGCTTTCGGGTTCTTAACAATCCCTCTGCTATCCGCAGAGGCATAACGCTGCTCGGAGATAATGGGATCGTTTTTTACGGTCTGCTGACTATGGGAGAGTACAGTCCGCCACTGTTTGCCATCATGCTCTTGATAACCATTGGCTATGGTGTTCGGTTTGGCCTCAAATACCTCTATGCCGCGACGATTCTTTCCAATATTGGATTTCTGTTTGCCATCCAGACTGCCGACTACTGGTCGGCCGCTCCCCTGTTGAGTTACAGCCTGCTGATCACCAACATATTAATACCGGTATTTGTATCCTATCTGCTGAAGCACTTGACAACCGCCAAACTGGAGGCCCAATCAGCCAATGAGGCCAAATCGAGATTTTTGGCCAACATGAGTCACGAGATACGTACGCCATTAACCGGCATTATTGGCTTGAGCGATCTGATGCTGAGAGAGGAGCATAGTGTAGCCACGCACAAGAATATCAATGCCATTCACAGTGCTTCCAACCACCTTCTGTCGATAGTGAATGATGTTTTAGATTTCTCAAAAATTGAAGCTGGTTTTTTGAACATTGATAATAAGGCCTTTGACCTGCATGCCCTGATCAATCAGGTCAGTAACCACTATCGGCCTTCCGCCATGGGAAAAGGTCTGGATTTCCGTATCGATCTCTCTTCCAGCGTTCCCTTCTATCTACTCGGTGATGAAACCAGGTTACGTCAGGTTCTGATGAATCTCTTGAGTAATGCGGTGAAATTCACCGATCAGGGTGAGATTGCGCTGCAGATAAGTCTGGAGAAGCGAAAACAGAACAGTGTCAGCATCCTGTTTGAAGTATTGGATACCGGAATCGGGATCACTCCGGACAAGCAGAAACAGGTCTTCAACCGCTTCTCACAACTCGATAACTCCGACGCCAGAAATGTCAGCGGGACCGGCCTGGGAACGACCATTGCCTATGACCTTGTCAAGCTGATGGGAGGCGAGCTCGCCTTTTACAGCATGCCTGATAAGGGCAGTCGGTTCTTTTTCAAACTTCAGTATGAAGTAATGCCCTATACAGACCAGCAGCAGTTCAAAGAGCGTGAGGTCATCACCATCACACAAAGCAGTGAAATATCAAAGCTGGTGGAAGAGGTACTATTTGATTGGAATGTCTCCCATCGCCTGATTGACGAGAAACCGGATATCATTCATGTGCTTTACCACAAACCGGTAAAGTATCAACCGCTGCTGGTCATTCTGGACGAGAGCTGCCTCCTACATCGTGGTCAGGATTTCTATCAACAGTTACTCTCTGACCCGGGAATCTGCAGTAATACCATCGTCATTCGTACACAAGCACATCAGGCAGACGAAATCATCAGGCAGAACCCTGTCGGCGCAGTTGTCGATACCCCTTTTGATTCCGATGCATTACGCAATACACTGCACTACATGTTGACCAGATCAAATTACATCAATGTTGGTGGGACGTTAACCATCCCCTATCAGGATGCGGGTAAAAACAAACACATTTTGATTGGTGAAGATACCTCTATCAACAGATATCTGCTCGAAGAAATTTTGGTACGTAGCGGATATAAGGTGACGATGTGTGAAACCGGCGAATATTCATTGCGTCAGTTACGTCAAAACCCCTTTGATCTGGCAATACTCGACATGCAAATGCCATCAGTCACCGGAGTGGACATCATAAAACATATTCGCAATGAAAAAGGGCAGAACCACGCCATTCCCATCATGATTCTTACAGCCAATGCAACCGATGAAGCAAGACAGCAATGCCTTGAGGCCGGTGCCGATCTGTTTATGACCAAACCTTTCGAAACCTTGGAACTGTTGAGAACAGTTGAGATGTATCTGGCGCCACCATCCGATGCAACCAATCGTGAAACGAGTGACTACATCCAGGATCTTGAAAATCCAGCGGCCAATTAGGGCCTGTTAACACTAACCCAATAGGCCCTAGTTTCGCTCCAACACTCAATCATGGCAGATGGGCGAAAAGGTTAGCGATCTAAGGACCGGCTCAGCACTGATTGATTGTAAATGCGAAGCAAAATGTATCACTCACTTCGCTGCCATTTCCCCTTGCTGTTCTGATACCAATATCCCTTAGGAGCCTCTTCAATCCACACACGAGCAAAAATATCACGAATACTCTGCTCCCACTCCGGGTGACCATTGGCACGGGCAATCTCTGTATAGAGCGAATTCCGGTCTCCGTTTTCATCGGCCACCAGCTTCTTCACCCGGTTTCTATCCTTCAGGGGAATCTTTTTCAAATCACGTATTTTAATCAGACCTTTATTGGTAAAACCCAAGGCGCCGGATCGATAAAAACCGGTCAGTCTGGCCTGTCGTTTAGACATGGATGCACGCAACTTGCGGATCGAGGGTGATGAGATATCGATGTTGGGTTGTTCCGCATGAGCAGGCGGTATGACAAAATTCACTATCGCTTCAGCCGCGGATGTCAATTTTGTAGTGTTGAATTGATAGAAGGATTGGTCATCATCCAGTTTCGTTTCGGGTTGGCTCTCCTGAGGTTGATCAGGATTGGCTTCATCACCCAACACATCTCGAACAATTACCCTGGCAGCCTCTTCAGCAGCTGCGGCTGGAAAATAGATATTAATGGTTACACAGGCTGCCAGGCTCAATGCGATCAATAGATAGCCAAAAAAAGATCGCAACATAACTGTTCGCTTTATCATAAGTCTGTATATCCTCATCACATAGTTTATTCTGATCGTTCAGGCATTCCGGCAGATGTTAAAACTGGTCTGCTGGCGCTCCTCTATTCCGGTATTGGACGGAGCGACGAAAAGTGACTTAATCCGAAATTGCTTGTGGCAAAGAGCAGGCTACTGCACCTTCATCCCTTCGACACGGATATTTTTCAGACGTTCAACCAATGTCTTCCAGGCTACACGTCGATTGCGAGCTATCACATCGATTCTCGGTAAACCGGCCCCTTTCACCAGATAGTAGCCCCCGTTAGGATGGTCGATACCACCCAACTCGGCAAGATCCCCATCAAGATTGGCTTGTAACTCTATTCGATTGTAGCGAAACTCTTTGAAAATACCCAAGAATGTATTCTGTAGACTGCCACCCATTCCATTCCCGATGGATGTAAGATTATCCACTGCCCGCTGACTGATCCGATGTGGCAGGTCATCATCCTCTGGCGAGTTGAATTGAGCCTGAAACGCCACTGGCTCCCAATTCAAAAGATGTAACCCGTTAATCCACCCCTCCAGGCCTCCCTCGATATGACCAAACGAGAAGGTACGGGTTATCTGTTCCAGATCCAGTCCATTCATATCAGCTGATGCAAAAAGCTCCGGAACCCGGCCCAAAGGCTGTTTGATTTTCAATTCTTCAACCTTGACCTGTCCGCCAAACACATCCACCTGCAACGCACCATCAAAATCCAGGGATTCATCCAGATAGTGCATCCTCGGCAGTTTACCATTCAGCTCACCACTCAGGGTTGGCCAATCGAAAGCTGTAGAGAGCTCCTCTAAAGAGAGATTGATAACTTCAGCGCCAGTCTCCCATTCGGGGCTACCTTGAAACAAATTTTTCGCCTCCAGTCGATCTATGGTGATATGACCACCGAGCAGTTGGATATCGAGAGGCTTTAGTAAGCTGATACCATTCGGCAAAGCCTGCAGATTGACACTAAGTGGGCCATGGGGAATTTGATAGAGATGTCCCGTTTTTACATTGAATTGGCTGGTTTGTGCAATTTCACGATTTGACCAGGCCAATAAACCATGCAGATCATTCAGCGCGAACACACCCCGCAAATCGTCCACATCGATCGACTTAAGCTCAGACCTGAACCGCACAACCTCACCATCAACAAGTTCAATCTCTCCTTCTATTCCACCAGTAATCTCCAGCTCATCGGCCATACTGCCGATCACCATCGGTTGGATGACAGTTTGATAGAGCTGATCCAAATGGTCGGTCCCAAACTGGATGTTTGCGCGCTGGACAGCCAATTCTGTCAGATCAATCTGGGCACTCCCCTTCAAATCTACAGTAGGCAGCCATTGTAAATCAGCTTGCTTCAATTGCAGTTGGTTCAGCGCTGTTATCCAATCCCCTTTGAGTTTCAGATGAAGGGGGGCATCAGTTAGGTCAATATAATAAGGATCAGAGTAGTACTGACCTTGATCGAGCAGCAATCGGGCGGATCCAAACCATCCCCTATTTCGCTTCTCGGTTTGAATATGCACTTTTCCTGAGCCGTCCTCCGCCACTTGAAGGCCTTCCTCATCAGCATAATTGAGTTGTTTGATTTCAACGCTGACATCAGCCTGCTGTAGTGTCGATGTGGAGCCGGATAGTTTGGCTTTGACCGATATACTGGCTGAAACATCCCACGACTGCGGAACTACTTCCCTTGGGAGTAGCGCCCTGAGCTTATCAAAATTCAGTTCCGACCCATTCAGATTCAACTGCCAGTTAGGTTTTGTCATCTTCAGATCAAAACTCACCCCTCCTTGGGCAATAATCAATCCATCCAGCTTGATCTCAATATGCTCTGAATCGATATAGTTCAATTCCACATTCGCCTGCTGACCACCATAAGGGGATTCTGCAATCGATAAATATCCTTGTGGGCAGAAATAGCTGTGGTTAACCTGCTGCACTTCTGCACAACGAAAATCAATCCCCTTGACGGAACCAACCAGTGCCTGATGATTGAATTCAGAGAGAGTCAACTGTAAACCAAGCCCCTCTGCAGTCTGATGCAGATTAAGATGTATCCCCTCTGCAGACCATTCATCGGAACTTAAATTATCAGTCCGTATCGAAAAGTCACTCAACGAAACAGCTGTCCGGGAGATACACAGCAGATACAACCCAAACACCAGGTAAGCGAGTTTTTTTAAGTTATTCAAACCTGTCTGCCGGGATGATCGATTGCTGATACGGAGCCTCACTTTATGAAACTGGTATTTACCCACAGGTTGTATCCTGAATTAATCAGAGGTTCCTTTATACTACGCCATATGTTTACCCAGAAATCTGTCTCGATCATTTTAATATTATTGTTCATTGTGGGGATTGCCTCTTGGTCAAAACTCAGGTTCGTCGACCCGGAAGATCACCAGGAACAGCGCTGGCGTATCGACCAGTATCCTGGCTTCAAGCAGAACCAAACCCATAATCCTGGGCCTCAATCTCGGGCGTTAGGAATCAATCGGGGATAATACTCCCCCTAATCTATTTCGACCGCTCAAAACTTCAAAAGATTTTTCCTATTAATAACAGTAGGTTATCTATGTTTTTATGATCAAACGGAAAGCCATAAACAAAACTAATTATATTTGTATATTACTATTTGCTAATTTAGTCGACCGAGGGGATTCTTATTCTTATAAAATGCGCTAGTACGCCCCACGCGCATCGCAATTCGAGGGCTACACCATGTCCAATTCAAAACACGCTATTGAACCATCTAACGTGGCTGAAGATTCACCGGACAGCACTTCCCAGAAAAAACTCATATCGCTGGAATCCGGCAGCAACACCGCCTCGCTTCCCAATGAACTCAATCGAAAAATCGGCATGATCGATGCCGACCTCGATAATCTGAGAAGTGAATTGAGCAGTGCCAATAAAGGCGTAAAATCGAAACTTCTTGATCTGAGTGAAAAAGGCAGTGATTTGACGAGCAAAGTTTCGGAAGCCTATCAACAACTCGGTGATCTGGATGACGCCTACAAATCACTCTCCGGCAAGTCGACCCAAATCAGTAGAGAGATCAGATCGGTTACCAAGCAACTGACCCAGGTCAGTGAAAAAACCGAATCAGAAATGGGGACATTGAATGAAGGTCTCCTGACCCTGATCGAGCGGACAGATGAGCTCTCAAAAAAATCCAAGTTAACCACCAAAGCGCTCAATAAAAGTATTAAAGACAATGCAAAATTGTTGCATGAACTGGAAGGAGAGCTGCTCAACGAAATCAATACCCTGGCAACTGATACTCAGCAACGGGATGATGCGCTCGATAACAAAACCGATGTAATCAGCCAGGACCTGGTTAAGGCTGAAGAGGAGATTAAATCCAGTCAGGCCCGCCTGTTAAAGATGCAGGAAGTGGATCAGGCATTGGAGAAACGTATTGCTCACCTCGATACCACGGCGCAAGAACTGACAAACAAAAGTCGTGAGCTCTCCCGCTCCACAACGATTCTGAACAACAGAACATCCGAACTTGCCACTGCCATCGAAGAGCTCAGAAGTCAGACCGCACAGCACACTGAGCAAATATCCGATCTGCAGGATCGTACAGGACAGACGGCCAGGGCACTCTACAGTCTGATCATGGTTGAGAAAAAGCATTTCCGTTTGCTTGGCAGTGCCATTGGCTTGTTGTTGGTCGCGCTGTTGGGCTACTACCTCTACAACCAGTCAAACTGGACAGCTGAACAGCAGCAGAACCTGCAACTGCAGAGTGGTGTTACTGAGAACAGCCAGCAACTGTCAGTGAATGAGAACCTGTTACTCCAGCTTGGCGATAAATCCCTGCAGAATGACAAAGTCATGCAGCAGGAGATTGAAACACTCAACCAGCAGATATCCCATATTGGCGATCAGGTTGATACCCTCGATGGCCGAGTCAACAACATCCGGCCGAACAGATCCGTCGGTAAAGGCGGGGTCATCCACAGTGGCCAGTGGCTCGCACAACAACCCGCTGAAAACTACACCATTCACATCGCAACTGTGACTGACAAACAACAACTCTACAAACTGGCGGAGCGCTACAGCAAACAGCTAAAGGATGAGCTTGCCTACATTCCTGTTACCGTTAACCAATCCAAGCAGTTTGCCCTGATTTATGGTAACTACGCCAGTCGTCAGGAGGCTGAAAGCAGATTGAACGGATTACCCAGATACATTGAGCGGAAAAAACCCTCTCTGCATACCATGAAACAGGTTCAGTCCTATCTGATCAACTAGGGCCTGTTAACACGAATCATTAACGACAGATGGGTCCGGATATCGGGCCCATCTTCCCGCTTTCCAGTTCCGCTTCTCACTCGGTCAATCCGCCTGTTGAAAACGTTTTTTCCAGAACGGACAGTTATTCTAGCTGTAAAAACAGTCGACAATCTCTGCAAACGGATCCCAGTATCACTTAATGTGATTGAATAAACCGGTGATTCAGCTAAAGTATTTGTGATCGACAATCATAATAATCAGCTTGAACAAACCTGCATAAAAATCAATACCTTTGAGTGATACGATGAAACACCCTTTACTGTTCTCTCTCCTATTTCTGATCTCAACCTGCGTTTTTGCCGAAGCGGAATTTCTGGTAGATTCGGACTGGTTATCCGAGCACATCGACGATGACAATCTGGTCATTCTCGAAGTCCGCTATCATCCACATCGCTACCATACAGTGGGACATATTCCTGGTGCGATTCAGGTACAGCGATTCAAGGATCTTGGAGACAACCAGGGCTATCCATTGATGCGTTTTCCCTCTAAAGATCAGTTCCAGTCCACCTTACGTCAATGGGGCGTCAATGATGACTCCACCCTGATCCTCTATGACGACTCAAACACCGCTCTGACAACACGTCTCTTCTACCTGCTTGAACTCTACGGCTTCAATACTGAACAGGTAAAGATTCTCAATGGTGGCACTGTGGATTGGAGTGCCTTCGAGGAGATGACAACAGACCCCACGCCACAACCAAAGCCCGGCAGCGTCACCCTGAAAGCGGCCAATCCTAAGCTGTTTGTCGAATGGACAGATGTCTATGACAACATCGTATCGAGTCGTGACCCGAATTTTGTCCTGCTCGATGCCAGACCACGGGAGATGTATACCGGGAAGGTGGTCAAACACTCGATATCCGCCGGACATATTCCCGGCGCAATCAACATCGTCAGTCTGGATGGCACAAGTGCACAAAAGTGGCGTGACGATGAAGCCATTGCCTCACTCTATAAAGAGATCGCCAAAGACAAGACAATTTATGTCTACTGTCACGACGGCTTTCGTATGAGCCTCACCTATTTGCAACTCAAACATCTCGGATATACCGATGTGCGACTCTACAATGGCGGATGGTCACACTGGGGCAACCGCTTGACCTTGCCTGTTGTTGAAGGTGAAGAACCATACAGCGGTGATTTTGCCCTGTAGAAGATAGGGATTTCCGAGCGCCTGACGATCAACTGCACAGCTCATTTTTAACCACCGTTCCTGTTGCCTCTAAATTCCAGGGCCATGACGATTGCCAGGAGAGATAAGTCACGGCCCATGAGGATTGTCATTGAGCCTCACGAGCAGGATTCAATATGCTGTCGATTTTCAGGAGCAATACCATGAGTCTTGACCGCGGCACCAGGATCTATGCCGGCATATTGGGCAGTCTGGTAGGTTTGAGCCTGTTGGCCTGGCTGCTAACCCTAGACTTCAGACTTGCAGAGATCGATGAGATGCTCAAGCAGGATAAGCAAATTGCAGCCTATCCTTACAGGTTCAAAGCATTGGAGATCAAAGGAACGACGGCGATACTCTCCACCCCCAGAACCAGTGCTGTACCAGCGGTGAAATTTCTCAGTATGATTTTTCCCCGTTTGAGTCGTAAAAGCGAACAGGATCCCGCTGTGATTGCGGCACAGAAACAGCTGGGAAAAATCCAGGGAAAAGTGCGCGAACTGGTCCTCAGCAGGCAAGATATCGAGCGGGTCAGCTGGCGTATAGACAGAGCCTGGTATGCCCAGAAAGGTGTTCTGATCGATTGAGGAGCTTTTTTTCGAAGAAATCTTGAATGGCGTTGTGCAGCTTCAACCCTTGCCATTGAAACAGACCATCAGTTTCCAACGCGATGGCTGAGCATTGGCATATCCATGCTCTGGTAAGAAACTCAATCTTCCCGGTTACGCATGAAATCCGCTGTTTTAAAAAAAGCCTGAAGCAACTCCTCCTGCAGTGACTCATCCAGTGACATCTGCTGCATGGCTCTCTTCATACATTGCATCCATTGGTCCCGCTCTTCGATGCCGATACTGAAGGGAAGATGACGCGCTCTGAGCCTTGGATGACCATACTTATCAGTATACAGAGATGGTCCACCCAACCAGCCTGAGAGAAACATAAACAACTTCTCCCGAGAGACCTTGAGACTTTTTGCATGCAGCTGGCGTAATTCAGTCAGTTCGTCCTGATCATCCATCAGGTCATAGAAGCGATCGACCAGTTCACGTACCGATTTTTCGCCCCCGAGTCTTTCATAATGTGTTGCCGCAGGTTGCATGATCTTCGATACCCGATAATAAAGCCGAACAGTGAATATCAATCTGATCGATTGAGTCGGCAAATAAAACAGAATTGGTACCCTGCCTCAAGCAGAATAATCAATCGATGAAAATATTATTTCCTCTTTTAACACCTTTACCACACTGATTTCACAAAAAAACTCAGCGATTTTCAGCACTATCACCGAACTTGCCCTGGAGCTCTGACTGGAGCTGAATGGTAATAAAAGCCACTCAATCACAGGGTAATTCTTAAAGTACAAATTTCTGAATATTATTGTACACTATGTATAAGTTTTAACTTTTCGATCAGGTTCATGCAGGTTCATGAAAGAACAACCCTCAAATAAAAACGGTTTTTACCCGATTCGTAAGGTCTCCGAGCTGACCGGCATCAATCCAGTAACGCTGCGTGCCTGGGAAAGACGCTATGGTCTGATTAAACCGGAGAGAACACCCAAGGGACATCGTCTCTATACCGATGAACATATCCAGCTGATCCGGCGGATCATGGACTTTATCGATCAGGGTATCTCGATCGGTCAGGTCAAGAACCGGCTCTCAGGCAATGGCGCCCACCTGCAAGGTGTGGATTCAACCCAGGTGAAAGAGAGTGATGTATGGGAAACCTATCGCAGCAGGATGCTGCAGGCGATTGCCGAATTCGATGAGAACGCCCTTGATGGCAACTACAATGAGGCGCTCTCTCTCTATCCAATCGAGCTGGTAACCCGTCTGCTGTTACAACCCATGCTCCACGAGCTGCACCAAAGGCGTAGCAGTCAGCCTTTGGCAGAGGTGGAAAGCCGCTTCTTTCATACCTACCTGCGCAACAAACTCGGCGCACGCTTTCATCACCAGTCCACTCAAACCCGGGGCAGACGACTGCTGGGGGCCTGTCTGCCGAACGAATACAGTGAAGTGGAACTTCTGCTGTTCAGCCTGAAAGCGATGACCCAGGGATACAGACCTGTTTTATTGGGTCCGGATTTGAGTCTGGAACTTCTGCCAATGACCATCAACCGCTCCCACAGTGAAGCCTTGCTCCTTTTCGGCAGCTTGGAACCACCGATGGCTCTGTTGCAGAGTCACCTGCCTGCTTTGGTGCAGAAGGTGAACGAGCCGGTATTTGTCGGCGGTGCCATCACACAGACCCATCAAGCGGAGATTTTACAAGCGGGCGCAATACCACTGGCGGTGGACTTGGCTGCGGCAGTGGTTCAAATAGATGACAGATTGACAATAGGTCGCTGATCATGACCCGGTCCATCCTCTGGTTCAGACGGGATCTGAGGTTGACCGACCACCCTGCTCTGCTGGCTGCTATCCGTGATGCGAAACATCTACTGCCGATCTATATCCATGCACCAGACGAGGATCAACCCTGGCGTCCTGGTGCAGCATCCAACTGGTGGCTGCATAACAGCCTGATAGCCCTGGATAGGGATCTACGCAAGCTGGGATCCGGATTGATCATCGCCAAAGGATCGAGCCGTCTGGTGATACGCAAGTTGGCAATGAAACATCGATGCCAACATCTGTTTTTCACCCATATACCCGAGCCTGCATCGATAGAACGGGATGCCCGGGTCTGCCGCGAGCTAACCAAAGCCGGTGTCAGCTGTCATCAGTTTCACGCCTCACAGCTGTCGGACGGTAACTCGATCCGACGACTCGATGGAGGCAGTTACCGGGTCTTTACACCCTTCTGGCGGGCGCTGCAGAAACAGGGCATGTTAAACCGGTCTCCCCATCCAGCACCAAAATCCCTGCCTCCGCAACCTGATCAGGTAGACTCCCTGGACATAGACAGACTGAAACTCCTGCCAAGCACTCCCTGGCATCGAGGGTTTGACGATCACTGGCAGCCCGGTGAAGTGGGGGCATTGAAGAAGCTGCATGGATTTCTGCAACAGAGGGTCAGTGGTTATCATACCGGCAGGGACAGGCCTGACCTATCTGAGACATCCCGTCTATCTGCCCATCTTCATTTCGGCGAGATCAGCCCGGTACAGATAGCCAACGGCATAACGGCACGATTTGGCGGTACACCGGTACATGCCAACAATGACGGAGCCAGTCAATATCTCCGCCAATTGGCTTGGCGTGAATTTGCCATCGATCTATTGAAAAACAACCCCAACACCGACCGATTACCCTTCGATTCCCGGTTTACTGACTACCCTTGGCGCTCAGACAAGCAAGCCAAAAACCTGCTTCAACAATGGCAGCGGGGACAAACCGGTATACCCATTGTGGATGCGGGTATGCGGGAACTGTGGCAAACCGGCTGGATGCACAACCGGGTGCGCATGATTGTCGCTTCCCTACTGAGTAAAAATATGGGCATACACTGGTTAGAAGGTGCACGTTGGTTTTGGGATACGCTGATTGATGCAGACCTGGCCAATAACAGCCTGGGATGGCAATGGAGTGCTGGCTGTGGTGCAGACGCAGCACCCTACTTCCGCATTTTCAACCCGGTAAGACAGGCAGAACGCTTCGATCCCAGTGGTGACTACATCAAACATTGGTTGCCGGAATTGTCAGCTTTGCCCACTAAGCGTCTGTATGCACCCTGGATGGCAAAAACGAGCGAGCTGTTCAAGGCGGGGATAAAGCTGGGCAATACCTATCCAATTCCCATAGTCGACTTGCAGAGTTCGAGAAAAGAGGCACTGAAACGCTGGGAGATTGTCAAGCGTCACTCCAACAAAGCTGGTACTAAGTGATGAACCAATCTGATACAACAAAACCGATCATCGGTCTCAGTGCCTGTCTGTTGGGACACCAGGTGCGCTATGACGGTGGCCACAAACGAGATCGATTTATTGCCGAGATACTTCAGGAACATGTCGAGTATCATCCACTCTGCCCGGAGACCGGCATTGGCCTGGGAGTACCCCGCCCGACGATCAGACTGATCGGTGATCCAGACAAACCCCGCCTGGTTGGAGTCGCGGATCCAAGTCAGGATTTTACCCGGCAGATGCAGAGATACACCCTGCAGCAAACCGAAAGGCTGGACCATTTGTGTGGCTATATTCTGAAAAAGAACTCCCCGAGCTGCGGCATGTCTCGGGTTAAGGTGTTTTCAGAACAGGGCACCCACGCAGAGCGTAAAGGCAGCGGGATCTTCGCCAAGCTTTTAATGGAAAAACTTCCCTACTTGCCGGTAGAAGAAGAGGGCCGACTCAACGATCCGGTACTGCGGGAGAACTTCATCAACCGCATCTTTGTCTACCATCGCTGGCAACTACTTCGACAGCAGGGCTTATCTGCCGCAAAACTGATCGATTTTCACACCAACCATAAATATCTGGTGATGGCACACTCTCAAGCCGCTTACCAGAGACTGGGACGACTGCTCTCAAATCTTGCCGATGAGGAGCTGGACCAGATCGCTGCCACCTACATTGAAGCCTTGATGCAGACCCTAAAACGTCGGGTCACCCGCAGCCGTCATGTCAATGTGCTGCAACATATTATGGGTTACTTAAAAAAACGCATCAACACGGATGACAAGAGTGAGCTTGTCTCCTGTATAGAGGCCTATCGACGCATGGAAACCCCATTGGTGGTGCCAATGACACTGCTGAAACACTATTTTCGATTACACCCGGACAACTACATGTCCAGACAGATCTATCTGCAACCCCACCCTGAGAAACTTGGTCTGCGTAATTTGATCTAGGATCCCAGTTTGTGGTTTGCCATGAAGTGAGAGTGATAGGTCAGAATTGGAAGCCAATCACCACAGTTCTCGCTAGGGCCTGTTAACACGAATCAAATTAATCGATAGAAGGCGATCTATTCTGCTCATCACGGGATCACGAAAAGTGAACGAATCACTGCTTCTCATGGGCCATTTCACGATCAGAGCTGGTAACCATTGAGGATCGAAAGCGTCGGGATACTTTACACAGCGTTAGTATTATCTAAGCACTTAAATCTCAGGTGATTGATTATAAGAGAATTATTTTAATGGCATTCTAATTGCACAATGATACTGGGGCATTCCAATCAAAAATCTTTCGTGTTGCCAAGCAGTTTCAGATGAACCGCTTTATAAAATTACTGCTATTGATTGTTTTTATCAGCTCTACTGCAATTCATGCGAGTATTCTGGTTTATTGCCTGTAGATGGTTCATCTCAACTCTCCAGGTTGCTGCTTGAAGAGAGCCTCTCTCTGACTGCGTCTGACACAGTTTTGCTCACAAGCGAAGTGACAAATCCTTGTTCAAGCCCCTATCAGATGGAGAACGGTTGTATGACCTTTTTCCGTTACGAGAGTAATAACCAGTTGCTCCAGCCACTCTCTCTACTGTTGATGGCACTGGGCCTGATCGGCTTGGCCTTGGTCACCCGCATCAAGTGAAAAACGGTTTATGAACAGGCGGTGATCCGCCTCACTTAACCGTCGACAGACCTCGCGTCCAAGATTCATATAGATCATCAGATACTGCTCATGATCGAGACCGTAGAGTTCTGCCAGTTGCGCCGCCTTGATCTGGATCGCCTGACAACTCTCCAGTGCCTGAACTGCGGCACTGCGGGGCTTGCAATCCATCAGGGCCATTTCACCAAAGCAGTCACCTGTTTCCAGGGTTCTGAGCATATAGAGCCGCTCCTGCCAGGTTCGGTAAACCGCCACCCTTCCCTGCTCCAGGATATAGATTGAGTTATCCAGGTCTCCCTCCTGAAAAAAATATTGCTCTTTTTCTACCTCTATGATGGAAGCCTTGTTGATTAACAGATCCAAGGTGCTCTCACTGACACCACCAAAGATCGGCATACCCTGTAGCATGGAAACTCTTGATTGGTGCATTGGCCGCCCCACTGGTCTTCAGGATTATTGTTGGCACTGTTTTAATTCTAGTTGGAATTGATCAAACTATAAGTACCAATCCCCCTCCCGTTTAAACGGCCTGCAGGTAGCGCTTACGAATCCAACTCAGCAAGCCACCAAGCAGCGGGAGTTTTTCATAGATATATTCAGCTGAATCCCAATAGTCGATATGTTCAATTACCTCACCCAGAGGATTGAATCTAACCTGACTGATACCAACGATGATACGGCTCTTACTGCTACCCTTCATGGTGTAGTGAAACTTCCAGTGCATAAAACCCTGATATCCACTGCCGCAACGGTCACCGACTTCAAACTGACAGGAGTCGCAAACATTGAACATATGCCGGAATACCCGCTTTACTGATTCGATGCCCGTAACATCATTAAACGGATCCTTGAAATGAACCTGATGATTGAACACTTGATCAAACTGTTCAAGCTTGGCTTTGTCCAGCGTTTCAAAAAGATCGCTGTATCGAGACAACCATTGTCCAATCTCACTCATTTGAGCAATCTCCGCATCAGTGCAAAATAGACTCTGTAAGGCATCCAACTGAGTGCTTTCATAATCCATGAAAATGTGGCAGGAAAGCGGATTTCAAAACGGTTTGACATAAGCTGATCTTTAATCTCATTGGCAGCCATTGCCGGGGTAATCAAAAACGGCATTTTGAAATCGTTCTTATGCGTAAGATCTGTAGCCACAAATCCAGGGTTGATCAAGCGGATACGAATTCCCAACTGTGACAGCTCCGGCTGTAAAGACTCAGCCAGATTGATCAATGCAGCCTTAGTGGCGCTGTAGGGCGCAGCACCAGGCAATCCACAATATCCGGATAGACTGGCTGTTATCAGAATCTGTCCCTGAGCACGTTCTTTCATACCAGGTAACAGCGCTGCCAGACAGTTGACCACACCGAGATAGTTGACATCGTTGAGCCTGTGGAACAGCAGTGGGTCGAAATCATTCAATCTCATTGGTGAGTAATCACCCGCATTCAGAAATGCATAATCTATTCTTCCGTACTCTCGCTCGATCTCGCCAATCGCACCACTGACGGATTGAGCATCGGTTACATCCAGCGCTATCTGCCGTATCGGCTGTTTACCTCCGGATTCTAAGGTTTTGATCAACTTCTCCCGATTACGGCCGGAAATCACTACAGTCCAATCCATGTCACTCAAAGCGTGAGCGAGAGATCTACCGATACCGCTACCACCCCCGGTGATCCAGGCTACGGGAGCTGTACTCTGTTCATCGTTTAAGGGATGCACCATAAATCATACCTTTTGTATCAGTTTTGACAGCCACATCTTAAATTCCCACCTAAGTTCTATCGTATTGTTTTTTATTACTTTATCTACTTATCACATGAATAAACCCAAAATATACATTGTCATTGTACAATTATTATAGTTGTTATTTGTACATCTTTGTACAAATATTACAGATAAATCGATCTGTGGGAATTTACTGTGAAACAAAACGATATAAAACGAATCGGGATTGTGGGTAGTGGTATAGCAGGCTTGAGTGCAGCCTGGCTGCTTAAAAACAGATATCAGGTGGATCTGTATGAACAGAACGATTATGTAGGCGGTCACACGCACACGATCGAGGTGTTGGAAGGGAGTGGCATGATTCCAATTGACACAGGCTTCATTGTCTACAACGAACCCAACTACCCCCTGCTTACAGCGTTGCTGGATTCCCTCGATGTTGAAACCCAAAACACTGATATGTCGTTTGCCGTTTCAATCGATTCCGGCTCTCTGGAATATGCCGGTGACAACCTGAAGAAGCTGTTTGCCCAGAGACAAAATCTGTTTGATTTTCAGTTTTTATCAATGATCAAAGAGATAGTACGTTTCAATAACCAGTGTCAGAACCACCTTCACCAAGGTGACTACAGTATCAGTCTTGGGGATTTTCTCGACCTGAATGGTTACAACCATCAGTTTCGCTATAACTACCTGCTGCCAATGGCTGCGGCAATATGGTCATGCCCGACCAGTACGATGCTCTCATTTCCATTCAGCAGCTTCGCTCAGTTTTTCAAAAATCATGGTTTGGTCAAACTCAAGAATCGACCACAGTGGAAAACATTGGTAGGCGGTAGCTGGCAGTATGTAAAGGTAATGGCTAACTCATTGGGTAGCCGCATTAAAATCAATCAATCTGTGGCTTCGGTAAGACGTACATCCAGTGGTGTGGAAATCACTACGAAATCGGGTCACAAAGAAAGCTACGACGCTCTGATTATCGCCAGCCATGCCGACCAGGCCGTTGCACTGATCGAGAATCCTAATCCACTCGAAGCGGATTGTTTGGGTAAATTCAGATATCAGGACAACACAGTCTATCTGCATACCGATAGAGGACTGATGCCCAGATTACGTGATGTCTGGTCCTCCTGGAACTATATCGCTGATGATGAGCTTGAAACACAAGAGCGAGCTGTCTCTGTCAGTTACTGGATGAACCGATTGCAACGCCTGAAAGCTGAAAAAGACTATTTTGTCTCATTGAATCCGCTTCAGCCTCCCCAGGAAGAGCAACTGATCGAGAAGATGGTCTATCAACATCCTGTATTCGATCATGGCGCCATGTGGGCACAACAGCAGCTGAATGAGATTCAAGGAAAACAGAGAATTTGGTATTGCGGTAGTTACCTTGGCTACGGTTTTCATGAAGATGCCTTGAGATCCTCTGTTGAAGTCGCTGCCAGTCTGGGAGTTGAGGTGCCATGGTTGAAGCAGACTCAGGCAATCACTCTGCAACCCGACATGGATCAGCTCGCATCGTTGGCCAGAAGCGTGGGTGTCTGATCTGATGTGTGACCGACAGAGTAGAATCTACTTAACCCAAGTGATGCATCAACGGTTTTTTCCTGTGAACTACCTTTTTTCATACCCGGTATTCAGTCTGCTTATCGACCTCAACCGGATTGATGAGGAGTGCCGGAGTTTGTCACTGCTCTCACTCGACCGTTTCAATCTTCTCTCCTTTAATCGAAAGGATCATGGACCGAGGGATGGCAGTTGTTTAAAGAATTGGGCAACACAACTGCTGGCTTC
The DNA here is from genome assembly GCF_001708965.1 of Candidatus Thiodiazotropha endoloripes. Taxonomy (NCBI): domain Bacteria; kingdom Pseudomonadati; phylum Pseudomonadota; class Gammaproteobacteria; order Chromatiales; family Sedimenticolaceae; genus Candidatus Thiodiazotropha; species Candidatus Thiodiazotropha endoloripes. The sequence goes on along the minus strand of NZ_LVJW01000003.1, from coordinate 1,152,398 downwards.
CCAGAATATCGATATCGGAAATGGCTCCATTAAGCTGCTCTGTTTTCCACGTATATTGGGTTATGCATTCAACCCAATCTCGATATGGTACTGCTACCACAGTGACGGCAGCTTGAAAGCGCTGATTTGTGAAGTAAACAATACCTTTAAGGAGCACCATTTTTATCTGATTCATAATCAGGGAGACAAACTCAGCTGGCCGGTGAATGCCACCAAAAAGAAGCAGTTTCACGTATCCCCTCTGATCAGTATGAATGGTGAATACCATTTTTCTTTTCATAAACCGGGCAAACGTATTGGTGTGGTAATTCGTGAATATCAAAATGATCGCTTGATGCTTACCGCAAGCCAGGCTGGCTACTCATACCCCTTGATAGACAGTCGATTGCTATATGCATTGGTTAGAACCCCACTGATGACCTTTAAAGTCGTGCTTGCCATCCACTGGCAGGCATTGAAGATTTGGCTTCGTGGAGCAAAATTTTTTCCAAAGCCCAAACCGCCGAAGGAGCAAATATCCATATGAGCACACTTCAGACTCAAAGCATAGAGCGCTTAAATCTCTACAAAGGCGTACTCGATGATTTTCTCAGTCGACTGGATTGCCTCGAACAGGGAACATTGGAAATTGAGACCAACGGGCATCTGTTTATCCTGAATGGCAAAGTGCCAGGCAATACCGCACGGATCAATATTCGGAATTTTACCGCGTTTATCAAACGACTCTACACCAAAGGGGATCTTGGTTTTGCGGAATCCTATATGGCTGAAGAGTGGGATACGCCGGATCTGACCACGCTGTTGGTGCTACTGGGTGAAAACAGACATCGTTTCACCAGGCTGCGCAGAGCCTCACGACTCTCCAATCTGGCAAACCGGATCCATCACTGGTCAAACCGTAATACCCGCCAGGGAAGCAGCAGGAACATCGAGGCTCACTATGATCTGGGTAATGAGTTCTACCGGCTCTGGCTTGATACGGGGATGACCTACTCCTGTGGTCTGTTTCACAGTGAACAAGACACACTTGAGCAGGCACAACAGCATAAATACCAAAGGATACTGGATCTTATACAACCTAAAGTCGGCGCCTCTGTGCTGGAGATCGGTTGCGGCTGGGGTGGATTTGCCGAAATGGCAGCGGCAAACCAGATCAAAGTGGATGGTGTCAGTCTTTCACCAGCGCAACTTGAATGGGCCAATCGTCGTATCCAGCGTCAGGGTCTGGCTGAATCAGTTGAATTGAAACTGACAGACTATCGTGACCTCAGCGGTCAATATGACCATGTCGTATCAATCGAAATGTTCGAAGCGGTTGGCGAAGCTTACTGGGACGAGTACTTCGGCAAACTCAGTACGCTCCTGAAGACAAACGGAACTGCTGCTTTACAAGTCATTACCATTAGTGAAGAGGCTTACACCAGTTACCGAAAGAAACCTGACTTCATACAGCGATACATCTTTCCAGGCGGTATGTTACCAGCGGTCTCGCGATTAAAATCACTTGCGGAGAAACACCGGTTCGAATTGGTAGAAGATGACAGTTTTGGACTCGACTATGCGAAAACCCTGGAAAAATGGCAGCTCAACTTCAATCAGGCTAAAGATAAAGTGTTCGCTCAAGGTTTTGATCCACAATTCATCAGAATGTGGCAATACTACCTAAGTTACTGTGAAGCGGGTTTTTTAATAAAACGACTAAACCTGCACCAGATTTTACTACGCAAACTCCTCTAATGCGATGAAGTTCAGAGGCAAGCAAATATACCTGTATGGCCTACCTGGATTGCCGTTGGCATTTCTCGGATTGCCTCTGGTTGTATTTCTGCCACCGATTTACGCAGAAGAGTTCGGTCTTGGGCTGACTGCGGTAGGTCTTCTGTTGATGATCTCCCGCTTTTGGGATCTTTTTTCGGATCCGATTGCAGGATATCTCGGTGACAGGATTCTGACCAGGCCGGGACGCAGGCGATTGATGATCTACAGTGGATCCCCATTACTACTGGTTTCATGCTACATGCTGTTCATTCCCAACGCTACACCTGGCGGCCTCTATTTGCTGGTTTGGTCGGCTCTACTCTATACAGGATGGTCGTGGGTGGTCATACCTTATAATGCATGGGGCGCAGAACTCTCAACGGACTACCATCGAAGATCACAAATCACATCCGTGCGGGAAATATACGTTCTTGCAGGCACAATTACGGTTGTATCTTTACCCTTTCTACTCAATACCCTGAAGGATAGCGAGATACTCGCATTGATCGGTCTGGTTTTCATCACCTTATTCATAATCTCCATGCCAGGACTTATGTTGGTTCCAGACTTAACATCAACAATGAGAAGAACCGGATTCAAGGAAGGTTACAATCTACTAGCTAAAAACAAACCCTTAAAAAAACTGCTGATTGCCTACCTGTTGAACGGAATTGCCAATGCGATACCGGCATCTCTTTTCTTACTCTATGTCGAGTATGTCCTTCAGGTGGATGAAAGCCGATGGATATTGCTTGGTATCTACTTCGCCTCCGGGGTAATAGGGCTATTGATTTGGTTACCACTTGCCAGGCATGTGCAAAAACATATCGCCTGGTCTGTTGCCATGCTTTTCTCTTGTTCAGTTTTCATATGGGTACCCTGGCTGACACCCGGGGACTTCTACCTTTTTGCATTGATCTGCCTGTTAACCGGACTCAGTTTGGGCATTGATATGTCAATACCAGCCGCGATCCAGGCCGATGTGATCGATATCGACCGGGCTGGTGGAGGCGGTGAACGGGCAGGTCTTTTTTTCGGTCTATGGGGAATGGCAACCAAACTCTCTTTGGCTTTGGCCATTGGCCTTGTCTATCCATTGGTTCAGTTAAGTGGTTTTGATCCGGCCCTACCCTCTACAATGGGCATCACAGTCCTCGCCTTGGCTTACGGTCTTCTACCGATACCATTCAAACTTACTGCCGCCTGGCTGGTTTGGCATTTTCCATTAGACAGTCGCCAACTCTCGATCATACAAAGGAGCGAAGCAGGCAATGAATCTGAAAAACGTCTGGCTGGCAAGCCTTATGTTACTGATAACCCTGGGTTGTTCAAACATGAAACCGGTTGATTACGCAGATACACTACCTGAATTCGATCTATTTGACTTTTTCGAGGGAGAACAGCAGGCCTGGGGAGTTTTTATCGATCGTTTCGGCAAGCTTCGCAAACGATTCCAGGTCACGATTATCGGTACAATAGAAAATGACCAGTTAAAACTTGAGGAGTCATTTAACTATGATGACGGAACCACTGAACATCGAACCTGGATCATAACACGTATCGACAAACACCAGTATACCGGGAGTGCAAATGACATCATTGGCATGGCACATGGAGAGGCTTATGGCAGCGCACTCCAGTGGCAGTACCAGATGGACTTGACAATTGGTAGCAGTGATTGGCGCGTGCACTTCAATGACTGGATGTTCCTGCTCGACCGAAACACGATGATGAATAAAGCGGTAGTAACAAAATTAGGTTTCAAACTTGGTGAAGTCATTCTCTTTTTCAGAAAGGAGTAGATCATGAATCGACGCAACACTTTAACATCAATCTCAATATACACATTGCTGATCTCGGCATTCATCCTCACTGGTAGTGCCAATGCAAAACAAGGCATCCAGATCAAAGATATCTACTTTCCACAGAGTCATACTTTTGAGAACCACCAGTTCGAACTCTCAGGAGCCGGTATATTGACCTGGGGAATCCTGGTTGATCTCTACGCAGCCGCTCTCTATACCTCTCGACAGGAGAAACGAGAGGATCAGAGATTGGTGATTCACTACCTAATACCCATTAAAGCAACTAAGATCAAGCAGGTGGCAGAGTCATTCATCCGTAGACAACAAGGACCAGAGAAACTTGAGCGTATGCGTCCTGCCCTGGATCAACTGCACAATGCAATGCAGGATGTTAAACCGGGTGACCGATACGTTTTGACCCTGAAGGATAACAACCGTCTGGTATTGGAGTTTAATGATTCAGAAGTCATCACACTCAATGACCCACTGCTCGCTGAGGCCTATCTGAACATCTGGCTGGGTAAGGACCCCATTGATAAATCCTTAAAAATTAGCCTGTTAGGACAAACTTGATTCATTAACCCGGTATTCACCGATTATGTCGGGATCCCCGGTAAGAACAAAGGGATTCCGATATGAATGATCGCAGAAATTGAACTAAACCCACATTCTGTAAGACTAAATCAAACGATCCGGTTGCCCTCTATTGGCAACATCTGGTGCCGGCTCCAGTGGTTTGCCTGAAAATAGAGTTTGAATCAAACAACCCCATCAACCAGATACGACCAACAAACTCATATTGGTTCAGACAAATTATTCCCTTGCATGCTGATTAACCCCTTCAATCAACCCAATGGTTGTCGTAGAATCAGATGTAAAGGGCGCTGTATCATACTGATACAGGCTTGAAAACCAGAAAGCATAAGACTGTTGGGATCGAACAATATGAAGCATTTACCAATCAGTTTGCAACTGCTCAAGCAAGCTATAGATACTGCGAATGATGGCTTGGTGATCGCTGAACGCGAGGGTGATGATACCATTCTTCTCTATGTCAATGAGGCTTTTGAAAGACTCACCGGCTATGCAGAAGAGGAGATTCTCTACCAGGATTGCCGTTTCCTTCAGGGCGACGACCGGGACCAACGGGCTCGTCAGTCGATTCGCGAGGCCATAGAGAGCAATCAGCCTTCACGAACAAGGTTGCGAAATTACCACAAAGATGGTTCGCTTTTTTGGAATGAACTGAGCATCACTCCGATCATTAATGAAGAAGACGGCCTGACTTACTATATTGGTGTACAAAAGGATGTTACCCGGGAAGTTGAAATAGAGCTTCAGCTTGAGCAAGCCCAACTAGAGATTCAGAGACTGCGTAATCAACTCTCAGAATAGTAGTGGATCAAAATATGTGATCACGCTGCTGCATCAGTCCAAGCTATTGTATCGCGACAGTTTGGTGCACAATTTTGCTTCCCTTGGGAATCGCTGACAGCTGGGTGATCAGCTCCTGGGACACTCTATTCTCATAGACAAAACCATCCAGTTGTCCCGACACTATTTACCAAATCAAATAACACTTCTCAACCGGCAGGTATCGCGTGAATTCATATTTTGGGCTGATAGTGATTGGCGATGAAATTTTGTATGGTGACCGAGCGGATCGTCACCATGACCATTTTCGCTCATTGCTTAAAAAATATGGCAAATTACTCCACAGGTGCTGGTTCATTCCTGATCAGCATGAGAGTCTGATCAGACATTTGCAATTCTCTATATCTGAGCAGTTACCCGTATTCGTCTGCGGTGGCATCGGAGCCACCCCCGATGACCTAACTCGCAGCTGTGCTGCTGAGGCATTCGATACCCCGCTTCAACGACACCCTGAAGCGAAACTGTTGATCGAATCCCAGTTTGGCGAGGCGGCCTACCCTACCCGCATCAAAATGGCCGATCTGCCAATGGGCTGTGAACTGATCCCTAATCCGTACAATCAAATTCCTGGTTTTTCCATCAATTATCACCATTTCCTCCCCGGGTTCCCGGAGATGGCGTGGCCCATGGCAGAGTGGGTATTGAGGCAAAAATATCCACAACAGGAGAGCCGTTTTAAACAAAGATCACTGTTGGTACTGAATACTCCGGAAAGTGCTTTAGTCCCGCTGATGGAGCTTATCAACCGTGAATATCAGGATCTCAAAATGTATAGCCTGCCCAAGTTTGGCACTCAGGGCCGCGTAGAACTCGGCTTGCGCGGAGATGGGGATATCGATGGTGCTTTTGAACATTTACAACAGCAACTCACCAAGCAGAAAATAACCTTTCAAATATCTACCTAACAGATTATCAGTCTGCCATTAATTGCTGAATCTTTTCATGGATAAACCGTCCATGACCTTTGGCTTGTACACCTCTGTAGATTGCTGCAATTTCACCCTGAGGATTGATGATGAAGCTGTCTCTTTTTGCGATTTTGACAGGTCCCAGCCTGAATAGTGATTCATAAGCCGATGCAACCTTTCCCTGCTGATCCGATAAAAGAGGAAATTTCAATTGATGTTTTTGAGCAAACCTCTGATGACTTCGACGACTGTCCGTGCTGATACCGAAAAGCTTTACCCCCAAAACCAGTAAGCGGTCATATTCGCTATTGAAATCACAGACTTCAGCTGTACACCCAGGCGTATTATCCTTGGGATAAAAAAACAGAACCACCCAGGCACCCAGACTATCACTCAATCGATACAAATTATCCGATTGATCGTAAAGCTCAAACGCGGGTGCGGACTTGCCAATTTCCATCACACTTATTTTTCTCGATTCGCTAAGAAGTTAATTGATTGGAGTGTACCATTTTTTGCAAAAGCCAGCTAAATACAGAGCCGATAGTTACCACATTTTCACCATGCTCTCTTGAGCCGGTTTTGCTATAAAAACCGGGACATTTCACACGGATCGACTGTCTTATGAATAGGCCGACATTCAACTCCGGAGAGGACAATGAAAATTGCTATTTTGGGTGGCACTGGATTTGTTGGGCAGTATTTGGTAAGTGAGCTTTTAAAGCAGGCAGACAGCCCCAGTCTTCTGATCAGAAACACCTCAGACAACCGTCATGAAAACAGTGAAAAGATTACCTGGTACGCCGGAAGCCTGGACGATACAAACAGTCTTAAGGCGATGCTTGAGGGTAAGGATGCTGTAATCTACAACATCGGAATTCTCAGGGCATACCCAGCTCAAGGCATCACTTTTGAAAATCTGCAATACAAGGGGGTTGTAACAACCGCCGCATTGGCCCAGGAGATGGGAGTCAAGCGCTTCATACTGATGAGCGCCAATGGGGTGGATCTTAAACTAACCCCCTACCAGTTGAGCAAAGCGGCGGCAGAAGATCACATTAAACAGTCCGATCTTGACTGGACCATATTCAGACCATCCGTGATTTTCGGTAATCCCCTAGGGCGTAATGAATTTGCATCAATGCTGAAGCGAGACATTCTCGATCCACCACTCCCCGCACCATTGTTTTTTGAAGGCATCAATCCTCAACACGCTGGAGAATTTCAGCTTTCACCTGTACATGTAGAGGATGTGGCTAAGGCTTTTGTTCAGGCCCTGCATCTACCTGAAACAATAGGCAAAACTTATACCCTGGGAGGTCCGGAGAATTTGAGCTGGCAGGAAATCCTAAAACGGATTGCTCAGGTTAATGGCAAAACAAAGGTCATGCTACCGGTACCGGTGATTGCTCCAAGCATGGCGGCAATGTTGTTTGACCGATATAGCTGGTTCCCAATCAGCCGGGATCAGATACGCATGCTGACCAAAGGAAATACCTGTCGTGGCGATGAGATTTTTAATCTTTGTGGTATCCAGCCCAAATCGTTCAGTCCGGACCATCTTCAATACCTGCTCAATAAACGTAGCACAGGAGAGGATAAAACAGCATCTGCTTACTAGGGGCTGTTAAAACGAGTCATGGCACAAGAATCAAACTACAAAACCACCCAGAGTCATCTGCCTGAGAGCCGAACCAGCCGTCTACTCAAGTTGGGTCAACTTGCGAGTAGTGTTGCTGGCGGCGCAGTGACGGAAGGATTTAAAAGGATTCTATCCGGTCGGGATAAGAGTGCACCAAGTCTTCTTCTGATCCCGGAGAATGCCAATCGACTTGCAGAGCATCTCGCGGAACTGCGCGGTGCAGCCATGAAACTGGGACAGATGATCTCCATGGAATCCGGCGATCTGCTGCCTGCAGAGTTCAGTAAAATACTCGAACGTCTGCGCGAGGACGCTCACCATATGCCATTAGGGCAGGTAGCAATGGTGTTGGATAGCAATTGGGGAAAATTATGGGAACGACAATTCAAACGCTTTCACTTCACCCCCATTGCAGCGGCTTCCATAGGTCAGGTCCATGAAGCAACAACCAAGCAAGGGGAGCACCTTGCGATCAAGATTCAATACCCTGGCATTCGAAACAGCATTGACAGCGATGTTGACAATGTAGCTACATTGCTGAGACTGTTTAGATTGATTCCTAAGGAACTGGATCTAAGCACACTGCTAGCGGAAACCAAAATTCAACTGCATAAGGAGGCTGACTACTTAAACGAGGCCGCCAATACAATTGAGTTTAAAAAACGGATTAAATCCATAAAAGGTTTTCGAATACCCTCCACCGACCTGGACCGTTCCACTCACGAAGTATTGGTAATGGAGTACCTACCTGGAAGGCCGTTGGATCAGCTGGCTTCTGACCCTGAACTGGTACGTAGAAGCGTTGCTGAACGATTGGTGAGGTTGGCACTACACGAGACATTCTGTTGGGGTACAGTCCAAACCGATCCGAATTTCGCCAACTATCGCTATGATAGTCAGAGCGACCTGCTTGGACTGCTCGACTTCGGTGCAATCCAGTTTTATGAACAACATCGTACTCAGGCTTTCAATCACCTGTTACAGGCAGCACTTGAAGGAGATACCAAACAGATGGAACTGGCTGCCGTGGATGTGGGCTACCTGGACGAACAGGCGCCAGATCGATACAAAACCGCGGTGATTGAATTACTGAAGTGTGTTACCGAGCCTATCAGAATCTCTGGTGAGTATGATTTCGCCAACTCGGATTTGATGAATCGGATGAGCGAACAGGCCATTGAACTGCGATTGAATCAAAAATACTGGCATCTGCCACCCCATGATGTGCTGCTACTGCATCGTAAGCTCGCAGGCCTCTACCTTGCCTGTGTAAGACTCAAAACCAAGCTCAATGTGAGAGCACTGGCAGTTGAACTGACGATCTAGGGCCTGTTAACACTAATCCAATAGGCCCTAGTGGGCCTTAATATTCTTATCAGTTGATGGGTTAAACCATTTGAGAAGCAAAAGCCCAACGACCGCGGACAACCCCGATCCCAACAGAATACCAAGCCTGTCCCCAATTATCAGGGCATCCTCCCCAGTCTGTTCAAATGCCAGGGAAGCGATAAACAGACTCATGGTAAAACCAATACCGCAGAGAACGGAAGTCGCGAACAAACCAAACCAGTTGGCTCTTGTAGGCAGTTTTGCAAAACCCAACAGAATTGCACCGCCGCAAAACAGCATAATACCGAGTGGCTTACCAATAAACAGACCTGCGGCAATGCCCAGGGGGACTGGATCCATCAGATCTCCGATACTCAGGCCGGACAGTGATACGCCTGCATTGGCAAAGGCAAAAATCGGCAGGATCAGAAATGCGACCCATTGATGCAAGCCATGCTCCACATCCCGCAAAGGGGACCGAGTCTCATCTTTCGGATCACTGATCGGAATCATCAATCCCAGAACCACACCGGCCAGGGTGGCATGTACGCCAGACTTCAACACGGCAATCCAAAGTATGATCCCGACAATCACGTAGGCAGACAGGCGTGTTACATGCATGACATTGAGGATTACAAGTGTGGCAATCATTGTGAACGCCAACACCAGACTGTAAAAAGAGAGATCCGCCGTGTAAAAGATTGCGATGATGATGATCGCACCCAGATCATCAAAAATAGCCAACGCCATTAAAAAGACGCGCAAAGAGACCGGCACCCGACTACCCGCCAGGCTGAGAATGCCTAGCGCAAAGGCGATATCGGTAGCAGCCGGGATAGCCCAACCATTCAGTGCCAGCGGATCATCAGCATTCAACGCATAGTAGATAGCAGCCGGTACCAACATACCACCGATCGCACCTAAACCAGGGAGGACGATCTGATCAGCTCTGGACAACTCCCCTTCAAGGAATTCCCGTTTGACCTCCAAGCCGATCAGCATAAAAAAAACAGCCATCAAGCCATCATTGATCCACAACAGTAACGGCTTAGCCAGTTGCAGCCCACCAATGCGTATCTCTACAGGTGTACTGAGAAGTCCGTCATAGACCCAGCTCAGCGGAGAGTTCACCATCAGTAATGCAAGTAGTGCAGCGAATATCAGAATAATGCCACTGGCAGAATCCTGACGCATAAAATCCTGAATCCACTTGGAAAAATCATCCGCGTATATATATTTATTTTTCATCGTTTTGTATTTCAAATGTATCTCTTGTGGTCAAAGCCTTGGATTCACCGCGATTCCAGTGAAATCCAAGCAGCATCAAATAGCAAAAACCCCATCACAGCTGATCTCAATACTATTCTCAGACATGAATGCCCAGACAGTCTCCACGGAGATTGTCAGGAATACCCAATTTCATTCAATACCCGAAACCCTTTTTTTAACCTGAGATTCTCTAATGTATTGAATCGGTTGACTTCGCGAATAAGTAATTACTCTGCCCATTATGGACAAAATCTAGGCTGGTGACATCCATTAAACCGGTATACAACTAGACGATGAAATAGTAGGAGAATTTGATGTGATTGGTAATGAGCCAATTAAAGTTTCAGCCACCGGTCTCAATACCCTTGCAAGCCACTACGATTTCATCAAACAGGGCACTCATCTGGTTAAAAGCAAATTCCGGATCAATGCTTTTTTCGAACCACGGGCATGCAATATCCAGTGGCCGAATCCGTGTTAGGAAGCATTTGCCGATCAAACCCTCAAAGGAAATCTTTTATTGCGTTGACCAGTTCCTGGCTTTGCGGCTTTATTCGACTTGGGAAACTACCCACCAACTCGCCTTCACGGTTAAGCAGGTATTTATGAAAATTCCAGGCAGGATACTCACCAGCCTTTCGAGCAAGCACCTCATATAAGGGATCAGCATTGCCCTTACGTACCCTGGTCTTTTCAAACATGGGAAATTCGATACTGTAGGTGTTACGGCAGAAGGATTGAATCTGTTTTTCACTACCAGGTTCCTGTGCACCGAAATCGTTGCTTGGAAAACCCAACACAACCAGCCCCTGCTCCTGATACTCCCTGTAGAGCTTTTCCAATCCCTCATATTGGGGCGTATATCCGCATTTACTTGCACTGTTAACGATCAGAACCACCTGACCAAGATAGGCCTCACAAAGATTTATCCGCTTTTCACCAGCGAGCTGCCGTTTGTTGAAATTCAGTGTCTCCGGGCAGTTGCTTTGTGCTGAAACCTGTGCAGCAAGTACCATCAGACCGATAAAAAGTATCCTGATCATATCAGCAAACCCTGCCTGGTATGGGCAAAACCCTGCTGCAGAGTGATCCAGTCAGGGTACTTTAGTAGAGGCTTGTTGGTCTTGAGCAGCGCGGAAGGCTCTACCCTTTCGAACAACTCGGGACGCAACTGTTGCAGGTAGCTCAGCGCTTGTTTGAGTGACATCACCACACTGCGGGAAGTCACTGTGGCGCCAGTTATCTGATCAAACAAACCACCATCCCGCTTGACACCCCACTGATCCTCAGCGGGTGAATTCAATGAACGCCCTTCAAACTGCTCCAGCCAATCTGAACGTCGTGATTCGATTTTGTCTCCTAAACCAGGCGTCTCGCGATGGCTTACAACTTCCACACCCGACAGGGTTCCGTTGGCAAGTATCCCCAACATCAGGGTGATACTACCGTTATAGCCCTTCTGAGCGTCGATACTGAGGAGAGTTGCAACGGGTTGTCCATCTCTTTTGGCCGTATAGATGGTGATCGGTTCTCCACCATTGAGCCAGTCCACCGCAGCCAGCTGGGTAGGATGATCCAGTGGTCGATTGTCGTACGCCTCTCCCCCTAGCACGCGATCAAACGCCCGATAGGTCTCTTGAAGCTGATTTTCGGCAATCTGCTTGGCGGTTTTTACATGCACCAGAGCAACCATTGAGATTCCGAATGCCGTGAATAGACCCAGGACCAGCCCAGCAGCAACCAGTTTGTACCAACGCTGAAATGCACGCTTCATGACAGTTCACCATTTAATCCCGTATCGCCTCTACCCAACCCGCATGGGACGCTAATCAAACCTAGTCGATCCCCTCATCAACCAAATTAAGGAAAATTTCATCCAGTCGACTGCCTGTTTAAGGTCAATCTCTTCGATTTCATCCTTCAGAGGGTCATAAAAACACAATCTCAAGAGCCGGCCTCATAGATCTGCCGGTATCAACCCCATTAATTGCATAGCTTTTATACTATTAAATTGTACATTATGTACAACTCATAGATTAGCTCTCCAGGACAAATAATCCAGATGAGAATGCCATGTAAAAAACAGGGAACATCGTATTCTGACAATAAGGTCCAAACGGCACTACCTTCACAGCCAGATTTCTGAGAACAACCAGTCGTTTTGTCTGACTTTTTACTGAGGCAAAAAAAAGGGGTGCCTGGCGGCACCCCGAAAGAAACCGGTAGAGACTACCGGCGGAGGATCATTTGGTTGAAACTATTTTGTGCGCTCGTCCAGCCACTTACCGATTGAAGGCGGAACCTCTTTCTGCGCTTTTCCGCTGACATAGATACCGATATGTCCGCCAGGGAAAGAGAGCTCGGTGTAGTCCTTACTGCTGGTCAGCCCGCGAAGTGCTCTGGAAGCATCCGGTGGTACCAGATGATCTTGTTCGGCATAGATGTTCAGCACCGGACAGGTGATGTTCTTCAGGTCGACCTGACGATCACCGATCTTCACACCGCCTTCGAGAAAGCCATTCTGCTGATAGAAATCCTTAGTGAACTGACGGAAAGTCTCACCGGCCTGATCCGGGCTGTCGAAGATCCATTTTTCCATGCGCAGGAAATTCTTCAGTTTGTCTTCGTCTTCCAGGACATCGACCATACTCAGGTATTTCTGACCCGTAAGACTGAAAGGTTTCAGCGAGAGAAATGTCCAGTTGAGCAACTCGCCTGGCACATTGCCCAAGGTGTCGATAAGCAGATCGACATCCATGTGCTGCACCCAGGCAGAGAGCATGTTGTCGGGGGTTTTGAAATCGACCGGAGTCACCATGGTGACCAGGTTTTTCACCTTTTCAGGGTGCATCGATGAATAGCATAGGCTGAATGCACCACCCTGGCAGATACCCAGGATGTTGATTTTATCCAGCTTGTGGCGCTTACGAATAACATCGACACAACGATCCAGATAGCCGTTGATGTAATCATCCATGGTCAAGGCGCGATCCGCCTCATCCGGATATCCCCAGTCCACCAGATAGACATCCTGACCTGCAGCCAGCAGATTCCTGACGGTCGAGCGATTCTCCTGCAGGTCGGTCATGTATGGGCGGTTGACCAACGCATAGACAATCAGCGTGGGTACTGAGCTCTGCACCACATCCGCCGGGGACTCATACCGATAGAGGCGCAGTTTGTCTTCACTGTAGACCTCCACTTTCGGCGTTACACCGGCATCAATCTTGTCTGCATTCAGTAGGTTTTCAACACCTTTGCCCAGCTTGCGGCTGTAGTCGAGCATCTCTTCGGCCAATTGATCGGGCCGCATGTTAAATGGTTGCACGTCTATTCTCCTCAATTCCTATCACTTGATGTGTACAGCGATAACCTTAGGATGCATCAGCTTTAGGCTGTGCTTTCTTGGTTGCGGCCTTCTTTTTTGCGCTGGCTTTCTTCTTTGCCGTCGCTTTCGGCTTGGCAGCGGTTTCTGCTGCAGCCGGCTTTGCTTGGCTAGTGGCCAATGAGCGCATCTCGATCATCTGCTCTTTCAGCAGTTCAATCTCGGCTTTCATCGCTTTAGACTCACGACGGGACTCCTGCAGACGATCCTGCAGGGTGCGAAGCTCGCGTCGGGTAGGCATATTCAGACCACCCAGTGCTTCGTCCACAACATGGCCCAGACGCTGCTTCAGATTCATCAGGCTATTAACCAGTGATCCATGAATCTTGGCGTACTCAGGGGTCATAACCTGCTCACCGTACACCTCTTCGCTGCTGCTGACCCAAAGGTCGTAGAGCCCGCGGGCACTGTCGATCTGCTTGCCACTCTCAGCAACATCCTGAACCTTGTCTTTCATGCGATTCGCAGCGAGCAGGCCGAGGTTTGAGAAGAACTTCATGTACTCACCAAGATTGCGCTGATAGTTGACCACCGCATGGGTCAGTTTTTTGTACTGTCCCTCTTCCTCACGCATGTAACCCAGCCCGGGGGCACTCAGAAATCGTTCCAGCCCATCCTGATGAGGCATATTGCGCAACAGGTCACCAGGCATCAGCGACAGGGAGGAGACCATGCGCTGCCAGTTGTCCATGGGCATCTCCCAGAACGCCATCATCTTGTGCATGGCATCGTCACCGGCGGTCTCCGTGCCGTTGTAAACACTCTCCAGACTGTTGCTGAACATGCTCTGCATATCACTCACAGTGCGGTTCGCCGCATCCAGCCAGTTATTGCTGTCCGAGGCATTACCGTAGTAACCCTCTGCCAGACGAAAGTAGCTCTTGGTCTGCTCCATCATCTTGCCCATGAAATCACGTGACATATCACTGGCTGATGGAGAGACGGCCTGCCACCAGTGGTCCATGGCATTCTCCAGTGGGGACTTGGGAGGCTCCATGCCCATCGCCTTGCGGCTCATATCGCTCCAGTTCTCCCAATAACTCTGCTGGATTTTCATCCAGTCTTCGTTCCAAAAAGCTGATTCACTCATGGTATGGTCTCTTGTTTATGTCTCAATAGTTCTTTAGGTGTTTCGTCAGGGTTGGACTGCATTAAGCCAGGACAGGTTGTCGTACAGAAGACAAAAGACTATAAAACCCAGCAGAGAACACTCATGCCCAATAAGCTAACAATAAAATTTGTGCGCTGCAACATTTTTTGTTAAAACATACACCAAGGTTGGCCAATTCATCATGCAGTTCGAGTGTTTCAGCCACCACATATCGATCTTTCAAGCAGACAGATCTCTACAAACAATATAATGTGAGGATTAACCAACGTGAGCGAAAACATAGTCATCGTAGGGGCAGCCCGCAGTGCCATCGGCACCTTTGGCGGCAGTCTGGCAAAAATTCCCGGACATGAGCTAGGCGCAACTGTCATCAAGGGCCTGTTGGAGCGTGCTGGCGTCAAGCCCGACCAGGTTGATGAAGTGATTCTCGGTCAGGTACTGACCGCCGGTACCGGCCAGAACCCGGCTCGTCAGGCCAGTCTGGCAGCGGGTCTGCCGGTCGAGACCCCGGCTCTGACCATCAACAAGGTATGCGGCAGCGGACTGAAAGCCGTACACCTGGCGATGCAGGCCGTTGCCTGTGGTGACGCGGAAATCGTCGTCGCCGGTGGTCAGGAGAACATGAGCCTGGCGCCCCATGTCCTGCCCAACTCCCGTAACGGCAGTAAGATGGGCGATTGGAAAATGGTCGATACCATGATCAAGGATGGCTTGTGGGATGCCTTCAACAACTATCACATGGGCACCACCGCTGAGAACATTGCGCAGAAATTTGGTTTCACCCGTGAGGCCCAGGATGAGTTTGCCGCTGCTTCCCAGCAAAAAACCGAGGCTGCGCTGAACGATCAGGTATTCAGTGACGAAATCGTGCCGATCGAAATCCCTCAGCGTAGAGGCGATCCAGTGGTTTTCGACCGGGATGAATTCCCACGGGCCGGCACTACCGCAGAATCCCTCGGCAAGTTGCGCCCCGCTTTTTCAAAAGAGGGCTCGGTAACCGCGGGTAATGCATCGGGCCTGAATGACGGTGCCGCTGTTGTTCTGGTGATGTCTGAAAGTCGTGCCAAGGAGCTTGGTCTCACACCTATGGCCAAAATCGTTGCCTTCTCATCGGCTGGCGTGGATCCGGCAATCATGGGTACAGGCCCAATCCCAGCTTCGACCAAATGTCTGGAAAAGGCCGGTTGGAAAGCCGACGATCTGGACCGTATCGAAGCCAATGAAGCATTCGCTGCACAGGCGATGTGCGTCAACAAGGAGATGGGCTGGGATACGGACAAGGTCAATGTACACGGCGGTGCGATCGCCCTCGGTCATCCGATCGGTGCTTCCGGCTGCCGGGTGTTGGTGACCCTGCTGCATGAGATGCAGCGAAGCAACAGTCAGAAAGGATTGGCCACCCTCTGTATCGGTGGTGGACAGGGTGTCGCCATGGCAGTGGAAAAAGCCTGAAAGCGTTGAACCAGCCCACCCCAACCAGGGTTGTGGGTTAATACCACCCCCAGAGGCGCTACTCTGTCCTCTGGGGGTGCTCATTGCCGACCGGCATGAGCATTTTCTCTGCAATCATTCACACTCAACACTGCTCCAGTCGATCCTGCCGGTTTTACCGGGAAAAACCACAAATCCACGCTGCACCAATAAGAACATCCAAAAGGTGGAGGTGAGATTCACGAAACGATCTCTTACGACAGATAATCCAGTTCACCTACGGTTTCTAGGTTCAATGGCCTGATTGTTGTAAACTGGTGCAATTGATTAAGCAACAGCGTCAGGAATATGTCAGATCGTCTTATCAAAAAGTATCCCAATCGCCGGTTATACGATACTGAGCAGAGTAAATACATCACCCTTTCACAGCTGCGCCAGCTGATCGTCGGCGGTGAACTCATCAAAGTCATCGACTCAACCACGGAAGAAGACATCACCCGCACCATTCTGCTGCAGATCATTCTGGAGAGCGAGTCCGGTGGTAACCCTCTGTTTACGGCCAACATGCTCTCACAGATCATTCGCTTTTACGGCGGCACACTGCAGGGTATCTTTGGTAACTATCTTGAGCAGAGCCTGGGGATGTTCACCACCCAACAGGAGCAGATCCGCAAGAACATGGGTGAAGACCCCTTTACCGCGATGACAAATCTGGCTCAAAACAATATGAAATTGTGGACCGATATGCAGAAAGATTTTTTTTCCGCGGCCGGTTTTTCCAGCCCCAAAAAGGAGGAGAAGTAAAAATACCCCTCCATTTCCAGCAATAACCGAAAACAGATAATCATCTGTTTTTATTAGATTATTTTCTTTCTTTTCTGATCATCCATCTGAGTGCACAGCGGCTTGTGCGCTACTACAGCAAAAAATTTGTGCGCCGCACAAATTTTTTCTTGACACGCCCTCGAATCTGCCTTATGCTGCACCGCAACAATGCTGCAACGCACAACCAACTAGGAGCACATACCATGGCAAACGCAAAAGAGAGTATCGAGATGATCAATGAGTTCAACACGACCGGTTACGACAGTTTCCGTCAGCTGACCGACATCAGTCTGAAAACCTGGAACCAGGTGATGGAAGCTCAGATTAACACTGTCAGTTCCCTGATGAACACCAGCATGGAACAGCTGAAACTGGTTTCTGAAGCGAAAGACTACCATGAAGTCGTTCGTGGCCAGATGGACCTGACCCGCAAGCTGGGTGAAGAGCTGATGACCAAAACCCGTGAGGCTGTTGAAATGAGCCAGAAGACCGGTGAGGAAGTCCGTAGCTGGTACGAGAGCAACCTGGCTACCGCCAACGAGCAGATCAGCAAAGTAGCCGAGAAAGCCGCTTAATTCAAAGCTGAGCAGCTGCCGTGAAAACCGGCGCCTTGTGCGCCGGTTTTTGCATACAAACAGGCTGAATGACGATTCCCGATATTCTGCACCCACCCATCACGCGGTGTTTCGACTCAACAATCGTCTTGTAATTGCAGAAATATGCGGTAGGGATTACCGAAAATCGTCACCTTGATGAAATCTGAAATTTCCAAAGATGAGGACATAGAATCATGAGCTGTAAAGACAAACTCGCAGTTGTCACAGGTGGTCTGGGCGGTATCGGTACCGCTGTCTGCCTGCGTCTCGCCGAAGAAGGTGCCAAGGTTGTTGCTACTTGTCATCCTGCCGAAGCCGATCAAGTTGACGCCTGGAAAAAGGCCCAACAGGAGCAAGGAGCTCAGGTCGAAGTTGTTGCAGGTGATGTGTCTACACCTGAGGGCGGTGAGAGCCTGATGAATGAGATTGTCGAAAAATTCGGTCAGGTCGATATCCTGGTGAATTGCGCCGGTATCACCCGCGACACCACGATGAAGAAGATGACTTCCGATCAGTGGGATGCAGTTATCGATACCAACCTCAGCAGCGTATTCTATGTCACCCGCCCTGTCTGGACCGGCATGGTTGAGCAGGGTTTCGGTCGGATTATCAATATCTCCTCGGTCAACGGTCAGCGTGGTCAGTTTGGACAGACCAACTACTCTGCCGCAAAAGCCGGTATGCACGGCTTTTCCATGGCACTGGCCTATGAAGGTGCTGCCAAGGGCGTCACCGTCAACACGGTTTCACCCGGTTATATCGAAACTGCGATGACAGCCGCGATGCGTGACGATGTACGTGAAGCGATCGTCGGTGGCATTCCAATGCGCCGTATGGGTCAGCCGGAAGAGATCGCCCAGGCTGTTGCCTTTCTTGCAGACGATGCAAGCACCTATGTGACCGGCGCCAATCTGCCAGTCAACGGTGGACTGTTTATTCACTAATCATCACTTCTCCCTCGAAAGTGATTTTTACAGCCCGGCATCCCCTGCCGGGTTTTTTTTGCGTTGATTTTTTGGAACACACCATCTCATCATCATGGAGGATCTCCATATGAGACTGGAATTGGTGGTTTTAAGGAAGCCCGGAGATAGCCCAAGAGGGGTTAAAACTCGGGTATTGAGGACGATTGATAGTCGCTAGATAGCCGCTTATCTAATTACCAGGTAGTGGGATATCGGTCTGATCCATTAGCGGCTGATGTCATAGGGGTCATCACCAAAAGGATCTGGCCATGCCGGGTCCTCGGGCCATAGGTTAAGTTGTTGATTACTGCTTAACATCTTGTCTCTCCGATTGGTTTTCTCACTTCTATACTCGCAATATCGGTGCCATAGGAAATAACTGTTTGATTTACATCAACAAAGCTAATTGAACAGTTCACACTTCACGACAAGTGTAAATAAATTCGACGCCAATACCATCAAAAAACCACACCATTTCGGTAATATTCAACAAAAGTTGTCTAGGTGGTTGATTAATCTTAGCCAGACCACCTGAACAAATTGTTAAGAATTCCGACACTTTAGTGCGAACTATTCACACAATTCGAAAAAGTCGTTCTGCTTCGCCAATAGATCCCGACACTGGGCTGTCGCATAGGTAAAGCCGCCAGGAACCGAAAACTTATCCTGTTTTTCCATAACGACCAGTTGACTGGCGGCACCGCATGACTCTCGCTCTGAGCATTGATTCTGATTCCCGCAAACCTTGAGTTGTAACTTTTCACAGGGTGTCTTTTCCCCGGAGGATCGCTCACAGGATTTAAAAAACGCCTCGTTGCCGAGCCCCTCCAGGCAGTGGGTGGAGGATTCCAGCACCATACCCGCCCAGCTCTCGTTCAGCTCTTCCCGTTCCATGGCCAACAGTTGGCGGGCAGGATCACAAGCGGGTTGATCACCACACTCGTTATGTTCACCACAGACCTTTCTCACCAGCTGCATACAGGCCGCATTGAGCCGGTCGCGCTCCTGTTCACGCTGCGCTTCGATGATTGCCACATCCTTGATGACAACCCCATTACGCACAATGATCACCGCGCCGTTATCCAGACTGTGTACGCCATCCCAGAGCGGCGAACTGACCCCTTCGGCGTTACGGGTTACCTTATTGGTATTGGGATCGATCGAGATTTGACTGCCATCCTGCAGGGCTCCCTGCCAGGCGTGGCTGTCCGCATAGATACCACCAGTAAAGAGTAATCCAACCAAAGCAAAGAGGACCGTTGGGGCATGGCTGCCTCGTATTGATCTCTCTTCAGGTTGACTCTGATTGTCTATTGAGTGGCGTGTTATCAAGCGAAGTGTTCTGATCATGCGACGCAACAGCATGGTTTCACCTCATCAGGGTTCTCTGTCGACGAATTGGGAGTCGACAGAATATCACAGATCACACCCCGCTTGAGAATAGCTTGTTCACCCTCTCCGCCAGCTATGGAAACGCTCCACCCAGGTCAGTACCCCCTCCGGTTTATGTGCCCGCTTCCATGTTCCAGCCACATACTTATTGGCTTCGAACAGGGTTGGATAGATATGTATGGTGCCAAGTATCTTGTTCAGGCCGAAACCGTGCTTCATGGCTGCGGTGAATTCACCGATCAATTCACCTGCGTTCTCGCCGACGATTGTAGCGCCCAGCACCCGGTCTTTTCCTGGTGGTGTCAGTACCTTGACCATGCCATGGGCCTCCCCTTCCGCAATCGCACGATCCAGTTCAGCAAGATCGAAACGGGTTACCTCGTATTCGATACCCTGTTGCTCGGCCTCCAGCTCATTCAGCCCCACCCGGGCTACCTCCGGATCGGTAAAGGTGGCAAACGGGATCACCGAATAGTCCACTTTAAAGCGCCGAAACAGGCCGAACAGGCTGTTCACCGCGGCATACCAGGCCTGATGCGCTGCGGTATGGGTGAACTGATAGGGACCAGCCACATCACCACAGGCGTAGATGGTGGGAATCGAGGTTTGCAGATACTCATCGGTTGCCAGGGTTCCATTGGGGTTGAGAGCGACATCCAGCTCCTCCAGACCAAACCCGGTTGTATTGGGTTTTCGTCCTACCGCAACCAACACCTGATCGAAAGCTACCTCCACCTGCTCACCATCACGATCACAGATCAAGACCTGCTCCCTATCCTCCTTGAAAAACTCCACCGCCTTATGACCGACCAACAGCTGAATACCCTCTTCGCGAAAACGTTCAGCCACCAGTTCGGCCACATCCTCATCTTCCCTGATCATCAATCTCGGCATCATCTCGACAATGGTCACCTGACTGCCGAACCTGGCAAAGGCCTGCGACAGTTCACAACCAATCGGACCTCCGCCCAACACCAACAGGCGTTCCGGCTTCTCCCGCAACTGCCAGAGATTGTCGGAAGTCAGATAGTCAATCCTGTCGATTCCTTTGATCGGCGGCACAAAGGGCCTGGCTCCTGTGGCAACGATGATGTTCGGAGTTCTGAACTCGATACCGTTCACTTCGACGCTGTAGGGTGAGGTGATCTTTGCCTCACCCTCGACCACATCCACACCCAGGCCGGTATAGCGATCCACAGAGTCGTGGGGTTCCACCTGTTTGACCACCCGCTGCACCCGCTGCATGATCTCACTGAAATCATACTTCACGTCAATCGCATCGAACCCCCACTCCTGTGCACGTCGGGATTGGTTGAGTATTCGGGAGCTGCGAATCAACGCCTTCGAGGGCACACAGCCTGTATTCAGACAATCCCCTCCCATCTTATGCTTCTCGATCAGGGTAACCTTGGACTTCACCGCGGCTGCGATATAGGCCGAGACCAGACCTGCTGAGCCACCACCGATAACAACCAGGTTACGATCGAAATCTGTGGGTCGTTGCCACCCCTTCAGGGCTTTTCTCTGTTTAATCATGGCAACCGCTTTTTTGGCCAACAGGGGAAACAGACCGAGTAGCACAAACGAGCCAATCAATGCGGGAGAGAGTATGCCGGATGCACTCTCCAGCGTGGCCAACTGGGTACCCGCATTCACATAGACAATGGTACCGGCCAACATTCCGAGCTGACTGACCCAGTAAAATGTCCAGGTGCCCAGCGGCGTCAAAGCCATCAGCAGATTGATCACGAAAAATGGAAATATGGGCACCAGGCGCAATGTAAACAGATAAAAAGCGCCATCCTTCTCGACCCCTTCATTGATCGCTTTGAGACGATCGCCATATCTGGACTGAACCATATCCCGTAACAGGAAGCGGGCAATCAGAAATGCCAGAGTGGCGCCGATTGTGGAGGCAAAGGAGACCAGTATCAGTCCCCAGATAAATCCGAACACCGCACCGACGGCCAGGGTCATGATCGCAGCACCCGGCAGTGACAGCGCGGTAACCGCAACATAGACGACAAAGAAGCTGACACTGGCCAGAAGTGGCTGTGCATCCTTCCAGGCGATAATCGCATCCCGTTGGGATTTTAAGTAATCGAGGGTCAGGTATCGGTCAAGATCGAATGCGAAAAACAGGATCACGACAACCGCGATAACCGACAGAAGAATAAGCTTGCGTGAGTTCATGGAATAAATTCCTTATCAAATTTGTTTTTGTTATTGAACTACGCTCTATCCTAGCAGATGGATTCAGACCCTAACTGAAAGAAGACAATCACAGTGTTCAGAACCACCGTGGATGATGGCTTGCTATATGGTCAGACTGATTTTAGCAGGGACATGATCACAAAATCTGTTGCGCACGTCTTGCGGTGCTTAGCATTCATTTGTGGAGTACATTACTCAACGGGCTGCAGCACTTTCTGGATCCCGGCATTCGCCCGCTATGTCGGGAATAGATACGTTTCATCTGGTTGAAAGCTATGCAGCACTTGATTTTGATGGGTATAAGCCATAGCAGTGACTCACAATCAAAGATTCATATTCTGCACAAGGCAATACAAAACAGACCTGAATGGTGCTTACTCAAACCCGATTTGGTGGGGCATGGCCCCACCCTACCACCGATTTCAGGATGTAGGGTGGGGCCATGCCCCACCGAATACGCTGATGGGCAGGCTAGTAATCAGGTGAAGCATCACCATGATCATCGAATAAACACAAACGCACTGATTTTTTCCGCACAGCAGTAAGCAATTTCCGGAACACAGAAATTTTACTGGCGCCGTCAGTTTTATTCCGTATTACCTGAACCATTAAGCAGACTGGCATGAGCGGCAGCCAGCCTGGCAACCGGTACACGGGGTGCCGAACAGGATACATAGTTCAGACCGGCACGATGGCAAAACTCGATGGAGCTGGGGTGTCCACCATGTTCACCGCAGATGCCCACACTGAGTCCATTTTTGTGCTGACGCCCCCACTCCACGGCCAGCATCATCAGCTTGCCGACACCTTTCTCATCCAGCACCTCAAAAGGGTTGTCCTTCAGGATGTCATTCTGATTGTACATGGGCAGGAATTTGTTCTCCGCATCCTCTCTGGAGAATGAGAAGGTGGCCTGGGTCAGGTCATTGGTGCCGAATGAGAAAAACTCCGCCTCTTCCGCCAGTGATTCGGCCCGCATGCAGGCCCGCACCACCTCGATCATGGTACCGAAACGGAAGTTGATCTTATGTCCGGATTTCTCCTCCACATCGGCGCGAATCTCATCCACCATCTCACGCACCTTCTTCAACTCTTCGACGGTACACACCTGGGGCACCATCATTTGCGGATGCACTTCCAGATCCTTGGCGGCACACTCGGCGGCCGCTTCCAGGATGGCGCGGATCTGCATGGCATAGATCTCTGGAAAGGTGATGCCCAGGCGCACACCGCGATGTCCCAGCATCGGGTTGGTCTCCGTCAGGACTCTGACCTTACGCAGCATGGTCTCCTTTTTCTCGATCGCTTGTTCAACCAGACTTTCATCCACCAAATGACGCAGTGAATCAGCCTCCTGCTTGGCATTTTCCGGATCCTGCAACAACATCATGCTGCCGGCCAGGACATTCATTCCCCGCACCGAGTTTCGTAGATGCTGCAACTCCTCCAGATCGAGCAGTAACTGCTGTTCAGTCGGCAGAAACTCATGAATGGGTGGGTCCAACAGACGGATGGTCACCGGCCTGGGTGACATCACCTCGAGGATCGACTTGAAATCGCCCCGCTGCATGGGCAGCAGTTTATCCAGAGCCGCCTGGCGCTGTTCCGGAGACTCCGCGACGATCATCTCGATCACCACCGGCAATCTGTCCACCGCATTGAACATGCGTTCGGTACGACAGAGCCCGATCCCCATGGCACCATATTTGAGTGCCCGCTTGGCATCGGTTGGGGTATCCGCATTGGTCATCACCCGCAGGTAGGCAACCTCATCGGCCCAACGCAGCAGGCGATTCAACTCCTCGGTAAAATCGGGTTCCACCATGGGAAGCTTGCCCAGATAGACATTACCGCTGCTGCCGTCGATGGTGATCATGTCACCTTCCCGAATCACGGTGCCTTTGGCAACCGCCTCCCGCCGTTGAACATCCACACTGATCCCCTCGGCACCCGCCACACAGGGTTTGCCCATACCCCGGGCAACCACCGCGGCGTGGGAGGTCTTGCCGCCGCGACTGGTGAGAATACCCTCTGAGGCAAAAAAGCCATGGATATCTTCCGGCTTGGTCTCCTCTCTCAACAGGATCACCTGCTGCCCCTGATCCTTACCCATTATCTCGGCCCGGTCCGCGTCGAATACCGCCACACCACTGGCGGCTCCGGGCGATGCTGGCAGCCCCTGAGCGATCGGCTCAGCCTTCACCACATTGTTCAAACGGGGATAGAGCATCTGCTCCAGATAGGCGGGATCGATGCGTAGCAGGGCCTGTTCACGGCTGATCAGCCCCTCTTCCACCATCTCCACCGAGGTGCGCACCATGGCGGTGGCATTCATCTTGCCGTTGCGGGTCTGCAGACAGTAGAGGGTCCCCTGTTCTATGGTGAATTCGAAATCCTGTACCTCTTTGTAGTGCTCCTCCAGCTTCTGTCGCAAGGTCTCCAATTGCGTGGCCATCTCCGGCATCTCATCTGCCAGACGGGCAATCGGCTTGGGGGTGCGGATACCAGCCACCACATCCTCTCCCTGGGCATTGACCAGATATTCACCGAACAGTTTGTTCTCACCGGTACCCGGATTTCGGGTGAAGGCGACACCGGTAGCCGAATCGTTACCCCGGTTGCCGAACACCATGGTGCAGACATTGACCGCCGTGCCATTGGCCATATCGGGGGTGATGTTGAACTGACGGCGATAGTCCACCGCCCTTTTGCCCATCCAGGAGCCGAAGACCGCTTTGATGGCGATCTCCAGCTGCTCATAGGGATCTTCCGGAAAGGGACGCCCGGTCTGCTGTTCGAACACGGTCAGGAAGCGTTCACTGATCTCCTGAAGATCTTCAGCGGAGAGCCCCACATCCTCATTCACATGGGCATCCTGCTTAACCGCCTCGAACTCCTCGTCGAAGGCTTCATCTGGGACTCCCAGGGCAACCTTGCCGAACAGCTGAATGAAGCGACGATAGGCATCGTAACCAAAGCGAGGGTCGCCGGTCTGTTCGATGACCCCCTGCAGAGTTTCACTGTTGAGACCAAGATTGAGGATGGTATCCATCATGCCGGGCATCGACATGGCGGAACCGGAACGCACGGAGACCAGCAGCGGATTGGCCGGATCACCGAAACCCTTGCCGGTAGAGGCCTCGACCTGCTGCATATGAGTACGCACATCTTCCATCAATTCGCTGGGCAAAACTTTGTTTTCGGTTGCCAGATAGTCGAGACAGGCTTCCGTACTGATCACGAAACCCGGCGGCACATTCAAGCCGAACTGGGTCATTTCACAAAGGTTTGCACCCTTGCCTCCGAGCAGTTTCTTGTTTTTTCCGTCGCCCTTATCGAATGCAAAGACATGTCGTGAATTACTCATGGTGTCGCTTCTCCCCTTGTTTTTTATATTCGCCCAATAGTGTTCAGGTCTCATTTGAAGCTATGATCAGCGCGATAAAAAAGACCGTCCTCCCTGGCCCTTTTTTTCACTGCAAGATTGCAACATCTGCCCTGGGGTCTGTTATCGCTGATCCGATCGGTGCTGTTGGAATATTTATCCGGGACAACACAAACAGTTTGGATTAGTGTTAACAGACCCGTGTTCAAGCAGGTTATAATACTCCTTTTTTGCTGCTACACCATTAATAGATCCATGGAAAAAACCTATAATCCACACGCCATTGAGCAAAGCTGGTATCAGACCTGGGAGGAGCGCGGCTATTTCGCACCGACCAAAACAGACGGTGACAGTTACTGCATCATGATTCCCCCACCCAATGTCACCGGCAATCTGCACATGGGACATGGGTTTAATAACACCATCATGGACACCCTGATCCGCTATCACCGGATGAAAGGTGACCAGACACTCTGGCAGCCCGGCACCGACCATGCCGGTATCGCCACCCAGATGGTGGTGGAGCGGCAGCTCGAGGCGGAACAGAAAAAGCGCCACGACCTGGGACGGGAAAAATTCATCGAAAGGATCTGGGAGTGGCAACAGGAGTCCGGTGGCAACATCACCCGGCAATTGCGCCGGCTCGGCTCCTCCCTGGACTGGCAGCACGAACGCTTCACCATGGACGATGGACTCTCCGACGCGGTCAAAGAGGTATTTGTCCGCCTCTACGAGGAGGGACTGATCTATCGGGGTAAGCGGCTGGTCAACTGGGATCCCAAGCTGCATACCGCAGTATCCGACCTGGAGGTGCTCTCCGAAGAGGAGAATGGCTACATGTGGCATATGCGCTACCCATTGACCAACGGCCAGGGGCATCTGATCGTCGCCACCACCCGCCCGGAGACCATGCTGGGCGACTGTGCGGTTGCGGTGAATCCGAACGATGAGCGCTACAAGCATATGATCGGTGAGTTGCTGGAGCTGCCGCTGACCGGCCGCCGGATCCCGATCATCGCCGACGAAGAGCATGTCGATCCTGAATTCGGCACCGGCTGTGTGAAGATCACTCCGGCCCATGACTTCAACGACTATGCGGTCTGGCAGCGTCATCGGGATGAGATCAATATCAGCGAACAGATCCACGGTGGTCTGATCAACATCTTCACCATCGATGCGGCGATTCGCGACAATGAAGCGGAGGAAGGCAGTCTGCTGCCCCAGAAGTATGTGGGTCTGGACCGCTACGAAGCGAGAAAACTGATGGTGGCCGACCTGCAGGAGCAGGGATTGTTGGAAAAGATCGAGGATCACAAACTGATGGTACCCAGAGGGGACCGTTCCGGCGCAGTCATCGAACCCTTTCTCACCGACCAGTGGTATGTGAAGATCGCCCCGCTTGCAAAACCGGCCATCGAGGCGGTGGAGAGCGGTAAAATCCGTTTTGTTCCGGACAACTGGAAAAACACCTACTACGAGTGGATGCGCAATATCCAGGACTGGTGCATCAGTCGTCAGATCTGGTGGGGACACCGGATACCCGCCTGGTATGACGACGAAGGCAACGTCTATGTGGGGCGCTCCGAAGCAGAGGTCAGAAGCAAACACAATCTTGCGGATGACTATCCGCTTCGACAGGACGAGGATGTACTCGATACCTGGTTCAGCTCCGCCCTCTGGCCATTCTCCACCCTGGGATGGCCGGAACAGACCGAGCGTCTGAAAGATTTCTATCCAACCAATGTACTGGTCACCGGTTTCGATATCATCTTCTTCTGGGTCGCGCGGATGATCATGATGGGTCTGAAGTTCATGGGCGATGTGCCATTCAAGGAGGTCTATGTGCATGGCCTGGTGAGGGACGGCGAAGGCAACAAAATGTCCAAGTCGAAGGGTAATGTGCTCGATCCCATCGATGTCATCGACGGCATCGATCTGGAGTCCCTGGTCAGCAAGCGCACCAGTGGCATGATGCAGCCTCATCTGGCGGAGAAGATCGAAAAGATGACCCGCCGAAGTCTGCCGGACG
Source organism: Candidatus Thiodiazotropha endoloripes (assembly GCF_001708965.1). Taxonomy (NCBI): domain Bacteria; kingdom Pseudomonadati; phylum Pseudomonadota; class Gammaproteobacteria; order Chromatiales; family Sedimenticolaceae; genus Candidatus Thiodiazotropha; species Candidatus Thiodiazotropha endoloripes. Next base: position 1,124,920 of record NZ_LVJW01000003.1, on the reverse strand, counting down.
GTATCCCCGCATTCGGCACAGACGCGATGCGTTTCACCTTCGCCGCACTGGCCGCAACCGGCCGTGACATCAAGCTCGACATGGGTCGTATCGAGGGTTATCGCAACTTCTGTAACAAGCTCTGGAACGCCGCCCGTTACGTAATGATGAACGTGGAAGGCCAGGATTGCGCGATCGGCGAAATCAAGACCGGACACTCCGCGGCCGCCGGCAGCCTGCAACGCTCCCTGGCAGACCGTTGGATCCTGTCGCGCCTGCAGAAGACCAAACAGGCGGTGGCCGATGCCATCGACGGCTACCGGTTCGACCATGCTGCCCAGGCGATCTATGAGTTTACCTGGAACGAGTATTGCGACTGGTATCTGGAGCTCTGCAAACCGGTGCTCAACAATGAGCAGGCCAGTGACGAGGCGAAACGGGGTACCCGACGTACCCTGGTGCGGGTACTGGAAAATCTGTTGCGACTCACCCATCCGGTGATGCCGTTCATTACCGAGGAGATCTGGCAGCGGGTTGCCCCCATAGCCGGTGTGATTCCTGCCACCGTCGGAGAGACGCCAGCAGATTCCAGCGCAACGATCATGAATCAACCTTACCCCGAAGCACGTCACTCTCTGATCGATGAAGATGCTGAAAGTGAGATGGCCTGGGTGATGCAGTTCATCCTTGGCATCCGAAAGATCAAAGGTGAAATGAATATCGCTCCCGGCAAGCCGGTACCTGTGCTGCTGGCCAATACCAACGAGGGTGACAAACTGTATGCCGAACGGCACCGTCCGTTTCTCGACTTTCTGGCGAAGACCGAATCGATCGAGATATTGGCCCCGGAGGATAAGGAGCCTGAATCCGCCACCGCCCTGGTGGGTGAGATGAAAGTGTTGATCCCCCTCGCCGGCCTGATCGACAAGGCCGCTGAAATCAAGCGACTGGAAAAAGAGATCAGTCGTCTGCAATCCGATGCGGAGCGGACAGACAAAAAGCTCTCCAATCCAAACTTTGTCGACAAGGCGCCTGAAGCGGTGGTTCAGAAAGAGCGGGACAAACTGACTGAGAGCCGCAAAGCGTTGCAGAGCCTGCAGACTCAGCTGGAGAAGATTCAGCAGTTGTAGTCTACGAGAAACACTTTATAACCGCGGATGAACGCAAATCACCGCTAATGGCCGCAAACACTATTTTAGTTTGCGACTCTTATTTGCGTTCATTTGCGGACTGAATCGTCTTTTCCAATAGCAAGTTTTTAGCGGTGAAGTGAGCAGCGACCATGCACGGTTGATCAATCACTCACCGCACCGGCGTCATACTGTAGCGACGCAGGAAAGCCGCAAACTCCTGCAGTGCCTCCACACCGCTTGCTTCTGCCTGAGCGCACCATTGACTGAGCGCTTCGAGACGCTTCTCATGGCTCGATGCCTGCTGCTCCCAGATCTTTTGCAGTCGCAGTTTAAACTGATAGACATTGTCCAGTGCACTGTTGTGATCAAGAATATCCCGTAGTTGCTGGCGATCATTGTCAGATAACAACATCGCATCCCGTCGAACCAGACGCAGTGCATTTCGGTAGAGCCGTCGCAAAGGTTTGTCCGCCTGGCGAATCTCGGCGCGAAACACCGGTTTCAGAACCCGACGTCGATAGTCACTGAAAAGCTGCAACCGATTCACAGTCAAGGCTTTGATGGCATCCAGGTCAAGTTGCGGCCGCTCCGCAACAAAGGCCCTTTTGGGGGCCACCTTGAGTACCTTCGCCAAACGCAGATAGGCGAAGAGTTTGATATAGAACCAGCCCAGATCGAACTCGAACCAGCGATTGGACAACTTGGCTGAACTGCCAAACGCATGGTGGTTGTTATGCAGCTCTTCACCTCCGATCAGAATGCCCCAGGGAACGATATTGGTTGAGGTGTTGGGGATTTCAAAATTCCGGTATCCCCAGAAGTGGCCTATGCCGTTGATCACCCCCGCTGCCCAGAATGGGATCCAGATCATCTGTAACGCCCAGACGGTGATTCCCGCCGGACCCAACAGAATCAACTCCACCAGCAGCAACAGGCTGATGCCCAAAAAGTTATGGGGTTGGTAGAGTTTCCGTTCGATCCAGTCATCCGGGGTTCCTTTGCCAAAACGTTCCAATGTCTCCTGATTGGATGCTTCCTGTTTATAGAGTTCAGCCCCCCGCCACAACACCGTACTCAGCCCCCTGGTCTGCGGACTGTGAGGATCACTCTCGGTTTCACACTTTGCATGGTGTTTCCGGTGAATGGCCACCCACTCCCGGGTCACCATACCGGTGGTCAACCAGAGCCAGAATCGGAAAAAATGGCTGATCACCGGGTGCAGAGTGAGCGCTTTATGAGCCTGGTGACGATGAAGAAACACCGTAACCGAAACAATTGTGATGTGGGTAAGACCCAGTGTCAGGAAAATATATTCAAGTAGAGATAGATCAAACAACCCATTGAAAATCATTTAATAAGTACCTGCAAATGCGAGCGGACACCAGCCCCTGAAAAGTCTCTGTCAAGCTTTGGTTGACCCAGTTGGCTGGTCGTTTAAATTCCCCCTGAGGATCATATCCGGCTTCGACCCTCCTACACTTTATAGCTTATAAACTGGACTATGTTTTAATTTAACCAACCTCAAAACAAGTCACAATCTGCCACATCTCAGCCAAAACAGATCGCATCGACCGGAGATGACGAATAGAGTGCCACAGCTTCGAATCGGCTCAGACTGATTGGAGGATTTCGTTGCGTTTTCCGTGAAGAGGGAAGCTGATATCCCACCTCATGCCAGAGAGAGCAGAGCGGATACCAGCAGATTGGCATCGTAGTTGGGGGCACTCTCCGGGGTGATCAGAGGTACATCGATCAACTGTATACCCCAGGCTTTCCACAACTCATGCTTTTGATCAGCACTCACTGTGCCGTGCCTGCTGTCGAGTAAGACAAAATTCAGCAGTCGCTCGGGTTCTGCTGTTTGGGAAGTACCGGCCTGCAGGTATCGCATCAATTGCTGCAGACTCTGATTGAGGCTCATGTCGATCTGTTCAGGATCATCCCCCTGATTGGGTACGAACACTTTTGGACAGTCGTTGGCTGTAATCGAGGCGCCAACCCCTTGTGGTAACAGATTGGCAATCAGACTCGAATAAAAACTACCCGGTGGATAGCAGATCAGCTCAGCCTGCTCGATCAACCGCTGATTCTTTTTACGCAGCTTGACCCTGACCGGCTGATAGTCATCAAGGGATTTCGACAGGAACAGATCGGTAACATTCGACGCCAGCGGAGCCACCTCTTTGCCGGTCAGCAGATGCTGTCCGATCACCCGCTGACCATCCGCCAGTTCAGCTGCCAGATGGTAGTCCGCATTGACGATGGCGCGTACGGTCCCCTGTACGCCAACCAGCTTCTCAAACAGAAAGATAACCGGATCGAGATGCTCATGATTGTTCAGATAACCCCCGGTCAGAATCAGGTTGCCGATACTCGCTCCATTGAGATTGAAATCAACCGGCATGGCATCGTAGAAACAGCCAAGCAGGTTACGGATGATACGGCGCATGGGATTCGACACCGAATCGATCATCGGATGACGGCCTCGGATCATCATCTCCAGTTGTTTGAGCAACTCAGCCCGTTTGAGATCGGTTGGAAACCGGTAGGTAAAGAGCTTGTAGATCTCAGGATGACCGGTCACGCTCTCATCGGCCAAGGCCATCAAGCGACTGCGCAGGTCTCCGATCGATGGCATGTTGAAGGCTTTACGCAACTTTGCCGAACTTCCCCCGGAATCAAACGGGGTGACCAGATGGATCGAGTTGTGAGTGTAGTTTTTCAGTACCCGGCTCACACTGTTCAGCGCGGTACCGCCACTGAAAAAAAGCACTCTTGGGCCCAGTTCCGGTAGCCGTCGATAACGACTGATCTTGATCGGATCAGGAATGGTAATCGAGCGTGTCACCCGAATCTTGGTGTAGCTGGTCAACGGATCATCCAATGGAATTGTGGCCTGTTAGTTCCGAATGTAGCAGCTCAGCCAGAGTGATCTCATAACCGACAGAGCTAAGGGTGTGGGCTTTCGCTTCATCGCATAAGTGAATAATAAACCAGTTGGCGATAAATGTGCTCCTGGTTGACTACCCGAGTGGCCACTAGAGTGTTGTCGGCTCGATCAGCTTCGCCAGCTTGGCGGCATCGGTTACGATCACGGCGCCTCGCCGGGTCTCCACAGCCCCTTCAGCCACGAACCCCTGCATCAGACGGGCAATCACCTCACGGGTGGTACCCAGATGTCCTCCCAGAGACTGCTGGGTCATGCGCAGCACGCCCTCTTCCGAAGCATTACTGAGAATAAAGTTGGCCAGACGCTGATCCAGGTTGCAGGCATGCACCTGCTCCAACTCCTCCATCAGGCGGAACACCAGGGAGGATAACGCCTTCACCGTCAGATTCTGAACCGTCGATTCACCTTCGAACAGTTTGCGATAGAGTGCGCCAGGAATCACATCCACCTGGGTATCCCCATCGGTTTCGACCCAGGCCGGATAGCGGAGATCATTGAACAGACAGTTCAGCGCCAACACACAGGTCTCTCCAGGGTCCAGAAAATAGAGTGTCGCCTCACTCCCCTGGGGGGTGTAGGTGAAGACCCGCAGACGGCCCTGGGTGACCAGATAGGCGCCGGATACGGCCTGTCCTTTGTGAATCACCGATGTAGGCTTAGAAAAACATTTTCGCACGACACCGTTTTCAAACAGCTTCTGACCGGATGGTGTGAGGTCGAGAAATGTTTCAGTCACTGCGACTCCTTTGCTTCTGAGAACACAAAACCGCCGGCCTGTATCATCAGACCAGCGGTAGGAAATGTTAACCCATGCAAAGGGACCGGGCAAAAAGCAGCCATACCACGAAGCTGGTCAGCCGGTTCAGTGGATCGAATAGCCCCCGGACAACACTCAATGGGCCACTATGGCCTGATCGGTGCTGCCTTTTGCCAGCTTAATACGTTCGAGAAGCATATCGCTGCTGAGCGATTGCAGAAAAGCGACAATATCCTCGATCTCCCCATCACTCAAGGCCGGGCGATCGAGTTTGGTCATGACTTTATGATCGTCCGACCAGACCAGATAGCGGCCGGTATGTCCCAGCTGAACACTGGACATGATCCGCACCACCTCTTTGAGTTCACTCACTGAACCGTTATGCAACCACGGGCCGGTCAAGGCAACGTTACGCAGAGATGGCACCCGCCAGCTGCCGCGACCGCTCCCCGCCATGGCGGCGCCGGTATCCCGGGTCAACTCATACTGTTGCTCAAATGGAGTCGGATAGATTGGAAAAATTCGCAATGGAGCCCGTGAATCAAACAGACTGGCGCCACTGAAGTTGGGGCCAAAGTGGCAGTTGACGCAACCCAGGGTCTGGAATGATGCCATACCCCGTAACTGCTGCGCCGAGAGTGCATCCAGATCACCGCGCACAAAACGATCATATGGTGCATCCGGAGTGATCAAGGTCCTTTCATAGCTGGCGATTGCCTCTGCAATCCGCTCGATATCGATTGCTGTATCGGCACCGAAGGCATCGGCAAACAGGGGCACATAGGCTGGGTCGTCCAGTATCCGTTGTACGACCTCTTCCCAGGAGGGCATACCCATCTCGATCGGATTGATCAGTGGACCTTTCGCCTGCTCCTCCAGGGAAGCGGCTCGGCCATCCCAGAACAGCACTGATTGAAACGCGGCATTCCAGACAGTTGGCGCATTTCGCCCACCAAGTTGATTGTTGATGCCCCGCGATGTCGGCAGTCCGTCATCCCCGCTGCCACCGAGCACATCATGACAGGAGCTGCATGAGAGTGTCCTGTCCCAGGAGAGATTCTTATCGAAGAAGAGTCTTTTACCCAACACGACTTTCTCACTGGTCATTGGATTGTTTTCCGGTGCCGGCACCTGATCCGGCAGGGTCTGCCAGACATAGGGGGACGAGCTCCTCGCTACCTGATTAGCTGCTATTGGTTGTGAATCCAGTGATTGCCAGAGAAATCGTTTTGAGGCCGGAATCCCAAGCAGTGGATCATACTCAGAGACGACAGGCTCCACATCGGGCTGTTCAATGAAAGGCTCGATCACAGTACCGGGGAAATTGGTAACCGTGAGAATTATCATCAATTTGACAGCCAGTGACAAAATCCCTGTACCCAATGCGGTCGCCAGAAACCACTGCCCACTCTTTGCCAGCCGACCTTTAGGTCCAAGATCGTAACGCACCATGGTGAACAGCACCGCCAGTCCAACCACCAACGCAATCAGCGCCACACTCAAAAAATTCATTATTGTGAGATTCAACATCAGCTCACCCCCTTGTCCTGTAACTACTGCCCCACCACCAGACGACTGCCTGGCAGTGGGGATAGAGGCAATACCCGATATGAGTCGAGTGATTACCGATCTAAATGCTCAGACCACAGATCCCTGCTAGCCGCTCGCTCGAATGGGATGCCCTGCAATCTAGATGCTGTGTGAATCGGCAACAAGTTTCCGACTCATGCCTCGCGTCGTTGAAAAAAGGTATCACCCGGAGTCACCGTTTTAACTTCGGTAATGGAGTCGAAAGGTAATCCGACCTTCTCGTGAGCCCTTTCAACAGCCTCGGCATCCGGCGCCATCGTGAAACAGAAGGCCCGGGCATCCTCATAGTTCAAATGGATACGCAGTGGTACCACATCCTCATCCATGCAGGCCTGCTCATAACGAGTGTAAAAAACCTCGAACTGCTGCTGAGTCAGAGCAGCCGGGAATGTTTCGCTTTCCTGACTGTGGGTATCGATAAAGAATTTCATGGGTTTCATTTCTAATCACCTTTACTGTTTACCGGTGATAGAAATTACCCAAACCTGAGCAGGCTTTCAGTAGCAAATGCTACATAACCCATTCGGGACTGAAATCAACAATCCATTCGATCCCAACCGATGAATCTGTTGTACAATGGTGACTTCAAACTCAACCTTGCCGGTAACGAGTCATGATCACTGAAGCGAACCTTCAAACATGAACACTCCCATTCAAGATCAACATCAGAACCTGGAGCGGGAAGTAACACTGACCGTTGGTGTATACGCCCTGCAAGCCGCCTCCTTCCTGTTTGTGATTACCCTCCTGATCGGTGTCATCATCAACTATGTCAAACGGGATGATGTCAAAGGCACCTGGCTGGAATCTCACTTCCGATGGCAGATCCGAACCTTCTGGTTTGTCCTTTTGTGGTCAATCATCGGATTCATAACCACTGTGATTTTAATAGGTTACGTCATTCTGTTTGTTAATGCTGTATGGTTGATCTATCGTATAGCTAAAGGCTGGTTGAGCCTTCAGGATGAAAAAAGGCTCTATCCTGAAAATAGCGTCGACAGTGAGCGTTAACAGTTTTTCAAACCTGGCCGCTTATTATTGATAGGCTCCCTGACACGACATGATTTGTGTACACATTCATAGTCCGCAATTTGTAACCCACTGGTCACACAACACGACAGTTTCACAATGATACGATTTAAAGAGGCGTTGATTCGAGGTGCTATCTGGGCATTTGTCGGTCTGTTGTACGGTATGCTGTTTGTGTTCTTTTCAGCATTTGCCGAACACTGGTCTCTACCGATAAATCCTTACCTTTTTGCCGGGGTGCTCTCGGGTACCCTCGGTGCATTGATCTATAGCAGTATGCGTCTGGCGGTGTTAATGACCATCATCACCTCACCACTCTGTATCTTCTATTTCATACTTGCTGGCAAGCCGGCTAATCTCCCGGTCATTTTGATGATTGCAACTGTGGTCGGGGCGATAGTGGGGGCCTTGTATGGCGTTTTCTCAATGGGATCCCGGGTCAATCGCGCCGATGCAAAAACCCTCACGGGATTCAGTGCCGGTTGGCTTGTCTCCTTGTGTTTCCTGCTCTTTTCAAGTTTTTTCGAAGGCGTGTCGATTGCTCTGATTGTATCAATCATGTGTCCCCTAACCGGAATACTGTATGTCTTTCTGGTGCCGGGGTTCATTAAGCTCTATGACAATTTGTTGCCGCCAGTAGGTGACGGCCTGATGGTTGGAGTCGGTGTCTCCAGCTTTGTAACCCTGAGTTTCTTTATCATGATCAGTTCGATCGATAATGAGGTCGCCGGTTCATTGGTTGCTGTCCTGCAGACGATTCATGAAGAACTCCCGGGAGCCATGTTGGGCGGTGTTATTGGCGGTGGTTCCGCCGGCATTTTGTCCGGTATCCTGCTGACTGAATGGCAGGATCTCTAATCCACTGCTGATCGATACAACCCGGAATTGTGGTAATGAACCCGCTAATGTCCAGATTGTAATACCGTCACGAATCCAGCCACTCGCTATGCACGAATCCCCAATCAGGGTGATCGGTTCGCTCATAGGTATGCGCACCAAAGGCATCCCGTTGTGCCTGTATCAGGTTTTGCGGCAGTCGCTCAGTACGATAACTGTCAAAATAGTTGAGGCAGGCTCCCATCACCGGTAGCGGAATACCGGCTGTCAGCGCGAAACCGGTCACCCGGCGCCAGGCTCCCTGGAGCCCTTGCAGTTGATGGCTCATCTCCGAATCAATCATCAGGTTAGCCGGTTCGGGATCGTTGGAAAAGGCAGCTCTGATCGGATCGAGCAGGCGCGCCCTGATAATACACCCCCCTTTCCAGATCCTTGCCGTTTCCGCCAGGTCCACCGACCATTGATAGCGATCAGAGGCACTGCGAATCAATGCCATACCCTGGGCATAGGCAGTGATCCTCGAGGCATAGATCGCCCCATGCAGATCAGCCAGCATGGCCTTATGATCCACACCTGCTGAAGTACCGGGTCCCTTCAACAAATCAGCTGCAGCGACCCGCTGCTGCTTCATCGATGAGAGCACTCTGGCATCGACCGCAGCCGATATGCCGGGAACCGCGACCCCCTGTTCCAGGGCGGCCTGAACGGTCCAACGTCCGGTGCCTTTTTGTCCCGCCTTGTCCATCACCAGGCTGACCAACGGCTTTCCGGTCTCATGATCCCTGACTTTCATCACCTGGGCGGAAAGCTCGACCAGAAAAGACTCCATCGGTCCCTGGTTCCACTGATCAAATACCTCAGCGATGTCCTGCTCCTGTAATCCGAGCCCGCGCGCCATCAGATCATAGGCTTCCGCCAGCAGCTGCATGTCGGCATACTCGATGCCATTGTGCACCATCTTGACAAAGTGGCCGGCGCCATCCGGTCCTACATGGGTGACACATGGACCAGCTTCGGTTTGTGCCGTGATGGCTTCAAATACCGATTTAACCTCGGCATAGGAGTCTGCAGAGCCTCCTGGCATCATTGAAGGGCCGTGTCGGGCCCCCTCTTCTCCGCCGGAGATACCGACACCCACATAGTGCAAGCCTAACTCTCTCAGACGGGCTTCACGTCGTTGCGTATCTTCAAACCAGGAGTTTCCTCCATCCATGATGATGTCCCCCGGCTCCAGCAGAGGCAGTAGTTGTTCGATCACCTGATCAACGGGATCGCCAGCCTTGATCATCAACAGAATACGCCTGGGGCGTTCGAGCATGGCGACAAAGCCGCTCAACTCCGGATGGCCACCAAACTGCTTGCCCTGATTCTCTTGCAGAAACTCATTCAAGCTGCTGCTGCGCCTGTTCCAGACTGCGACAGGAAACCCCTTCTCCTCCATGTTGAGGGCCAGATTTCTTCCCATCACACCCAACCCGATAAGACCGATATGAAACTGTTGTGAATCAGACATTGAGGCTTCCTGTATCTCGAACTTCGAATTAATAACTATTCTGCTGGAGAGTTTGAAATGGAACGTCCGGCCAGGCTGTCCAATAACCAATCCCCATCTTTTGCCAGGGCAGCGGGTACAGTGCCATCCTGCAAGGCCCAGCGTACCGCATCGGCTTTATCATCCCCCTGCGCCATTAGCAGCAGATGGTTTGCCTGTTGAATCACTGGTGGCGTAACAGTAAGACGCTGCATCGGAGGTTTATTGCCAATCACCGGCATCACTTTTCGGGTGACTTCATCCAGCGCGGCAGAGCCTGGAAACAGAGAAGCGGTGTGACCGTCCGCTCCCATACCAAGCAGCAGCACATCGATCTGCTCCGGTAGTATCGACTCATAGGCCTGTGCAGCTTCATCCGGTTGATCCTCACCACACATACGATGAATGGTAACCCCTTCCGGTGGACCGGAGGGAAAGAGTGCCCCAAGCACACTGAAGCCGTTGTTTTCCGGCGTATCATCCGGCACACAGCGCTCATCACCAAAATAGAGTATGAGGCGGCGCCAGGGAAGATCGTGATCCTCTGTGAGCTGCTGATAAATGGGTAAAGGTGTGGAACCACCTGCCAACATCAGATGACAGTAGTCAGCTTTTTCAAGTACCTGCCTTATGGTCGAGACAATCCACTCAACGGCACGAGTGTTGAATTCACTCCGGTCGACAACCATGCGTTTGCCAGTCACTGTTTAATCTCCCGCCATTGACGGCTGTAGCGGTCCATCAAGTCGTTCGCCTCTTCTGGACCTTCACTGCCCTCGGCATAGAATCGTGGTTGCTTTTTGCTTTCCGCCTGCCAGCTCTGCAGGATCGGGGTAACAAACCGCCAGGCAAATTCAACTTCATCCCGGCGGGCAAACAGGGTTGCATCCCCTTTAACCGCATCCAATAGTAGCCGTTCATAGGCATCCTTGATCGGATGCTCGTAGGTTTCAGAGTAGTTGAAATCCATTTCAACGGAGCTGACTTCGAGATCGTCCCCCGGTTTTTTACTGCTTATCTTCAGTGCCATACCTGCATCGGGCTGGATGCGGATCGTCAGTACATTGGGCTCAAGATCCTGGCACACATCATCCCGCCCAAACAGACATAGTGGGACCGGACGGAAGAAAACAGAGACTTCAGTCATTCTATGTGAGAGGTGTTTACCGACCCGGAGAAAGAAAGGTACCCCCTGCCAGCGCCAGTTGTCGATATAACATTTGATAGCCGCATAGGTGGGTGTACGTGATTTGGGGTCAACGTTCTCCTCATCCCGATAACCCCGGTATTGTCCAAACACCACATGCTTGAAGACTTCGCTATTCTGCAGACTTCGCAGGCCGCGCAATACCTCAACACGCTTGTCACGAATATCATCCGCAGCGAATGAGACCGGAGGCTCCATGGCACACAGGGAGAGCACCTGCAGCAGATGGCTTTGCACCATGTCACGCAATACCCCGGTATTGTCATAAAACCGGCCACGCCCCTCGACACCAATCGATTCTGCCGCAGTGATTTGAATATGGTCGATATATTTTCGATTCCAGAGCGGTTCGAAAATGGTATTGCCCAACCGGGCAACCAGAATATTCTGCACCGTCTCTTTTCCCAGATAGTGGTCGATCCGGTAGACCTGGTCCTCTTGCAGGACTTCACCCACCACACGATTCAGTTCGATTGCCGAATCGAGATCCCGGCCATAGGGCTTTTCCATGATCACCCGGGTCCAGGGAACCCGGTCACCCTGCTTACCCAGCAGACCCGCCTCATCCAAACGGTGAAGGATGATTGTGGCAGCCGAAGGTGGGGTGGCAAAGTAGAAGAGCCGGTTGCCCTCACTACCGATCTGTTGCTCATATTTCTCCAGCGCATCACGCAGCCTGTGGTAACCTTCCGGATCTTCAAAATCCCCTTCCACATAGGCGACCCGTTGACTGAACTCATGCCATACCGCTTCATCGATCGGCTGGGAACGGGAATGGTGCTGGACAGCCTGGAACAGCAATTGCCGATAATCATCGTCACTTTTCGCTGAGCGACTGTAGCCGATCACGGCAAATCGCTCATCCAATGCCTTTTCCCGGACCAGATTGTAGAGGGCTGGAATCAGTTTGCGCCGGGTGAGATCACCCGCGGCACCAAAGATCACCAACAGGCAGGGTTCCAGACGATCAGCCTGCAAAAACAGCTCACTCGCCTTCAAACCTTGATGGGCCGGAAAATCGGATAACATCGTAATTGGTTCCTGTATGCGTTTTTATTATGGTTAGGATCTACAGAAATCAGCGTCCCAAGACGCTACTTCACTTAACCATATTAGGTCATATCCAGGACTGCAAGATAGGTTTGCCAAAAAATCAACCGGATAAGCTACAAATCAGATGGCTTACCTGACCTCCGTTTGAAAATCACGCTTGTTGTGAAACAACACAATCTGTGATTCATACATCTCAGTCGAAAACCTGGAAACCGGCGATGCAAAGATTGTCAGGTTTGTCACACTATATCAGGAAGATAATTCCCACTGGGATATGTTAGAGCTAAAATCGTTTCTTAGGTTATCGGTATCATTTTTTGGGACATATTGATCAAATTATTAATTTTGCCTTTGAATTCGCTGAATCCAACTCACTACCAGTTAAATATTTCAGATGTTGACGATATCGGAGATAAAACAGGCTATTTTCAGCCGATGTGCAGCTGTCCTTTTAAAATCAAATTGTTAGGGGTTCGCAAATGGCCTGAACCTGAGTAAATCAGGCTGACGGGTTTTCGGATGAACAGCAGTTCACCCCTGCAAAGCAATACATCAGACAAAGTGTCGTTATTGTTGTTGTCGAGAAAAACATAGACAAATATTACCCCGATACTGGTATTAAAATTTTTTTCTTAATTCATTGTAGAATGATCTGGATGTTGAAGATATTTTGCAATACCATGACAGCTACAGGTCCGATTGGGCCCATGCATTAAAAACGACTGATTCAGAGTAAAGACAATAAATGGTGTATTCAGGGCCATAAGAATGCACTGAACCAGAAACAGCTCTTGCAAATAGTGATTTTTTAGCCTGAGCTGCAGCTAAAAACAGGGATATTTCATACGCAATCCCTGTTTGATTGAATTCATAATGACTACTTTATATTCGCTTATCTACAGACCTTACTTTCAAGCTGCCTGTAGAGGCATTTATTGTTAATCGATATTAATTTAATAACATCAATCCTCTGATTTATTAAATTCCATTTCCCTCAAATCAATTATCTTTCGGGTAAATCACATTGCAGCAAATACTTAAAGTTGGCGTTTTTGTTGATGCCGAAAATGTACGTTACAACGGCGGCTACCAGCTCCGTTATGACATCCTAAGAATGTTTGCCGGGCGTTATGGAGGCTCTCTGGTAAGACTCAACACCTACATCGCATTCGATCAGGAACGTGCGAAAGAGGACCCAGAGTACAAAAGGCGCGCATTGACATACCAGCAGATGGTGAGGGAGTACGGTTGGAAAGTCATTGTCAAGAATGTACGCCGCTACACGGATGATGAAGGCAACGTTACCACCAAGGCCAATGCCGACCTGGATATGGCCGTCGATGCCATGCTGCAGGCTGAAAAACTTGACCTGCTGCTGATGGTGACCGGTGATGGTGACTTTCTGCAGGTCGTTACGGCGCTGCAGGATCGGGGTTGTCGGGTGGAACTGCTTGGCTTCCGCAATGTTTCGCAAGAGTTGCGACGTCTGGTTGACGACTACTATTCGGGTTTCCTGATTCCGGATCTACTGCCGATCTCCTATGAACCGAGAAATGAGTGGGGCGCGCCCGGCTCCTGTGTCCGCGGCGTCTGCTCCAAATGGTTTCCGGAAAAAGGCTATGGATTTCTGCGTTTCATCAAACGAATCGATCCAAACCTCTGGATCATCGATCCCCGTTTGGAGGACTCCCCTTACGAAAGTGTCTTCTGTCACGCCAACGAGTTGGCCGATGAGGTGACGGATGAGGTGATGATGAATCGTGACTCGATTCTGGAATTCTATATCGAGGAGAGCGACAAGGATGACGGTCTTGTGGCGAACAACGTCCGTCTGGTGCCCAGTTTTGGTAGCAACGGTCTGTAACTGACCGGTCACCATCGAATCACGGTGGAAGCCTTGGTTGAAGGCTTCCACCATTCGCGTAAAGCGAGCTCAGTCTGATGGGCTCGGAAAACCGGGTTGATCCATGATCATCTGATAACCTCGCGGATTCTGTTGGCTGCGTATGATGGTACCGCCACGCAGCGGAAACGCCCCCATCTGCCGGTCTTCGAAAAAGATTTTCAAAGACTCCCGAATCACCGGGAAGGCCATCTCCTGCCAGGGAATCTCCGATTCTCTGAACAAAGCGACTTCCAGACTCTCACTACCGGCGGCAAACTCCAGATCGAGCAGACGGCTACGGAAGATCAAATAGACCTGATTGATATGGGGTAGATTGTACAAACCATAGAGCCCTTCCACATCAACCCTTGCGGTTGCCTCTTCCAGGGTCTCCCTGGCGGCGCCCTGCTGGCTGGTCTCACCATTTTCCATAAACCCTGCCGGCAGGGTCCATAGCCCATACCTGGGCTCTATCGCGCGACGACACAACAGAATCTGATCTTCCCAGACCGGGATGCAGCCGACGACGATTTTTGGGTTTTGGTAATGAATGGTGCTGCATGTTTCACAGACATGCCTTGGGCGGTTATCCCCATCAGGAACCTTAACCTCAACCTTGGCACCGCATTGACTGCAAAAATTCATCACCCACTCCGCTGAGACCGATTGGCCATTATTAACCCGGCGACTAAGTATGTCGTGTTAGGGCCTGTTAACACGAATCCAATAGGCCCTAATAGATCTTGTGTTGCCTATTGTCACTCATAGGGAGAAGTGACCGCAAACCTAAACCCATCTCCAGTAGCAGTTTAAAAGCCACGCTTTTGAGATGGTTTGTCAGTCATCTGACAACGCCTGTCAGGGAGTGATCCTGAGTCCGGATACAAGTGGCCGATCTTTTCGGGTTATTGAAGGCTGCATTTTCTTGATATGATGCCCCCGGTTTGTATTACAGCGAGTTAGTAAAAATATGACGCAACAGCTTCCAGAGGCGGACCTGGAGGAAGCCATCGCCGCCATAGACCTGGGTTCCAACAGTTTTCACCTGATCGTAGCCCGGGTGAATGATGGGCATCTGCAGATCATCGACAAGATGAAAGAGATGGTCAGATTGGGCGAAGGTCTGACCACAGACAAGCGTCTGGATCCTGTTGTTGCTGAGCGGGCGCTCAGCTGTCTCAACCGCTTCTCCCAGCGTTTACGACCACTCCCCCCCGAGAATGTGCGGGTCGTGGGCACCAACACCATGCGTCAAATCCACCCGGCCGATAATTTCCAGGGCCTCGCTGAAAAGGCCCTGCACCACCCGATCGAGATTATCGCCGGTCGTGAAGAGGCCAGATTGGTCTATCTCGGCGTGGCTCATGGTCTGGCAGCCGATAACGACAAACGTCTGGTGGTGGATATCGGTGGTGGCAGTACCGAACTTATCATCGGTCAGGGCTATCAGCCGTTAGAGCGGGAGAGCCTGCACATGGGCTGTGTCAGCATGAGCCGGCGCTACTTTCCTGACGGTAAGATCACCAGTCAATCGATGCGCGCCGTGATGCTGGCCTGTGCGATTGAGATACGACCGGTCAGAAACGAATTTCGCGATGGAGACTGGATTCGCGCTATCGGTAGCTCGGGGAGTATCAAATCGATCCGCAACGTGGTCATTGCGCAAGGCTGGAGTGAATCCGGCATCACCCGCAGTTCCCTGCAGAAACTCACCGATCATCTGGTCGAGGTTGGCTCGGTGGAGGCCCTTTCCCTGAAAGGTCTGTCTGAGGAGCGAAAACCGGTTTTCGCCGGTGGTGTGGCGGTGTTATCCGCCGTCTTCGAGCATATCGGTATCGATCACATGGAGGTCTCATCCGAAGCACTCAGAGAGGGCCTGATCTACGACATGATCGGCAGAAGCCAGGATGAGGATGCCCGAGAAAGAACCCTGAAAACCCTGATCAAGCGCTACAACGTGGATCAGGATCAATCAAAACGTATCGAAGAGACCGCCCTCAACCTGCTGGATCAGGTCAAGCGAAGCTGGCAACTGGAAGTCCCCAAATATTCAGCGATGTTGACATGGGCTGCAAAAGTCCACGAAATTGGTTTGACTGTCGCCCACAGCCAATTCCAGAAACATGGTGCTTATCTGATTGAAAACTCCGACCTGTCCGGATTCTCCCGCCAGGAGCAACGGGTCCTGTCGGCCATGGTGCGAGGCCATCGAAGAAAATTCCCAAGCTCGGTGTTCGAACAGCTGCCCAGTGAGGTTGTCACCTGTACCAAACACCTCTGCGTGCTGCTCCGGCTTGCGGTGTTGAGTCACCGAGCCCGCTCCGCCGTTGCCAAACCCATTCCCAGAATCGAGGTGGAAGAGAACCGTATCTCACTGGTATTCCCGGAAGATTGGATCGAACACCACCCGCTGACACAGGCAGAACTGGAACAGGAGGCGAACTATCTGGAATCTGCCGGATTTCTACTCAGATTTTCCTAAACGCAGAACCTGGCGAGTACCGCAATCAAAGCAGTTCCCGAACAGCGGCCATCAACGCCTCCAGATCGGTACCATGAGGCAGGATCTTTGCCAGTTTCCCGTCTGTATCGATCAGATAGGTATCTGCGGTGTGATCGACGACATAGTTGTCATCGCCCTGTTTTGCATGGATCTTGTAAGCTGCACCATACTGCTCGCTCACCTCGGCAAGGGCAGACAGATCACCGGTCAATCCAAGCAGACTGGGATGAAAATACTCCACATACTCCTTCAGTCTCTGCACACTGTCTCTGGCAGGATCCACACTGATGAATATCGGCTGTACTCTGACCCGTTCTGCCTCCGGGATCTCGTCCAGAATGGCACTGATCATGGACAGGTTGGTCGGGCAGATATCCGGGCACCAGGTATAACCGAAATAGAGCAGCACCACACTGCCACGAAAATCCTTAAGGCTTACTTCACCCCGATAGGAGTCAAAACTGAAATCACCACCCTGGGGTGTGGCCTGTAGCGGAATAGTAGCGTGCTTTTCATCCTGAGGTTGCCAGAACAGCAGCATCCAAACCAAGGCAGCCGCAAGCGTCAACGTAACTACGATGAGTATCGGTCTTTGCATCACTCAATTTCATTCTGAACATTCAAAATCGATAGACACACATCCATCAGCTGATTGTAGCTAGCCAGCTGCAGTTGCAGCTGATTGTAATCCTCCAATAACTCAAGCTTGCCCGGCTCAGGGTTTTCCTGCTCCCGCTCGATCATGGACATGACATAGTTTTCACCAGCATGCAGGTTGCGGCTTTTTCGGCGCAGACTATCCGCAAGAAAATGGGCTCTCATCTCATTGAAGCGATTCCCTCTATGCATGAGGATCAATCGCTCCAGATCCTTTTCTGACTGGCTGATGCTGCGTTCGATGGCATGTATCTGTCGTACGTCAAACTCGACTCGTGAACGCACCTTCCTGAGTTGAACTCTCAATTGGGGCGCCAGGGTTTTCATCTCATCAAGCTTGGTTTGCAGTTGTTCAACATCCGTATCAACCAGTTGTTGAAACTCAGCAGCCTGTACGACTGAAGCCAGTGAGAATATGAGTAGCAGAAGAGTTACTGAAACCGACCGAAATGGAGCAGGTCGGTGGTGCTGGTATTTGCAGTTATAAATATTCATCGGTATCGAAAACTCAAATTCTAGATTTCTACAAGATCGCCCTTTTTCTCCAACCATTTTTTTCGATCAGATGCCCGTTTTTTGGCCAACATCATATCCATGACCTTGTTGGTGCTGTCCCCGGTCTCTACCGTCAGTTGGATCAACCTTCGGGTATCCGGATGGATGGTCGTCTCACGGAGTTGCATCGGGTTCATTTCACCCAGGCCTTTAAAGCGCTGTACATTGACCTTGCCCTTCAGCTTTTCCGCCTCGATCCGATCCAGAACCCCCTCTTTCTCGGAATCATCCAGGGCGTAAAAGACCCGCTTGCCCACATCGATCCGGTAGAGCGGCGGCATAGCTATATAGACATGGCCCTGCTCAACCAGTTGCCTGAAATGTTTCAGAAACAAGGCACACAGCAGGGTTGCAATGTGCAGCCCGTCTGAGTCCGCATCGGCCAGAATACAGACTTTGCCGAATCTTAATCCGGACAGATCACTGCTGCCCGGTTCCACACCGATCGCCACTGAGATGTCATGTACCTCCTGGGAGGCCAGCACATCGGCCGGATCCACTTCCCAGGTATTGAGAATCTTACCCCGCAAAGGCATGATCGCCTGGTATTCTCGATCCCGGGCCTGTTTGGCGGAACCGCCAGCCGAGTCACCCTCCACCAGAAACAGCTCACTGCGGGTTGGATCCACCGCACTGCAGTCTGCCAGCTTACCCGGCAGTGCCGGCCCCTGGGTCACCTTCTTCCTGGCCACCTTGCGCCCGGCCCGCATCCGTCCCTGAGCCGAGGTGATCGCCAGTTCGGCAATACGCTCGCCAGCCTCGGTATGCTGGTTCAGCCACAGACTGAATGAGTCTTTGACCACACCGGATACGAAAGCCGCGCACTCCCTGGAGGATAGACGCTCTTTGGTTTGACCGGAAAATTGTGGGTCCTGGAGTTTGACAGAGAGCACATATGAGACCCTGTTCCAGACATCTTCAGGCGTTAATTTCACACCACGGGGGAGTAGATTGCGGAATTCACAAAACTCCCTCACCGCATCGGTGAGGCCGGTTCTCAGGCCATTGACGTGGGTTCCACCCTGGGCGGTGGGAATCAGATTGACATAACTTTCGGTCACCAGTTCGCCCGTATCAGGCAGCCAGACAAGCGCCCAGGCCGCCGCCTCCCGATTACCTGCCATCTCACCGACAAAGGCGTCATCGGGAATCCGCTCGGCCTCTTCAAGGGCATCCAGAAGATAGTCCCTTAATCCATCCTCATAGAGCCAGGTCTCCTTGTCACCACTCTTTTCGTCGTGGAAGGTTACCTTGAGACCGGGACAGAGCACCGCCTTGGCCCGCAGCACGTGACGCAATTGACGAATAGAAAATCTAACACTGTCGAAATACTGCTCATCCGGCCAGAAGCGTACCCGTGTCCCGGTATTGCTGCGCCCGACCTTGCCGACCTCTTCCAGATCCGAGATCTTCTCACCACCGGCAAAGGCGATGTTGTACTCCTTGGAACCGCGCTTTACCCACACCTCAAGGTGTTTCGACAGGGCATTGACGACAGAGACACCGACACCGTGCAGGCCGCCGGAAAACTGGTAACTCTTGTTGGAGAATTTGCCGCCCGCATGGAGCTTGGTCAAAATAACTTCCACACCGGGCACCCCCTGTTGCGGATGCACGTCAACCGGCATGCCGCGACCGTCATCGACCACTTGCAGGGACCCATCCTCAAACAGGGTGACCTCGATCGTCTTGGCAAATCCGGCTACGGCCTCATCGACACTGTTGTCGATCACCTCCTGCGCCAGATGGTTCGGGCGGGAGGTGTCAGTGTACATCCCCGGTCTTTTGCGAACCGGCTCGAGACCACTGAGTACTTCGATATCAGAAGCGTCGTAACTGCCACTCATATTGGGTTATCAATCCTATTACAAACTGTTGACACCGCGGGGAGTTTACACATCTGGGCATTGGCTGGCGAGTCCATCGACACCCTTCCGCGTGAAAATTGACCCGGCCAGATCAGACTCTCTCGTGCTATCCGTCTGAATGAGTTCCAGATTATCATTGACCCCCCTATCTGGGGTGGGTTAGTTTTACAGGCTGTAAACATAAAATAAACAATCGGCGCTGCATCAACCGACCCTAATTACCGTGCCCAGAAAACCGAAAACACCGACCTTTGAAGAAGCCTTGAAAGAGCTTGAGAGCCTGGTTGAAACCCTGGAGCAGGGCGATCAATCCCTCGAGGAGTCCCTGAAATCATTCGAACGGGGCGTCTCATTGACCCGACTCTGTCAGGAGGCCCTTAAGGAAGCTGAGCAGAAAGTTCAGATTCTCAGTGGAGAGCAACAGTCATCCGAACTGGAATCTTTCTCTAATGACAGCGAATAGCCCCCTGGAAGCCTATATCGAGCAGTGCAAACAGCGGGTTGAGGCGGCACTTGATCAACGCCTGCCCGCTGAAACCACCCTGCCCGCCCACTTGCATCAGGCGATGCGCTATAGCTGCCTGAATGGCGGCAAGCGGGTGCGTCCCCTGTTGGTCTACGCCTCCGGTCAGGCTCTCGGTCTGCCACTGGATTCACTCGACGGACCGGCCTGTGCAATCGAGCTGGTGCATGTCTACTCCCTGGTCCACGATGACTTGCCGGCTATGGATGATGACGATTTGCGGCGCAACCGTCCCACCTGCCACAAGGCGTTTGATGAGGCGACTGCCATTCTGGTGGGGGATGCCCTGCAGACCCTCGCCTTTCAGGTGCTCTGCTGCGATCCGAAGATTCCAGCCGATGCGGAGACCCGCCTGGCGATGGTGGAGACCCTGGCCCGGGCCAGTGGATCCCGAGGCATGGCTGGCGGACAGGCCATCGATCTGCAGGCCGTAGGCCAGGAGCTCAATCTTGCTGAGCTGGAGAATCTGCACATCCATAAAACCGGCGCACTGATTCGCGCAGCGGTTCGCATGGGCGCTCAACTGAGCTCCAACGCCAGCAAGACCCAGGTATCCCACCTGGACCGATATGCCAAATGCATCGGTCTGGCATTCCAGATCCAGGACGATATTCTGGATGTGGAGGGGGACCCGAAAACCCTGGGTAAGACCAAAGGCAAGGATCTGGCCCAGGAAAAACCCACCTATCCCTCGATCATGGGTCTGAAAGAGGCCAAAGAGAAAGCCTCGGGACTGATCGAGGAAGCCTTGAAGAATCTTGAGATTTTTTCCGATGAAGCGGATTCCCTGCGCTGGATCGCGAACTACATCATCGACCGAACCTACTGACCGTATCCTACCCCCCGAGAATTGACTCGAACCCTTGATTCTGGAGATAATTTGCTGTTCGACCCAGCGGTATTGGGCTACGAGGTGGTTGCACCGGCCCCGATAACCGTTTGATATCAAGGTAATAAATACCTGATGTTCTCCCTGTTGTCCCTACCCGGCAGCGGGGATAACCTTGGAACAATACGATTAGACTAGCGGTCCACATCCAATATATGGCTGGACAGGAAACACCGAAATGCTCGATAAAACACCAGTTAATGGTTCACAGATTGCCGATGTCCAGAACAGTGCCGATACACGGCAGATTGCCATTAACAAGGTAGGTATCAAAGACATCAGCCACCCGATGCGGATCCGGGACCGCAGTGAAGGCGAGCAACACACCATTGCCAACTTCAACATGTACGTCAACCTGCCCCACAACTTCAAGGGCACCCACATGTCCCGTTTCGTGGAGATCCTCAACAGCCACGAAACCGAAATCACCGTCGAGTCCTTCAAGGATATGCTGGCGGAGATGACCGAACGCCTGGAGGCGGAATCGGGTCATATCGAGATGAATTTCCCCTTTTTCATCAATAAAACCGCCCCGATCTCCGGGGTCAAGAGTCTGCTCGACTACGATGTCACCCTGATTGGTGAGATCCATGGCGGCAAACCGATCATCGAGATCAAGGTTGTGGTGCCGGTAACCAGCCTCTGCCCCTGTTCGAAAAAGATCTCGGACCGGGGGGCGCACAACCAGCGTTCGCATGTCACCGTACAGGCCAGAACCAACGGTTTCATCTGGATTGAAGAGATCATCGACATGGTTGAGAAACAGGCCTCCTGCGAGCTGTACGGCCTGCTGAAACGCCCAGATGAGAAGTTTGTCACTGAAACCGCCTATGACAATCCGAAGTTTGTGGAAGACATGGTTCGGGACATCGCGGTTCAGTTTAACCGGGAAGACCGGATCAGTGCCTATGTGATTGAATCGGAGAACTTCGAATCGATTCACAACCACTCGGCCTATGCCCTGATCGAACGGGATAAGACCACGGACCCAGACTGACAGGCTGTTTGCTGAAAACGTTCAGAAACGCTTCTCAAGCACCAGCACATCCCCCTGGTCATCCATTTTGACCCGGTTGAGAAAACTCATACCGAGCAATACCCGACCAGGCCCGGAGCCTTCGATGACGAAGCCTTTGACCCGTCGCAGCGTGATGTCCCCCACTTGAACCCGATCCAGGGTCACCTCATAGCCCTTGGTGACCCCGTTGGCGGTGTTCACCATGATCGGCTTGCCTTTATAGCGATACTGAACGCCCAGACGCTTCGCCTGACTGGTATTCATCGCCACGGCTGTGGCGCCGGTATCGACCAGGAAATTCACGGTCAAGCCGTTGATGGTGCCCACCGTGGAGTAGGCGCCTGCCAGATCACGCCAGACTTTGGCGGTCACCTGTTCCGGCTTACTGAATTGGCTGGAGATATGTCCGCCCAGCTGGTAGGTATCGCGCTTACCGTCCACCTCGATCACGGCTTGCTTACTGGAAGCAGAGATCAGCAGCACCCCTTCCGGTGACGGTTTGTTGAGTTTCAGCAACCTTCTGACACCGTCGATGCTGACCATCGCCTTATCGGCAAACAGCGCCTCCACCACAATCCGCTCTACCCCAATAGCCGGTGAGGCAGTAAGCGAGAGCCAGAGCAGGCAGATCAGCAGACATCGGTTTGTCATTCAGAACCACTCCCATTGATTCAGTAGCGCCAGACAGATGGCAGCAAAAACCCCGGCGATCAGATCATCCACCATAATGCCGAAACCACCTTCCACCCGCTGATCGACCCAACGGATCGGCCAGGGTTTCACAATATCGAAAAAGCGGAACAGAATGAAACCGACCATCAGCCAAAACCAACCGCTGGGGGCAAATGTCATGGTCACCAGATAGCCGACGATCTCATCCCAGACAATCCCGCCGTGGTCATGCACACCCAGATCCCTGGAGGTCTGCCCACAGAGCCAGATGCCAATCAGAAAAGCCACCGCTGTAATGGTTAGATAGTAGACCAGTGGCAGAGGTTGCATGGCCAGGTAGACAGGAATGCCGACCAGGGTACCGAGCGTGCCCGGCGCCTTTGGCGACAGTCCGAAACCAAACCCGAAGGCCAGCAGATGCACAGGGTTGCCCATGTTCGGTGGATTGCTTTGCTGTTCGCTACTCATTTTCAACCAGGGCCTGTTAACACCTATCCAATGCGCCCTGCTTTGACCATTTTTCGTCCAGCGAGGCAGAATGAGTGAATGATAACGCAGCTGAGCGGAAAAGAGCTCCAGTCATTTCATAAAAGCGCCAACAGACTACGTCTAAACCATGGAAAATCGACTCATCCTCCCAGTCAACAAAGTAAACCAAAGCTCCATAGCGGTTACTTGATTATCTATGGGTAATAGCAATGATGCGCATTTATTACACATCCATGTCTGATCACTTCTTACACTCAATCAAATCTTGTGATCAAAATGTCCATTTTCCAAAAAAAACACGATCTGATAAATCACTGTATCGTCCCGCATGATAAATGTATGCCCGGATTCTACCCTGATAAAATCCTTCATTTCTGGTAGCTTGGTACGCTCAACAGCGACTTTGCCATCATCGGCACCGGGTATTTCCGGTAGAAACCAGGAATCTCCGCCTGCCTCTCCTGCAATTATCCCAATTTCACCCTCGATCGGCTTAAGGCGGTTTGGCAGGCTATTCTCATCGGTTCCCAGCACCTGGGCATTGGGCCCCATAATTGTCTGATAAAGAAACCCGTCTTTCATCTCATCGGCCACTTCGCTGCCCTTATTGGGTGGCGCCAACATCACGATGCGGCCCAGCTCGTCTATCTGATGATCCTGCAGATAATAGCGCACGATAATACCGCCGAGGGAGTGTGTGACGAAGTGAATTGATGCCGCCTGACTGTCTCGACAGTATGTTATGGCCGATTCCACCATCGGCGTGGTGAATTGTTCCAGGCTCTGGGTCAGACTCGGATAACCTTCATTCCATACCGTATATCCCTGTGCTGTCAAAGCATCCTCGATTAAGCTCATCGACAGGGAGGTGCGGCCCATGCCGTGCAGAAGAATGGCACAATCGCCTACGCTCTGGTCTGCCGGTGTGGGCATAGGTAACAGCAAAAGCAGCGCCGCGATAAAAAGTAACTTTCTTTTCATTTGATCGACATGAATATTGTTCAGTGGTTTGAGAGTCGATTGGCTATCCTGACCATTTTGGCCAGCTCCTTTTCCAGTGCCTGCCGTTTTTTCCACAGGTAGCTCTTTAGATCTCGCTTTCTCAGGAACAGAACAAATACCCGGATATTTTCGATAATCCTCTGTTTTTCTCCGCGCACCATCAACAGTACTGCACTACTGATAACCAGTGTCACGATATAGAGAATCGTCCATTGCCAACCGAAGTATTGAAATATCAGGAAAACCTGTAGGCTCCACACGGCCGAAAAAGAGATCAGTCCCAATACCATTTGGGTGGTATCGTACTGATTCGTTCCCCTGGCGAAACGACGTGTTAAACGTTTCGTAATTTGATACGGGATATAGCTGTTGATCATACCCCAAAGCGCAATTGGGAACACGATCAACAGCATTCCTACCATTCGTAGTAGATAGAGTACGATCAAAGTAGGTTTGTAATCTATCGAAAGCTGATAGTCTTTGACACCGCAATAGTGGCAGATCCGTTCGAAATGTTTGAGCTGGATGATCAGCGCCCTGACCCGATCAGGTTCATAGTTTCTAAGCAGCTTTTGCGCATCGATGATACGTTGCTGGGCGCGAAATCGTTGCTGCAGGTTTCGCCGATGATATTTTCCGTGACGCATGGCGAAAAACTGTTCGATCCTGTTGACGAGATGAATCTCTTCCCAGCTTTCAGCATTCAGCGTGAGTGATGTCAAACCCTGTCTGATTCTCTCGGTAAGTTCGTTGGTTTTCTGCTCATCGGTATAGTTTTCAGGAAACCTGAGCTCAACCGGCATACCAAACTGCACCAATACAGCACTTCTGAATTGACCCTTTTGCGGAAATGTCAGGCCTACGGGAATGACTGCCGGTTCGACGCCGGTCACATCAATTGTTCCTAAAGCCAGGCGCGCCGCACCTGTCTTTAACTCGCTTAACCGAGAGTCATCGTGACTTTGTCCCTCAGGAAAGATAATCAGGGTTTCACCTTTTGAAAGCAACCCGTAACATTTTTCAAAGGTATCGGTGTTTTTACTGACATCGACTCCCGGGTCGGCTCGACGATAGATCGGCACGGCACCTATGTGTTGCAGAACCGGCCTTAACAGGGGGTTATCGAATAAACCGCTGCGTGCCAACGGTCGAATGGCCTTTTTGGTCGCTGCCTGTAACACCAGCGGGTCGGCCAGGGCATTGACATGATTGGCGCAGAGCACAATGCCTTGGTTCTCTGGCAGATTTTCCAGCCCCGAGACCTCGAATCTGCGATAAAAGATCTTGACCACCCATCGACAGAAGGTCTGCCAGATTTTTTCAAACCAGCTCAGCCTTGTTACTCCTGATCCTTTCAAGGTTTCATGTTCCATGAGTCGATTCTCAATCCTTTCATATTTTGCATAACCATTACAATTAGACAAAATTAAGCGCGCTGAATCCCGATTCCGCTATTGATCTTGACTGGCTGGGGTTAATAATTCTCCAATATGTTTATTAATCCGGCAACGAAACATCCCGTGTCAATAACGGGAACCACTTTGATCCCTAGTGGCTGCAATTACAGGTGGTGGTAATTATAGTCTTACCAGATTTTTAGGATGCACAACAGAGTTCCACATCCGTCCAGGGGTGGATATCTATCGCTCAAGACTGGATTGGGTTTTCCTTATAGGACAACTCGTCGCGGATTACTGCGGACATGTTATTCGGGGCTGTCAACACTAATCCAATAGGCCCTAGTAGGCAGGTTATGTTTCGAAGCTTAGGTTGAGCTGCATTGACGAATAGATGGAGACAAGCCCCATCTATTCCACAGACGGCTTACCAGTTAACCGGCGCACCGACATCGATCAGGATACTGCCATAGCCTTCATCCACGCCATTTTGTGTAGTATGACGGGTATCAGCATATCCGCCAGTGTGGAGGATGGAGCTACCGTATGAATCGCCAATGCCTGGCTGTACGGCTGTCGCGAGTTGGGTCGATTCTGCTGTTCCCTCATACAGATCGGGATTTTGGCCCGTGACATCAAATGCACCGGCGTACAAGTTGGTTGAAAGGATCATGGCTGCAGTGAGTATAATTTTATTCATGGTTTCATTCCCGTGTTTTAGTTTGGATTCGCAGAAATTGCTGCGTTCAGTTACCTTTACGCAGGTCGTTACGGATTGGATTCAAAAAACATTTCCGAGAGATGAAAACAATCAAGACCATCTGATTATTGCTGGATCGAGAGTGTGGTGAGGCGGATCTACGGGGTAGTGACGAGGGAGCTGATTTGTTCAATGATATCTGGTGCATTCCACACCAGGACACCAACGGTTCGGGTAACGATCAAGCCTTGCCTGTTGAGAAAAAAGACCCTTCGCATAGTAAGTATCTTCCATCTGCTCATGATGTCTGAGACTGATCCATAAAGATGGGGAGACCGGTAGGCATCCGCTTGTTCAAGTGCTCAATATCTTGACTCTAATTTCCAGCATTGATGGTCGAAACAACAATCTCCTCCGATCAGCAGGCCAGCTCGGGTAGTGACGAGGTCAAAAAACTGTTACTGCGGATTGACAATGGCCATACGCAACTCAGTCCAGAAATTCCTGCCTTAATCTCAACTGTATTGATTTGGCCTGTCTGAACGCCTCTTTCAACATTTGACGCTGGGTTATACTGAGGTTTTTCGGATTGATCCGATTGACCTCATCGTAATCACCGCCGGCCAACTGCCTCTGAATGCGCAGGCGCTGAATGAAATCAAACGCCTCAATCGAAGCAATGGTATCCGTAGCGGCACGCTCCATAGCCTCGCCTGCTCTGCGCAAGCGCTCTGACGTATTGGTGGACCAGATACCATGTTTCAAGGACCAGATTCGTGCCGCATCCACGAACGGACGGCTTCCGCGTTTCTTCAAATCGATGGTATGGGGATAGCGATTACCGCCGTCATAGGTAAAGCCACCCAACCAACCCAGCGACGGGACACAGGTCAGGGCTTCCTCCGCCATCGCATACAGAAATCTTGGATGTTCGGCCGGTTGAGGTAATAGCCAATGGTGTAGATCATCAACCAGCTCGTCTTGTCCGTAGAGTGGTCGGAAATCGAAGAAAATAGTGGCATTCAGTAAGGCCTTGGGATCAGGTGTCGACATCCACCCCAAATAGCACTGTTGCCACTCCTCGACTGACAAACACCAACTGGGATTACCTGCCATGATCCCCCCGCGACAGAGTGCAAATCCGCAGTGATCGAGGGCTTTGTTTACTGCCTTGGCAAACTCCAACAAGGCAGCACGGATTCTGGGCGTATCCGACTCGTTCTCCGGTTGAAAGATCAAGCCGTTATCCTGATCCGTTGCGAAGGTCTGCTCCAAGCGCCCTTCCGAGCCGAAGGCCATCCAGCACCAGGAGACCGGCGGCAGATCGAACTCATCGGCAACCAGTTCAATCACCCGCATACTGATCAAGTCATTCAGACCTGACATCCATTGACACAAGGCCTCCACTCCCATGCCATTGGAAAA
Source organism: Candidatus Thiodiazotropha endoloripes (assembly GCF_001708965.1). NCBI lineage: Bacteria > Pseudomonadati > Pseudomonadota > Gammaproteobacteria > Chromatiales > Sedimenticolaceae > Candidatus Thiodiazotropha > Candidatus Thiodiazotropha endoloripes. Next base: position 1,097,271 of record NZ_LVJW01000003.1, on the reverse strand, counting down.
GAGCTCACTACCCCGTTGCCGTACTGCAATCGTGGCCTTGGCCATACTATCCACGTTATTCGCTAATTCGATGCTTTGAATCAGGATTTCGGCACCCCCCTCGCGAAATCCAGGTAAGTCGGCCGGTGACAGCAGATTGAAAATCTGACCATCCGCCTCCACCAGCACCAGGTGATTCACGCGTCCGCGGGTCAGAGCGATTTTTGCTCGGTGTGCCGCCGAATCGACAGGCAGGGTTACCGGGGCGGCAGTCATGAAGGCGAACACTGGATCGTCGAGACTTGCGCCCAAAAAGGTAATTGCATCGATCAGATCGTGTAAGGTGACGATACCCAGCGGCAGGTCACCCTGCTCAGCCACCACACCGGCATGTGCGCCAATCCGATTCAGCTCAAACATGGCATTGCGCAGGGTAGCGTCGGGACTGAATATCAACAGCTGTTGCCTGACCAGGTCACGAAGACGAATTTCACCGATACCCATGGTGCTATGCATGGCACGGAGCTCGTCCAGCGGCTTTGGCGTTTTTGGAGGTGTGGAAGGTTGTATTGCAGGCATCATCTGACTACTCCTCCTCACTTCTTCGTTTTAGTAATTGGTCGACTTTCTCGACCAGCTCATGGGTTGAAAACGGCTTTGTGATGTAGGCGTCGGCACCAAGCGACAACCCCTTCTTTATTTCTGCATCCCGTCCCTTTGCACTCAGCATTAAAATGGGAAGATCCGCGAATCGCTGATCGTTACGTACTTCGGCACATACCTCGAATCCGTTCTTACGCGGCATCATCACATCCAGAATCATTAAATCGGGAACTTCTTCAGCGAGTGACTGAATCGCCTGCTCGCCATCCACTGCGGTTGATACCTCATAGCCGCTGCGTTTCATCAGAAACTCAACGGAGAAGACGATATTGGGCTCGTCATCGACTATCAGGATTTTCTTCGACATGGTGTTCTCCGGCGCGTAGTACTCCAACCTGCCTATTTTTCATTTACGTATAGATAAAGGTAGCAGTTTTCTCACATTTGCATTCCCCAGGCATCCAAACACTGTGCAATGAAGCGACAACTTAATATCGGGCCTGCTCTCTTCTGAATTCCACCATCTTTTCCGAAACCGCGACAGCATCGGCAAAGGTGTGGATACCCTTCGCCTGCATCAGATCGATCATGCGCAAAAAGATCTCGGCGGTAGCAATGGAATCACCGAGCGCGGTATGACGGTATTGTGCTTCGATCTCAACCCCAAAACGTTCTGCCAGGACATCCAGGGTGTGTTGCTTGGAGTGATCGTGGATATAGGCCGAGAGCAGTACCGTATCCAACACCGGATTATCAAATGCCACCCCGCAGATCGCTTCTTTCAATTGTAGAAATTTCATATCGAAAGCGGCGTTATGCGCAACCAGAACGGCATCGCCCACGTAATCATGAAAACGAGGCAACACATCAGTAATCGGTGGTTGATCGCTGACCATCGCTTCGGTGATGTGGTGAATTTCGGTTGAGGTCACTGGAATCGTGCGCCCGGGATTGACCAACTGATTGAAGTACTCCCCTGAGAGAATTCGGCCGTTGACGATCCTGACACCTGCCAGTTGAATGATCTCATCACCGTCTGAAGGATCCAGTCCGGTGGTTTCCGTATCGAAGACCACATAGGTCAACTCCCGCAGATCCCGTTCACTGAACTGTTTGTTATCTAGATTCTTCAGCAAATCAAAATCATAAAACTCCGGTCGCCCCCCCGAACCGGGCAGATCGAAACTTAGGGACCTATGATCCTCCTTGGCCAAGGGTAACGGCAGGCGCAAACAGGCCATACCCTCAGTCTGCGCTTCACTCCAGATAACAGCTTTGTGGTTCTCCAGTATGTCATGACCGGTCATTCCCTTGAGACACTCATCGAATGACTCACTCAACCAACTATCGATTGTGCCGCTACGGACCAACTCCCCGGCCCAACTGATATCGATATAGACCTTATCCTTTTCGGGTCTGGGTTCCAGCTCAAAGGTTGTTGCGGAGGTCTCCCCGGCAATTTTACGGATGATCCGCTCTGTCAGTTCCACGATCGAGAGACTGTCACAATGCATCCAGAGCGGATCACCATTGATCAGACATTGAATTGCATCTTCCGCTTTAAAGCGACGTACCACACAATTCAGCAAGGTGGATGAGTAGACATCACTCATCGGCCAGTGACCGGTAACGATCTCCCGATAGTCTTGACTGAGTTCCTGCAACCGTTTTGATAGATGATGGCTCTCCTCACTCAAAACGTTTTCAAACTGCCTGCGACCTTCATCGTCCATATTCTCGTTGTCGATCAACATCTCCGTGGCCGCACGCAAATTTGCTACCGGAGCCCGTAAACCCTCAACAGCATCACGCAGAATTCGATCCCGCTTTGCCAACTCGGCCAGCTTCTCAGTGACATCGTCGAAGGTCACGACATACCCGGTCGCAGTGCGCTCATCACTGTCGAGTATCAAGCTCAGTTGACCTTCGATGATATGGCGTCCATCACTGGTGGAGCAGACCACCTGGGCCGAAAGCTCCTGTTCCGGTTGCTGGGTTTCCAACTGGCCGGTGAGATATTCCAGGCTGTGTGCGATAGAGGGTGTACTGAGCAGATTCGAGACCGAACGATTCAGGCCGATCTCACCGGTATAGTGGAGAATGTTCAGTGCACGCCGGTTATACAAAAGGATCTTGTGCTTCATATTGCAGACCAGTACCCCTTCATTAAGATCCCGCAGTGTGGTTTCCAGGCGTGTTCGCTGCAGCTCAACCTTGCGAGTGGCCTCTTCGATCTCGTGATTGACTTTTTTTCGCGCTGACTCCAAGGCTGCCGCCATCTCTCTTGCGGCCGGGGCCAGCAATCCAAGATACCTGCCCGGTTCGGTCTCAACACCATGCTCGGTATTGGTATGCGTGAGTGTCTGCAGGTCGTTTGAAAGGGTGTTGATGGGGCCGACCACATTATCGTCGAACTTCAACCACACCCAGAGCACCAGGCCGATCAGGGCGAACCCGGCAGTACCGCCCCACAACACCAGATGCGGCACCGATTCCGGCCCGATCCTGCCGGCCGCAATCCAGAGCGCTGAGCCCAACAGTGCCGGCACCATCAGTGCAATCAGGGCAAAGAAGAGAAACACCCTAAAACGCAGACTCCACTTCTCTATCATGACTCAACCACCTCATCCGGCGTCATTGCAACGACGTCCTTTTCTCAGCAAATTGGTCTACACTCCAGCGTCAACAAGCGCCTCCAGCTCTCAAGCATTTGCCTCCATGGGCAGCACAAACTTGAATACCGAACCCTTGTCCAGTTCGCTCTCAACCCAGATCCGGCCACCATGATGCTCGACGATTTTTCGACAAATCGGCAACCCAAGCCCCGACCCTCTGGGCTTCCCCTCCTGAACATCACTGACCTGATGAAACTTCTCAAAGATCCTCTCCTGTTCAGCGGGAGCGATACCACAACCGTTATCGGAAACTTCCACATTGGCCATGCCATTTCGCGCATAGACTCTGACCCAGATCCGCCCACGATTACCATCGCAAAACTTGACTGCATTGGAGATCAGATTGATCACCACCTGGATCAACCGGTCCTTATCCACGGTGACCTGCACTGCCTGATTTGTCATATCCTTGTATAAAACCGTGCCGCTCTCAGCCACCAGCTGCTGGGTGGCAACGAGCGCCTCCTCGATCGCTTCACGCAGATCCGTGGATTGCATTTCCCATTCAACACTTTCGGATTCTATTTTCGCCAGATCCAAAACTTCGTTGATCAGACGTGTCAGGCGCTCATTCTCCTTGACGATTATGTCCAGAAACTCTTGGCGTTGCGTGGCCGGCATCTCAGGACTGTCCCGCAGGATTTCTGAAAACGCCCGTATCGATGTGAGCGGTGTACGTAATTCGTGGCTGACCGTCGAGACGAAATCATCCTTTAACCGATCCAGCTCCTTGAGACGCTCGTTGGCTGCTTTGAGTTTGCCCGTTGCGGCTTCCAGCTCCTGGGACTTCTGTTCGAGTTGACGGCTGTACTCCAGCACCTGGGAAGTCTCATCGAGTATTTTCATCACCCCTTCGATACTCAGCTCCTCCCCCTTCACCACCGTACCCATCATCACTCGGGCCGATGCGGCGCCAATCGCACCGGCTAACTGGCGCTCGGCATACTCAACCAAGCCGCTTTCGGCAGGCGCTTCATCTTTCAGTGACTGACCCTCTACCAGCGCGAACTCTTGAAACGCCTTGGCCGCTTGTTCCACGCCGATGAACCGAGCGAGAATTTCACGTATTTCAGACACCGATGATGTGCTCTCCCAGATACGCGAATCCCGGGTTTGCGATCCCTGCCTGAACACATCAACAAACAGGGTCGCCTGGATACGCTCAATTGCACTTTGGTTGGCAAACAGGGAGACCCCCACCAACAGTCCCACATTCACCAACATACTCCAGAACACAGCATGGGTAATCGGATCAAACAGATCGAGACCCAGCAACTGATAAGGTCGCAACCAGGACCAACCGAACAGTCCCTCTTCGAGAAACGTCTGAGGGAGCCAACCCGAAAGGGCGAAACCGGGTATCACCAACGTGTAGGCCCATACCAGAAACCCCCCGAGCAGACCGGCCACTGCACCCACACGGCTGGCGCCCTTCCAATAGATACCAATCAATATCGGCGGAGCGAACTGGGCGGCCGCAGCAAAAGAGACCAGACCGATGGTAACCAGTGCATAGGACTCTCCGATAAGTTGGAAATAGAGATATCCCAGCAACAGGATGGCGATGATGGCGCCGCGTCGAATTGCCAACAACAGACCACTCATATCCTCACGATGCAGCAGACGCATACGCAGCAAAAACGGAATCACCAAGTCGTTGCATACCATGGTGGATATCGCGATGGTCGCCACAATCACCATACCGGTTGCGGCCGAGAGGCCGCCGATAAAGGCGAACAGCGCGAGAAATTCCGCACTCTCCGTCATCGGCAACGTCAGTACGAAAGTGTCCGGATCGATGCTGCCTTGAGGAAACAGAATCAATCCGGCGATAGCAATCGGCAGTACGAAAAGATTGATCAACAAAAGGTAGAGTGGAAACAGCCAACTTGCTTTACGAATATGCGTTTCATTGACATTTTCAACCACCAGAACCTGAAACTGGCGGGGTAGAAACATAATCGCCATCATGGCAAGAAAGGTCAGCGATAACCAACTCGCATAGCTGCCGGGCATGGCATCGAAGCTGAACAGGCGGGCCACCTCCGGCACAGCGGCGGCTTTGGCAAACAGATCCCCCGGCCCGGAAAAAAGTACGAACACCACAAACAGTCCGACGGCAAGAAATGCGATCAACTTGATCAGGGATTCAAAGGCGATCGCTGCAACCATTCCCTCATGACGTTCAGTGGTATCGATATGCCGGGTGCCAAAGAGGATGGTGAATGCCGCCAGAGCGAGTGCGACATAGAGTGCGGTATCGGCATAGAACGCCCGGGTTGCTGCATTGTCGGCAATCTGCGGATAGGTAAGCAACACATTGGAACTGACGGCGATGGCCTTCAATTGCAGGGAGATGTAGGGCATGATGCCTACCACCGCAATCACGGTCACCACTCCACCCACCAGAGCGCTCTTTCCATAACGTGATCCGATAAAGTCGGCAATCGAGGTAATTCGGTGCACCTTGCTGATACGAACGATCTTGCGTAACACGAACCACCAGAGGCAGGCCATCAGGGTAGGCCCAAGATAGATGGGTAAAAATCCGACACCGGATCCGGCGGCTCGGCCAACACTGCCGTAGAATGTCCAGGCGGTACAGTAGACGGCAATCGATAGGGTATAGATATAGGGATTACTGATGATCGAGCGACCCGCATCCGAGCGCATGTCCGCATAAAAGGCAATCGCGAACAACAGCCCCAGATAGGCAAAGGCAATGAGTAGCATCAACCAGCCGGAGAGCATCGGTTCACCCGCCTCTGCGTTCGCGACGCAGGCTCTCTCTTTCACCGCTCCGGCGTGTCTCCATCAGCAGCGCCAGGAATACGATAACCAGTAGCCAGCCGATAAACAGATAGAGATAGAGTACAGGAATACCCAACCATACGGATCCCGCGCCGAACAGATGCAACAACGGATAGTTGAGCAGGATCAATCCCAACAGAAAAAGTACGATGAGACGCTCTTGATTTCGCCCATTTGTCATGGTCTTTATCCAACTCACTGATGATCAATCAATTGTCGAGATACAGACACCAATCCCGCTGCCCCCATCCACACCAAGGTGAACAATGAGGGCTTATTCTTTGAAGTTTAATAAACTTTGGTTCAATTGCACGATTTATGAATTGATTGAACCTAAATCTGGTCGAATCAAAGTGTCGACAACTCCGAACAACCGGGATAACAGGAATCCGCAATAAACCGTTTGAATTGTGTAAAGATAGCCTGAACAACCAGTCAATAAGGAGCGTGTCGGACAGAAGCGAAAAATCGCACTTTGAATATAAACTGACTAAGGCCTGTTAACACTAATCCAATAGGCCCTAGATAGTTGCTGAATGTTAACTTGAAGAACGATCCAACAGGGATTTCACCTTTTCTACCAACTCTTGGGTAGCAAAGGGTTTTGTGACATAGTCATCCGCCCCGAGTGCCATGCCCTTATCACGCTCCACATCCCGCCCCCTAGCCGTCAACATAATAATGCGTACTGAACTCAACTCAGGATCGCCCCGTACCGCCTGGCAAACCTCATAACCATCCATTCGCGGCATCATCACATCGAGCAGCACAAGATCCGGCCGCTGCTGTTTAATGGAGTTCAGGGCATCCACACCATTATTGGCAGTAGTTACGTTATAACCCGCCTTCTTCATTAGAAACTCCAATGAAAGAACGATGTTGGGTTCGTCGTCAACCACAAGAATCTCTCCACCCATAAGCCTCTCTCCTGCATCGGATGCCAATATCGTTGTTAGCAGTGGTTATCATTGGATTCAGTCAATAGTATAGTTTTAATATTCAACCGTATTCATGAAATCAGGCTCTCCTGGTCCAACTGATACCTCTGGATCCGGATAGCTTCTTAGATCCTCTATTACAGTCAGCAGTCCCGGAGTTGGCGGCATTGTGTAGAGATATCTGTTGGTTACAACGCCATAACATTTGCTCCGGATTCTTGTCTAACAAGCTAGTATCTGAAGGCTGATCAGCAACTTCATCGCATTGAGAAACATGATCTCAAGGTTCATGCTTAGCCTGTTGGAAAAGTGCACTTGAGTCATCAAAATTGCTAACTTTAATTGGTTCTCGGTATGGCAGGAGAATTCAAAAGAGGGATTGTGGGCCTCAGTACAGCGTCTTCGCATGGGAGTCGACCCTGTGCATATAACTTGGGCCCCTCGGTTTTACGCAAACACAACAGAACAGCCCAGGTAAACTGGATACGGCCGATTACCACCTCAAATCGTGAGCGAATAGACTCCCTGGTTGCACTCAACCGGGATGTACGCCTCTGCACCGAATCTCTGCTACTGCAGGGACGGCGTTTCATATTTCTAAGCGGGGACCACAGCACAGCGATCGGCATATGGGGTGGCGTCATGCATGCGCTGGCAAAAACCGACCGACAACTTGGTCTGATTTGGATCGATGCTCACATGGATGCTCATACCACAAGATCAAGCCCATCAGGCAATCCTCACGGTATGCCGGTTGCCGGCTTGCTGGGTATGCATGATCCGATATTGAAGCGGATCGGAGATGGTCAGCCAACCATCAAACCAGAACAGATCGTGCTTGTTGGCGTCCACAGTTATGAATCGATCGAGAAAAGACACCTGGACAGTTTGGGTGTCGAATACTACATGATGAGCAGGGTTCGTCAGCTGGGGCTGCGAACGATACTCCATCGCTGTTGGCAAAAGCTGTTACTGCATTGCGATCTAGTCGGCATCAGTATCGATCTGGACGCAATCGATCCCAGAGACGCACCTGGGGTCACAGTGCCTGTGGCACACGGAATACGCTTACAGGAGTTGCTGCAAGCACTCGCCTTGATGCCCGTCCCCGCAGCCATCGAGCTATCGGAGTACAATCCGTGTGCTGATCGAAACCTAAAGACAATGCATTCGATTTCAGCGATTACCCAGGCAGTCTTCAATCGATCAGATAGCCGTAGAGGTTTTTCGGCTCGGGTGGGATTGCAAGCAGCTGGATCGACTCACCGATATCATGAGCCACCGCCAATTCCTCTAGCAGCATCAGGGCACTGAAATCCTCGACTGCAAAACCGACCGCATCAAACAGTGTGATCTCACTGTCATGTTGGCGGCCAGGATGATTCTGTCGAACCAGAGATTGTAGCTCCACAGGCGCTGTAGCACCTTGCCGATTCTGAATCTCGCCCTCAACCCGGGTCTGGGGCAGATACTCCACGACAACGGTTGCTCTGTCGATCAGTTGCGGTGGCAACTCCGTTTTACCAGGGCAATCCCCGCCAAGGGCATGAATATGCATACCAGGAATGATCTGATCGGCACGGAATAAAACCACTTTCTTGCGTGAGGCTGTCGCGGTCACAAGGATATCGATCCCTTCCAGCAAGCTCTCTGGGTTTTGCTTCTGTTGCATCCGCCATACCTGAGTAGAGAGATTTCGTGCAAACTTCTCCGCTGCATGGGGGTCGATGTCCAGATAGTTTACCTGCTCGATGGGGAACTCATTGGCCAGCGCAAGCAGTTGAAACTCCGCTTGTGCACCACAACCAATGATACCAACCCGTCGGCTGTCACGACGTGCCAGATAGCGTGCACTCAACGCGGTGACAGCTGCGGTTCTGAGGGCGGTCATGATTCCCGTTTCCGCAACCAGTATCGGCATGCCGGTCTCCACCTCGGCAAGCACGCCAAGTGAAAGAATACTCGGTAGCCCTTTTTGTACATTTCCCGGGTGACCGTTGACAAACTTGAAGCTGTAGTGTGCTTGATCGGAACAGGGCATCAACTCAATTACGCCATGCTCAAAGTGAGTCGCATGACGTTCCGATTTTGCAAACTCATCCCAGCGGGAAAAATCACTTTTGACACGAGTAGTCAGATCCCGGAGAAAGGCCTGCAGGCCATATTGCCGCATGAGGTCACGAATATGATTTATCGTTAGTAGACGCATATCGATGCACCGTAAGGCTTTTACTCTTTGACACTGAGAACCTGTGGTTATCTCCCGGAAAAGGTCTTTCTGTCTGTTTTTTATCATTAAGAAACAAACCGGATAGAAAGGACCAGCAGTCAAGATAGTGAATCTCAACAAATGAAGTATCGATAACAGGAAGTCAATGTGTGATTGTCTTGGTTTAACGATGAAAGTTACCAAGACTTAGAAAGCGATATGCAAGCCCTGTTTATGACTCAATAGGCTTTACAGAGTCACTACGATCAATCTCTGGATCTAAGGCGTCAGACAAAACAGCCAGCCGGGTTGTAGTTGATCGCAGTGAATCTCTTTCTGTCAGGCAACCATCAGGTCCATATTTCACATCAATGAATAGGACAACAATCAAAAGTGGGTCTATGCTTCCCTTATTGTTTAGGGATCTGCCGGAAATAGAATAAGCCGCTTTGTTGGAATAAAAAATACAAAGAGGATCAACAGCTTATGAATTCCAAGCATGATGAGCGCCGTAGCGTCACTCTGCGTCCGCTGTATGGAAATGAAGTCATTCTGACCTGCGATTGGTCCAAATTTCAGGCCGCAGCCATTCGCTGGAGCCGCTCCTTGCGCAATCGCCGCCGCTGGCTGACCAGTGATGCCATCATTGAACGTCGACGCCAGGCTGTCGAACAAGCGGCTGAAATCTTTATCGAGCTGAAGAGTCCGAAAAAACATCAGGAGATCATTACCCGCCTGGCGAAGGGCGGCATCGTCGAAGTGACCCTGCCGCCATTTGAAAGTGAGAGTAAGGATTGGGCACTGAGAATTTTTCCCTGGGAGTACTTTCTATCCACCCTGACCCGAGAAACCCGTAAGGCACAGCAGCCGGCACTACCTTTTCTGATCACCAGGGTCTTACCGCTGGAACACTCCAGCAGTGATTACGCAACCATCGCTGACGACAACATACTGATGGCGCAATGCGCCCCAAAGCCTTTGGAGGCACTCTACAGCTTCCGCTCTGAAGTGGAACTGATGCGCATCAACCTGGACCTGAAAGACTGGGACTTTGTGCTTCCCAATCCCAACAGTGCAGCGTTGAAAGACCGCATCGCTGACCAGTCCCCCGGGCTGGTGCATCTGGCCGGATTCGATCTGCACCAGGCGCTGCACTATCTACCACCACAAATCAGTGAAGGTGTGGGCCGGCACGAGGATGGTTTTATCATCTCCGATCCGCAAGGCGTGGCGGTAGCCCTGAAACCAGAAGAACTGGCTAAAATCGTTAATGCAGGCGCACTCAAACCGGCCCTCGTATCGGTCAATGTCTACAACTCCGCCGCCCGGCTTTGTGCCTTGGCTGTCGCCCATGGCGCCCAGGTTGCGGTGGGATTTCAAGATGAGATCGATGACCATCTGGCCGAGATATTTTTCGCCAGTCTCTATCGAGCCTGGCACAACGATCGTGATACTTACATATTGCCCGCCTTTCAGCAGGCCTTCGAGGAGACCCGCAAACTGCCCGATGAGTACCGTATGCAGGGCAGTGGCATCGTACTCTGGTCCAACACCTCCCTGTTGTATCAAATCAGCGGGCGCGGGCAGACATTACCGCTGACTGAGCAGCCATCCACCGGTAGCGGGGATGGTGTTGGTGAACTGTTGCTTGATATCGTACCTTATCAACGTCTCAACTACGCGATTCTGCACAATCGCGGCCACCTGTTCACACAGTTCAATGTAACACGTACTTCACTGAATTCTCCGGACAAAGTGCATGTGGAAGTCGTCGCACGTGTAGGTGCGGAGGAGTACCCCTACCGGGGATCCCACAGTACCGGCGAGGTGGGTAAGCCTGAAGATATCGGCAAATACATTCGTATTCCGCTCTCCTGGGATTACCTGCGTACCCTCTCGGAAACACTGCGAACCACAGTTTATGTACGTATTACCGCTCATGACAATGTCATCGAGGAGAAGACTCATCAGGTGGATGTTGCGCCACTTGAGGAGTGGAGTGACACGGACGAAGACCGTATCTGGTTGCCATCCTTTGTACTGCCCAGGGATGTTGCAGTTATCGACGCGGTGGCTGATGCACGACGCTATTTGAGTGCATTAAGCGACGATCCAAACGCCGGTTTTGATGGCTACCAGAGCTACGGCCTCTATGCGGATGATCCCTACGGTCCGGTGGATATCCAGGTCAGAACAATCTGGTCAGCACTCATCCTCGACCACCGCCTGCAATACATCAACCCACCGCCATCCTACTATGCCAAGGCGCAAAGGGTGCGCAGTCCGTCAGAGGTGTTGCGACGCTCTCACGGCACCTGCATTGACCTGACATTGTTGTTGGCAGCCTGCCTGGAGTACATTGAGATCCACCCGGTACTGTTCCTGATCGAAGGACACGCTTTTCCAGGCTATTGGCGCAGTCCACAGCAGGCGGATTACTTCGTTCAAGGTGACTACCCGGACGGTGAGTCGGATGCAGAAGAACTGACTGAGGACATGGGTACGCCGTCCTGGATCTATTCCAAAGCCCATCTTGAGCGTATTTACGCCTTTGTATCCGCCGGGCATCTGGTACCTGTTGAAAGTACCCTGTTGACCTCCAACAGCGGTTTTTTCGCTGCATGCGATGCAGGCATCGAATCACTCAGCGATCCCGACCGGTTTCAATTTCTGATCGACATACGCCGGGCCAGAAGTGACCCACAAGGCGCCACCCCACTACCCATCAATAATCAAGTGTCATGACAGACGATATACGTGTAAACAGCAAGCATCTGGACCGAGCGCTTGAGGAACTCAATCTCACGCCGGATCCCGACACTCTGAAAGCAGCCGATTCACTGGGGCGGCCAGGCCCTCGCCGTGCCGGTGCGAAAAAGGCTGCCGTACAAATGACCAAAATGCGGGTAGTGGATATCGGTGGCGAAGCCCTGAGCCTTGAAGAGCGTCCACTGACCCCGGTTTCTCCCAAGCGACGGGGACGCCCACGTAAAGTAACGGGCCAGGAGCAGGTCAAACTGGAGCGACCGATGTCACTCTTGCCCTATAACCAGGTCACCCAGGCAGTTGCCCTGCTCGACAATAAATTGACCCCCGATCGCGGTTTGCGTGAATGGCGGAACGGCAAGATCGTCGGTGACGGAACAGATATCAAACCCTTGGGCAAAGGAAAAAAAATATTGCTGTTCGTACACGGCACCTTCAGCAAGTCGGATGCCTACTTTGACCAGATCGACAGAAGAGGCTTCAAGGCCGGTGATGAATTCCTGCGATGGGCAAGCCGGCAATATGACCAGATACTCACTTTCGACCATGCCACCTTATCGAAGAGTCCGTTTGTGAATGCCCACAGTCTCGCACTCGCCATGGGCAATACAAGTGCCGATGTGGATGTCATCAGCCACAGCCGGGGCGGTGTGGTAACGCGCTGGTGGGTCGAAGCCCTGGACCGGGGGCGTGGCAAAAGGCGCGTGGTATTCGCCGGGTCGCCGTTGGCAGGCACCGGGCTGGCCTCCCCGGCAAACATCCGGGGTGCTTTGGACATGGCCTACAACATCGGTAATGTTCTCACCAAAGTCAGCGCTGCGGTACCGCTGATGATGTTTGCCACCGGTATGTTTCAGATCATCACCTCGGTATTGCGTGTCGCCGGCAAAACGCCCTTGGCCGATGCGGTTGTGGCGATCATTCCCGGACTCGCCGGTCAATCCCGGGTCGGCAACAACTACGAACTACTGAGTTTACGAAGTTACGCCAATCCACATGCCGATCGAGACTATTTTTTTATTGTGTCCGATTTTGAGAGTGAGAAAGTCGGTTGGAAATTCTGGAAAGTGTTTCGTAAGGGAAAGCTGAAGATGAAGCTTGCCGATATCGGTACGGACATCCTGTTCGATGGCAAAAACGATCTGGTTGTCGACACCCTTTCCATGACCGACTTGACGGACCAACTGATCATCCCGGGCTCACAAATCCTCGACTATGGTACGCAGAGTAAAGTGATCCACACAAACTATTTTGAACAGGCCAAGACCTTGGCCTTTATTCGTCAATCATTTGAGAGGTCGAATGGATAGCATTGGTGCTAGCTGGTGCTGAAGTGATCGAACCCGAGTTGCGGTGGATGCCATGGTTCACCTTGTTGATCGAAACAACGCAAGCCCGGATCCGCTTCGATGCACCCTACGCGGCTTATCGGCAGTGACAGCTGTCGGGCCACTCCCGCCACTGCCTCACGACAAGCCACAGGCAGGGTCAGGCAGAGTTCGTAGTCATCACCTGCTGAAACAATCCGGGACCAATCCTTGTCATCTCCCATGACGGCACGCAGTTCGGCTGAGAGAGGCAACTGATCAAGCTGCAGAGTGGCCCCGACACCACTCTGTGTCAGGATATGTCCCAGATCGGCGAGCAGACCGTCGGAGAGGTCGATGGCGCTATGGGCCAGGTGGCGCAGTGCAAGGCCCGCCTCCACTCTCGGTTGCGGCCGCTCCAACCGGTCGATCATGGTCTGTTGGCCAGCGGTCAAAGCTTGTGCGGATTGGAGTAGTTTCAGCCCCTGTGCCGCATCACCCAGGGTTCCGGTGACATAGATATCGTCCCCAACCTGGGCCCCGTCCCGACGCATAACCTGGTGTTGTGCAACCACACCATGGATCTGCACGGTGATGCTGAGTGGTCCTCTGGTGGTATCGCCTCCCACCAGGGAGACGTTGAAACGATTCGCCAACCCGGCAAACCCACGACAAAACCCGGCGATCCACTTTTCATCCACCTCTGGCAGGGTCAATGCCAGGGTTGCCCAGCTGGGTTCGGCGCCCATTGCGGCCATATCACTCAGATTGACGGCCAGCGCCTTGTGTCCCAGGGCATCGGCAGCCACATCTTCGAAAAAGTGCACACCGGAGACCAGCGTATCGACACTGACAACCAATAAGTTATCTTCCGCCACCTGCAGTAAGGCAGCATCATCACCAACACCCAGAACCACATCCTGCCGAGGGGTGGTGAGCTGTTTGAAATATTGGTTAATCAGGGCGAACTCTGGGGTCTCTTTCTCAATCTTCATCTAATATTCAGCAGTTGTCTCCTATAATTGGCAGTGTAACTTTCCACTAAAAGAAGAACAAAGCGAGTTTCCCTCAGGGGATGCATTAAAAAAAGAATAAAGGGGCCGTAGTGATGAGTGAACCGAAGAGCATCCAGATCATCGAGAAACTGGGGGATATCCTGGTAGAGACCTTTCATATCATCGGCCTGTTCGTGATCGGTGCCACGGTGGTCTGGTCCGGCGCGGTGGCCTACATGGAGATGATCAGCCACGGCCATGCAACCCTCAAAGATATCCTGCTGCTTTTCATCTACCTGGAACTGGGCGCCATGGTCGGGATCTATTTCAAGACCCGCAGACTGCCGGTGCAGTTTCTGATCTATATCGCGATCACCGCGCTGACACGCCTGCTGACCATCGATATCAAACAGATGCCCAATGAGACCATTCTCACCGTCACAGGCGCGATTCTGATGTTGACCTTCGCAATTCTGGTGCTTCGCTACCGGCACAGTCAGGCCAAAGGAGAGCATGAAGACCTCTAAGGCCACCGCTATCGGTTGAGATCTGTTCAGACCAGTTCTACAGCTGGGGCAAAACTGACAATTGTCGTAACAGTGACAGGCACCTGCCAATTTCACCAACCTATCCCATTGTAATTAATATAAAAAAATATTGGCACCTGGATTGCAAAATGAGATAGGGTTGGATTGAACCACCAATCGAATCATCCCGGCCGATCGCTCACAACGGCTGAATGGCAGATTCGAATCGTGGTCCCAATGTAGTATCGAATCATGACCTGGAAGATCTGTGAAACCGCTAATCATCATTCTGCTGAGTCTCATTCTCTCTGTCACCAAAGCAGCAGCTGAAGAAGTCAAAGTCGCGATCGCCGCCAATTTCACCGATGTGGCCCGCATCCTGGCCGAGCGTTTCGAACAGCAGACGGGCCATACCACCAGAATCAGTTACGGATCCACCGGCAAACTCTATTCCCAGATTGAGCATGGCGCACCGTTTGAGCTCTTTCTTGCCGCCGATCGGGCAAGGCCTCAAAAGGCAGAAAACGAGGGTCTTGCAGTCAATGGCAGCGGCTTTGTCTACGCCCGGGGAAAACTGGTTCTCTGGAGCCTGAAAGAGTCCCTGTTTGAACGGGGAGAGCGCTATCTCAATGCGGGTGAATTCCGCCATCTGGCACTCGCCAATCCGAAAACCGCTCCCTACGGCCTGGCAGCACAACAGGTGATGCAGCATCTCGGTATACTGGAGCAGACCCGACCCAGACTGGTGAGGGGCGATTCGATCGCTCAAACCTTTCAGTTCGTGGCAACCGGCAATGCGGATGCCGGTTTTGTCGCTTTGGCCCAGATCAAGGCATGGCCGGGGAAAAACGGTAGCTTATGGGAGATCCCGGAGAGCTACTACGCACCGATCGATCAGGCAGCGGTAGTGCTGAACAAGGGTCGGGACAACCCAGCTGCCCAGGCCTTTATCGAATTTCTCAAGAGCGATGAGGCAAAACAGGTGATCCAGAGCTATGGCTATGGGGTGGAGTAAACAGTACGAGTCGGGGTATGGTGATCCACCATAACCCTCAATGAGCGTCTGTTGGAGCGGACTATGGACTTTGACTGGCAGCCTGTCTGGCTGACCCTGAAACTGGCGGGCACCACCACCGTGCTGCTGCTGATCATCGGCACACCGATCGCCTGGTGGCTGGCCAGAACCCAGGCCTGGTACAAGCAGGCCCTGGCGGCTGTGGTGGCCCTGCCCCTGGTGCTGCCACCCACGGTGCTCGGCTTCTATCTGCTGATCATGCTTGCCCCGGACGGCCCGGTGGGACAGCTCACCCAGGCAATGGGTATCGGTACTCTGCCCTTTACCTTTGAAGGTCTGGTGTTTGCCTCGGTCCTCTACTCCCTGCCGTTTGTGGTTCAACCACTGCAGAATGCCTTTGAAGCCCTGGGGCCCCGGCCGATGGAAGTTGCCTCAACCCTGCGCGCCTCCCCCTGGGACCGTTTTCTCACCGTCGTGATTCCCCTCGCCCGCCCCGGATTCCTTACCGCTGCGGTACTCTGCTTCGCCCACACCATCGGCGAGTTCGGTGTGGTTCTGATGATCGGCGGCAACATCCCCGGTGAGACCAAGGTGCTCTCGGTGGCGATCTACGACCATGTGGAGTCCCTCGAATATGACCAGGCACACCTGCTCGCCGCCGGTATGCTGGCCTTCTCATTCCTGGTGCTGATGACCCTCTACCTGGTCAATGGCCGTTACACCAGGAGCCATCGTCCATGAGCGAAATTGAGGTCCGGATATCCAACCAGCTGGGTGAATTCGATCTGGATGTGGCCTTCTCCGTACCGGCCCAGGGAGTCACCGCCCTGTTCGGCTCCTCCGGTTCCGGTAAGACCAGTGTACTGCGGGCGATAGCGGGGCTGGAGCGCCCTTCCCAGGGGCTGGTTCGTGTCAATCAGGAGGTGTGGCAGGATCAGCGCAGATTTCTGCCCCCTCATCGCCGCTCGCTGGGGTATGTGTTTCAGGAGGCGAGCCTGTTTCCCCATCTCTCGGTTCGACGTAATCTGGAGTACGGCATGCGCCGGGTGGCGGAGAAGGCGCGCTTGATCGCATTTCACGATGTGGTGGAACTGCTCGGTATTGCCGGCTTGCTCAAACGGGAGACCCACAAGCTCTCCGGCGGGGAGCGTCAACGGGTGGCGATTGCCCGTGCTCTGCTGACCAGTCCAAGACTGCTACTGATGGATGAGCCCCTGTCAGCCCTGGACCATGGCGCCAAACAGCTCATCCTGCCCTACCTGGAGAGCCTGCACGACGAGTTCGGCATACCCTCGATCTATGTCTCCCACGATCCCAACGAGGTCGCCAGACTGGCTGACAGAATGGTACTGCTCGATCAGGGCAAGGTGGTTGCCTCGGGTGAGGCCGCCAATCTGCTGACCCGGCTCGACCTGCCACTCTCAGAATACGGTGACGCCTCGGCGCTATTGGAGGGCACGGTAAGCTCCCATGACAACAGCTATCACCTCACCTGGATCTCCCTGCAGGGCAACCGGGTAGCGGTACCCAGGGAGGATCTACCCGTCGGACGTCACGCCCGGGTGCAGATCCAGGCCAGGGATGTGAGTCTGGCGATACACGCCCATTCGGATACCAGTATTTTAAACATACTCCCTGCACGGGTGATCGATACCCACGATATCAACCAGACCCAGATGCTGGTGCGCCTGGAACTGGAGGATGGTCAGACCCTGTTGTCACGTATTACCCGTCGCTCAGCCATGGGCATGGGGATCCATGAAGGGATGATGCTCTATGCTCAGGTGAAGAGTGTTGCCCTACTCGCATAAAATGATCATGGTCTGAGGCTGTTTATACGATCAGCGGTAACGGATCAGATAGGCAAATGCTGCCGGAGGAATGATCAGAAGCAATACAACCCATCTCATCTGATGCATGGAAAGTGCCTTAAGAATAGAGATAAACCATGCAGTGAGTTGCAAAGCGAGGAGAGTGAAAAGAAGTGCTAGCTTTAGCCTAAGCCAATGATCCGCTATGGCAGGCAGATCGATTTCCTGGTTACTTATCGGAATCGTATAGACAGTGATGATCGCCAATAGACAGGCTACCAATAACAACCACCAACGCGCATGCCACAGACCGTCTATGACCTTCCTATGAACTCTGAACAAATCAGTCTGGCTGTTATCTGATGTGGTCAAGGAGAGAATATCTTAAAGTTGACGTTCTGATTAATTGCACATGCGGGAACTGCATCCAGTCTATTTCGCACCGAATGTAACACCTGCACCGACCACCGGCCCAAGACCTGCTTTAAAGCTGCCACTGACTTTGACACCTTTGCCATCACCAATTTCAATACCCGCACTCCCTTTGAGTGAGGCGCCGTAGCCCCCATCAATATGCCCACCGATCACGATACCGTGATCAAAATTGTCTGGCACTTCCGGAATCTCTGGAACATCCCGACCTGCAACAGAATCGACAACCGGGTCAACATAACTGTTATAGAGCCCACCCAGGGTATCCCCGACTGTTTTCGGCGTAATACTCACCTCAAATCCCGCATGACCGTCAATCGCCATCGCTTCAGCTCCGGCACTGGCTTTTAAGCTGGCACTTGTATCGGTAAGCCCCTTTATCTCTGCTTTTGCTTCCATCTTTCCATGCGCATTGATGGTTCCTGCCGTTACTTTACCATCGATCTGCCCCACACGGCCTAAACCGATCTCAGTTTTAGCATCAGCAATATTGATTGCTCCGGATATACCAACCGATGCATGGGCTTTGGTTTTTTCGGTATTGAGACCAGCATCCGGCGCTGAATACTCTGCTTCCACATGACCGATATTGACGCTCTTGTCTTGAGTTGAACAGATACTGACATCCAGACTGGCATCCTTGGACAGATCCAATGCCTGACCCAAAGTGCCTGCTGAAGCTGTGAGTTGTTCAGCCATCGTGAGTGAACAGCTCAGTTGATCTGCCGTTGTGGGAGAGCGGCTCAATGCCTCAGCTGTAGTTGGCGAATCGGCTAATCCAGCCCCGTTTGTTGGCGAGCCGAGACTATTTTCACTTCCTGGGGAACCACCTCCAATTGAAGAATCACCATCTGCTGATCCTCCACCCATTCCACCATTTGAAGATCCCCCGACCCGACCCGCCGAATCAGTCATTGCAAACCATCCTTTATTTGTCGAATGAAATCTGTTACCTCGAATGGTACATCCAGTCACGACCATGCGTGTATAAGAGATAACCCTAGTCAGTGGATCTCCCAGCAGGGTAACCGGGAGGAGATTCCAAGGGAGAATCTGCCAGTAGGATGTCATGCACCGTGTTTTGATCGAGCCCAGGAATGTGGGTCTGGCCATACACGCCCATTCGGATACCAACATATTAAACATATGGGCTGGATTGATGATCTGATTCAGTCCACGAACAAACGCAAATGGTTTACGCTGAATAATGCTGAGTCAGACAAAGATTCAGATATAACAGGTGGATGGGTTCAGGCCTTTGCCGGAATGACTACAATAGGTAAATCCAGTATTTGCGGGATCTTTGCGGTGATTGGCGTCCATTTGCGGTTGCCATCAGCCTGACCAACCGCAGATGCCAGAGACAAATCCGGCGCTCAGATATCAGCCTTTCGATTTGGCACCCATCTCAACCGCGCGGACCTTTCTGGCCACCTGATCGAGCACACCGTTGACGAATTTGTGCCCCTGCTCGGCGCCGAACACCTTGGCCATCTCAACCGCTTCGTTGATTACCACCCGATAGGGCACTTCAATTTTGTGCTGCAGTTCGTAGGCACCGATTCTCAATATCGCCCGCTCCACCGGATCGACACTATCGATGGCCCGGTCGAGGGAGGGTTTGAGCAGCTCATCCAGCTGACCCAGGTTGCACGGGACTCCCTGCAACAGATCCTGGAAATAGGGGACCTCAAAGCTGGAGAGTTCCTGCTCTTCGAGAAACTGATTGGCGATATCGGAGACATCCTGGCCGGCCATCTGCCACTGGTAGATGGCCTGGACCGCATGTCGTCTTGCCTGACTGCGTTTTTCGCTCATTAATCGATCTGACGTAGAAGATTGACCATTTCGATGGCGGAGAGGGTGGCTTCAGCACCCTTGTTGCCTGCCTTTGTACCAGCCCGCTCGATGGCCTGCTCGATGGTGTCCACCGTCAGCACGCCAAAAGCGATCGGTACACCGTGCTTTAGGCTGACCTGAGCCATGCCTTTGACACACTCGCCGGCCACATAATCGAAATGGGGGGTACCGCCACGAATCACCGCACCGAGGGCGATGATGGCATCGTATTTACCGCTGGCGGCAAGCTTCTCCAGCGCCACTGGCATCTCGAAAGCACCGGGCAGGCGGACCAGGGTCAGGTCCTCCTCTTTGGCCCCATGTCGCTTCAGGGTATCGACTGCTCCATCCAGCAGACTCTCCACAATAAAACTGTTGAAGCGCGCCACCACCAGGCAAAAGCGTGCATTGTCAACTGTCATTGCCCCTTCGATTGTCTTGATCGTCATTCTGTTATTCCTGATAAATCAACAATTGAACTCAATATTACCTGAATCAGCGGGTTCAGATAGTGCTTAGAGCAAAGCCCTACTCCGCTTCCACATATTCGGTGACTTCCATATCGAATCCGGACAGTGCGTGGATACTCTTCGGCGCACTCAATACACGCATTTTCCTGACCCCCAGATCGGAGAGGATCTGCGCCCCCACACCATAGGTACGCAGCTCTTTGCTGTTGTCCTTTTTGTGGTACTTCTGATGACCGCTGCTCTGGGTCTGGAACTCCATCATCCGCTGTACGATCTCCCGGGCGGTATCGTGATTTCGCAGCACCACGATCACCCCTTCATCCTGCTTGCTGATGTAACTCATGGCATGGCGCAGAGGCCATCCACACTCGCTGACCTTGGCCTCGAACAGATCACACAGACTGTTCTGCATGTGCACCCGCACCAGGGTTGGTCGGTCTGCACTGGGGTGTCCTTTGACCAGAGCCAGATGGAGATCGTTGTCTACCATATCCTGATAGGCAACCAGACGAAAATCGCCGAATTCGGTGGGGAAATGGCACTCACTCACCCGCTCGATGGTGGTCTCATTCTGCACCCGGTACTGGATCAGATCGGCGATGGTGCCCATCTTCAAATCGTGGTCGGCCGCGAACTTTTCCAGATCGGAGCGGCGGGCCATGGTGCCATCCTCATTGAGGATCTCCACGATCACCGAGGCTGGAGAGAGACCGGCCAGTCTGGCCAGGTCGCAACCCGCCTCGGTATGGCCGGCGCGCACCAGAACACCGCCGGGCTGTGCCATCAGGGGGAAGATATGTCCGGGTTGAACCAGATCCTGGGGCTTGGCATCCGGTGCCACAGCGGCCAGCACGGTGGTGGAGCGGTCTGCTGCGGAGATCCCGGTGGTGACCCCCTCGGCAGCCTCGATTGAGACCGTGAAATTGGTCGCCGCCAGCTCATCGTCGGTGGTGACCATCAACGGCAGGCGCAGCTGACTGCAGTGCTCTTTGGTCAGGGTCAGGCAGATCAATCCGCGACCATAGCGGGCCATGAAATTGATCGCATCCGGGGTCACCGCCTCGGCCGCCATCACGAGGTCACCCTCGTTTTCCCGATCCTCATCATCCATGATAACGACCATTTTGCCCTGCTTCAGGTCTTCAATGATTTCTTCTGTGGTGTTCAACGACATGGAAACTTCTATGGGTTTTGTCCAAAGTGAACCGCTTATTGTATCAGAGGCCGCCCCTCAGAGCATCAAGCAATCCTACCCGATGGTTTGTGATCTAATCGTGATGTTTTCGTGATCCTGCCGGGAGACTCAAAGCCCAGACTCCTCATTACAGTGCAGGCCCAACCAACCTGCTTCAGCTTTCACTCGACCCTTTGGGGCTGCGCTGTCTTATACCTAAAGGAGAATTAACCATGAAAAAGACCTTAACCAGCCTGCTGGTATCAGCGAGCATGCTGTATGGAACCACAACCCTGGCAGATGACCGCACCCTCAGTGTAGAGATCACCAACCTGACCAACGCCATCTATTTCACCCCCCTGCTGGTCGCCAAGCACGACCGTCATGCCGACCTGTTTGAGCTCAGCGAAGCGGCTTCAGCCAATCTGCAGGCAATGGCGGAAGGTGGTGATACTAGCGGCCTGATCGCGGACCTGGAAGCCAGTGGTAACGACTACGTGGACAACCCGGCCGGCGGTCTGCTGGCGCCAGGCGCCTCTGCTAGTGCTGATTTCTACGAATTCGGTAAGAAAAAGCGCTTTCTCTCCATCGTTGCCATGCTGCTGCCGACCAATGACGGATTTGTCGGTCTGGACAGCATGAGAATCCCCAAACGAAAGGGTACCTACACCTACTATCTGCATGCCTATGACGCCGGCACCGAGGCCAATGATGAGATCATCAACGGCGGCGGCGCGCCCAACACCCCCGGTATTCCAGCGGATCCGGGTGGTAATGCAGGCAGCGGGGCAGTTGCGACAGCTGGACCTGACCACAATCCGACTGTCCATATCCATCGTGGCAATATTGGCGATAACGACCCCTTCGGCGGCCACAGCGACCTGGATGCACGGGTTCACAGCTGGGATGGTCCGGTAGCCAAAGTGGTAGTTCGGGTTCGGGATGATGATTAGACCTGAATGCTGATATCGAGCCGATCGATATCGTCTCCAAACCCGCCACCGGAGAGTTCTGTCCGGTGGTGGGGTTGAAAATCGACTCTCAACACCATCCACTAAAGACGCCTGTGGTAGAGTTCCCTGAAACGGGATAATTGCAGGACGAACAGATGAGTCAGACACCACCAAGCCGGGATGAATTCAACACTCAGGCGACCGATCTGATCAACGAGTTGGGAACAACAGCCTTTTGTGCCCCACCCGGCAAAATGCCTGACTACACACTGTTCGTTGATAACAACAGAGTGATTGCTGAGCCAAGGGGCGAACCGCGTCACCCTTATGGAATTCATTGCGAAGTGCCTGAAGGCATGACTCAACCCCAAATGGATGAAGCACTGCAGAAATGGCTGGAGTCCGGGGAAGCCTACGAGGCGTTCATTTCAACCAACGTCTGCAGGTTCAACTGTTGATATAAAGATCTGTCAGGATCTACCCATCACCTGAACCGCACACTTCCGCTGTCGCGGCCCATCCATCTCAAGCATCAATACAGACTGGTATCTTCCCAATACCAGACTGCCGTTGTGCACCATGAGAGTTTCACTGTTACCAAGCATCATGGCGATCAGATGGGCATGGGCATTCTCCGGCTCGTCCGGCGGGATATTGACCCGCAGATGCAGATCATTGTGTTTGTAGGGTTGATCTTCCGGCGCAATGGTTAAAAAGTAGTTACGAATATCATCGAACAGCCGCTCCTCATTCTCGTTGACCGCCAAGGCACAGGTGGTATGCAGAGAAGTGATTGTGACCAATCCCTCTTTTAGCGCCGACCGCTCAACGATGCGGTTGATTTGATCGGTGATATCGATCACTTCAAACGATTTCCCGGTGGGCAGCTCGATTTCGTCGTAAAAACTCAACATGCAGAACTCTCAAAGGGGTAAGGACTTGCACCGGTTTATAGCACAATCCCCTGTGAGCTGCGATTTTCGACTGAGTTGGATGGGGTGTGGTTTATTCGCTTCAAATGGACGCGAATCACCGCTAAAAAATCGTTAATCAGATTAGCTGATCAACTCACTAGACATTCCCGGACCGAGCAGACACCCGTTTGGCTATCCAGCAAAACCCTTCGTGACTATTTGCAGTGCTTAGCATCCATGATCGGCCAATTTAATTCCCTGACAAGGAACAGATCGCCTGAGCCTCCTGCTCAACCACCCCGAATTCTAGCAGTCGCCGAAAAAACTCATCATGTTCGATGTAGTGACTTCCATCACAGGAGAAGTTCATACCGATCAAGCCGTTGAGTCGATTGACCGAGGCACTGCGCAGATAGATTTGCTCATCGGTGAAGCGCAACCGCTTGAACTCATCGAGTATCAGCAGCATCTGCTGAGGGCTCACACAGGGCTTTCTCCCCTCGTAACTCAGATCGGGAAAACTATCGAGAAATCCAGGCTCAAGGACCTCTTCCTTGACATAAACCTTGTAGTTATAGGGATCGTCATAAAACCAGCAGGTCAACTGGGATGATGAGTAGTGCGCTTTGACATGAAATGCGCCCTTCTTGGTGCACATGGTGTGAATGATGTAGTGAATGCGCACAAGATGTTCATCAAACAAACTTGTTTTTCTTGTCTGATGAAACAGAAACTCTCTTACCGAGGGGTCACCTTTGATCTGTAACCAACGCTGGGGCATCTCAGTTCTCCTGTGAATATGGGTTTCATTGAATAACCGACAATTCATTCAGTCACTTAAAACACCGGTCAGGCAGACAGGTAACTGAGATAGCCTTGTGTATCAAAGGCCAGAGTATCCCCCCTTAAACAACCCAGGGATGACCGATAGAAAATATCCTAGTGTAATACTGTGTTTTAGTATACCTGAAGATCCAGCGGTATTTGTTTGACTAAGACCAGAGAGAGAGTGGAAAAATAATAGGGTTATTTCCTGCCAGGCTGCGACAATTCATCAGACTCACGCCCCAACCGCTTGAGTCGCTGGTATTCCGAGAAAACAAAACGCGGTAACAGCAGCAGAGGCCACTATACCCAATCCCACATGTCTAGTGACATCACATGATCAACATAAATAAAGATGATAAAAAGGAGAAGAACTGACCATATGATAAGTAGCTTTATTTGAGACTTATTCATACTTCCCTGACTGAAATCCTTTACTACAGACAATGGTACGAGTCAGATGCGCATCGCTTATCGAGCACATCCAGATCAATGATACTGCATCCTTGATGATGCTTATATTCCTGAAAGTACATAAACCCTAATCAGTTGCAAGCTCAATGTTGAACTTAGGATCTCACCGTTCATGATGAAACCCGAATTTATGAAACCTGCGCTCATACTAACCAGTTAACTGTTGCACCCTTTGATCAAGGCGAATACCGGTATCCGGAACATCCTAGTGATACAATTTCTAACATGTCTGACTACTGACGTAATCTGAGCAACCTCAAATATCCTATTTTATTTCCTGTTGCGATATAATCGAACCCTCAACAAAGCGTGAGGATAGAATGAAATCACCAGTCGATGATCTATTGAAAACCCACCGGGACCTGACCCACTCTGATATGAAGAAAGTGACGTCACATGTTCAGAGAGAGAGCGGTGACTGGATTATCAATACCCTGTTGATCGAAGGCACGGACGTACCATTCAAATACAAAAGAAAAAAGCGCTACAAAAGCCTCGTAGGAAAACGGGTCAACCTCACCTACTATTCAGACACGGAAAGTGTGGCCGGAATCGATATGGATGTGATGAGAGTTGTACGAATCAAGGTTTCATGAGAATTGAAAATAATCCTATTCACTCGCCTACAGGTAATTTATACATTTCAATTCTTCATTGATGCTTGCGCACAAACAGTTTTATGTTACTGAGTGCCTAGCATGGGGATTACGCGCTGAACCATTTGTCCGAAAATAGGCACCTGAAGTGTATACCTAGGGGATAAAATATTAGAGATTATATGCAGGTAAAGCTATTCGAAAGCGTCATCAATTTTCTTTCTCTGCTTATTTAACAGGCTTTCATATTTCAATACCATATTACGAATCATTTCAAGTTCAAATGCAGATATTTTTATCACTCGCTTGGATTTGAACATAGACAAAAGGTGTAGCGTTCTTGGGTATTGATCCAAATTACTTGCCATCTGATCCACACGTTGTTTGAAACTTGACGGCACACGCTTATTAATACCTATTACAATTTGAATCATGGGTTCGGATGTGATCAAGGGTATGACAGCATGGCGAATCTGCGGATTGAGCTCCTGTGCAAGCTCAAAAGCCACATCTGTAACCAGTGCCGAGTCCACTTTATTGAAAAATAGATTAATGATAGCGTCATTGAGACTTTCAATATTTTGAATTTCCGAAAAATGATCTGTGGTTTGCGGCAGATTTTTCTCCAGCAGACTCATATCAAGAAACATTTTTCCAAGGTGATGGCCATAGGGAAAGGCTAATGTTTTATTTGCCAGTTGTGAAAGGGAGTTGATATTATCAGATTTTCTGACTAATAGGATTACTCTTTGCTTCAACCGATCACCAAACAGCAGGGAGTAGTGATAATCTTCATCAATCTGGTGCTCTATTTTCAGATAATCCACAGGATTAGCCAGTATTGCATCGAGATTATCTTTGCGCATTTGAGTAACCACATTTATTGGATCATCAAAATTTGTGAATTCACACGCTTTATCGATATTCTTCATGAACTCAATAAATGTCATCTCAGTGGCAATTCGTGTATCCGTGCTGTGTGTCGCATAAAACAGGCGGGACATGATACCGATAAATGCTGTATCTCTATCATAGGGATCACTTTGAGCCTGGGCTGTATGAATAGCCATGATGCCACTTAAAAGCAGTAATAACAGAATGACGCTATGAGATTTTATTTTCATGAATCACATGTATTCAAGATAGAGTGTTATGGCTATCTGGATTGAGTTAAATAGTTATATCGATCGATTAGCTGTTTTGTTGAACTGATATCAGATTGTTTTAGCTTAATGAATTTATTAGCCCGAAATAGTGATAGCAGATGTTGTATTCTTCTGTTTTCATGAGATTTACCCATGATTTCATCGATTCTTGCCCTATTTTGCTCCGAGATATTTTTATTCAGACCGATGATCTGAGGTATCATATCCTGCGATACCGCCAGGGGTTTCAGACTGGTTTTTATACGGGGATTCAGCTCCGCGGCAAGTTCGAATGCTATGTCTGAAACAAGAGCAGCATCTGTCTTATTAAAGAAAAGATCCACAATAGCGCTATTGGTATCGATCGTCTCTTGAACATTGGCGAAATATTTTTCTATTGGCGGGAAGCCATTTTCCATTAGCAGCACCTCAAGATAGGTTCTTCCCAGGAAATGTCCTGCTGGTATCGATACGGTTTTCCCACGTAGATCAGATATCATATCGAGTTTGTCAGATTTTCTAACAAGAAGTAACACTGCCTGTTCAACACGATCCCCGTAGATCAAGGTATAAAGCCTTTCCATATCAATCAAATGCTGCATATCAAGAAAGTCTATCGTATTGATAAATATCGCATCGATTCTATTATTAGCCAGATCATTTGTCAGCTTATCCTTATCCTCATAAACGACTATTTCTGATCTCATACCCATCGTGCCGAAAACTTCCCGGATGATCATATCCGTCGCAATTGTGGTGTCCGTAACATTGGCATCGAATAGGACTTTTGACATTCTGCCGAAGTATCCATTCTCTGGCATCTGAGTATACCGGTCAGGTAACTTTTCCGCTTGTACAACAAAGAACGGGCATAAAGCCAGCAACAGGACTATCACGATAAAAGGAGCAACAAACCAATGACCTTTACAAGGCCAACCAGTAGTGATTTTTCTAGCAACCATCATGCGTCATATGTTGAACTATACAATCAACATCCCTTCATTGTAGATTTGAATTTGAATAATACTTAAAACAGCCTCTTTCAGTTTTTGGTGTTGTCTGTAAATTCCTTAAAATCCTTCTTCAGATATATTAGTGAGTAGCGGAACTGATTGTTCTGCGATTTAAATCATTAAATTCTTGAAGTAATTTTCGAACCTCAGTCAGGTAATTTCCGTTTAATTTCTTGATTGCTGATATACGAAACAAGCTCATTGATTGAGCCAAGTTAGGTGAACGTTGAGTATTTAGAAAATAGGGTTCAATTTTATCGAGTTTAGACTGAGAAAAATCATCTCTTACAGCAACAACCTGATGTATCAGAGGCTCAGATACTTGAATAATACTCAATTGCTTCCGCATCTGAGGATTGAGTTCACAGGCCACTTCGTATGAAAAGTCGGTTACAAGAGCGGCATCGACTTTACCAAAAAAAAGATTGACCAATGAGGAATTGGAGTCGTTGGCTTCACGAATTTCAGAAAAAAAACGTTGCGAGACAGGATGGTTTTGGCGCATCAGTAGTACATCCAAGAACATGTTCCCAACGGCATACCCATTTGGAATACTGATTTTTTTACCTCTCAGTTCAGCCAGGCTGTCTCTTCCTGCATTACGTCTTGTAATCAGATAAAATTTTGGTTTTATATTGGGGCCATGCTGAATGATATAAGCGCCGTTCGAGTTCAGGTGCTCTTCCAACTCCAGATATTGGAGTGTATTGGTAAATACAGCATCGAGATCACCTTTCAGTAGTTTCTTCTCAACCTCCAGTTTATTTTGAAAGACATCAAGCGCAACAAATTCACCAGACTCTTTCAAGATATCATTAAGTACCAAGCTGAATGCTATTTTCGCATCGGCCACACTAATA
Source organism: Candidatus Thiodiazotropha endoloripes (assembly GCF_001708965.1). Classification (NCBI taxonomy): domain Bacteria; kingdom Pseudomonadati; phylum Pseudomonadota; class Gammaproteobacteria; order Chromatiales; family Sedimenticolaceae; genus Candidatus Thiodiazotropha; species Candidatus Thiodiazotropha endoloripes. The sequence continues at coordinate 1,068,940 of NZ_LVJW01000003.1, read as the reverse complement.
TCATAAAGTGTATCTTTACTGATACCTGCCAGGATAGTCGCATTCCGCTCACTGCCATTGACCAGAGATAATCCCTGTATCAGTATGAATGTTACGCATACAATGCTTTTTAATACACTTTTCAGTTGCATATTTATTCAGCAAACCTGTTATCTTTATCAGCCCTATGTCTTAAGTCAGCTATAGCAAGTTAATAAAAGTCAGAGCCGCATACTCCTCAAATCACTTTTTCGTGTTGATATCAGTCACAACGGCATGAGTCACACCTCGGCTGACTAAATTATAAAGCGCATTAGCACTCATCGGCTTATGGTAGTAAAAACCTTGAATGAGATGACAACCCTTCGACCTCAACCACTCCATCTGTTTTTTTTGCTCTACGCCTTCACCCACAGTGGTTATATCCAGACTGTGGGCTAACGATATGATCGATTTCACCACGGCAACAGTTCGTTTGTCATCCGGCAAACGATTGATGAAAGACTTATCAAGCTTGATCACATCAATCGGCAGTTCTGAGATATAACTCAATGAAGAAAAACCGGTTCCGAAATCATCCAAGGCCAGCTGAAAACCCATGCGTTTGAGTTGATTCAACATCGGCAGATTTTTTCCTTCCTCACTTACCAGTACATGCTCGGTAAATTCCAACTGTATTTGATGTGCTTCTATATCATATTCAACCAATCTCTCTCGCAGTCTCTCTGCATAGTTGGAATTAACCAACTCCGCGCCCGAAACATTGACGGAGACAGTGATACTCGAGTGCCATTCCTGAATCTGTCTACAGACTTGATCAAATACCCAATCACCGATAGAACGTATCAGGCCAGATTGTTCGGCTATTGGAATAAACCTCCCTGGCGGTATCATCCCCCGCTCAGGATGCTTCCATCTAAGTAAGGCTTCACAATGCTTAATGTCATTCGTTCTTTCATCAACAAATGGCTGGTAGACAAGATAGAGACCCATATCGCTAATCGATTTTCTGAGCGCACTCTCTATATCAAGATAATCACGCATGTTTTCATGCATTTCCTCAGAGAAGAAACGATAGCAGTTTTTACCGCTCTTTTTCGCAGCATACATGGCCATATCGGCATTTTTGATCAACTCTTTGGTGGTCATACCGTCATTCGGAAAGGTCACAATGCCTATGCTGGCGCTGGTCCTCAGCTCATGATCATGGATATAGACTGGCATACTGAACTTGGTCAGTATGGTGTCACACAAGCGACTGATCGCGTCATAATCGTTGGCACCGCGAATAATGGCAGTAAACTCATCGCCACCGAGACGACATATGGTATCGTCGGTTCTCAAGGAATCCTGCATTCTCCAGCCCACATCCGCCAGCACCTGGTCGCCCACTTCATGGCCCAGTGAATCATTGATAATCTTGAAATTGTCCACATCCAGAAATATCAGTGTAAAAGCGGTATTGAACATTTCCGCTTCTTCGACCGCCTCATTCATACGATCCATAAAATAACGACGATTTGGAAGCTGAGTCAGTTTATCGATATACGCCAGGGTCTCCAACTCCTGCTCAAGCTGCTTTCTTCTTGTAATATCCGAGAGGATAATGAAGAAGCCACCGGATTCCACTTCATGCAGATCAAACTTCTCGATCCGCATGGTCAGATGGTAGTTTTTTTCACTTGATTTTTTGAATGTCAAATCGGTTGTACAGTCATGAAAATCACTGCCTGAGAGTTCATTCTGCAGCTCTTTTTGTTTGCTTCGACCGATCTTTAGGTGTATGAAAAATTTCGAGAGATTCATTCCTTTGAAATCATTGGTATCTTCCCCAAAAAAATTGGTCAGCGCAGAATTTACATAGATGACTTTGCTGGTGTCATCGAATATTGCAATCGCATCATTGGTATCCTGGACAAGTCGTGCAAGCCGCCTCAGATGCCGGGTATTCTCATCCAGGCTGATTGCCATGCCGTTCAATGTATTGGCCAATAGACTGATTTCACCGATGGCATCTGTTGGCGCACGGGCTAACAGATTACCTTTTGCCAGTTGCGATGCAGTTTCCCTGAGCTTTGTTAACTGCTGAGACAGGCTCAATGAACTGCCATGCAGCAGCAGCAGGGTGATAGCAACCAACATCAGACTGAATAACAGGACATTCCTGAAATAGCTGGAAAGCAGCGATTGATACTCTGAATCAGATAAACCAATTGTAAAGTCGCCCCAGTCATAGCCGCTGATTATAATTGGTTTGGAAAACACAAATCCGCTCTTTATAACCCCTTTATCAATATTCTCTACATGATCGATCAAGTGTGAGTCTTGAGTACGTTGCAACTTCAATACGTCACGATTTGTAGCTTGTTTCAGTGACCAACCTTCCGACGTCAACTCAATGATCTCACCTTGGTGAGATGAGAAATTAATGAACAGCACTTCAGGCGTATTGTTGAGGACTTTGTTGATGTATGAAATGATAAAACTGTAATCCTCCGTATACAGCGCCTCCCCACAGGCGGCAATTGTAGAGTTGGCAAATGTATCGCCCTGACTGGCGATCATTTTGATCAGTTTATCTTGATAGATTGGCAGTAAAACCAGGGAAAACAATACATTGATTACTAGCAGGATCAGTGCAATTCGTTTAAACAGGTGTTTGAATATGGTTGATTTATTCATAGCACTGGTCATTTGACTAACAAGCTCCGATGTTCATCACTCAACTCACGAACTTCTGCCAAGGTATTGCTTTTAATCTTTCTTACTGCAGTCAGCCGAAAGGTCTTCAAGACTTGGCTCATCTTGGGGGATTCATGAACATTGAGAATATAGGGCTCTATATTCTTGATACGCTCAGGTGGAAAATCGTGGCGTACCGATACGACCTGATGAGCAAGGGGTTCTGATACATCGATCACGATCAACTGTTTCGTAAGTTGCGGATTGAGCTCACTGGCCACGTTGAAGGCATAGTCTGTGATCAAGGCAGCATCCACTTTACCAAAAAACAGATTGACCACCGCGGAGTTGGATTCCCTGGTCTCGCGTATTTCAGAAAAAAACTGATCAGTTACCGGTAGGTTCTGTCGTAACAACATCACGTCGAGGAACAACTCCCCTACCGCATGTCCTCTGGGAATACTGAGTTTCATCCCTTGCAACTGACTAAGACGGTCAATACCACTTTTACGCGTGGTTAAAAGATAGTATTGAGGTTTTATCTTCGGACCATGCTGGATAATATAGCTGCCTTTGGGATTCAAATATTCTTCGATTTCCAGGTAGTGGATCGTATTGATAAATACAGCATCGAGTTCACCGGCAATCAGCTTCCTTTCCACTTCCAGATCAGTTTTGTATATCTCAAGAACAAACTGCTCCTCAGACTCCTTGATCGCTTGATTGAATATTAGGGAGAATACGATCTTCGCATCGGTAATACTCGTATCATAGAGGGATTCCTCACTCAATCCTGCAACAATGGTAACCTTGTCATCATTGGCGATGCCCAGAGGTATCCCAAGACTCCATAGAAGAGCCCAAAGGACTATGCCACAGGCAGGTTTTCTCAATCCCATTTTCAATCCGCAAAGGTCACATTTACTCAGTGGCCTCCCTGCCCAGCAGGTAGGTGATTTCAGCCAGATGCAAGGCCTGGTCGTGTTTGGCACGATAGTGGTTGGCCCGTACCAGCGCATCCATCAGATTGGCCTCGATCACTTTTTCGGTTTTTACGGCTCCGGTTTGATAGGCCCGGCTGCTTAAATCGCGATTCTCCCGGGCAGTCTCGACTGCGGTCTGGGTGATCTCAATCTGCTGTTTTGCCGCATGTGTCTGTAGGAACAGATGTTTGATCTGTGTAGCCAGACTCTCATTCAGCAAGAGTCGCTGTTGCTCCTTCTGGTCACGCCCCACCCGGGCTGCAGAGACCCGGTGTTGGGTTCGGCCGCCTTCAAACAGTTTCATTGTGACACCGATACCCAGGGTCCAGGAGTTGCGGTTGGCATCCGTATCGAGACCACCATCCAGATCGTTGTCAAATCCACCTACCGAGGCCATCAGACCGACCATGGGGTAGTGATCGCTGGCTGCCTCCTCGATCTTCGCCTCATAGACATCGACAGCCAACTTCAACTGTTGCGCCTGGGGATTGAAATCCAGCGCCTGCTCAACCAGGTTTTCCAGGGCATCCTGCGGAATGGTCACGGCATAATCCGGATTATTGAGACGAATCTCTGCACGCCAATCCAGGCCCATGGCAAACGCCAGAGCTGCCAGGGCCGAGGCATGTTTGGAGGCAAGTTCAGCATGGGTCGCTGAAGCGAGGGTGTAGGCCAGCTTGCTTTGCAGTAGATCCAGCTTGTTGACCGAATTCGAGCCGCCCTCGTAAAACGCCTGGGTGATATCCCGTAAGGCCTCAAAGGCGATGGAAATCTCCTCGGCGAGATCCTCCAACTGCTGGGTGTAGTGGGCCGCATAAAAGTAGCGTTTCACATCCTGTACCACTTGCAGATCGGTACGGCGCACCTCTTGAGCCGCGATGTCCACTCCAAGTCTGGCCTGTTCGATCAGACTGGAGCGCTTGCCCCCGGTATAGAGGGGGTAGTTCATATCCAGTGAATAGAGGGTGGTATCCCGTCCAAGGATGTCGATCTCCTGAGCTGGCACATCCACCGGCGGCAGCATACCCGGCATCAGATCGAAACGCTGTGCGGGGTACTCAAAATTGGCTTTTTCGTCCCGCCTTTGAAAACTGGCGTTCAGACTGAGGCTCGGCCAGTAGGTGGATTTGGCCTGTTGGTACTGCTCCTCGGCGATCTGCATGGATTGCTGGGATATGGTCCTCAGGCGATTGTTTTCCAAGGCCACGGCGATTGCCTGATCGAGATCATAGGCTTTGGCGGAAGAATCCGCTGCCGATAGAGTGGGGAAAACGACCAGAAAAACAGCTGTGAACAGGCTGATTACACTTGACGTGAGCCCTTTTTTTAGCAGTTCACAGGGACCAAGCGAATGCTCCGGTAACGGCTTGATAGTCATGTTGGCCTCTGCTTTGCGTCAGGCTCCACCATGAACTCAGAACGCAGGTAGCAACTATAGGTTAACAATATTGCAACACCTTGATTTCCTTAGGCTCCCTTGCATCTAGCAGTATAATATAACCTCGTTTAATTGCATCAACAAATCGTAGAATTCTTATACGGGATGCAGGGAGATTTAAAGGCACTTCAGTAGTTATCTGTAACGATTCTCATTTTCCGATGGTCAGATCTTGTTCTGATTGTTTAGAAATTAAAAAAACGGGCTGCGCTTCGAAACAGGATCGCCAACATTGCGCCATACAAAGCCGGCTTTAAAATGATTAAAGGGCTCTGACCCCTTTAACTAGTTTTTCAATAGCTCCAACAACGTATCCAGTGCAGATTGACCCTCTGGGATTTTTGCGGGATCGACCCAGGCATGAGGTGGGCCGTCGATGACATCCAGCCAGTCAAATTCAGTTTTTTTCTCTTTAACTAAGGCGATCAGTTTCTCAGCACTCTCTCTATCAGGCAGGGCAATGGACTCTCTTCCCACGCGCTTCAGCCAGCGGTCGATCTCCGCATTGCTCAGGCAATCCCTGGCGACAGGATTGTTCTTGCAGCTGTTCTTCACCGGCTCGCGAATATAGTAATCCACCAGAGCGGCGATATTCTTGTCGCTATCCTTTTCCGGGGAGACGATGGAACAGGGGCAGCTTTCATTATCTGAATTGCTGTCTATTGGAATCGGCAACTCGATACGATAGGCGTAGGGAGAGAGGTAGTCTGCCAATGAGAAGCCACAGGGAGCTTCCGGCACGCTGCACTGGACGGCCTCGTCCCGCAGTAGTAGCAGAGTCTTGTGTACCTGATCCTGCACCACTTTCAACGCCTCAATACGCGAGTAGTCTACTGCTGCGTAAGTACCCTCCTTACTTAAGGCCTGAAACTTCTGCGTGTTCTGCAAGATATACTCGATGTCTTCATACAGGGTGGCGTACTTGGCCCAGAGATCCGCCAACAGATCCTGTTCCGAGAGATCGAGCTCGATCACCCGGTCGGGCCAGTTGGAGAGAGCGGTGTAGGGCATCAGGGTAAGGCGGTAGTAGGCGGGGAAGTCACTCGCCTCTGTGGTGATGGTCTTCAATTTACCAACCAGATCCTCCTTGCTGATCGGGATCTCATCTTTCCTGCCGCCCGATTGATAGAAACGCATGCTGACCCGGCTGCTGGCGACCTTGGCCGTACTGGCCCCACTGGCGCTGGCCTTTACGTTTGCGCCCCAGCCTGAGCCGGAAAAGCTTGTTGAAGCCGTCTTCTTTTCCTCTTTGGAACTGTTACTGACCGTGATCAACGCAGTCAATCTTGCGCCACCATAGAGGGCCGCGACATAGGCATCGCCGCAGTGGTTGAGGAACTTTGTCAGATCCCGTTGTTTGGCCAGGCGCAGGGCTTCGGAAGTCAGTCGGATGGCACCGGCGTCAGGCAGCTGCTTCTTCGTCTCAGGATCAATAATCTCTCCCCGGCTGCCGGGAATAAGCGGGGTGGCATAGCGTACGCCATTATCAACAGATACATTCAACACGAAGTTGGAGTTGAAGCTGTTGATCTTACTGCTCTTGGCGAACTTGGCGCTGCCACTGGCCTTGTAGGCGACTGTCTTGACCGATGCGGCGGCGGAGATGTTCATGCTCGACATCAGTTCACTGCTGTCGGTGATTTCCTGCATGGTCATATATTTGGTCTGGCCCTTGTCCTCTTCGATGGAGTACTCGATACAGACATTGGCTTGAGGGATGCCCTCTTCAGAGTCCCAGCCCCAGCCCACATCGACCCCGGTCTCCGGATAGTTGACGCTGACGGGTTGGGCGTGTCGGCGTTCGACCATCTCGACCGAGGTGGCTTGCGAACCTTTGCTATTCCCAGGGCCGGATGTTTGGTTATCTTCTTGCGGAGCCTCTTTGCAGGCGGTGATAAGTGTGGTGATAAACAGGAGAGGTAACAGGCCGTTGATCGATCTCATCCATTGTCCCCAATGATTGTTGTTCTATCCTGACGGTTCAAGCAAAGTCAATATGGGTCGAGTATAGTTGAGTTAGCCACTTATCTGTTTCAGATAAAGACTTATAACGAATGTGTTTATCGGTCCTAAGCAATTATCAGCAGGGCCAAAAAGGAAGGGAAGTGAGGACAGTCATCATTTGAGGTAAGGACATTTGAGGTAAGGACAGTCATCATTAGTTGGAAGCGAGTGGAGAGGGGAAGGAGTGAGGTAAGGACAGTCATCATTAGTTGGAAGCGAGTGGAGAGGGGAAGTGAGTGAGGGGAAGTGAGGACAGGCATCAGTTTAGTGAAGTGAGGACAGACATCATTTGGGAGGAAAAAGCCAACTCTCCATTTCCATTTATTTCTGTTGGAAAAACAATGGTCCCAATCGACAAATTCAGGAGGTTTTGTCGGTGATCGCCATCTAGTTGAGTGATATAGGTATGGATTTCCCGAATGAGGTAAGGACAGTCATCATTTGAGGTGTTCCAGCGGCAATATAATTGGTACTAGAGTGGCTGTCTCTTACTTTGTCTTAGATTTTTATTATGGAAATATATGAAATCCATGCACACTCACCTGCATACGACCTTGATGCTTCGTTTCATTAATGAGCCGGTAAGCAGTCTACTGATATCGGCGAGGTAGTATCGATATCAGGTAAGTCTTCAACATCAGAGCGGCAACCAGTCCTTGCCCTGGGCAAATGTCTGATCCAGAAACGCCCCTTGTATCCTGATCTTTTCAATATCCTGGTTCAGCGCGTCGTGTAGGGTTTGATTCAAGGTTGATTCAAGCTTATTCAATTGCTCAATCAGCAGCTCCCTGGCTGTTTTATTATCCTTAAGGGGATGGAATCGGGCGAAGGCCGGTGGTAGTTCAAGATAAGGAATGAGCAAATCCGGCAGATGGTGGGTTGCAGTCTGGTGAATATCGTGCACCACTTTGTCATGAGGATCGAAGCGATCCAGTCGTTTCAACAGATCACTCAGCACCAACCATACCCGGCTCAATGCATCAGCCGCCGGTGCTGATAGATGCATTATGGCATGATCGATAAACTGCTCTGCCGCCTTCATCTCATCCTCCTTGAGAAGTTGGCTATCGAGATGCATGTCAACCTGCTTGGGTGCCAATCGGTAACCTACCGCATACAGGCCCAATACGATCAAATACCAGTAGTCATCAATGAGGCCCAGAAAGAAGAGCCCGACACCCGCAAGCGCCAGGGTTGAACCCAGAATATTTGCCGTACTATAGAGATAGAACAGCCAGGATCGAGTACGTCGCTTCATTGCTGATACTACTGATAACCGCGAATTTTCTTGAAGACCTGGGAGAGACTGTGCTTGGTCGAATCGAAGGCCCTGCCGCCGGTCAGATGCGCGAGTTTCTCCATCTCCTGTTTATCGGCACCGCCAAAGATTATGGGAAAGGTAGGTATCCCAGCATAATCGTCATGGTTCTGTCGATAGAGATCACGGAAACCCCCGTAGCTGAGACCCTGGGTGTTCGCCCCGTCGGACAATAGTGCGATGGAGTAGAAACGGTCGCTATCCTGTGCCCTCGCCACTTTGGCCAGTCCATAGGCGGAGTCCAGTGCTGAGTAGATAGCCGTGCCCCCATTGGCTACCAGCTGATTGATCTCATTTCGCAACTGTTGCAGCACCGGATCGTTGCCGACCCCTGACTCGATATCAAAGGTCTGGCTCGCCATCGGTTGACTGCTGAAGGGCAGAATAATCACCTGCTCCCTGGCCCGAAAACGGGCAAACTTCCCGGTGATCGACTGATCGCCACCCGCCAGGTTGTGCATCGCCTGTTTCAACTGTTGAAGATTATCACCCCGCATGGAACCGGAAAGGTCGAGCACGAAGATTGAGGTGGAGGGCGCCCGTTGTTTATCCAGATAGGTCATCAAAATCTGGTCCACGGTCTCGACCTTGCCGGGAAAGGGGAGCTCAAGTACCACCGCGTCGGGAAAACGTTTGTCGAGAGCCACGCCGGGTATCACCGGTCGCCGGGCGGTCTCTGACATCAGCCGCTGCTGCACTGGCTGCTCTTTGAAGTAGTCGATCAGCTTGGTGAATGCCTGCTGCTTCGCTTTGTTCAATAACAATAACGGATAGTCGGCGGTAATCACACCCTCTGGCGGATAGATCAGACAGAGCGGCTCACGCAGTTGACCCGATTCATTTAAGCCAATCAACACACTCTCATAGTTGAAGATGGCATCCACCTGGTGCTGTTCGGCGACAAACTTATCCGCCAGCCAACCGGAAGAGCCGGCAGTCAGTTTATGGCCACGGGCAAAACCACTCATGGCTTCATTATCGATCATATCCGGCTGCAGGGTCTCACCGCCCGCCAGAGCACTCTGCACGCCGACCGTGGAGGAGAAGCCGCTGTTGGAGGAGGCTGGATTGGTCATTGCGTAGGTCAATTCACCCTGCGCCGCCTTGTCGGAGAACTCCTTCCAGGAGACCTGGGCGTTGTCGCACCAGCCCCAGCGGTCAGCAACACTCTTCTTCACCCCCGCCACCACAGGCGACAACATGATCTTCTCGGAACCGTGGATGAACTTCTGATTGGCCCGCCCCTCCAGCAGGGAGAGATACTTGGCATGGCTGAACCAGCCCATGTCGTAGTGAGCGCCCGACGCCAGAGTCTCCGCACCGTCCAGCGTGCCGGTGAAATGAAACTCGATCTCCACACCGGTTTCCCGTTTGATCTCATCCAGCATCGGCTTGATGTCTTTGAGTTCCGATCCGGCCAGAATGGAAACCTGCTCCACCGGACCTGAACAGCCGTTTAGCAGCAGAGTGAAAACAACAGATAGCAGCGCGAGATAGGCTTTCATCAGTTCTCTCCGATCGACAGCAGATCTTGCGATCTTTCACCGATGCTTTTTGTCTCTTCAGCCCGCACCTTGTCCACATAGGTCTTGGCCTTGTCCACGGCTGTGGTGAGGGTATCCACCGACTGCTTCATGTTATCCAGGGCCTTGATCTTATAGTTGGCCATCTCATCCATGCTCACATAGATATCCTCAAAGGCCCGCTCCAGGGCGCCGATATCCACCATCGCCGAGGAGGCCTGGGCATGGATATCACTCGACTGCTGGCGAAGCTGCCTGGCCGTTCCCTCGATCAGATCGCTGGTGGTCTTGTTCATGGCGGTAACCTGGTCGAGCACCAGCTTCTGATTGTTCAACGCCTGAGCGACCATCACAGCGGTACGCAGGGCACTCACGGTGGTGGTGGTGGCCCGGTCCACACCCTTGATCAGTTCCAGGTTGTTCTTTCTCACCATATCCAGTGCCAGATAGCCCTGGATAGCCACCGCCAACTGGGTGAGGATGTCCTGATTCTTCTGCCTTACATAGAAGAGCATCTCCTCGCGCACCACCCTGGCCTTCTCCGGATGCTGACCCTCGATCTCCGCCAGCCGGGCTTCCAGTTCGCTATCGATCTGTTTGCCCAGATAGACATACTGTTCCATGCGACCCATGGTCTCCCAAAGCTTGGTCTTTTCGATTTCCACCGCTGCATTGTCCTTGCGCAGCTCATCCTGGCCGTTATAGAGGGACTGCAGGATCTGTTGAATATGGGTTTGAGCACTTTGATACTGACGGAAGTAACCGGTCAGCTTGTTGCCCAGGGGAATGAAACCTAATAGCTTACGCGGACTCAGCAGATCACCCTTTTTCGACGGATCCAGCCCCTCAACCGTCTCCCGCAGATTGATCAGGGAGGCGGCCACCGGAGAGCGGTCACCGAAGATGCCGTTCTCACCCATGCTGTTCACTGGACGCTCAAGAAACCGGTTCGACATACTGGCGGCCTGCTTGATCTCTGCATTGCCCATGGTGTGAATCGATTCGACCTGCGCCTTGAATTCATCGCTCTGCACATCGCTGTTGAGGACCAGGTTGATGAACTCCTCAACCCGTTTGTTCAAAGCCAGCTTCTCTTCATCTGTAACCGGTACCATGGCGATCGCCTGCTCATGGGTCACTTCCCTGACCGGCTCGGGAGGTGTCAATGTCTGTGGTGGCTCCAGGGTTTCTACTTCACTCATCGATACTCTCCAAGTTTGATTGATTAGTGTGCGCCGCCATAGTGATCCCGTTCGATGGTCTGTATCATCGACTCGATCACTTCATAACTGGGTGGTTCAATCACGTTTACCAGGCTGGCTGGAACCTGCAGTTTGCGGGATTGGATGAAGCTGTCGAACCCCGCCCTGTCGCTGTTACGCCAGCCATGTTCGATCATCAAACCTTGCAGGGTCGGATCCGTGGTCAGTACCTGACCGAACTGCTCTCCTGGCTCGCTGAGCGCCACCAGCACATGCTTGGTGTAGAGAGTCGGTTCTGGATAGAGCAGCCGCATATCCCCTCTCAGCTGACTCTGACTGGCCGCATAGAGATACTGGGCCTCATAGGCCATAACCATCGGCGCCTTACCGATCCCCATGATCAGATAGTCGTTGAAGGGAACGGCGGAGCTGTGCTCCGTATAGCCCTGGCGGATGAACAGATTGGCCAACCGATCCACCAGTGCATCAGCCTGCGTAGTGTTCTCCACAACCGCTTCATCGTTGAATAGATAGGAGGCCAGAGCGAGATACATGGCCGCAGAGTTGGAGCGGCGGATATCGGTAGAGTTGATCAGAATCGATTTTCTGGCCTGGTAACTCTCATTCTGTGGCAGATCGGTCCAGCGTTTACCCTGCTCGATGATTTCGAGCAGTTTCTTCATGTCGATCAGGTAGTAGATATTGTCCCGCAACCTGGCGATGCCGTTGGCTTCGAGGATTTTGGCGATCGACTCCCAGGAGGCAACCACCATTGGCGTAAAGGCCACCTGGTAACTTTTGCGGGCCTGGTTCTCCCTGGAGATCTTCTCTGCGGCCGGCACACCGGCGGGAAAGGCAAAATCCCAGTTATTGAGATCGTGCCGGGTGGCGATTTCCCGCGATCCGGACTTCTTCACCTCAACCTCGAGACCCTTGTTTGCAAAGGCTTCGATCACCCGTGGATCCTGAAAAAAGGCCAGCTTTTCCGAGCCGATCAAGCCGCGCACTGTGACCTTGTTGAGCTGGCTCAACTGTTTATCGGCAGAAACATAGATAGCGGCAGCGACACCCACCACCAACAACCCTGTTAAAAGGGGACCGACAATCTTTCTCATCTCTACTCCAAAACCAACCGCTGAAGGCCAAACATCCTGCATACGGGCTGGCGATCCGGCCACAAGAGAGGCCAAACCTCGCCAGCAAAGGTGACTCCATATTACTGAGTTGAGTAGGTTACTCGAATATTGTTAAAGAGACGACGACCTGAGGGAACTGTCATCAAATGGTAATTTTTCTGCAATATGCTGTTCATATATGTCGTCAGCGGAAACTTATCGAGAAGAGGAAGTGAGCAGGGAAGTGAGGACAGGCATCATTGAGAGGAAGTGAGGACAGGCATCATTTGGGAGGAAAAAGCCAACTCCCCATTTCCATTTATTTCTGTTGGAAAACAATGGTCCCAATCGACAAATTCAGGAGGTTTTGTCGGTGATCGCCATCTAGTTGAGTGATATAGGTATGGATTTCCCGAACAAGGAGCTAGAAACTTCCTGCCAAAACTATTTTATTGGCATGTATGACCCAGGCTGGGTTTGAAGGATATCAGGCAGGTGATGTCTGATAGATCTGCAACGAATACCCACTCGTGCAGAACCACTTTCTGCCTCTGCCTATGGCTTGAGTAAACTGCTTAATACCTTCCCGTGTTCCTATGACCGTGGTGTAGTTTTTGCCATAGTTTTTTACGCTATCAAGCCAGGCTCTCGAGTCGATATTCAACCGCTCCAGGATTGGTGCCAGTTCTGAGGGAATAGCACCGGATTTCTCCTCTCTGATGGCTCTTCCTGCCCAATCGGTTAGCTCAAGGTAGTCTGACAGGCTAAAGTTTAAGCCTGACATTTTGTTTTGATGCTCGCCACCAACTAACGGTTCTAAGTGCTTTGGCGCTAAAATAGCTGCTTCAATACGATTCCCTGTTTGCTCAAGTGCTTTTTGATAATGTCTGATGCGATCTTGTATGGATGTAAAATCTGATTCTTCGGGTTTATCGGCTATGTTTGCCCGTATCGGGTTAAGATCAACATAACTCATACAGGTTAATAGCGCCGCATCGTCGAGAAGAGCCTGGCTTTTGAACCTACCCTCCCAGAACTTCCCAGTACAACCATCCTCTTCATTGGCTTTCCTTGCGATACCTTCATTGAGATTGCGCATGAACCAGCTGATATCGTAGAGTCTGTGCCGCCACTTCTCAATATCTTTGGCAATCACATCCAATTCGGCCTTTGTTAGCTTTACGCCATTCAGGTATCGATCAACGATAGGGCTTGGTTTGTAGAGCTTGGTCCATCGGTATATCACTTCATCATCACACCAATTTAAAGCAGACTCTCGATCGACTTTCAAAACAGTATGGGTGTGGTTGTGCATCACGGCATAGGCGCAGATAGAGATAGAGAATACCCCGTCAAGTTGCTTGAGCTTCTCCACTATCCAATCTCTACGGTGTTCAAAGCTACGGCCGGTTAACTCATCCTCTCCACAAAGAAAGGCACGTCGAACACAGCGGGATATACAATGATAATAGGGGGTTTCTTCGAGACAGATCTGTTGCTTGCGCGATATCGTCATTGCCGGCTCCTTGGCTTTTATACATTCCGTGTATGTTTTTTAACTCTATCTCACATGAATAATCTTTTCAAATGGTGAGTGTCCTTGTATTTGTTTATGAAGTCAACTGTGACCACTCTTTCATCTTCAAGTTTAAAGTGAATTGAGTCGTTTGGCACGATCTTGGTAAATACGCCTTCAAAATCGAAACCCATTGAGCCATCTTTTGCTTCCATTCGATAATTAAAGGTTCCACCAATTTCTAGATTTATTGCTGCCCTTGGGCAGCACCATTCGTCGATAGCGAAATTCCATTTCACAATGTCTTCGGGAGTAACCCACGCTTCCCATACGGAGGAAGGTGATGCTTTTACTTCAGTTTCGATAGTGATCTCCATGTGCTCTCCGATTCTTGTATAAGTGTGGCAACTAACGTTATAGCTGTGGGGCGCTTGCGAAGCAAGCGTCCAACACGAGCGCCTGGTTATGTGTGACTATCAGTTTCATTATGAGATTTAGTTTCAGTTACCATCCTGATTGATTTATATACAAGACTAACTACGCAAGCTACAAGATATGAGTGAGCTAAAGCAAAAGCACTGCTTGATTTTGATGGGGTTACCATTTTTGCGGCTTCTGTACTATTCCCAGCAAAGATTTCAATTAATACAAATAAACCAATTAACAAGATTACGGCTAGAAATAAATTGTTAAGCAATTTCTTAAATGGAAGCCTTATTAGTACTAAAGCAAGTACCACTGATAAGAGTCCCACGCCTACGTAGTGAATATCCATTTTCTCTTACACATAACGCTAACATAACCGGTGCGACGAAGGAGCATCCGGCGCCACAGGCGCGAAGTTGATGTTTTTGTTAGACACTTTGACGAACCAACTCACCAAATTCCTCATTACCTTCGGTAAGTGCAAGCTTTAACGATGATGTTCCAAATTCATTCGTATCATTCACGTCGGCTCCAGCCTCCAACAACAATTTAAAGCTTCTAAGATGACCTGAGTTGATTGCTACATAGAGTGGTGTATAATCCATATCTCCTCTTGTATTTACTTCTGCTCCATTCTCCAACAATAAACGTATGGCTCCGATATCACCCCAATATGCTGCTAAATGAAGTAGTGAATCACCATCTGCTGCCTGGTTATTAACATTTGTAATATTTTCTATACCTATATGTTCTTCGCAGTACCTAAATAAATCCTCCAGGCTTTTCCAATGTACTCGTTTTTCATAGTGGTTTCCCCAAATATTAGCATTAAAGAACCCTAATGGATCAGATGCCTGTATTAAGGATTGATATATGTGTTCAGGTATATCGAAAAATTCATGTGTCCGGTCATTCGCAATATCACCAGGAAACCCTACGGTCAATGTCCCAGTTTCTTCATTGTAAGAACACACTTTAATTTTCATGTCTAACGCTGCCTTCAGCGGAGCGGGAGCGTCAGCGACTGCGTCCGTTGTAAGGCCTGGTTAGATTTAATGCAACGATTCATATTTAGAAGGTTCGTTATTTGATTCATACCATTCCTTATATTTCAATGCCCAATCAATCCATTTATTCCTAGATTGATCCATATCTTTTGCCTCTTTTAGTACCTTTGAAAATGGTCTAGAAGGACGAAAAAGCTTAATGATTATTGCCAATATATATTTAACTACTTTAGATACTCGATAATCATCGTCTCTTGAGAGGTGAAGCCCTTTTAGAACATATTGATATGCAAGGTCATGGTTGTTTTCTTTAACATAAACTCTCGCTAGCCCCTCTAGAGCTTGAATGCATCTTTCATCGTGTGAAATAGCTAGCCCGTAGTTCTTCTTCGCATTTTTTATATCTTCTAGGTTCTCATATGCCATTCCGATCTTTGCATATCTGAACTGCTTGTGCGTTTCCTTAGAAAGTGCAACAGTTTCAATTTCAATAACTTTCTTCCATTCACCTTTACCAAACGCTCGGGCGCTTTGTAGATCTGATTTGAATGAGGCGCTCATTTCTCTTTCTGATAATCTAACAGTGGATTATGTGGACGGCTCATAAAATGTATTATGTGGACGGCACATATAACGTATTATGACGCCTTTAGTACAACTAACGATTATCCCAAGGTATCTTGCCATTTAATCCGCCTAAACACACAATTATGCGGGCAACCTGCCTTATTTCCTGCCACATTCGTGGAATAACAGGACACATGCAACACAACGTCCGGGCTGGTTGGCCTTATATCTATTTTTGGGAAGTTGAGGTTTCTTAAGAACAACCTCCCTGTCTATTGGATTATTTCCCTTTTCACTCAATCAGTTGAGAATTTTCTTGAGTATATGTCCAAATGTAATACTAAACACTGATTGAGACAAATCGCGTAATTCTTCTGTTTATTGGCTCTTATCCCGTATCGTTCTTTTCATGTGTAGAGTTAATATGTTCACCTGTTAATCAGGAGATGATGGGGGGAGATTTTTGTTTCTGTGTAGTTTGGGAGATGGCTGCGGGTAACTCCCGAAGCCTGTATCCGCCTGGAGGAAGGGTGTGGATTGTTGAGTTGGAATAACAGATGGTGAAAATTAGTAAGCCGGCTTTACTAACGACCTTTAATAAACCCTCGCTCCATCAACAGCGCTTCGGTCACACCAGCAGTATTCATCTCAGCCGCCGCCTCCCCCATCATCAACCTCTCCAGATAACGGGCAATCAGATCCACCTCAAGGTTCACCTGAGTCCCTGCCTGGTAACCATCCATAATGGTCTCCTGCAGAGTATGGGGCACCAGATTGAGCTCAAACTGGGCTCCATTAACGCCATTGACGGTAAGACTCACCCCATCAACACAGATCGATCCCTTATGGGCGATATACTTCGCCAGTTCCTTGGGTGCGGCAACGCTGAAGCGAATGGAACGAGCATCATCACTACGCGACACAATCTCCCCTACCCCATCCACATGACCACTCACCAGATGCCCACCAAGCCGGGTATTGAGGGTCAGCGCCTTCTCCAGATTGACCGGGCTTCCCGCTTTGAGTTTGTGCAGGGTGGTCAGATTGATCGTCTCCCGCGAGACATCGGCTTTGAATCCCTGCCCAGTGAGATCAATGACGGTCAGGCAGATGCCATTGGTGGCAATACTGTCACCCAGCGCCACATCATCCAGTTCAAGATTGCCGCTGTCGATTGTCAGGCGCAAATCCCCTCCCCGGCTCTCCAGTGACTGCACATGGCCAATGGCCTGGATGATTCCGGTAAACATCTTAAATCCTAGAATCCGTAGTTGAACGTGGATTTGTGTGGAATCTCAGCGTACCCGGCAAGGCGTCGTTCGCCGTTAATGGCGATTCCCTTAACAAGAACGACAACGCAGCAGGGTGCGCTGAGATTTTTCACAAATCCATGTAGCGTGAGTGGCTTCACCTGATGGGTGATGATGAAATTCATAAATAAATATAGCAAATCATTACCTTACGTCAGATTTTAGCGGTCAACTGCGGAATCTAGGTTTATCCTCGTTGATCCGGGGGGTGGCGGTGATGCGGATATCTGGGCCGATCTGTCGCACATCAGTGATGTTGAGCGACAGCCGCTGTGACATCTGCTGAATCCCGGGCAACCTGAACAGTCCCCGGGCCGAGTCGCCCATCAGGTGCGGTGCCTGGTAGATGATCAGTTCGTCGACCAGTCCCTGTTCGAGCATGGCGCCAGCCAGGGTCGCTCCCGACTCCAGCAGGATTTCGTTGATCTCCTGGTCGGCCAGAAATTGGAGCACTTCGTGCAGATCCAGACCCTGCTCCACCGCCGGTACGGTAACCACCTGAGCCCCGGCCGCCTCCAGAGCGATGCCATGGGTCGGATTGTCATCGCTGCAGACCACCAGAGTTTGTCCAGGCAGGTTCAGCATCCTGGCGCTGGCCGGGGTTTGCAGCTGCGGATCGAGTACCACCCGCACCGGGCCGGGGATCTGCAGATCCTCATCGATGCCCAGTTCACTGTGGCTGATGCGCACATTCATTGAGGGATCATCCGCGAGCAGGGTACCGACGCCGGTAAGGATGGCGTTGCTGGCGGCACGCAGTTTGTGTACATCGACCCGCGACTCGGCGGAGGTGATCCACTGGCTCTCACCATTGGCCATGGCGGTTCGGCCATCCAGGCTCATGCCCATCTTACAACGCACATAGGGCAGCCCCTGTCGCATGCGTTTGATGAAACCGGGATTGAGGGCGGCAGCCTGGGTTTCGAGTACGCCGCTGACGACCTCGATACCGGCCTGTTTCAACTGTTCGAATCCTTTGCCGGCCACCTTGGGGTTGGGATCGGTCATGGCGGCCACCACCCGTTTGACCCCCGCCTCGATCAAACCTTCGGTACAGGGTGGAGTCCGACCCTGATGACAACAGGGTTCCAGGGTGACATAGGCGGTGGCGCCCCGGGCCGCCTCTCCCGCATCAGCCAGAGCGTTGCGCTCCGCATGGAGTTCTCCGGCCCGGCGATGGTAGCCCTCACCGACGATCTCCCCATCCTTGACCAGCACACAACCCACTCTGGGATTGGGCTGGGTGGTGTACCAGCCCCGCTTCGCCAGTTGGATGGCGCGCCCCATATAGCGATGGTCGAGATCACTGCTCAAGACTTTTTTTCCTCATCAGGCAACAGATCCATCTGGCGACGCCGGGTCTCCGGGCTGGGTTGCTGTTCGAGGCGCTCGATCTCTTCGCGGAAGGCGTTGACATCCTCGAACTTGCGGTAGACCGAGGCGAAGCGCACATAGGCCACCTGGTCGAGCTGCTTCAGCTCCTCCATCACCAGTTCACCGATCGCCAGGGAGTTGATCTCCCGCTCCCCGCCCGCCATCAGCTTGCGGGTGATGTGGTTGATCGCCGCATCGACCTGATCGGCACTGACGGCCCGCTTCTCCAGAGCCCGATCCATACCGGCGCGGAGTTTGCGGCCATCGAAATGGACCCGGCTGCCATCCTGCTTGACGACCCAGGGGAGATTGAGTTCAGCGGTTTCGTAGGTGGTGAAGCGCTCTTTGCAGACCGTGCACTCCCGGCGCCGGCGGATCTGGTCACCCTCTCCCGCCAGGCGGGAGTCGATCACCTTGGTATCCTGGGCACCACAGAATGGACAGCGCATCGCTCTTTATCGGTTGCGGCAGTCCGGGCGCCTGTTAAGCACCCGGTTGCGTTTGGATTGATGGTCAGTCGGCATAGACCGGATGCTTGGCGCAGATGTCCAGCACTTTGGCCTTGACCGCTTCGATCACCGCTTCGTCGCCCCGGCCATCGATCACATCGCACATCCAGCCGGCCAGCTCCACACACTCGGACTTGTTGAAGCCGCGGGTGGTCACCGCCGGTGTGCCGACCCGAATGCCGGAGGTGACAAAGGGTGACTGGGGATCGTTGGGCACCGCATTTTTATTCACGGTGATGTTGGACGCGCCAAGCCAGGCATCCACATCCTTACCGGTCAGGCCCGCTTCGATGAAGCTGACCAGGAACAGATGGTCGTCGGTGCCCTTGGAAACCACATCGTAACCCCGATCCATGAAGACCTGGGCCATGGCGCGGGCATTGTCGATCACCTGACGCTGATAGGTTTTGTACTCCGGCTCCATCGCCTCTTTGAAGGCCACCGCCTTGGCAGCGATCACATGCATCAGCGGACCACCCTGAATGCCGGGGAAGACCAGCGAGTTGAGCTTCTTCTCAATCTCTGGATTGGACTTGGCCAGGATCAGACCGCCGCGGGGACCGCGCAGGGTTTTATGTGTGGTGGTGGTAGTGACATCGGCGATCTGCACCGGGCTGGGGTAGTGCCCTGCCGCGATCAGACCGGCCACATGGGCCATGTCGACAAACAGATAGGCACCGATTTCATCGGCAATATCGCGGAATCGTTTCCAGTCGACGACCCGTGAGTAGGCGGAGAAACCGGCCACGATCATCTTCGGCTTGTGCTCTCTGGCGAGACGATCAACTTCATCGTAATCGATCTCGCCGGTCTCCGGATTCAGGCCGTACTGCACCGCGTTGTAGATCTTGCCGGAGAAGTTGGGCTTGGCGCCGTGGGTCAGATGGCCACCGTGGGCCAGACTCATACCGAGGATGGTATCCCCCGGCTGACAAAGCGCCATATAGACCGCCGCATTGGCCTGGGAGCCGGAGTGGGGTTGCACATTGGCATAGTCGGCATCGAACAGGGCTTTGGCCCGGTCGATCGCCAGCTGCTCGGCAACATCCACATTTTCACAGCCACCGTAGTAACGTTTGGCGGGATAACCTTCGGCGTATTTGTTGGTCATCACCCCGCCTTGTGCCTGCATCACCCGAGGGCTGGTGTAGTTTTCAGACGCTATCAGCTCGATGTGCTCTTCCTGACGACGCTCTTCGGCCTCAATGGCTGCCCAAAGTTCATCATCGTAACCTTGAATCTGCATACTCTTATTGAACATATCGCCCTCTTCTACTGCGCTCTGGATTGCCCCAGGCGGAAAACCTTCTGTTAATGGTGTTATCTTTATTTGTGCATCCTACCAACGGGATTCCGTAATCGTGGCACCATCGGTTGCTGCAACAGACATTGACAGCGCTTCGATCACAAAGCTCCGGATCGATCCTGCTGACCCGTGGAGCAAAGGCGGAATATATCAAAGTTCGGGTTCTGAGTCCTGCCTGGGAGTACTCCTGAAATCCCCGTTTTAATCAAGGAATGGTGGGACGATCCTTTTGCAGCTCGCTCGCTGCAAACCGGCGCTCAATCCACTGCCCGCTATGGCTCTGAATTGAACGCCTGAGGACCTCGACTAATTGCCAAACAGTCCACTCTGCTGGAGGATCAGCAGGATATCGTCCCGCAAGCCGAACATATAGACGGCAACAATGCCGATGAACAGCAGGATCAACAGGACGAACATGGTTATGAAGCCACTGATCGCCACCCGCCGTCTGGTCTTCACTTTATCGGTCATAACTCTTGAGACCTGACCCACTACCGGAAACTCGAGCTCGGTGCCGAGGGTCCGCATGTCGAAATAGACCGGTTTCAACTGAGACAGCAGGAAGGCCAGGGCGCCACCGATACCGAGTGCGGCGATCAGCACGCCAATGGTCAACAGCAGCCGTTTGGGTCCTACCGGCAGCAAGGGGACTTTCGGCGGCTCGACCACGCGGAACTTCAGATTGTCGCCCGCCTCGTCGGCCCGCTCGGACATCTTCGCCGATTCGAGTCGCTGGACCAGCTCCTGATAGTTCGTCTTGTTGATGTTGTAGTCGCGGTTGAGACGGGTCAGCTCCGCTTCCACCTTGGGCAGGGTATCGAGTTTCTTTCTGATCTCGTCGACCCGATCCTGATACTCATCGTTGCGCAGGCGTATCGCCCTTAAGTCGACTTCAGACTGACGATAGGCAAGCTTCAGCTCTTCCAGTGCGGAAGAGACGCCAGGTGTGGTGTTGGAAATCGGAGCCACCGTGGTCACCGGTTGACTGGCGGCCTGCTTTCTCAGTTCTTCGATCTTCGATTTCAGCTCCTGTACATTCGGATGCTGATCCGTATAGCGCAGCAGCAGTTCATCCAGGCGGGTCTGCATCGCCAGCAGGCGCTGCCCCATTGGTGATGAGGATGCCGCCGAAAGCCCCAGACTCTCCTGGCGACGCTGCTCCTCAGCCAGGGTTGTGTTGTATTGATTCTTCAGCTCATCCCGTCGGATTCTCGCCTCTTTGTACTCCAGCTGAACCGTCTCCAGATCCGCCCGGGCGGACTCCAGACGGGCGAAGATGCCGCCACTCTCCCTGGGCAGGGTATCGACGTTTTTGCGTTTGAATTCGGTCAGTTTGTTTTCCGCTTCGACCAGACGGGACTCATACTCGACGATCTGTTTCTGCAAAAAATCCTGGGCCGCATCCGATTCGATGCGGGTGTCGCCCAGGGCGCTTTCAACGAAGATATCCAGCAGCACCTTCACCACCCGCTGTGCCATGAAGCGGTCGTCGTATTCGAAGGCAATGGTGTAGAAGTTCTCTGTCTCCCGGGTGCCGGGAATGGTGCGGCGATTGACATCGACCACGATGGTTTGTCTCAACCAGTCGATCAGCTTCTCTTCCTCCTCACGGGAAGAGGCCTTGTGATCCATGTCGGTCAGCATCAGCAGCTTTTTCAGATTCTCATGACTCAGCAGAGTGCGGGTCATCAGATGCAGACGCTGGTTCATGTCGTTCTGTACAGCCAATCCCTGCAGCAGCGGACGCAGCACGCTCTCCGTATCCACATAGACCTTGGCTTCCGACTCATATTTCGAGGGCATCGAAAAGACCACGGCCCAGCCGATCAGCGCCACAATCCAGGAAACGGCAATCGCCTGCCAGCGGAAACGCCAGGCTGAGCGGATATAGTTCTTTATCTTGTAAATAATTTCGTTCATCTAACCCTGCTACTACAGTTTGTCCTGATCATGTGACTGCAGAAAATGAGCGATCCTTTTCATAATGATTTCGGATCCGATATGACTGTCTGACTGAAGCTGGCATTCTAAAGGAGATCCATTCAGTAAAGTAGCCTAATATTCACTTGGCAGACAATTTGCGATGAGTTTTTTGACCTCGGGCATAGCGGGAAGTGCTGCCAACCGCACCCTGTGCATGCCACCCGCCGCAAAGCCGACCATGAAAAATAAAAACTTAACTATAAATCATATAGTTATCAAATTCACCTGAAGCGCTGCCGAAACTTTGCACCGCGCCTGGCGCCTGCCAGGGATTTCACAGCCTGCGGTTTGCCCTGATCTGGCCAGGATCTTGCGTACAAGAGCGACTCTAACTCTCTCTCCATACTGGAGTTTTTCACTCTTCCTTAACTAACCTGTTTTTCCTTCTATCCTTGCATTAGAAGTGATTGCAATTGCCACAGTCTTAACTTCAATCGAGGTCTTATACGTATGACCATGATTAGTCAGGCAAAATATGTCGATGGGCTGTTCTATCCCGAGTGTCATCCCGGCTGGGGTGGCTGCGCGGAAGAGCTGTTTCACTATACATCCCGCTATAGCGCCTATACGGAAGCCCTGTTGCGTAACCTCTCCGACCAGCGTCAGTTCAATATGTCAGGCTATCAGGCAGCGAATCTGAGCAATGAACAGCGGCGGTTGATGGCGGCAATCCTGGCCCACAAACCCTGCTGTCGCACTGCCCGGGATATCACCCAGATCATCCGCGGTGTGATCAACGGCGAGTCCCATGTCAGTGAAGAGCTGACATCCCACTACGAGGATCAGTTGAAGGTCATTCCCAAGGATGTGGAACTGGTCTACAGCGGCAAAGCTCACCACCATGAGATGGCGGATGTGGCGCCTCTGGATCCCTTGCTGAACCTGGCTTCAAGGCTGCAACTGCCTGTGGCCGTACGCGGCAGCCATGTGGAGATCCCGTTGAAAGAGCTGGCGCAACACATGGACTCGAGCAACTCCTCACTGCGCAACAGCCTTCAGGAAGCAATTCTGCAACTCCATTTTGCAGGCTATCAGCTTAAAAACCACCCGGGCCTGACCCACAGAGAGGTTCGGGAACTGAGCAGGAAACGCCCCTGCGAACTGCGGTCATACCATTCACCCGCCACCCACCAGCGGCGTCACCATTAACCTGGCGACCCAATAGTTCACTTTCCGCCGCCTTGAGCCTGCCTGCAGCGAGGGTTCAAACCGCCCCGGGGGACTCATCCTCCAGGTAGGTATAGCCCTGCAATCCCTCCTGATAGCAGCGTAGAAAACGGTTCGCCTCACGGGCCGAGATGCGCCCCTGCAGGCGGGCCTCCTGGAGTTGACGACGCATTCGGTCGAGCAGCACTTTTTCATGGAACTGGACATAGTCGAGCACTTCCGCCACCGACTCCCCCGTCACCACCTGCTCAAGCTCATAGTGATCACCGTCCATGCGGATATGCACCGCATGGGTATCGCCAAACAGGTTGTGCAGATCACCCAGGATCTCCTGGTAGGCACCGGTGAGGAAGATCCCAAGCAGATAGGACTCCCCGGGCCGCTCGGTGTGTAGCGGCAGAGTCGGGGAGATGCCGTTTTGCAATGGAAAATCCTCGATCTTGCCATCGGAATCGCAGGTGATGTCCACCAGTATCGCCTGGCGGTCCGGCTCTTCGTCGAGCCGGTGGATCGGCATCACCGGAAACACCTGATTGATCGCCCAGCTGTCCGGCAGGGATTGAAACACGGAGAAATTGCAGAAGTAGCGATCGGCCATCTTCGAGTTCAACCCGGGTTCCAGTTGAATCAGCTCCGACTCATCCAACGCTGTCATGATTTTGCTGATGATCCGCCAATAGAGATCGTCCGCATGGGCACGATCCGAGAGTGTGGCATGTCCCAGGGCAAACAACTTGTTGATATCCTCCCGATAGGCGGTCACATCGTGCAGCGCCTCCCGCGCCAGAAGCTCATCAAATCCGGCCAGGGTATCCCACAGCTGGCGGAGCTGAACCGGGCTGCCCTCATCAGGCTCTCTCGGCGCGGTGTCGTTTATGCGCCGGGTGATGCCGATCACGTCGACGATCATTACCGCATGATGGGCCACCAGGGCGCGACCCGATTCCGAGATGATATGGGGATAGGGCAGGTCCGACTCATCGCAGACGTTTTTCAACGCCATCACCACATCGTTGGCGTACTCCTGCAGGCTGTAGTCAACCGAGGAGTTACTGCCGGAGATGTTGCCGTCATAGTTGACGCCCAATCCACCCCCCACGTCCATGAACTCGATGGGCGCGCCCAACTGGCGCACTTCGACAAAGTAACGGGCTGCCTCCTGCATCGCCTCCTTGATATAGCGGATCTGCGGCACCTGGCTGCCGATGTGGAAGTGCAGCAGCCGCAGGGAATCGAGTTTATCGAGCTGTTTGAGTCGGCTGACCGCCTCCAGCAGTTCCCGGGGTGAGAGGCCGAACTTTGAGTGATCACCACCGGAGTCGTGCCACAAGCCATTACTGGTGGTCGCCATCCGACAGCGCAGTCCGATCAGCGGCTTCACCTCGAATCGGGCTGCCGCATCGAGAATCAGTTCGAGCTCATTGGGCTTTTCCACCACCACAAAGACCCGCTTGCCCATCTTCAGACCGATCATCGCCAGATCGACAAACTCCTGGTCCTTGTAGCCGTTGCAGATGATCAGCCCCTCCACATCCTCGAGCATTGCCAGGGTGGCGTGCAGCTCGGGTTTGGAGCCGGCTTCCAGGCCCCAATGGTAGTCCGCACCGAACTCGACAATCTCCTCCACGACCTGTCGCTGCTGATTCACCTTAATCGGATAGACCCCATAGTATCGCCCGCTGTATTCCGCCTGGTTGATGGCGATATCGAAACGTTTACTGATCTGATCCATACGCCGTTTCAACATATCCGAAAAGCGTAACAGCAACGGTGGCTTGAGCTGCTGTTCCGCCAGCTCTTCACAGAGTTTTTTCAGATCGATCCGGTGAACACCGTCGGTGATCGCCTCCGCGTGGCCCTGATCGTTAATAGTGAAAAAGCCACTCCCCCACTGGTTGAGCTGGTAGAGCGCTTCCGCCTGTTGCTGATGCCAATGGTTACTACTCATCGACCACTCCGATCTGAGAACCCGTTTCAGGGTGTTGATTGAATCCTCGGCTGATACCCCAGAAGGAGATACCTTTCTGCAGCAGCTTGGCGGCCAGCATATCCGAGACTCTGTTCGCTTCCGGCACCAGCTCGACGATATCCATACCGGCCAGCTCAACTGACGGGTTGCTCAACAGGGTTTGCAGAATGGTCACACCCTGGTGCCAGCCCAGCCCCCCTGGTTGTGGTGTGCCGACTCCGGATATCAGCCCCGGATCGAATCCATCCAGATCGATGGTCAGCCAGACCAGACCTTGCAGCGATGCCAGTCGCTCAAGCAGCTCCTGCCAGACCTCCGACTGCAACAGCTGTCGGTCGAAATAGCTGGTGATCCGGCTCTGTTTGTCGATCAGCTCCGCTTCACTCTCATGCAGCGAACGGATACCGATCTGCAACAGTGAGTAACCCTTCTGCCAGAGCCGGTACATGGGACAGGCGTGGTTATAGACCGAGCCATGGTAACTCGGCCTCAGGTCCGCATGGGCGTCAATCTGTACGATGGTGCCCCCCTCAGGCATCCGGGCATAGACCAACTCCGGGGTGATCGAGTGCTCCCCGCCAAGCGCAATCAAAAGATTCTCCCGTGGCAACTCCTGCACCGTTTGGAACAGCTGTTGATGGAACTCTGATTCCGTTGCTGCATCCAAGCATACCGATGGCAGCACCGTGGACTTGAGATGGCGGCTTGGACACCAGCCCGCATCCTCTTCATAAAACTCCAGTTGGCTGCTGGCATCGAGAATCGCTGCGGGTCCCTGGCCTGTACCTCCCTGGTAGGTGACAGTCCGCTCATAGGGAACCGGCAGAATAAGGATATCGGCTGATTCAACAGGTGCGTTTGGCAGATCAAGATATTTCATCGCACAGAGTGTGCCAGAAAAAAGCGTTCAGTAAAGCGGATCAACCCGACAAGGGAGGATGGCCTGATCCAGATGCCGTGCAGACGAACCGATTGAAAGTGTATCCATCCGGCAGAAACGAAAAACCCAGATTAAAGAAATTCCATTGCCACATTCCAATCGACTGACTGTTTGGTTCGCAATGATTGAGAGATTCCATAAAGAATAGTGGTTGTATCCTGGGTTTTTTCGGTAATATATAGGAATTCAAGGGGCTGCTGCCGCAGACACTGCTCCGCCAACAACTTTTTTAGCTAATTTCACCGGATAGACAGATAGATGGAAAGTGCATCACCAACCGAACTCGAAGTTGCTCAGCTGATCGTTGAGACCCTCAACCTGGAAGACGTAACTGCTGAGGAGATTGAATCAGAAGCGCCCCTGTTCAGAGACGGCCTCGGACTCGACTCGATTGACGCACTGGAACTTTCACTGGGTATCAAACAGAAATACGGCATTCAATTAAAAGCAGACGATGAGAATCTGACCGAAATCTTCTCTTCCCTATCCAAATTGACCCAGTACATCGTGGATAATCGCTGACTGTGTGGTGCAAAACAGCAGAACCCTTTGCCAATGATCACCCCTGTCTGGCCGGCCATTTTCCAGGCAATCCCATCGTTCCGGGAACCTTGATCCTGGACCGGGTCATCGAGCTGCTTGAACACCATCTACCCGAGTTCAGCATCAATGAAATCATCACGGCCAAATTCATGCAGCCGTTGCTGCCTGAACAGGGCTTTGAGCTACGCGCTGGAGTGAAACCCGGCCAGATCAGCTTTGAGTGTGTGGTCGATGATCAAACAATAACAGCCGGCAAGCTGGCCTATATTGAGAGTGGATCAAATCTTTGAGCAGACGATGGCAGGGACAGGTTGAACGGGGCACCACAGGTGCGCTCCATCTGATTCTCTGGATTGCCTTGAATCTGGGGAGATTCACCGCTCGCCTGATTCTCTACCCGATCACCCTCTACTTCCTGATCACCGGATCCACCCAGCGGCGTGCCTCGACCGATTACCTCAATCTTACCCTGGACCGCCCTGCCAACCTGCTCGATAACGCCAAACACATACACACCTTCTCAGCCACCATCCTGGACCGGGTATTCCTGATGGCGGATCGCTATGACTACTTCGATCTGGAGATCCACAACCACAAGCTGATCGCCCAACATCTGGACGCCAATCAGGGCTGTATTCTGCTCGGCTCCCATCTTGGCAGTTTTGAGATTCTTCGCGCCACGGCCATCACAAAACGGGAACTGCCGCTGAAGATCCTCATGTATCCTCAACACAACGAGATGATGATGCAGGTCTTCTCCGAGCTGAACCCATCGCTCGTCGACAGCATCATCGAGCTGGGCCGACCGGATACCCTGATCAAAGCCCAGGAGGTGGTCGATCAGGGCGGCATCCTCGGTCTGCTGGGTGACCGGGTCACCGATCCCAACAAAACCGTGCAGTGCCAGTTTCTCGGCCGGGAGACCACCTTTCCCCAGGGCCCGATGCTGCTTGCCTCGATCATGAAGTGTCCGGTATTTCTCTTCTTCGGACTCTACCTAGGGGGAAACCGCTATCAGATCCGTATGGAGCATTTTACCGATCGGGTGGAACTTGAACGGGGACGTCGGGAGGAGATGTTGCAATCCTGGACCCAGCGCTATGCGGACAGATTGGAGCACTATGCCCGTCACGCACCCTACAACTGGTTTAATTTCTACGACTTCTGGGGGCGTGACGATGCCTCTGAATAGGTCTGGGATCACCTCTCTGCCACTCGTTCTGCTGCTGTTCAGTCTGAGCTTACCGGCAGCGGCCGAAGAACCGCTCTGGTCCTTGGACTATCTGATGCAACAGTGGCAGTCGTCTGGCGAACGGCAGGCCCGTTTCACCGAAACACGCCAACTCACCCTGCTCGATCAACCGATCGAACAACAGGGCACCCTGCTGTTTCAGCCACCCGACCGATTGGTCAGAACCCTTGCACCACCGAGCAGCACCAAATATGAGATCGAGGGAAATCGGCTGACCCTGTGGCGGAACCAGCAGCAGCAGGTTCTACTGCTGGACAACATCCCGGAACTGCTGGCTTTCAGCGCCTCCTTCCGCTCGGTATTGGGTGGCGACCGGGAGACACTCGAACGCTACTTCAAGCCCGAACTGACCGGTAGCCGGGATGCCTGGAGCCTGAATCTGACGCCCAAAGAGGGGGCACTGGACAACAAGATCACCCGCATAGAGATCTCAGGAACAGCGCTGCAGATCGAACGCTATCTGGTGGTCGAGAGCAACGGTGATCAGATCATCACCCAACTGATGCCCATCGGGGAATGAGTGTCGACTGGTCCTCTGCAAGCCCTAACGATAGCATGAGCCAATAATGACCATCCGAATAGACACCCTGCTGGCCTGGCTTGCTGCACTGGCACTCTGCAGTTGGTGGGTGTTCAGTCAGGTCTCCTTGCGTACCGACATGAGCCTGTTTCTGCCGGAGGGCACAGCCGCAGACCAGCGGATACTGCTGAATGAGATCAATCAGGGTCCGGCCAACCGGCTGCTATTGCTGGCGATCACGCAAGGCGATGCGGCATCCCGCGCCAGTCTCAGTCAACAACTGACAGCCCGTTTACGCAACAGCCCCCTGCTCAGCCGGGTTGAAAACGGTGCGCCAGGGGCATTGCAGATCGATCCGCTGCTTTTCAAATACCGTTACCTGATCTCACCCGGGATCGAGGCTTCGGCATTCAGCGTGGAAAGCCTCAATAGAGCGCTGATGCAGCGTCTGGAGGAGCTGAAAGCCCCCTTCCCCTCCCCATTCAAGGGTCTTCTGGCAGCCGATCCGATGGGCAGTTACCAGACCATGCTGCGCAGTTGGTTGGCCGAACAGAGCATCCACCGGGAACAGGGTGTCTGGCAGTCGAAGCAGGGGGAGATGGCCCTGCTGCTGGTACAGACCCGGGCCGGGGGACTCGAACTCGATGAGCAGCAGGCGGTTCTCGCCTATCTGCAGGATGAGTTTGCCCGTCTCGATAACGATGCCGGACATCAATTGATCATCAGCGGCCCTGGCGTTTTCGGCGTGCAATCCAGGGCTGTCATCCACTATGAGACCCAGACGCTCAGCATGGTCGCCTCGGCACTGATCGCCCTGCTGTTGTTCAGTGCCTACCGGTTTCTCCCCTATCTGCTGTTTGCCGCCCTGCCGCTGCTGAGTGCCCTGTTGGTCGGAGCCATCGTCTGTCAGCTTGTGTTTGGTGAGTTGCACGGCATCACCCTGGCATTCGGCATCACTCTGCTTGGAGTGACACTGGACTACCCGATCCATCTGTTCAGTCATCTTCGTCACTCCGAGCCGGTAAACAGCACCATGCTGTCGATCTGGCGAACCCTGCGCCTGGGGGTCATCACCACCTGCATCGCCTATCTGGTGCTGTTGACCACCGATTTCATTGGGCTGCGTCAACTGGGCCTGTTCACCCTGACCGGTCTGCTGACTGCCGCATTGACCAGCCGCCTACTGCTGCCGAGAGTCTTTCCCCAGCCCTTCTCACCGCCTCAGCCAAGAGGCATGACGCTGCTCAGTGTGATGCTCAAAAGGAAGATCTGGCCCTCACTGGTGATGCTTGCATTAGCGGTGATCAGCCTGACCACTCTGCTGCTCTCCTCGAAGCCGCTCTGGCAGGATGATATTGCCACCTTCTCCCCACTGCCCAAGGCATTGCTGGAGCAGGATCGGCAACTTCGCCAACATTTCAGCACCAGCGATCCCAGCCACCTGTTGCTGATCCAAGGGGAGGATCCACAACAGCTGCTGCAGCGCAGTGAAGCGCTACGCCAGCATCTGCAGCAGGATCCGGCAGGCGCTTCGTTGATCGACATCTCACTCCCCAGTGATTATCTCCCCAGTGTGCAGCAACAGAGAGTCAGGCAACAATCACTGCCCGATCGGCACGGGCTCTCGGACAATCTGCAGCAGGCCATGCAGGGACTGCCGTTTCGCAAGGCCGCCTTCGATCCGTTTATCACAGAGATCGAACAGAGCCGCAACCTGCCTCCCCTCAGCTATGCGGAGGCCATGTCGAGCGAGTTGAAAACCCGTCTGGAGAGCATGATCCGCGAGGGTCAATCGGCCTGGTTCGCTCTGATCCCCCTGCAAACTGTTGCCGATCCCGAGCAGATTAAGACCTATGTTGAGGCAAACCTTCCTGAGGTGAGTTATCTGAACCTGAAGCAGGAGGTGAGTGGCCTGGTGGGGGATTTCAGACAACAGACCCTGCAGCGGGTGGCCCTCGGCTGTGGTCTGATGTTGATCCTGTTGTGGATTGGCCTGGGCTCGTTGAAACGGGCGCTGACCACCCTGATACCCATCGCCCTGGCTATTCTGGCCAGTGTGGGTGTGTTACATTTGTTGGGTGAAGCCCTGAACCTGTTTCATCTGATCTCACTGATGCTGGTGTTGGGCATTGGTCTGGATTACAGCCTGTTTTTTGGCCGTCGTGAACAGCAGCAGGGCGATGCACTTTTGACCCTGCATGCCTTGAGTGTTTGTGCCCTGAGCACAGCCGGCGTGTTTGCGATCCTTGCCAGTTCTTCGATTCCCGTGTTGCACGCGATCGGCCTGACAGTCGCGATCGGCGTTGTAATGAGCTATCTTGCCACTTACGCCTTGTCCCGAATAAATTCATAGAGTTAAAGGACCAAGCTCAGGTTTTGACTAAATAGTGTCATAAGCCTGCGGCTGAGCTACGAAAAATAATGAACGGAGTCCAGTCCACATCGAACGATCCGTTGCGCAGACTTGCCCATATCGGCTTGTTGCTGCTGGCGATCGCCTATCCCCTGGTGCTCCATTTCGGTGTCGTCAGTGACAGCCTGATCGCCCCCAGCCTGATCCTGCTGCTGCTGTTGGCAAACTGGGGTGGACTCGAACTGATCAAGGGCCGGCTTATTGGCTGGGTGATCATCGCCATCGCTCTGCTCGGTATCGCCTGGTTACTGTTGATACAGCCTGACACGATTCAACTTTTGAAATTGCCGCCGATAGCTATCAACGGTAGCCTGTTTACACTGTTTACCATGACCCTGCTGCCTGGACAGACGCCATTGATCACCCGCTTTGCGGAGTTGCTGCACAAAGATGAGCGGGAGTTGAACGACTATGAGCGTTTATACACCCGGCGTGTCACCCTGTTCTGGTCCGGCATGTTTGCGTTTTTGACGGTTGAGAGTGCCCTTCTGGCGCTTTTTGCTGATTCAGAAACCTGGTCACTTTTCACCAACTTTGTAAACTATCTACTTGTTATTGCGGGATTACTCATCGAATATCGTATTAGGGAGCGAAAACTGCCCCACCTTGAGCATCCCGGTTTTTTGAATTTTGTTCGACTGGTCCGGAGAATTGAATGGCGCAGCCTGCTTTAAACAGCCCAATTCATTGCAGCATGCTGGCACACCATCCTCAGCAGCTCGCCGCCTGGCACCGCGGTGCCGGCATCTCGGCGGCCCAGTTTTATCAGGATGTGGCCAAGCTGGCAGCCCAGCTGCCTGAGGCCGGAGAGGTGGTGAATCTGTGTGAAGACCGCTATCACTTTGCGGTCAGCTTTGCCGCCGCGATTGTGCGTCAGCAGGTTACCCTGATGCCATCCAACAACACCCCGGGGGCAGTGAACAGTCTGTTGATCAAGAGCCGTGACGGCTACTGCCTGACCGATCAATTGCAGCAGGGTATACAAGCCAGACAACTGCTCTACACAGAACTGCTGAACGCCCGGAACAGTGACTCGATTGCCCTGCCGGAACAGATTGAAGCGGAACGTCAGGTTGCCATTCTCTATACTTCAGGTTCTACCGGTACACCTAAACCCAATCCCAAGAGCTGGGGAGAACTGAAGGCGGAAGCCGACAGTGCATTGCAGCGCTTTCCCTTCCTCTCCCGTTCTGTCTCATCACTGGTGGCGACAGTACCTGCCCAACACATGTATGGACTGGCCACATCGATCTTTTTCCCCTGGCAAGGGGGTATCGCGGTACATACCGGACGACCGCTGTTTCCAGCGGACATCGCGGCTGATCTGGCACTCACTTCAGCGCCGAGGGTTCTGATCACCACGCCACTCCACCTGCGGGCCTGCCTGGACGCCGGTATCAGCTGGCCGGAGATCTCCTTCATCATCTCAGCCACGGCGCCGCTCAGCAGAGAGCTCGCCGCCGAGGCGGAGCAGCAACTGCAAACCGAGATCTATGAGATCTACGGTTCCACCGAAACCGGCTCGATCGCCAGCCGGCACACCCTCAAGGATGAGTGCTGGATCCTCTATGATGGCATCGAAATGGAACAGCAGGGCAACCAGACCTATGCCAGTGGGGGACATCTCCCGCACCCGGTAGTGCTCAACGACAATATCGAGATCCTCACCAGTGGTCGTTTCAGACTGCTGGGGCGCAATAACGATATGCTGAAGATCGCCGGCAAACGGGCCTCGCTCGGCGACCTGAACCAGAAGCTGCTGGCCATACCCGGAGTGATCGATGGGGTCTTCGTCCCTCCTGAGAATCCAAACAATGAGAAACAGCGGCTGAGCGCGCTGGTGGTGGCCCCATCACTCAGCAAGCAGGAGGTGCTCCATCAGCTTGCTCAATCGATCGATGCGGCATTTCTACCCAGACCACTCCATTTCGTGGAGTCACTGCCGAGAAACTCCACCGGAAAATTGCCACGAGAACAGTTGATCAATTTCCTGAAAGCGATCAAATGAACCAGTAAACTGGATAGCTGCTTCGATAACTTCTTTACACAACTGCCTCTAAGGCAACGGATTACAAGGCTATATTTGTTAATTACAGGATGTATATAACATTGTCATATTTTGCCACGGCTCGCATAATAGCTAGCTTCGACTTAAGGCATCAGAACAAAGTACCATTAGAAAGGGCCGATTCAGCCTATTTCTGTGGCTCCTGGTGCGTCTGAGTATGGGCCATTGGCGGCGCGAGAAGAACAGCCTGGTCGATGCAGAAAAACCACAACAGACAATTGCTCTGCATCTGCTTTGATTTCAGGATTGGATAGTTGCTGAAAGATTCGACGACTGCGATTCACTGCCGAACAGACGACTGAATTAAATGAACAAAATAGATTACAGGCTCTAAAATGACCCCCTTATCGATATCCCATTTTACCCTGACCAATGCGCTGGGGTGTGGCAAAACAGCATCCCTGGAGGCACTGCGCACTGGTAGAAGCGGTCTGCAGCCCTGTGACCTGGAGAATGTGGATCTCGCCACCTGGATCGGACGGGTTTCCGGACTGGAGGATATGCCACTGGAGGAGCGCGTGTCGGACTACGATTGCCGCAACAATCGTCTGGCACAGCTGGCCCTGCAGCAGGACGACTTCCTGCCGGCGGTCAAACAGGCAGTGGAGCGATATGGCGCGGATCGTATCGGCGTTTTCATGGGCACCAGCACCTCCGGTATTGCCACCACAGAAGCGGCCTACCGGACACGTATCAATGACGCTTTACCAGCCGAGTTCACACCTCAATATACCCATAATATTGCTTCATCGAGCCACTTTATACGTGACTACCTGGGCCTGAATGGCACGGCGATCGCCATCTCCACAGCCTGCTCTTCCAGCGCCAAGGTATTTGCCGCTGCTTACCGCTATATGACTGCCGGAGTCTGTGATGCAGCGATTGTCGGCGGTGTCGATTCCCTCTGCCTGACAACCCTCTACGGGTTCAATGCGCTTGATCTGGTCTCGGCCGAGCCTTGCCGTCCCTGGGATGGGCAGCGCAATGGCATCAACATCGGTGAGGGTGCGGGTTTCGCCCTGCTTGAAAAACCACAGGATGGCGATTCATCTCCGTCCCTGATCGGCTATGGTGAAAGCTCGGACGCTCACCATATGTCGACTCCCCACCCAGAGGGCGCTGGGGCGCGCCATGCCATGCAACAGGCTCTCCAGCGGGCTGGCCTCGAGATCGGCGACATCGACTACATCAATCTGCACGGCACCGCCACCCGGAGTAACGATGCTTCGGAGGATAACGCTGTCTGCGGACTGTTCGGTAATCTGACCCCCTGCAGCTCCACCAAGGGATTCACCGGCCATACCCTGGGAGCGGCGGGAATCACCGAGTCTATCTTCGCCCTGCTCTGTCTGCAGGATGGTCTGTTGCCACAGAGTCTGCAAACCAGACAACAGGATGATTCCCTGGGGGCGAATATTCTGCTCAATCCGGAGCAGCGTGAGTTACGCCATGTTCTGAGCAATTCGTTTGGCTTCGGTGGCAATAACTGCAGCCTGATTTTCGGAGCGGCGTCATGATTTCCGTAACCATAAAGAAGATCGGCGTCGTGGCCCAGGGGATCGGCAACTGGCAGGAGGCAACTGCGCTGCTGCAGAGTGAGGCAGACTATCAGGGTGGCGAACTGCCCCCACTCAAACCCTCGATGCTGAAACCCAACGAGCGCCGCCGTACCACGCGAACGATCAAGATCGCCCTGCAGGCGGCTGAAGAGGCGCTGCAGGATCTCACCGGCACGGAGACGCTGGCATCGGTATTCAGCTCTTCAGAAGGTGACCTGGACATCATCGATCAGATCTGTCTTGCTCTGACTGAGGAGGGACGACCGGTGTCTCCGACCCAGTTCCACAACTCAGTGCATAATGCACCGGCAGGTTACTGGTCGATCGGCGCAGGCTCCCGGCAGGGGTCGTCGAGTCTGGGCGGTTTGAACGGCAGCTTTGCGGCCGGTCTGATGGAAGCCGCTGTACAAGCCGTGGTAGAGCGGGTGCCGGTGTTGCTGGTCTGTTACGACCAACCACCACCGGAACTGCTGCAACCGTTCATGCCCATTGGCGAACCCTTTTCCATCGCCATGCTGCTGACGGCAGAGAGCGAAAGAGGAATTGCCAGACTCAACCTGAGCACTGTGCCGGATGGGGAAGAGAGCAGGATGTCGAAACCAGCGCTGGAAACACTCCGACTTTCAGCTCCATCTGCCCGCAGTCTGCCGATTCTGCAAGCCATTGCGCAGAGTCACGCTGCGAACATCACCCTAACCTACCTGCCAGGCTTGAACCTGCAGTCGGAACTGCTTCCATGCTAGCGCGCTCACTTGAGGGTGACGAACTCTACACCCTGCTTCCCCATGGGGGGGATATGCGGCTGATTGAGAAGGTGGTCGATTGGGACGAAACCAAGATCCAATGCCAAACATCAAGCCATCGCAACAGTGACAATCCCTTGCGCAGCAACGGCCGACTGTCAGCGGTGCATGCGGCCGAGTATGGTGCTCAAACGATGGCCCTGCATGGCGGACTGCTGGCCAGACAATCGGGACAACAGCAACCCGGTGGCTATCTGGTCAGTTTGCGTGGCGTAAAACTGCATATCCGCTATCTGGATGAGCTCGATGCCCCACTCCAGATCCAGGCAACACAGTTGCTGGCCGACAGCGGCAACATGCTCTATGATTTCGTCCTCAAAACTGAATCCGTCCTGGTAGCAGAGGGAAGAGCAGCGGTGATCGTACATTCGGAGCAAAATCAGTGAAGCGAGCCTTGGTCACAGGGGGCAGCGGGGATATCGGTTCGGCAATCTGTCGACAGCTGAGTTCGCCTGAAACCCATGTCATCGTGCATGCCAACAGCAATCCCGACCGAGCCGAGGCGGTGGTTGAATCGATTCGTCAATCCGGCGGCAGTGCGGAGACCTGCGTGTTCGACATCCGGGACGGCGAGGCGGCTCGCCAAACCCTGGAGAAGCTGCTCGAATCCGGCCCCATACAGACACTCATTCACAATGCGGGGATACATGACGACGCCCCCCTGGCAGGCATGCAGCCGGACCAGTGGCAACGGGTGATCGATGTCTCCCTCAGCGGCTTCTACAATGTTGCCCAACCCCTGTTATTACCGATGCTGGCAACCCGCTGGGGAAGAGTGATTGCACTCTCCTCGATTGCCGGTGTGATGGGCAACCGGGGACAGGCTAACTACGCAGCCGCCAAGGCCGGGCTGCATGGCGCAATCAAATCCCTGTCATTGGAGTTGGCCTCTCGCGGGGTTACAGCCAATGCGGTTGCCCCAGGCATTATTGAAGGCAGCATGACATCATCCGCTTTCAATGTTGACACCATCAAACAGATCGTACCGATGAAACGGGCCGGTACCCCCGATGAGGTTGCCGCTCTGGTAGGCTTTCTGGCCTCTGATGAGGCAGCCTATATTTCAGGCCAGGTGATCTCAATCAACGGGGCAATGGCCTGATCAGGGCCTATCAAGATGCAAACCGCAGTCGTTATTCCAGTCTACAATGAATCCGCAACCATCCGGGATGTGGCCATGGCGGCCCTGCAGCAGACGGAAAATGTGATCATTGTCGATGACGGCTCTTCAGATGACAGCCAGAGTCAGCTCGAAGGCCTCAATGTCCATCTGCTGAGGCATGAACAGAATCAGGGCAAAGCGACAGCTCTGCAGAGCGGCTTCGACCATGCCATCAAGCTCAATGCGGAGATGATCATCACCCTGGATGGAGATGGTCAACACAATCCGGCCGAGATTCCCCAACTGATCGGTGCGGCCCACGCCAATCCAAACAGCATCATCATTGCCGCCCGCTTGAAACAGCGCCACAACGCGCCAAAACTGCGTCTGTTCGCCAACCGCTTTGCCGATTTCTGGGTCTCCTGGGCAGCCGGTTACCCGGTGACCGATTCCCAGTCAGGATTTCGTCTCTACCCCTTTGACTTACTTAGGGATGTACGCCTAAACACCTCAAAAGAAAAAGGTTTTGTTTTTGAAAGTGAAATTGTCATTGAAGCGGCAAGCCACAGCTTTTATAGTGTATCGGTACCTGTCGAGTCGATCTATCATGTAGGTAGACGCCAAAGCCACTACAAACCCTGGACAGACACCTGGCGTATAGTGCGAATGATTGCCTGGCGGTTGATAAAAAGAGGGTTATACCTCCAGGGACTATTCCGCAGTCTCGGCATACTGGCTGATCCACGCAAACATGCCGCTCAATAGAGCACATGGATTACAGCCCTGAAAACAACCTGAAACCATGAATTCAGGTAGAGAACAGATACAAAGATTTTCTATATACTATTGCAATAAACCACTGTCGTAAGGGAGTCCCGATATGAAAAAAGTCTCTATAAAAAACCTGTTGTTCATTTCGCTGCTGGTATTCACCCTCGGATTGATGGGCTGTCGTACCGAGCCGATCTACAATGTGCAGGATTCTCCGGTTAACACCATAGGCAAAACCACTTCCACCAACATCAAAAAAGCCATTATGTCTGCCGGTGCTGGTCTTGGTTGGCGCATGAAAGAGGTGAAACCAGGCCATATCGTTGCATCCATCATGCTGCGCGGCACCACCGCTTCTGTGGATATTCCCTTCAACAAGAAGACCTACAGCATTGTTTACAAAAGCAGTAATGGTCTGAAATATGACGGTTCCAAGATCAACAAGCAGTACAACAAGTGGATCGTTAATCTGGATAACGCCATTCAACAACGCTTGATCGCGATGTAAGTTGTCCCCTGTCCCCGTGCATGCCAATGCACGGGGATGGATTCAATAGCACACAGCTCTCAGCCTAAGCCATGCAATTCGACCCTGAACGGGGCGCAATCGATTGGGATGGACTCTGGACCTTCGGCCTCTCCCTGATACTACTGATCGTCGGTATCGGTATCCCGCTGCTGATCAGCCTGATCTATGTCTACCGCACCGCAAAGTCTGCACCCAATGAGTGCGATTGTGACAGTCTCCTGGTCTTCGGTAAGCGACTGACCAAACAGGGCATAGACCAGGATTACCACCTGCGACTGGAAAAAACCCTCGAGCTGATGCGGAACAATCCGCAATCGACCCTGCTGCTGGTGGGAGGCGCCGCGCCGGGAGAGAATCTCACTGAAGCACAGGCCGGCCGGGATTATCTGATCGGCAAAGGCATCGGGGAGTCACGCCTGCGCTTGGAGCAACAGTCCCAGAACACCCTGGAAAATCTGCAGCATGCCAGAACCATGCTGTCGCAGCAGGATGCCTATCCGGTGGCGTTGATCAGCAATCGCTATCATCTGGCACGTATCAGTACCATCGCCACCAGCCTCAGCCTGAATCATCAACTCTGTGCCAGCGAAGCAGCACTCAGGTTCAGTCCGCTGCTACTGCCCCGTATGATCATCGAAGCTTGGTATATCCTCTGGTTCAATACCGGTAAGAGCTGGTCCAGACTGATTCGCAGCCAGCGCATGCTCAATCGCGTCACATAAAACCAGGAAGCTATTTCAGAAGACGTGGCAGAGAGTGCCATAGCACGGTTCGACCCGGGTAGAAATCCGTGTCGGTATGTATCGTGTTTGTTGGATTCTACCCGGTATGCCGAACGGCATACCGGGTGGCTTAGCTCAGCCGTACTGGGCGCAGGCCTTGGCAATCACCGTGACGGTCCGCTGATGGTCCCGCACACAGGGATTGTCGTGATCCCAGACATATCCGGCGAGTACTGAACAGATCTGATCCTGCAACTCATCCGGTTTGACGGCACTGTAGAAGATGGTCGGCAGGCGATTGTCGTACCAGGCGGTGACAAAGGTCCTGAAGGTATCCACACCCATCATCAGGTGATCCGCATAGTCTGTCTGCCAATCCACACTTTCGCCCTGGAGTTGACGGATCAGGGTCTTTGCTGCCCGATTGGATGACTCCAGCGCCAGAGTGACGCCGGATGAAAAGACCGGATCGAGGAATTCGGTGGCATTACCCATCAACGCAAAACCTTTGCCATGCAGCTTTTTGGCGGATATGGAATAGCCATTGATTCGCCTTACCGGAAAGGTGAACTCGGCGTCTTTCAGACGCCCTCTGGTATTCTTGTTATCGTCGATGATCGCCCGCAGCTTCTCATCCGGATCCTCTGGATAGCGGGCCAGAAAGTCTGGCTTGGCGACCACGCCAACCGAGGTTTTACCATTTGAAAACGGGATGATCCACATCCAGGCGTTATCCGGATCGTCCAGGGAACAGATCCAGATCCGGCCCTCCCCGTCCCCTTCCGGGCGAATGTCACCGGTGACATGGGTAAAGTAGGACTCACGCAGCGGTAGCATGGAGTTCTCATCGAGATCCAGCAGACGGGGCAGTACCCGGCCATAGCCGCTGCCATCCAGAATAAACCGGGCCGTTATACTGGCCTGTTCACCCTGCTCATCCTCCAGCATCGTGGTGGAGCTGCCATCATCAGCGAAGTTCACGTCGGTGACACCGTGGCCCCAGAGCACAGGAACACCACGGGCTTCGACACTTTCGGCCAACACCTTATCAAAATCCTCACGAGGTACCTGATAGGTATACTTCCAGCCTTGGGTGAACTGTTGTGAGAACTGGAAGGTACAGGTCTCATCACCGCGTTTGAAAACCGCGCCATCCTTAACCATGAATTTCTGATCCTGAACAACTCCAAGCAGGTCAGCCTCTTCGAGCAGATCCATGCAGTGAGGCAAAAGGCTCTCACCGATCACAAACCGTGGAAACCGCTGCTTCTCAACCATCATGCAGTTGAATCCAGCTTTGTGAATCAGCGCGGCAGCCGTGGCACCGGCCGGCCCGGCGCCAATAATCAGTACAT
Source organism: Candidatus Thiodiazotropha endoloripes (assembly GCF_001708965.1). NCBI lineage: Bacteria > Pseudomonadati > Pseudomonadota > Gammaproteobacteria > Chromatiales > Sedimenticolaceae > Candidatus Thiodiazotropha > Candidatus Thiodiazotropha endoloripes. The sequence continues at coordinate 1,028,985 of NZ_LVJW01000003.1, read as the reverse complement.
CTGTATCGTATGTCTTCATGATGTTCCTTCAGAGTGTTGACTCGATAAGTTTAGATAAGGTCGATGACGTCGATCAAATCAGCGCTTATCTCAAGCTGTAACGACCACATCCCAATGATCCTGCGATGTCATCCTTGATGGCTTGTTTTTAAATTCTTCGGGCTCAATGCAGTGGCATCGAGCGATGTTACTTTACTTTGTTTATGAACAGCTTACCAGCATCTCGGGAGAGCATTACTAACTCTATTGATTTAGCTCATTTTGAACAAAGAGCTGGTTACTGAACAGCTTCAAAATATAGGACTGCTTTGCCGGCCAGAGCACAATCAACAAGCAGATTTTTGCTGGTATTTCAGCAACCTGCTGAGTTGAAATGACAAAGACTTGGTGATTGTCAGTGGCTCAAGCCGCCCAACCGCTGATCACTCCACCCAGCGGCGGGCGTTTCGGAACAGGCGCAGCCAGGGGGCATCCTCTCCCCACCCATCCGGATGCCAGGAGTGCTGAACCGTTCGGGTTACCCGCTCCGGATGGGGCATCATGATGGTGACCCGACCATCCCGGCTGCAAAAACCGGTCATGCCTTCAGGGGATCCATTCGGATTGGCCGGATATCGGCTCGCCACATCACCACTGTTCTCCAGATAGCGCAGGGCCATCAGCTCACGGGCCTGTGACAACTGTTCCTGACTGCGGAACTCGGCCCGCCCCTCACCATGTGCCACCGCGATCGGCAGACGGGAGCCCTGCATGCCGGCCAACAGGATAGAGGGTGATTCAGTCACTTCAACGGTGACAAATCTGGCTTCAAACTGTTCGGATCGATTTCGCACGAAGTGGGGCCAATGCTCGGTACCCGGAATCAGCTCATGCAGATTGGATAGCATCTGGCAGCCGTTACAGACCCCCAGTGCAAAGCTGTCGGAACGGTTGAAGAAATCCGCAAAGGTCTCCCTCGCCCGCTCGTTGAACAGTACCGATTTGGCCCAACCCTCACCGGCGCCGAGCACATCACCGTAGGAGAATCCACCACAGGCCACCAGACCTTTGAACTGATCGAGTCGACTTCGGCCTTCGATGATATCGGACATATGCACATCCACACATTCGAAGCCTGCGCGGTAAAAGGCGGCCGCCATCTCCAGCTGACCATTGACCCCCTGCTCCCGCAGGATGGCCATCGCCGGTCTGACTCCACTGGCGATCATCGGTGCGGCCACATCCTCTTCCGGATCAAAGCTGAGGCTGACCTGAATACCTGGATCCGCCTCCTCAAGTCGTTGATACTCCTCATCCGCACACTCGGGGTTGTCCCGCAAGGCCTGCATCCGGCGGCTGGTTTCCGACCAGGCCTGTTGAAAGACCTTGCGCTGATCCGCCACGACCGGACTGCCCGATCGATTGAATTCAATCCGATCATCGCTGTTGAGGGTGCCGATCACATGGCTGCAGCGCCCCAGTCCCGCATCGCTGAGCATTTTCAGGACATCATCGGTATCGTTGTGGCGTACCTGGATAACTGCGCCAAGTTCCTCGTTGAACAGAACCGCGCAATCCTCCTCTCCCAGATCATCGATATCGATGCTCACCCCGCAATGGCCGGCAAACGCCATTTCACAAACCAGAGCAAACAGACCGCCATCGGAGCGATCATGGTAGGCCAGTAGCAGGTTGCTCTGGTTCAGCTCCTGAATCAGATTGAAAAATCGCTGCATGGCGGCAGGATCATCCAGGTCCGCACCATGGTGACCAATCTGTTGATAGACCTGTGCCAGCGCCGAGGCACCCAACCGATTCATCCCCTTACCCAGATCGATCAGAATCAGATCGGTATCACCGAGGTCGCTGCGTAACTGGGGTGTAAGAGTGCGACGCACATCGGTAACCGGTGCAAAGGCAGAAATGATCAACGAGATCGGTGCGGTTACGGCCCGCTCCTCACCCTGCTCCTGCCAGACGGTTTTCATCGACATGGAGTCCTTACCGACCGGTATGGCAATGCCCAGTGCGGGACAGAGTTCCATGCCGACAGCCTTGACCGTGTCATACAGCTTCGCATCCTCACCGGGATGGCCGGCGGGCGCCATCCAGTTGGCTGAGAGTTTGATGTCGGACAGCTGGGCGATGGCCGATGCGGCGATATTGGTAATCGCCTCGCCGATGGCCATGCGTCCGGAGGCCGGTGCATCCAGCAGCGCCAGTGGCGTTCGCTCGCCCATCGCCATCGCCTCACCGGTGTAACCCATCAGACCGGAGGTGGTGACCGCCACATCCGCTACCGGCACCTGCCAGGGTCCAACCATCTGATCACGGGTCACCATGCCGGTGATCGAACGATCACCGATAGTGATCAGAAAGGTCTTGTTGGCCACGGTCGGTAGTTGCAACACCCGCAGAGCCGCCTCGTTCAGATCGATATCGGTAAAATCGAGTTCGGGTTTTTGAAACGTCTTGCGACGAACATCCTTAAGCATACGCGGCGGTTTGCCAAACAGCAGATTCATCGGGATATCGATGGGATTGTTGTCGAAATGGGCATCGCCGAGGATCAGCTGCTGTTCATCAACGGCCTCTCCCACCACGGCATAGGGGCATCGCTCCCGCTCACAGATCGCCTTGAACGCTTCCAGCTTGTTCACATCGACCGCCATCACATAGCGTTCCTGGGATTCGTTACACCAGATCTCCATCGGTGACATGCCCAGGTCGTCATTGGGTACGGCCCGCAGCTCAAACTGCCCACCCAGCCCGGCATCATGGACCAGCTCAGGCAAGGCGTTGGAGAGCCCCCCGGCACCCACATCGTGAATAAACAGGATGGGATTCTCCTCACCCCGGGCCCAACAGGCATCGATCACTTCCTGACAACGACGCTCCATCTCCGGATTCGAACGCTGTACCGAAGCAAAATCGAGATCCTCAGCCGAGGTACCGCTGGCCATACTGGAAGCGGCGCCACCACCCAGCCCGATCAGCATCGCCGGTCCACCCAGCACAATCAGCGGAGAGCCGCTGGGGAATGAGTGTTTTTCAATATGCTCCTTTCGGATGTTGCCCACCCCGCCTGCCAGCATGATCGGTTTGTGGTAACCGCGAACTTCTGCCCCATCAGGACCAGGCACTTCAGCCTCGTAAGTTCGAAAATAGCCGCACAGATTGGGGCGTCCGAATTCATTATTGAATGACGCAGCGCCGATCGGTCCCTCCAGCATGATATCCAGCGCCGAAACGATGCGTCCCGGTTTGCCGTATTCCACCTCCCAGGGCATCTCGGCATCGGGAAGTTTCAGATTGGAGACGGAGAACCCACACAGACCGGCTTTGGGTTTGGAGCCCTTACCCGTTGCACCTTCATCACGGATCTCACCGCCGGAACCGGTTGCCGCACCTGGATCCGGCGAGATAGCAGTCGGGTGATTATGGGTCTCAACTTTCATCAGAATGTTGATCTCCTCCTGCCCATAACCGTAGTTGAGGCTTTCCGGGTCGAGCACAAAGCGTTCCGCATCCGGCCCCTGTATTACCGCCGCATTGTCTTTATAGGCCGAAAGCACACCCGTGGGGGAGACCTGAGTGGTATTGCGAATCATCTTGAACAGAGAGTGGGGCTGGGACTCGCCGTCGATCACCCAGTCAGCATTGAAGATCTTATGTCGACAGTGCTCTGAATTCGCCTGGGCAAACATCATCAGCTCGACATCCGTTGGATTGCGCTGCAGCGACTGAAAACTCTCAACCAGGTACTCAATCTCATCCTCTGACAGGGCCAGCCCCAGACTCTGATTGGCACGCTTCAGGGCATCCAGTCCGCCTTTGATGACATCCACCTGTTTGTACTCAGCTGGTTCTGCCTGCTGGAACAGGCAGGTGGCATCCTCCGCATCCGACAGCACACTCTCTGTCATACGGTCATGCAGCAGTGCAGCGGCCTGCATAAACTGCTCACTGTTGAGCGGCTCTCCTTCGATACTCAGATAGTGGCCAATACCGCGTTCGATCCTTTGCACCTTCTCCAGGCCACAATGGTGAGCGATATCGGTCGCCTTGGATGACCAGGGAGAGAGGGTACCCGGCCGGGGTACGACCAGTAACAGGGTGCCACTCGGTGTTCTGGCAGGCAGTGACGGACCATAGCGCAGAATTGTCTCCAAAACCGCCTTCTCTTCAGTCTCCAGGGACTGCTCCACATTGGCAAAATGGAGATATTCAGATACCAGATCCACCGCAACACCAAGTTGCTCCGAAAGCCGTTTGGTCAGTTTTTGCAGGCGAAAATCGGAAAGTGCTGGGGCGCCACGGAGAATCAACATCGTCAAGCCTATGTCTTAGATTTGGAAAGGGGTAATGATACTCGAAAAAGCCCCTCACCCACAGACTTCATAGCTGGATTGGTTGTGGTGATGCCAGCGGCTGGGATCAAGCGGATTTCTGAAAATCATTGGTAAGGCCATCCGCAGCAAACAGACCCAATCTGTTCGAGTGGCCGGGCCGGTAGGAAAATTCCAGGCAAAAAAAAGGTAGTCCATCACTTCTCAAGCGAAACAATGGACTACCATGATTCGGCAACTGCCGAAAGTTCTCCTCCATAGAGATTCGTAAACAGGGGCTATATCAACCTTTTTAATTGCCTAAGACACTATCGATTAACCCATTGAGAATACCGCTGCGCTCGTCCTTTAAACAGCACCACGCTTCGAAAGGCTTGAACAGGTGGATGCCAAACGATTCGTCTCGCGAATCTGTCGTATCAATCAGGCCGAAGCGTTGAACGACAATCTCTTCAGTGCACTAAGGCGCTTTTTGAAATGGTATGAAAGGGAGTGCGAAGGAGCGCCATGGAGAGCGGCCCAATAGTGATCGCAGATCGAATTCCCTCTCTGACAAAATCCGTTTTATCCATGTCATCATCAGTGTGACTGCCGATAGGCTACCCCAGATTCACTGAGGATCAAAGCTGCCAACTGACTCATCAAAAGGGAAAATGCAGGCCCAGCCAATTAATGAGAACTGGATCACGCTGAAGGCGAATTTTCACCTATATTGATTTTTCTCAATGAAAGCCAGCTGTAGCAATGTTGAAATATGATCAAGTCAGCCAGAACACGTTTTCTGGTGGCTTATCTCCTCCATCCTCCTTTGGTATAGCCGCTTCGACGAAATGACGAAGCGGTTTTTTTTTGCCCGTACTGAACAGCCTGAGGTCTGAAGCCTAAGTGCTGCATAGGTTATAGCAATTAGCGGCCGTACATCTTTACCCGATGCATTAAACGGGATTCCGTTTCCGGCTTGACCATATCCCAATCGAATCGCCAATCCCAGTTGCCTTCGGTTGTACCCGGAGTATTCATACGATGGCTGCCGTCGAGACCCAGTATATCCTGCAACGGGATGATCGCCAGATTTGCCCGGGACGCCAGAGCTGAACGGATCATCGGCCAGGGCATGATCTCCCTTGGTTTACCCAGATAGTCGTCGACAAATTCCCGGGATTGATCATCCAGGCCGGTATACCAGCCCAAGGTGGTATCGTTATCGTGGGTTCCGGTATAGACCACCGCATCCTTGGTATGGTGGAAAGGCAGATAGGGATTGTCCGCGCCACCGGAGAAGGCGAACTGCAGAATCTTCATGCCGGGTAGATCACAGGCCTTGCGTAAGGCTTCAACCTCAGGGGTGATGACACCCAGGTCTTCTGCAACCAGCTCCAGCTCAGGCAATTCCCGGTAGAGTACCCCGAACAGCTCCTCTCCCGGCGCCTCCACCCAATGGCCGTTCACCGCGGTCTCTTCCTCGGCGGGTATTTCCCAATAGGCTTCAAATCCCCGGAAATGGTCAATCCGCAGCAGATCAAACAGGGTGGATTGGGCTTTGAGTCGATTCACCCAGAAACTGAAATTGTCTTCAGAAAGCTTATCCCAGCAATAGAGGGGATTACCCCAGCGCTGTCCAGTCTCAGAGAAATAGTCCGGAGGTACACCGGCAACAACCCGCGGATGTCCATCCTCCAACAGATCAAAAATCTCCCGATGGGCCCACACCTCGGCGCTGTCGTGCGCAACGAAGATCGGCACATCACCAAACAGCAGAATCCCCCGCTCGTTGGCATACTGTTTGAGACACATCCACTGGGTGTAGAACAGATACTGTTCGAAACAAACCGTCTGGATTACCGACTTGAGTCTGGCTCTGGCCATAGCCAGTGCCTGTGGTTTCCGATCCCGTAGGGTGACATGCCAATCCCACCAGCAGGCACTCTCTTCCTGTTTCAAAGCCTGGAACAGTGCGTAATCTTCAAGCCAGTGTTTCTGTTCGGCGATAAAGCGCTGATAATCATGGCGCTCCTCATCACTGGCGGACTCATGAAATCGTTTGCCGGCGTTATGTATCGCGTTGGTCTTTTCCTCGTCAGAGATCGGCGCTTCCGGCATCTCATCCAGCCAGCCCCGCTCAAGCAGCATCTCCAGGCTGATCAATCGGGGGTTCCCCGCATAGACTGAACTGCTCTGATAGGGCGAGTTATCATGCATGGTTGGGCCAATTGGCAATATCTGCCAAACGGTCATCCCGGAGGCCACCAGAAAATCGACAAAGCGATAGGCATTGCTGCCCAGATCCCCTACAGTCGCAGGCCCTGGCAGTGAGGTGACATGGAGCAGTACACCGGCCCGGCGACGTTTCAACAGGCTGTGAACAGGTTGAAGCTGCGGGTCGGCCGCCTCATTCATAGGTCATTCCCGGCAATGGACGGCGAACTGTTGCGCAAGTTCGTATTGGTGTTAATCATTCTTTTTCATCACTCCGCCCTGCACCGGCGCTCCGCTGCCTACGGCAAAAACTTCGGAAAGATAGTCCGGTACTGCCTCACCCAGCAGCTCGAACAGATGAGAGAGCTGGCTGCGGAACAGTTGTTCAAAATCGCTTACGGTGGACTCGGGATTGTAGTCACCGAACCACCAAAACCAATCGGAACCTTCACAGATTGCCAACTGCTTTTCAATTTCCCTCAGCTGGTCATCGGAAAAATTCTTGGTGTCCAGGACCTGGTCATAAACCTTTTTAGCCTCACCCAACATATCCCAGGCGCGATTCTTATCGCGATCACCGATCCAGGTGGTAAAGGTGCCATAAACCCAGCTACCGGCCACCAGCTTGGAGAGTCTTGGCGAGAGTTTCTTCTGTCGATCCAACACTTCGGAAAAGGTGGTCAGTCTCAAGCGGGGATGCTGCGACAACCTTTCATACATGGCATTGAGAAAGTAGCTGCCGTTGTAAGGGTAGTATTCCCAGGCATTTTCTCCATCCATGATGATTGATACCACCGCATCCGGATCCCCTTTACAGGAGTCGGCGATATTGACCAGGTGATTGATCAGATCCCCGACCGCATCATCGGCATGCCACTCACCATAGGTGAATCCAATCAGATCCGACAGGCCGTCATCGCGAAAGAACATGTTGAGGTGCCCCTCCTGGACGTGGTATGCGGAGTGCACCCAGTTATCGGGCAGCTGGGAATCCCCGCCTCCAGCCATCAGGCTGTTACTCAACACCTGTTGTCCGGTGGCCGCCCAGTTGAATCCCTCCTCTTCCAACATTTTCAGGGTGGCTTCACTGACACCACCTTCTGATGGCCAGCACCCTTTGGGTCGAAAGCCGAAATGTTTTTCAAATACCTCCAATCCCTTGCGCATATGCCATCTCGCACGGGACTCGCCGCCCGGGTACTGCTCCAGATCGGGCATATGAATCGAAGGCAAGGCGTCCTTGGCTGAATCCATATCGATCATCAACGGCACGATGGGATGGGCATAGGGGGTGACCGAGAGTTCCACCTGGCCCGATTTTGCCAAATCGGTATAGCGGCCGGGTAAACCCTGCAGCACTTCCCCGATCAACTCCATCAAGCGCCGGCGATCATCGGAATTGAATCCCCGACCCTTGGCCTGCAGCGATCTGACACGCAGGTCGTTGACCCGCTGACACTCACCCACCCAGGCCAGGTGGTACCAGACCAGCAGGTCGACCAGACACTGATCGTTGAGATAGCCGACCATGCGGTCGTTTTCCAGTGTGTGCTTGACCAGGTCGGCCAGCTCATTGAAGTGTTTGAAGCGGCTGATCAGACGATGTTCATTGGCCCGCATACAGGCACTGATCAATTCTTTGCGGTAGGCCTCATCCACCGGCAGTCCAGGACCGGCCAGGGCGGCCAGCAGAGGATCCTTGATCAACTGCCCCGTTTTCAGCCAGGCTGCAATCTGCTCACTGTAGTCATCGATCTGTTCAAGCAGTACGGGGGCGAAATTCACCACCGCCTTGGCATCCGGCACATGTTCAAGATGGGCCGCCATATCAGAGTAGTCCTTCAGCCCATGCAGATAGACCCAGGGCAGCAGATAATCACTGCCCTCCGGCCCTTTGTAGTAGGGCTGATGCATATGCCAGCAGAAAACCACCTGCAGGCGGTTATCTTGATGTTCGCTATCTGACATGGTGTAGAACCTGACCCAACATTTCCGGCGTCACCAGGACAACGCCCTTTTCACTGACATAGAATCGCTCCGCATCCGCAGCGGGGTCTTCGCCGATAATCGTACCTTCCGGGATATCACAACCCCGATCGATCACCGCTTTGTTGATTCTGCAGTTACGCCCGATATTGACATCAGGCAGCACCACGGTCTGATTCACACTACTGTAAGAGTTGACCCGCACATTGGAAAACAGCAGAGAATTGGTCACCTTGGCGCCGGAGATCACACACCCCCCCGAGACCATGGAGTCCACCGCCATGCCGCGCCGCTCTTCATCATCAAACACGAACTTGGCGGGGGGCAGTTGCTCCTGATAGGTCCAGATGGGCCAGCTGCGATCGTAGAGATTGAGTGGCGGTGTGACACCGATCAGCTCCAGATTGGCGGTCCAGAATGCATCGATGGTACCCACATCACGCCAATAGGCCTGTTTGCCACTGGTAGAGTCGGTGAACGGATAGGCCAGCACCCGGTATTTTTCGATCACCTGGGGAATGATGTCCTTACCGAAATCGTGAGAGGATTGCGGCATATCCGCATCCCGGATCAGTTGTTCAAACAGAAACTTGCGGTTGAATACGTAGATCCCCATAGAGGCCAGAGCCAGATTATCATGTCCCGGAATCGGTTTGGGGTCGGCCGGTTTTTCACTGAATTCACTGACCCAGTTATCAGAGTCCACGGTCATCACGCCAAACTCCTTGGCACTTTCCAAATCCACCGTCAGGCAACCTACGGTCATGTCGGCACCGGATTCAACATGCTCGGCGATCATGGTGCCATAGTCCATTTTATAGATATGGTCGCCCGCCAGAATCAGCACATAGTCCGGATTGTGGCTGCGCAGGATATCCAGATTCTGGTAGACCGCATCTGCCGTACCCTCATACCAACTGCTCTCAATCCGCTGTTGCGCCGGCAATAACTCGACAAATTCTCCGAACTCCCCACGCAGGAAGTTCCAACCACGCTGGATATGCAGCAGCAGGGAGTGGGCTTTGTATTGGGTAAGTACACCAACTCGGCGTATCCCTGAGTTGATGCAGTTGGATAGGGGAAAATCGACAATTCGAAACTTCCCACCGAAGGGAACCGCCGGCTTGGAGCGCCACTTGGTCAGATGCTTGAGTCTGGAACCACGTCCACCTGCTAGGATCAGCGCAAGGGTATTTCTTGTCAACAGACTGACAAAGCGCTGGCTCTGGTCTATCATCGAGAGTTCCTCCATAGCCGTTAGGCCAACAATAACTGCCGTTTTTAAGTCTTTCCCTGGTTCACTCATTTACGAGCCAGGATCTTGTGTAGTGTCTCATACTAATGCACGCTTAATTATGATGCAGCGCAGAGTTGGAGCCGCTGCGAAGCTGCATCCGGGCGGGATAACAACTCATCGTACGCACCATTGCCTGACATGAAGGGGGGTGCCACTCCCTGCGTCACCTGCCTGGCGGCCAATGTCTTGGCGTTACACTACAAAAGCGCATTAGTATGAGACACTACACCAGACTATGGTAACATCATGTTCCCTTCAAGGCGTACTCCAAGAAGCAGGTTTTCTTAACTATGAAAAGCCAAAAGACAAACACAATCAGCGAAGCCATGCAACGCATTATCGATGCATGCCACCATGACCCGTTTGAGGTTTTAGGGTGTCATGTCAATGCAGGTGTTTGTCAGATCAACCTGTTTTTACCCCATGCGGAAAAGGTCAGCCTGGCTGAGTCGGGGCAGCAGATTCCTCGGGTCAGCGGTACTGATTTTTTCTCCCTGTCATTGCCGGCTGATCAGGTCGGTGATCACTATCTGCTGAATTGGCAGGATAAATTCGGCCAGAGCCACAGTAATCACGACCCCTACAGCTTTTCCGCCCAGTTGCCGGAATTCGACATGCATCTGTTCAATGAGGGCAAACATCGCCATGTCTACCGCTTTTTCGGTTCCCATAGCCATCAGGCAGAGGGTATCGATGGGGTGCTGTTCGCGGTATGGGCACCGAATGCCACCCGTGTTTCGGTGGTCGGGAATTTCAATCAATGGGATGGCCGTATTCATCCGATGCGTTCCCGGGGCGGTTCCGGGGTATGGGAGCTGTTCATACCTGAACTCAAACCCGGCTCTCTCTACAAGTTCGAAATCCGCACCCAGGAGGGTCATGTCTCTTTGAGGACCGACCCCTATGGCAACTATTTTCAGCGCCGACCGGAAACGGCCGCCGTGGTGATCGCCGATGATCACTACAGCTGGCAGGATGAAGAGTGGATCAACACCCGGGCCACCACGAATTGGCAGCAACAGCCCATGTCGGTCTATGAAGTCCATCTCGGCTCATGGCGCCGGGATGAACAGGGTGATTTTCTCAACTACCGGGATCTTGCCCATCAGCTCTGTGATCATGTCAAGGCCGTCGGTTTTACCCATATCGAGCTGTTACCCATCACCGAACACCCCTTTGACGGCTCCTGGGGGTATCAGACAACCGGCTATTTCGCTCCGACCAGTCGCTTCGGTACGCCGGACGATTTTCGCTATTTCATCGATCATCTGCATCAGAACGGGATAGGCGTTCTACTCGACTGGGTGCCGGCCCACTTCCCCAAAGATCGCCATGCACTGGCGGAGTTTGACGGCACCGCGCTCTACGAACATGAAGATCCCCGCAAGGGTGAACACCGGGACTGGGGCACCCTGATCTTCAATTTCGGACGCAACGAAGTCAGAAATTTTCTCATCTCCAGCGCCATCTACTGGCTTGAAGAGTTTCATCTCGACGGTCTGCGGGTCGATGCGGTTGCCTCCATGCTCTATCTGGACTACTCCAGGGAGCCGGGGGACTGGGTGCCCAATCAATATGGCGGCCGGGAGAACCTGGAAGCCGTCGATTTCCTGCGTGAGCTGAACAGTGTTACACACGATCTTCACCCGGGCACCATGATGATCGCTGAAGAGTCCACCGCCTGGCCTCAGGTCTCACGACCCACTTGGCTGGGTGGATTGGGATTCAGCATGAAATGGAACATGGGCTGGATGCATGACAGCCTCTCCTACATGTCACAGGATCCGATCTATCGCCACTATCACCACGACCTGCTGACCTTCGGCCTGCTCTATGCCTTCACTGAGAATTTTGTCTTGCCTTTCTCCCATGATGAGGTGGTTCACGGCAAGGGCTCGATGATCGACAAAATGCCTGGGGATGACTGGCAAAGATTTGCCAATCTACGGCTGCTCTATACCTACATGTTTACCTATCCCGGTAAAAAGCTGCTCTTCATGGGCAGTGAATTTGCCCAGGGGCGGGAGTGGAATGATGATGACGCCCTGGATTGGTATCTTCAGGATTATCCTCACCACCGGGGAATCACAACCCTGCTGACCGATCTGAACAGATTATACCGGGAGTCCCCCAGCCTGCATCAGAATGAGTTCGAATTCTCCGGTTTTGAGTGGATCGACTGTCACGACAGTTCCCAGTCGATTCTCAGTTACGCACGCAAGGACCGGGACGGCAATGAGTTACTGATCGTACTCAACTTCACACCGGTGCCCAGGGACAACTATCGGATCGGTGTCAATCGGCCTGGACAGTACCAGGAGATCATGAACTCCGATTCCGAGTTTTACGGCGGTTCCAACATGGGCAATGGCAAACCGCTGGATACTGAGAAAGTCTCCTGGATGGGTAGGGATCATTCAATCATCCTCACCCTGCCCCCATTGGGCGCAATCATCCTCAAAGGAAGTCACTAGGGCCTGTTAACACCAATCCAACAGCCCCTGAAATTGACCTGTTTGGTCACCGGGTCGGCAACCGATGCCGGTGGAAATAGTTGATCAATCCATTGGTTGAGCTGTCATGTTTCAGCTCGGCCTGCTCTTGCAGCAGTTCCGGCTGGATGACACCCGCCAGCTGTTTACCCAGCTCGACCCCCCATTGATCGAATGAGTTGACCTGCCAGATCATGCCCTGCACAAAAATCTTGTGCTCATACAGGGCGATCAACGAACCCAAACGAGATGGGGTGATCTTGTCGATCAGCAGGGTGTTGCTGGGGCGATTGCCTGGGAAAATCTTGTGCGGCAGCAGATCGACAATCTGCTCCGGCGACATACCCGCCTGCTCCATCTCCTCACGTGCCTCGGTACGGTTCTTACCTCTCATCAGGGCCTCTGTTTGAGCCAGGCAGTTGGCAAACAGTTTCTGATGATGGTCGGTGGATTCATTCTGACTGTTCACCGGAATGATAAAATCGCAAGGGATGATCTGGGTGCCCTGATGAATCAGCTGATAGAAGGCATGCTGACCATCGGTGCCGGCAGCCCCCCAGATAACCGGCCCGGTTGCGTACTCCACCGGTCTGCCAAAACGGGTCACCCGTTTACCATTGCTCTCCATGTCCGCCTGCTGGAGATAGTCCGGCAGATACCTCATGAACTGATCGTAGGGGAGTATGGCATGACTGTGAAAGCCGGCAAAGTTGACATACCAGATACCCAGCAGGGCCATGATGACCGGCATGTTCTGAGACAGATCCGCATGCAGAAAGTGCTGGTCCATCTCATGGGCACCCTCCAACAGCTCATAGAAGCGTGGCATACCAATGGCGATGGCGATCGGCAGTCCAATCGCAGACCAAAGGGAGTAGCGTCCACCCACCCAATCCCAGAATTCGAACATGTTCTGAGTATCGATACCGAACTCAGCGACCTTTTCGGCGTTGGTGGAGACCGCAACGAAGTGGCGGGCTACAGCCGCCTGATCCTTGAGACTATCCAATAGCCATGCTCTGGCCGTGGCCGCATTGGTCAGGGTCTCTTGAGTGGTGAAGGTCTTGGATGCCACCACGAACAGGGTGGTCTCCGGATTCAGCCCACTGAGGGTATCGTGAATATGGCTGGCATCCACATTGGATACGAAATGGAGACGCAGATCATCCCGCTGATAGGGCTTCAACGCCTCACAGACCATCAATGGCCCGAGATTGGAGCCGCCAATACCGATATTGACCACATCGGTAATGGACTTGCCGCTGTAGCCTTTCCAATCTCCGGAGCGTACCTGCTCAGTGAATGAAGCCATCTTCTCCAGGATGGCGTTGACGCCGGGCATTACATCCTCGGCATCGAACCAGATCGGTTGATTACTGCGATTCCTCAGTGCGACATGCAGTACCGCCCTGTCTTCCGTGATATTGATGCGCTCTCCAGAAAACATCCGGCGACGCCAGCCGTCCAGGTCGATACTGTTGGCCAACGCCAGTAACAGCTTCATGGTCTGGCTGGTGATGCGATTCTTCGAATAGTCGAGCAGTATGCCGCACTGCCTGATCGACAGCTGCTCGGAGCGTTCAGGCCCCTGTTGAAACAGTTCGCGCATCTGGACCGATTCCATATCCTGCCAATGCGACTCTAGTGCGCGCCACTCATCCGTCTGATGTATCTCTGTCATGATCGCTCTTTTCTTATATTATGTTTGGCCTTCAGATTTGAGGACCGGATTGTGCGAGATAGTATGAAGATACCCGCATCAGTGCAAGGAGGGCAAAACGATTGCACCATACTCCATCGACACACTGACTATTCTATCCGAGGTCACTGCACTAGCCCATACACCCCAATCCGGAGGCACAGAATCAATCTGCAACAGAATAATGGTTGCGTTGAGAATTGAAATAATGCTTACATTGGTTCTTTTAATCGAAAACAGTGTGGAATAGCAACTAACGATGAAGATCCTCTATGCCAGCAGCGAAGTGGCACCTCTCATCAAGACTGGCGGCTTGGCTGACGTAGCCGGCAGTCTGCCCGCTGCGCTGAACCATATTGGCATGGACTGCCGCCTGATCGTTCCAGGCTATCCCCAGGTACTCGCCAAAGCGGATAATCTGCAAAAGGTGTCTGAGCTGCAAGTCGATGGCAGTACGGTCACGCTGCTCCAGGGGGAGTGTGGCCCCCATCAGGTACCGATGTATGTAGTCGATGCACCCAGATGGTTCGATCGCCCAGGCAATCCCTATCTCACGCCGGAGGGCTATAACTGGCCCGACAATGCTGACCGGTTCATGCTCTTTTGTCAGGTGGCCGTCTTGGTTGCTCTGGACAGGGCCGGCCTCGACTGGCAGCCGGAAGTTGTTCATGCCAACGATTGGCAGACCGGCTTGATCGCCCCCCTGCTGCAGCCTGAGGAGCAGCGTCCAGCCACCCTGTTCACCATACACAACCTGGCCTATCAGGGCCTGTTTGACTGGGCGACCTTTCTTCGACTCGGTCTCGATAAATCGCTCTGGACCCATCACGCCCTGGAGTTCCATGACCAACTCTCATTCATCAAAGGGGGGATTGCTCTGTCCGACCGGGTCAATACGGTCAGTCCCACCTATGCGGAAGAGATCAAAACCGCTGAGTTCGGCTATGGCCTGGAGGGCTTGCTGCAATACCGCGCCAGCCATTTCAGCGGCGTCCTCAACGGCATCGACTACCATCAGTGGGATCCACTCAACGATCCCCACATCGACACCCCCTACTCCATCGACAGCTTCCCGGCCAAACGCAATAACAAACTGGCGCTGCAACGGGAGTTCGGACTGCCTGAGGATGAGTATATTCCCTTGTTCGGATATGTCGGTCGGCTGGTGGATCAGAAGGGTGTCGACCTGATCCTGCAGGTTCTGCCGGGGCTCATGGACTCAGGAGCTCAGCTGGTACTGCTGGGATCCGGGGACCATAGCCTGCAAAGCGCACTGGAAAAGATCAGTAACCGATACCATAGCCGGGTGGGTATCACCATCGGTTACGATGAGGGACTCTCCCATCGTATCGAGGCCGGCAGCGACTGTTTTCTGATGCCTTCCCGATTCGAACCTTGCGGCTTGAACCAGATGTACAGCCTGAGATATGGCACTGTGCCGATTGTCCGGCGTACCGGCGGATTGGCGGATAGTGTCGTCGATGTCACACCGCACACACTGGCGAATGGCACTGCCACGGGTTTTGTCTTTGATAACGCCGACGGCAGCAGCCTATGGGGCGCGATTGAACACGCCATCAATTTCTACCGACGCTCAGGCAGTGACTGGGATATACTTGCCATGACCGGCATGCAGCAGGATCTGAGTTGGGAGGCCAGTGCGCAGCACTACCTTGAACTTTACCAGACATCGATCGACGATCCTGGTCTCTGATTAGCCACAGCTTGACCAAGAGCAGGATTGAAGCCCTGAAAGTGAACTATTTCGTCACTCGCTAAAGAGGTGGTGGTTGGGCTGAGTGATATCCCGCTCAGGCTGCCTGAATCGGAATGGCGTCACCGGTACGAAGCACCTGATTCTCTTCGTTCAGATAGACCAGGCTTGGTTTGAATCCTTTCATCTCATCCGCATCCAGACCGGCATAGGCACAAATAATCACGCGATCGCCCGGATTGGCTTTGTGCGCCGCAGCGCCATTGACGGAAATTACCCGAGAACCCGCCTCGGCCAGAATGGCGTAGGTTGTGAACCTTTCACCGTTGGTCACGTTATAGATTTGGATCTGTTCGTACTCATGGATGCCTGCCAGCTGCATCAGCTCGGCATCAATGGCACATGAGCCTTCGTAGTCCAATTCTGAGTGGGTGACACATGCCCTGTGTAGCTTGCACTTGAGTAATGTCAGCTGCATGGATTCATGACCTTTATGGTGAAAATTTTAAATCTAGCCAACCCAAACCGGGCATAGATCCCAAGTTTAGACTGTAACTGGCCGGTAATTATCCGCGATTATGACTCAGCTATCAATAACAAATGCTGCTATGCAGCATTTTATTCTTTTATGGGTGATTCCAGCTCTGAAAAACCCTTCTCTCACAGGCTATTAAGTCTAATTTCTTTGTTTTATCTGATACTTACCATGAGTCAATTAAGTATTAACTAAAGCTATTATGATTTCCAATTCTATTATAATTTACAGAAAGATTAAACAATCTGTAACAATTTGAGCCAAATTGGTGCTATTCGACCAGCAGATTGTCGATCAGTCGGGTCGTCCCCAGGTGGGCGGCGGCGAGAATCACCAGCCGAGGATCAGCTTCAGCGGGCAGAGCCAGGTCATCCGCATTACGAATCACATAGTAATCAGGCTGGAACCCGGCAGCGAGGAGTTTCTCCCGGGCCTCGGACTCGACACGGGTAAAATCCCGCTGCCCCCCGGCCAGGGCCTGGGCTGTCTGTTGCATTATCCGGAAAAGCTGAGGTGCTATCTGCCGCTGTTCCTCGTTGAGATAGCCATTGCGGGAACTCTTTGCCAGACCATCCTCCTCACGTACCGTTTTCAGACCGAGGATATCAACCGGAAGGCAGAGATCTTCCACCATCCGGCGAATCACCATCAACTGCTGGAAATCCTTCTCACCGAACACGGCAAGATCCGGCTGCACCATATTGAAGAGTTTGCATACCACGGTAGCGACACCCACAAAATGGCCGGGGCGACTGGCGCCACACAGCACATCGGAGATTTCCGGTACTTCCACACGGGTCTGTTGTGCCTGGCCTGCGGGGTAGACGACCTCCGGTGTCGGTGCAAACAGCAGATCGACGCCCGCCTCGAGCAGTTGCTGCTTGTCGGCATCCAGGGTGCGGGGATAATCCTCGAAATCCTCTCCGGCGCCAAACTGCAAAGGATTGACGAAAATACTGACCACCACTCTCTGGGCACGCCTTTTGGCTTCAGTCACCAGGGCCAGATGACCCGAGTGAAGATTGCCCATGGTGGGTACAAAACCGATCTTCTCGCCATGTGATCGCCAGCTGTGAACCATCTGGCGCAAGGGGGCTATCTGGTCGTAGGTCAGCAGTGAACCACTCATGAAAAACTGTGCTCCTTGGTGGGGAAATCAGCTTGCTTGACGGCTGTGGAATAGGCCTTGATCGCCTCTTCTATGGTTCGGCCGGAGTGGAGAAAATTCTCCACGAAACTGGGTGGATGTGGATTGATTCCCAGCATGTCGTAGAGCACCAACACCTGTCCGTCACAATCCACTCCTGCACCAATACCAATCACCGGAATGGTTAATTTCCGACTGATCCTGGCCGCCAGTTGATCCGGAACACACTCCAGAACCAGCAGATCGATTCCCGCCTCTTCGAGGGCAACCGCATCATCCAGGATCTGCTCAGCATCCCGCTCACCTCGGCCCTGTACCCGGTAGCCACCCAGCTTATGTACCGACTGGGGCAGCAGACCCAGATGACCGCAAACCGGGATGCCCTGGCCAGACAGTTGACGAATGGTCTGCAAATGAATCGCACCACCCTCCAGTTTCACCATCTGAGCGCCCCCCTCTTTCATCAACCGTCCGGCCGATTCCAGTGCCAGTTCAGGGGAGCGATAACTCATGAAAGGCATATCGGAGACCAACAGGGCATGGTTTCTGGCACGGGCTACATTGCGAGTGTGGTAGATCATCTCATCGAGGGTTACCGGCAGTGTGCTCTCCTGTCCCTGGATCACCATCCCCAGGGAATCTCCCACCAGGATTACATCGACACCTGCCGACTCGATCAGCTGGGTGAAACTGGCATCATAGCTGGTCAATACGGAGATTTTTTCACCCGCCGATTTCATTTCCACCAGGCTTCTGATTGTAATGTTCTTTCTGCTCATATGACTCCACTCATTCAGAGTGACATGGTTGGATTGAGATACCGCCGGTCAGGACCTTCGCTGCTGATATGCTCAATCAACAGATCAAAATCCCGTTGCCGTTCCAACGGATTGATCTCTGCCGCATTGATGATCAGTAGAGGCGATCGATCATAATAGTAAAAAAAGTCTGTATAGGCATCACAGAGTTTTTTCAGATAGTCCGCCTCGATGGTCTTCTCCTGTGGACGGGCACGCTTTTTTATCCGTTTCATAAGCGTGTCCACCGGCGCTTGTAGATAGACCACTAAATCGGGTGGAGGTGCCTGCAAGGTCAACTGTTGATAGACCTGTTCATAGAGCGCCAGCTCATCCTTATCGAGATTGATCTGGGCAAACAGACGATCCTTCTCAAGCATAAAATCGGCAATCAATTGCTGACGAAACAGATCATCCTGGACAAGCCCGTTCCACTGTCTGCTGCGCTGAAACAGAAAAAACAGCTGAGCCGGTAGTGCCGCCTCTCTGGGGTTCTCATAGAAGCGCTGTAGAAACGGATTCTCCTCCGCACCTTCCAGTAACATCTCACTCTGGAAGTGGTTGGCCAGACGCCGCACCAGGCTGGTCTTACCCACGCCGATCGGCCCCTCCACAACTAAAAACCGGGGCATCTCAGGCAAGTCGTTCAATATCACGCCTCTCTATGCCAGTGGACAACGTCTGCAGTGAGCCCAGACCGGGAATCCTCAGATCAGCGGGAGCAATTTCAAGCAGCGGCAGCACGACAAAACTCCGTTTGGCGATCTCTGGATGAGGGACAATCAAGCGTGGCGTATCGATTGTCTGATCACCATACAGCAGCAGATCCAGATCGAGGCTACGAGGTCCCCAGCGACGCTCCCGCACCCGGTGGTGTTGCTGCTCAAGCAGCTGTAAGGCGTCGAGCAGAGAGTCGGCTGCCAATGTGGTGGTGAGGTGGGCAGCAGCATTGATGAAATCGTCTTGATCCTGAGGCCCGAGCGGACGACTCCGATAGAGGGATGAGTGGCTCACCATCATGCTGTCCGGTAACTGCGCAAGCTCTGCCAGTGCGCTCTCCACTTGCCATTTCGGGTTTTGAAGATTACTGCCCAGACCGATATAGACAGCGACCGACGCTGGATCATTCATCAACGGTTTGAGTCTTTTTCCGGCGCTTTCTGCGACGTCTGCCCCGACCGCGCCTTCCCTGCTCGGTCATCGACACCTTCTCCTCTCCATTGGCGTGTTGATAGAGAGTCCACCAATCGGCCAACTCCTGATCGACCTCACCCGACTCAGCGCGTAATAACAGAAAATCGTAGGCGGCGCGGAATTTGGGATGGCTGGCCAGCCGTTGTGGACGTTTGCCCTGCCGCTGGGTGAAACGCGCCTGCAGTTGCCAGATGTCACGCATCGGGTAGCTGAAGCGTTTCGGTATCGAAACATGCTTGGCCTGCTCACTTAATACTTCAGCCGCCGCATTCTGCAGTGCCTCAAGAGGATGTGCACCCTCCGCTTCAAACCTCTCAGCTCGCAACCTGACCGGTTCCCACAACAGAACCGCAAACAGGAAGGCCGGAGTCACTGATTTACCCTGGCTCAGACGGTCATCGGTATTCGCCATGCCCCGATTGACAAAGGTGATGGGGAATTCATGATCCTCATGGGAGAGCGCTTCTTCGGTGGCGGGAAAGAGCTGTCCGAACAGCTCATAATGGCGCAGCTTTTCAAAGCTCTCCAGCGCCGCCCCACCAAGAAACAGCTTCAACACCTCTTCATAGAGCCGTGCTGAAGGAACTTCACCCAACAGCGGAGCAAACCTGGCGATCGGCGCTTCAGTGGCAGGCTCAATCACAAAACCAAGTTTTGCGGCGAAGCGGATCGCCCTCAGCAGGCGTACCGGATCCTCCCGGTAGCGACTCTCCACATCTCCCAACAACCGGATGACGCCCTGCTGAAGGTCGACCATGCCGTTGGCGAAATCGACCACCGAAAAATCATCGATATTGTAGTAGAGGGCATTGATGGTGAAATCCCGTCGCTGAGCATCCTCTTCCAGGGTGCCGTAGACGTTATCCCTGAGTATCATGCCGTTTTCCACCTGGCGATCCCCCGCCTCAGTGGTCTTTTGATTACTTCGAAAGGTGGCTACCTCTATAATTTCACGGCCAAAATGGACATGGGCCAGGCGGAAACGCCGGCCGATCAGGCGACAGTTGTTGAAGACTTGCTTGACCTCTTCCGGCCGGGCATTGGTAGCCACATCAAAATCTTTTGGCTCACGACCAAGCAGCAGATCACGCACACCACCACCCACCAGGTAGGCCTCATATCCGGACTTACTCAGCCGGGTGAGCACCTTGATGGCGTTGTTACTGATGTTGGCGCGGGAAATATTGTGTTCGTTTCTCGGTATCTGTATGGCGGACACAGAATCTCCGCTGTTCAGTCCAGTTGCCTGGATCTGACCATTAACCAATCCGGAAAACTTCTTTTTGAGCCATTTGGCAGCTTGTTTCAAGAGTTAAATCACCAAAGAATTTTCGCCAGGTCATTGAGCCTGGCAACCAAGTCAGTATAATACCGGCTTTCGCAAGATGCTGCTCCCTTCGTCTAGTGGTTAGGACGCTGGCCTCTCACGCCGGTAACAGGGGTTCGAGTCCCCTAGGGAGTACCAATCCAATACGGCCGCATAAATGCGGCCGTATTTCGTTTGGCTATCCCATTTTCTCTAGAGCTTTTCAGCCATTTCCTTGAGATAGTTTTTAAAGCTGTCCCCCAGCTCCTCATGGGCCAGGCCTAACTCGACGGTGGCTTCCAGATAACCGAGCTTACTACCACAGTCGTAACGTTTACCCTTGACACGATAGGCCCTGACTTTTTCATATTTGAGCAGTTCGGCAATCGCATCGGTCAGCTGAATCTCACCACCGGCGCCACGGCCGGTCTCCTTGATCAGGGAGAAGATTCTGGGAGTCAGAATATAGCGGCCCACCACACCCAGATTGGAAGGGGCATCTTCAGGTTTGGGTTTTTCCACAATTGAGGTAATGGTGGCTGTCTCCCCATCATCGTCCTCAACCTCAACGATACCGTATTTGCTGGTCTCTTCCTGGGGCACCTCTTCAACCAGTATCACGCTGCACTGATAACGCTCATAGATCTGCGCCATCTGTTCCAGTGCACCGACTCCCCCATCACCACGAATCAGATCATCTGCCAGGATTACCGCAAAAGGCTCATCGGCAACCACCGGTTCGGCACAGAGCACGGCATGACCCAGCCCCAAAGCTTCAGACTGACGCAGATAGATGCAGCTGACATCTTCAGGCAGGACATTCTGTACCTTTTCAAGCAACGCTGTTTTACCAGCCTCTTTCAGCTCACTCTCCAATTCATAGGCCTTATCGAAATGATCCGGAATTGAGCGTTTGTTTCGACCGGTTACAAACACCAGGGAGCTGACTCCGGCTTCCTCTGCCTCCTCTGCAGCGTATTGAATCAACGGTTTGTCCACAACAGGCAGCATCTCCTTGGGATTAGCTTTCGTTGCCGGAAGAAAGCGTGTTCCCATACCGGCAACCGGGAATACCGCCTTGCGAATCTTCTTCACCATCATATCTCCTTAGAAACAACCTATATCGCAGTAACTTGACCTGTTAGGGCCTGTTCACACATATTTAAGCCACAAGCCTATGGGGAGAGGTTTGGACTGTCAATGAACTATTTGGGTACAGACCTAAAATACAAACGGCTGCTCAAGCCAGAGACTCCGACACCTCAGCATTGATCGCCTGCAATGCCTTAATCGGATCATCAGCGGCCGTGATCGGCCTGCCTACCACCAGATAACTCGACCCGGCAACCATTGCGTCAGCTGGCGTCATCACTCTGCGCTGATCGTCCTTGGCAGCGCTACTGGGCCTGACCCCTGGAGTCACAAGCAGAAAATCCTGACCCAGTTGCCGGCGTATCTCACTCGCCTCTCTTGGTGAGCAGACCACCCCGTCCAGTCCCGACTCATCGGTCAGTTTTGCCAGCCTCAAGACATTCTCCGCCGGTTCACCTTGATAACCGACCTCGGCAATATCCTCGACACCCAGGCTGGTAAGAATGGTTACTGCGACCAGCAATGGGCGTTCACTGCGTTGCTCCAGGCGCTCTCTTGCCGCCATCATCATTCTCCGTCCACCGGAGGCGTGCAGATTTATCATCCATACCCCCAGATCAGCGGCCGCATCACAGGCCGCCGCGACGGTGTTGGGAATGTCATGAAATTTCAGATCCAGAAATATGTCATATCCCCGATTGCTCAGCTGCTCGACAAACTGCGGACCCAGTCGGGTGAACATCTCTTTACCCACCTTCAGTCGACAGAGTGACGGATCGAGGCGTTCAACCAGATCCAAGGCCTGTTGCTGTTGCGGAAAATCTAAAGCGACAATGACCTTAGAGTCTGTCCCATTCATATTGCATGCTCCTTATCAGGATTGGTGTTGATGGTAAGGAATTTTTAGGGCCTGTTATTAACCCTTGATGTTTCTGCCAAGACCCTGGATCGGCTTGATCGCCCCCCAGGTTTTACAACTCGGGCAGTGCCAATGGATTTTCTTGGCCGTGAATCCACAATGCTCGCACTGATAGGCCGGTTCCTTATCGAGTAATTTTGAAACGGAACTCAAGAGTACTTCCAGGGTCTCCCTGGGACTCTCTTCACTACGTTGCAGATTCAATCTGACCAGACGTTCCAGACCTTTCAGATCCGGTTTGTCGGAGAGGTGTTTGAGTATCGCCTCCACAGCAGCCCCTTCACCCTGGCTTTCGGCAATCATATCCGCCAGGATCAACATGGCTTCGGTACAGTGGTGACGCTGATAGAGTTGCTCCAGGTAGTCATAGAGCTCCTGATGCTGTCCGAGCTTGCGATAACACTCGATGGTACGTGGCAGGGTCTCTGACAGATAGGCCGGATCACTCCCTTCTACCTGTCGTAACAGTCGTATCACTGAACGGCAATCACCCCGGGTATATTCGATTTCAGCCTGCAGGATCAATACCCGGACATTACTGCGCTTCATATGCTGGGCACGCTTCAGAAAACTCTCTGCGGCCGCCATGTTCTGCTGACGCAACTGCTGTTCCGCCAATTCACAATAGAAGTGGGCAATGGCGTTGTGCAGCGCTGGATAGTGGGAGACCGTAATTCTGTCCGCCACCTCCAGACAGCGCTTCCAATCCTTCTCCTGCTGGTAGATTTCCAGCAGATAGATATTGGCCTGTTCGTTATGCAGCTTCAGCTCTGTCAATTCGATAAACAGATTTTCCGCCCGATCGAACAGCCCGGCCCGCATATAGTCCTGCCCCAGTTCGAGCAGTGCCTGAGCCCGCTGCTCCCGACTCAGACTTGGTCGGGCAATCAGATTCTGGTGAATGCGAATCGCCCGCTCCACCTCGCCACGCCGCCGGAACAGATTGCCCAGAGCCAAATGGGTCTCCACCGTATCGCTGTCCACATCCAACAGCTTGATGAACAGATCGATCGCCTTATCCGGCTGTTCATTCAACAGGTAGTTGAGACCTTTGAAGTAGACCGGAGAGATCTCTTGCGGCTGTTTCTGGCTCTTTACCGCCACACCCCGCCTTGCCGCGAACCACCCGGAGGCCGCCGCGACAGGAAGCAACAACAGCAGTGCCTCATACATCGGCACGATCCTCGCTGCAGGGTGACACAAGACCCGCCGTCAGCAACAGCTGGCGTTTCGGCTTGTCTGTGGTTGAACAGATCTTCATAACGTTGAACACAAGTTACTCTTTCAATGGCAGTGCACGGAGATTATTCACCTCTTTGCTAACCATTTCGCTACGTCTTTTCAGCGTTTGAATCTCTCTTTTCAGTCCGACGATACGTCCCATGCCGGAAAAAAGACCCAACAGAACACCGACTCCAAGTACCAGAGTCAATACCAGGGAGAGCGGTAGATCACGGCTGCCGAAGTAGTAGTTTACGGGTACCGAGTCAGAGTTGAGTACCGCAAATACAGCACCGAACATCATCACCAAGATCAAAAAAAGGAGTTTTATGAATCGCATCAGCCATTCCAAATGTCTATCGCACTATGCATTTTCGCTTACTGGGCAGGATATTTCATCCAAATGGATTAAATTTCTGACAACAGTTTATATGTTTACTGCCTGGATAGGGACTCAAAAAATAATCCCATTCCCAATGACAAAGATAAAATCGCTATTTGAGGGAAAGAATCTGTTGCTTGCCAGTGAGTTAGAGCCTGAAAACAGCCAAGATGACAATTCCACCACATTTGCTCAGTTCAATAAGTACAACAGATCATGCAATGGACAGGGGCACGCTGAAAACCGCTTCGCAGAAGCGTGCATGGGCCTTTGGCTGAGACCCATGTCGAGTTGGAGTCGATCGAATGGTAATCCCGGCCCTGCAACAGGGCCGATTGGATGAGTGTTTACAAGCCCAAGCAGGTGTCAGGCATAGGTATCCAACAATCCGTCTCCGCTACGGATCTGAACGCCTCCAGCGTCTGCCGACCAGCCTTGTGATGAATCAGGATCGGATGATCCTCCTTTACCTCGACTTTCTGCAGCGCCCTCACGACCAGGCTCACCAGCCTGTTGATGTCCCACATCCACATTCGCCAGATTCAAATTGATTTCACCAAACATCTCCCGCAGGCGGGGAATGGATGATTCCAGTGCTTCTCGGGTTGGCGCCTGAGCCGCAATGAAAGTGACATTGGTTTGATCGTTCTGCACCGATATCTTGATCTCCAAAGGCCCCAGATTGGGCGGCGTCAATTTGATCTCTGCCTGTTGGATATTCTGATTCACCATCCACTGGATCCGCTCGCCTACCGCCTGATCCCACCCGGGTTGTCCAACCGGGGTATTCAGAGGCAATACGATAGAGGCGCGACTACCGACCGGCGAAGTGGCTGACTGGCTGAGCGCGTTGAGTGAGAACTGGCTGCTGGTATCCGCGGTACGGGAGACCTCAGCCTGGGGTCTGTCCCCCGCCATATCCGCACTGATCAGAGACATCATCTCAACCGGCCGGTCGGTGGTCACCAGACTGGTCAGTTTAGGCATGACGGCGTCCGTCTGAACCTTCTGCGGCAGTGTCAGGGTGAGTGCCGGCATCAGCTCCGCACGCTTCGCGGCCATTGGTAGCTGCGACGGCTCACTGAGCTGCGGCAAAGCCTGGCCGTTCAGCTGGGGGGTGAGCGGCAACAGCTTGCCGTCCTGTGTCAGCATTGGATTGGTCATTGGCCGAGTTTCAGTATCAATCGGCATCTGCAAACTGAACAGTTGTAGAGCCTCTTCACTGTGCTCTGAGGCGAGCAGCTCTTGCAGTGCCAGATCAAACGGAACACCGGTAGACAAGCTCTCTGCAGAGAGACTGAACAGCCCTAAGTCAGCTTCACCGGTTGTTGTTGAAGTTGTGTTGCCCCCAGTAATTTGGGACATAAAGGGTATCTGAGCCATGGCATTACCTGTCAGTGTGGTCTCCTGTCGACAGATAACAAGCAGGTTCCGGGCCAAACTCAGTGCATAAAGTCCTGGGGCGTAGCCCGACGCCAATCCGCTTCGGACACGAGCCAATCGTCATCCTGTTGCAGAAAGGTCAATTCAAGACGCAGCAGGTCTCCCCGCCACTGGCTTAGTGATCTCTCCCGGTCCTGAGGCGATCCGGCCAAACCGGCATAGATCAATACCTGGGCTTGACCGTTCTCCTGCACCTCGATGTTGTCTATGGTGGTGAGAATATGGATCGACTTGTGGCGTAAAAAATAGCCGGCCAGCATGGCTCTCAACTGGCGCAGGTCGAAGCCGTTATTGTCCCGGTAATCCGCATGCACAAACTCCAGGGTTGCCGACAGATCACGGGCCTGAATGTAGGTTTCAGCTTCACGGATGGTGCTGCGCAGTTGCTCATCGGCAGATAGTGGATCATCGCTGCAGCCCCAGATTCCTTGGGCCAGCAGCAGGATGAAAAAGAGTGAGAAGAGTCTCTGCATTTCAATCACCCCAGCTAGAGAGGGTACGGACTCACCGCACCGGAGCACCAACATGTATCAGATACCAACCAGACCAATCCTATTAACAGTGATGGTCTGGTTGGTAATCATGCAAATAGAATGCACAAAATCCTTGCTATAAATCGGTTACGACATTCAACGGCTGCAGCCGGTAACTAACGCAGACTCAGTACATCCTGCATATCGAACAAACCATTCGATTTACTGCCGATCCATTTTGAGGCCCGTACAGCACCTCGGGCGAAATTCATCCGGCTTGAAGCTTTGTGGGCGATCTCAACCCGCTCTCCCTCCATGGCAAACCAGACACTGTGCTCACCCACCACATCCCCAGCACGAATGGTCTCGAAACCGATGGTTTTGCTATCCCTTGCCCCGGTATTGCCTTCACGGCCATAGACCGCGCAGCTCTTCAGGTCCCGACCCAGGGTGTCTGCAATCACTTCACCCATGCGCAGTGCCGTACCGGATGGTGCATCGACTTTATGCCGGTGGTGAGCTTCGATGATCTCGATGTCAGCCTCATCTCCCATCACTTTGGCTGCCACTTCCAGCAGTTTGAAACAGAGGTTGACCCCAACACTCATATTCGGTGCGAAGACGATGCCAATCTTTTCACCGGCCTTGGCCAAAGCGGCTTTGTCACTATCCGAAAGACCGGTTGTACCGATTACCATCTGTTTACCGGCCTCAGTACAGATCTGCAGATGTTTCAGGGTGGCGGCCGGTGTGGTGAAATCGATCACCACGTCGAAGTCATCCACCACTTCGGCAAGATCATCCACCAGGGCCAGATCGAAGCTGCCGAGTCCGGACAGCTCACCGGCATCCCGGCCAACCAGTCCCGACTCAGCCCTTTCGGTAGCCGCTCCCAGGGTCAGACCATCCGTTTCATGCACTGCCTGGACCAGTGATTTTCCCATCCGGCCGGCGGCGCCAACCACTGCAATTCTTGTCATCTGTTTCCCCTAGGATCTA
Organism: Candidatus Thiodiazotropha endoloripes; assembly: GCF_001708965.1. Taxonomy (NCBI): domain Bacteria; kingdom Pseudomonadati; phylum Pseudomonadota; class Gammaproteobacteria; order Chromatiales; family Sedimenticolaceae; genus Candidatus Thiodiazotropha; species Candidatus Thiodiazotropha endoloripes. Next base: position 1,001,765 of record NZ_LVJW01000003.1, on the reverse strand, counting down.
TTCACACGAAATCAATCGGCCTGCTGTTTATGCACCCGGCTAACAGAGTGAGCGAATATTAAATCGCAACAGCACTTCGGTTTGTCGCCGTATTGAGCGCAGCTCGGTTCATTGTGATTGAGCGTAAAACTTCAGAAACCCATATTCTCAAAGAACTTCTTCACCCCATCCACCCAGCTGGTGGAGTGTGGGCTGTGTTTTGCCCCGCCACGCTTCATGGTTTCATCAAAGCGCTGTAGCAGCTCTTCCTGCTCATTGGTCAGTTTCACCGGTGTTTCAACCAGAACCCGACACATCAGGTCACCAACCGGTCCACCACGCACTGGCTTGACGCCTTTACCACGCATCCGGAACAGACGTCCGGTCTGGGTACCGGCAGGAATTTTCAGCATCACTTTGCCGTCCAGTGTCGGCACTTCCAACTCGCCACCCAGGGCGGCAATCACAAAACTGATCGGCACCTCGCAGAACAGATGGTTGTCTTCCCGACTGAATATGGAGTGGGGTTTGACGGCGACCTGAACATAGAGATCCCCGGGAGGTCCACCGCTCTCGCCCGCTTCGCCTTCTCCGGCCAGGCGAATCCGATCCCCGGAATCGACACCCGGCGGCACCTTCACAGAGAGGGTTTTATGCTCTTGAATCCGACCTTGCCCCTGACACTTGGGACAGGGATTGTCGATTACGGTGCCTTTGCCGTGACAACGCGGACAGGTCTGCTGAACCGAGAAGAATCCCTGCTGCATTCTGACCTGGCCATGACCGGCGCAAGTATCACAGGTCTTGGGAGTGGAACCTTTCTTGGCACCACTGCCGCCACAGGTTTCGCACTTCACCAGGGTAGGCACGCGAATCTTGACGGTGGTTCCCGCAACCGCATCTTCCAGGGAGAGTTGCAGGTTGTAGCGCAGATCGGCGCCCCGATGCACACGGGAACCGCCACCACCACGCGCACCACCGAAGATATCGCCAAACACATCTCCAAAGATGTCGGAAAAGCTGGCATCACCACCACCGAATCCACCACCCATGGTCTGATCGACACCCGCATGACCAAACTGGTCATAGGCGGCACGTTTCTGTGCATCCGAGAGGATCTCATAGGCCTCTTTGGCCTCTTTGAAACTCTTCTCGGCAGAGGCAGCCGCATCACCGGTATTGCGATCCGGATGATGTTTCATGGCCAACCGGCGATAGGCCTTTTTGATTTCGGCCTCACTGGCGTTCTTGTTAACGCCCAATACTTCGTAATAATCTCTTTTCGCCATGGTTGCTTCTGTCTGCAAACTATCTGTGTTCTGTTAATTAGAGATCACTTCAAACAGCTGTTTTACCGCAATCCCACCCTGTTTTTCAGGCTTCGGTATAACGCCAAAAACCGTACACCGGGCGAGCCGATGTACGGTTCAATGGCGACAAAGACAGACTAATTCTTGTTGTCTTTGACCTCTTCGAACTCGGCATCGACCACATCGTCATCCGCCGCACCAGCAGTGCCTTCCGGCTCCGCTTCCGCACCAGGCGCTGTGCCTTCTCCGGCGTCAGCTCCCTTCTGAGCGTAGAGGCGTTCAGCCATTTTACCTGAGGCCTCGGCCAAAGCCTTGGTTTTCTCTTCGATAACCTCTTTGTCATCGCCACTCATCACCGCCTCAAGATCCTTGATGGCACCTTCGATGGCCTCTTTTTCACCCGCTTCCAGCTTATCCTCACCCAGCTCTTCCATCGACTTCTTGGTGGCGTGGATCATGGAATCGGCTTGATTGCGTGCTGCGACCAATTCATGGAACTTGCGATCCTCATCGGCATGGGCTTCCGCATCGTTGACCATACGGTCGATCTCATCGTCACTCAGACCGGAAGAGGCCTTGATCACGATCGACTGCTCCTTGCCGGTTGCCTTGTCTTTGGCTGAGACATTCAGGATACCGTTGGCATCGATGTCGAAGCTGACCTCGATCTGAGGTACGCCGCGAGGTGCCGGCGGGATGTCGCTGAGGTCGAAACGACCCAGGGATTTGTTGGCCCCGGCCTGTTCACGCTCACCCTGCAGTACATGCACGGTCACCGCCGTCTGGTTGTCATCCGCCGTGGAAAAGACCTGCGAAGCCGTAGTCGGGATCGTGGTGTTCTTCTCGATCAGCTTGGTCATCACCCCACCGAGGGTTTCGATACCCAGGGAGAGTGGTGTGACATCCAGCAACAGAACATCTTTAACCTCACCACCCAGGACACCGCCCTGGATCGCGGCACCGATCGCCACGGCCTCATCGGGATTGACATCCTTACGCGGGTCCTTACCGAAGAACGCTTTAACCGCTTCCTGTACTTTGGGCATACGGCTCTGACCACCCACCAGGATGATCTCATCGATCTTGGAGGCATCAACACCGGCATCCTTCAGCGCCACTTTACAGGGCTCGATGGTTCGACTGACCAGGTCGTCGACCAGGGATTCCAGTTTGGAGCGGGTCAGTTTCAGGTTCAGATGTTTCGGACCACTGGCATCTGCGGTGATATAGGGCAGATTGATGTCGGTCTGCTGACTCGATGAGAGCTCGATTTTCGCCTTCTCGGCCCCCTCTTTCAGACGTTGCAGCGCCAACGGATCGTTGCGCAGGTCGAAACCCTGATCCTTTTTGAACTCATCCACCAGGTGGTCGATGATGCGCAAATCAAAGTCTTCACCACCGAGGAAGGTGTCGCCGTTGGTTGAGAGCACTTCAAACTGGTGCTCGCCATCAATCTCGGCGATTTCGATGATCGAGATATCGAAGGTACCACCACCCAGGTCGTATACCGCCAGAGTCTGGTCACCGCGCTTTTTGTCCATACCGTAGGCCAAAGCGGCTGCGGTCGGCTCATTGATGATCCGCTTCACATCGAGACCGGCGATGCGCCCGGCATCCTTGGTGGCCTGACGCTGGGAGTCGTTGAAGTAAGCCGGAACCGTGATCACAGCCTCGCTGACCGTCTCACCCAGATAGTCTTCTGCAGTCTTTTTCATCTTCTGCAGGATCTTCGCTGAGATCTCCGGCGGCGCCATCTTTTTGCCATTCACTTCTACCCAGGCATCACCATTGTCCGCCTGGACGATTTTATATGGCACCATGTCGGCATCCCGCTGAACCACTTTGTCTTTGAACATGCGGCCAATCAGGCGTTTGATGGCGAACAGGGTGTTCTGAGGATTGGTAACGGCCTGGCGTTTGGCGGACTGGCCAACCAGAATCTCACCGTCGTTGCTATAGGCGATAATCGATGGGGTCGTACGATCGCCCTCACTGTTTTCAATGACCTTGGTAGCACTCCCTTCCATGACAGCAACACAGGAATTGGTGGTTCCCAGGTCGATACCGATGATCTTGCCCATGATGTTTAACTCTCCGAAATCTTTATAAATAAGTAATATTTCTTGATGACTGTCCCTAATGTGGGGTCATCTGTGCGGGTTTCAAGCCTGCTCATCGATCGATGCGCCTGATGAGGCCTTGGAGACCATCACCATCGCCGGTCTCAGCAGCCGTCCATTGAGCAGATAGCCCTTCTGTACAACCGCCACGACGGTGTTGGGCTCCACATCATCACGCTCCTGCATCGACATCGCCTGATGGAACTCAGGATTGAAGGCCTCACCCTCAGGGTCCACCTGCTCGATCCCGTGGCGATTCATCACATCCACCAGCAGTTTCAGGGTCAGCTCGGTTCCTTCACGGATCTTGTCGATATCCGCGCTATCGTCCAGGGAGGCCTGATAGCCAAGCTCCAGACTGTCCCACACCTGCAGCATATCTTGTGAGATCTTATCCAAGGCGAATTTATGGGCATTTTCCAGGTCCCGCTGGCTGCGTTTGCGCAGATTGTCCATTTCAGCCCGCATCCGCATCACCTGATCCCAGTGCTCATCCGCCTTTGAGCGGGCATCTTCGAGCAACTTGGTCAGCTCCTGATGGTCCTGATCAGAAGCAGCCGCCTCCTCAATCACCTCATTCTCGGCAACAGGCTCTTCCACCTGGGCCTGTGGTTCTTCCACATTCTCTGCCGAATCTTGTGGTTGATCCTTATCTATCACTTGGTTTGACCTCAACTAAATTAGAACGACATATAGAGCCCCGATTTTCGGGGCAATCTTTTGTCAGATTGGGATGATTAATTTTTTTTCAAGGCTGCACTGAGAATTTTTGCGGTGATATCGACCACCGGTATGACCCGCTCGTAGTTCATACGGGTTGGTCCGATCACACCCAGCATACCGACCATCTCTTCATTAACCTGGTAGGGAGCGGTGACGATAGAGCAGCCGTTGAGCAGTTGATATCCAGACTCCTCACCGATGAAGATCTGTACCCCGTCGGCGTTCTGAAACTGATCCAGCAGATGCAGAATCTCGCGTTTCTCAGTAAAGGCATCGAACAGCTTGCGCAGCTGATCCAGCCCGGAAAGTTCAGCAAATTCCATTAAATTGGTCTGTCCTGCAATCATGCAGTCCTCTTCCGACTCACTGGCATTGACCACCTCGCCGGCCATGCTGAGGGCCTGGGTCATCATCTGATCGAAGTGATCCCGGGCATCATTCAGCTCCTGCAGCAGACGCTGGCGCACCAGATCCATATCGCGCCCGGCAAAGGAGTTGGTGAGGAAATTGGCCGCCTGCTCCAGCTCAATCCGCTCGAAATCCCTGTGGGTGTGCAGAATCCGGTTGTGGACCTCGCCCGCATCGGTCACCAGAATACCCAGAACCCGATGTTCAGAGAGAGGCAGAAACTCGATTTGACGGAAGGTGGTCTTCTCACGCCTTGGCAGGGTCACCACACCCGCCATGTGGGTCACACCGGAGAGCAGACGGGAGGCCGATGCGAGCAGTGCTTTGCTCTCCTCGCCCCCCATGATCAATTCAGAACGGATCTTCTCCACTTCCGCCTTTTTCAGATCCTGCACGGTCAGCAGGGAATCGATGAACATCCGGTAACCGGTGATGGTGGGTACCCGGCCGGCCGAGGTATGGGGTGAAGAGACCAGTCCCAGGTCCTCCAGGTCGGCCAGGACATTCCGTACCGTGGCAGGACTGAGATCCAGACCGGTGTCTTTTGCCAGGGTACGCGAACCCACAGGCTGTCCTTCTTTGATATAGCGTTCAATCAGCGCTTTCAGGAAATGCTGCGCGCGCTCACTGACCACGGTTTCATTGACCGATTTGTTCTCTGACAAGGGAGTCTCCGGGATGATGATTAGCACTCATTCCTAACGAGTGCCAATGTATGGAAAGCTAGCAATTCAAATTCACCTAGTCAAGCATTCCGCTTCCCGGGCACTCCCCTCTTGGATTGCCCATGGCACCATGCTAACGTTGAGGAATGGCGCTTTTTCAAGCATTTAATCTTAGACCCCAGCCACGAGCCTAGCACCAGGTATGCACAAGCGGTTTCAGCAAATCGGACTGATTGGAAAACATGGTGACCCGATAGTCAAACAGACTCTCCTGCGACTCTACGACTACCTGATTGAACATCAGCACGAGGTGGTCATTGAGGAGGAGACCTGCCGGATGCTCAACAACAATCCGGTCTCCAGCGTCCCTGAGATCGACCTGCCCAAACACAGTGACCTGGTGATTGTGGTTGGCGGCGACGGCACCCTGCTGCATGCGGCGCGGGTACTCTCCCAGCAGAATATTCCCTTATTGGGCATAAACCTCGGTCGATTGGGTTTTCTGGTGGATATCTCACCAGAAGAGATGACCCAGCAGCTGACAGCGATCCTCAACGGAAAATATGAACAGGAGGTCCGCTTTCTGCTCGAGGTCAGTATGGGTGATGAATCTTCGGAAAATCAGAATATCCTGGCCTTCAATGATGTGGTGCTGCACAAATGGAATATCGCCCGGATGATTGAGTTCGAAACCTATGTGGATGATCAGCTGGTCAACGACCAACGCTCCGACGGATTGATCGTCTCCACGCCCACCGGCTCGACCGCCTACGCACTCTCCGGCGGTGGCCCCCTGCTGCACCCATCATTGAATGCGATCGCGTTGGTTCCGATCTGCCCCCACACTCTGAGTAATCGCCCGATTGTTGTGGATGGTGACAGTTTGATCGAGATCCGACTTCACCCCGATCATACAGAGGATGTTCAGATCACCTGTGATGGACAGGCCACCATTCCCGCCATGCCGGGAGAGGTGATCCGCATTCGCAAGGCAGAACATCAGGTCCGGCTGATCCACCCCACCGGATACGACTACTACAGCATACTCAGGGCCAAGCTCGGGTGGGCGGAAAACCCAAAAAAGAACCGATGCTAGTTCAGCTGCAGATCCATAATCTTGCCGTAGTCTCCGGTATGGCGCTGGAACTGCTCGGGGGTTTGACGGCTTTGACCGGTGAAACCGGCGCAGGTAAATCGATCCTCATCGACGCACTTGGGCTGGCACTGGGTGAAAAAGCGGACAACAGTCTGATTCGCTCAGGTGCCGATCGGGCAGAAGTTACAGCACAGTTCGATATCAATACTACTCCCGAAGCGGGCCACTGGTTACGCCAAAACGATCTGGATGAGGGGGATGAGTGCATTCTGCGGCGCAGTCTCAACCGAGAGGGTCGCTCCCGCTGCTATATCAATGGTCGCAGTGTTCCCATGCAACAACTCCAGGAGCTGGGGGATCTGCTGGTTGAAATTCACGGACAACACGCACACCAGTCCCTGCTCAAGGCCAATCACCAAAGGCGACTGCTGGACGCCTATGCCGGCCATACAGAACTCAGCCATCAGCTTGCCCTGCAGTATAAAAGCTACCAGAAGGATCTGAAGCGCCTGCAACTCCTCACCGCCGAAACAGAAGAGCGGGCATCACGGTTGGACCTGCTCCGTTATCAGGCCGAGGAGCTTGCCGCACTCGATGTTTCAGCGGATGAGCTCGCCACAATCGAAAAAGAACACACCCGACTCAGCCACCTGGAGCAGATCAGAACCAGCTGCAACGAGATTCTCACAGGATTGGATGGGGAGCAGCACTCCCTGCGCAGCCAGCTCTCCCGTTCACTTGAGTTGGTCAGAGAGATGGAACAACTGGATGGCAGCCTGAAAGACCCCAGAGAGATGATCGACAGCGCGCTGATCCAAGTCGATGAAGCACTGGCCTTTCTGCGCAACTATCTGAACGACATTGCGCTGGATCCGAGTGGCCTGCAGCAACTGGAAGAACGACTCGGCCTGCTGCATGACGCCTCAAGAAAATACCGGGTGAAACCCCTGCAGTTACCTGAAAAGCTGCAACAGATCCAATCCGAAATCAGCACCCTTGAAGGGGCGGATGAAACCCTCTCGGAACTCACCAACCAGGTTGAGGCCGGACATGCCGCCTATCTGAAGCTGGGCGAGCAACTCTCCAAGAAGCGCCGTACCTCGGCGAAACGGTTGAGCCGGGTGATTAGCGAAGCGATGCAGACACTGGGTATGCCCGGTGGCAAGTTCAATGTACTGCTGACCCCACTGGAAGCGTTAGAGGCCGGGGCAAACGGTCTGGAGCAGGTGGATTTCCAGGTCTCAGCCAATCCCGGGCTGCCTCTGGACCTGCTCAGCAAGGTGGCTTCAGGCGGTGAACTCTCCCGTATCAGTCTCGCCATCCAGGTGGCAACCATCGAGTGCGGCACCACACCGACGCTGATTTTCGATGAGGTTGATGTGGGTATTGGTGGTGGTGTTGCGGAGATTGTCGGTCAGATGCTGCGTAAGCTCTCCTCAAACCGACAGATTTTGTGCGTGACCCACCTGCCCCAGGTTGCGGCCCAGGCAATGCACCATTTCCAAGTGCAGAAGACTACCCAACAGAAGAGCACCAGCACCGATATCGCCAGGTTGGATGAAGATCAGCGGATTCAGGAGATTGCCCGTATGCTGGGCGGCATAACAATTACTGAACAGACGCTCGCCCATGCACAGGAGATGGTGACATTGGCCGCTGATGCGTAGGGCTGTTTGTGCGGGTTGGGGGTACTACAGCGTCAGTTTACATTGCACTTGGGATTGCCACAGTGACCATAGATGATCAGTGAGTGATCCACAATTTCAAAACCATGATCTTTGGCAATCTCCTTTTGCCGGTTTTCGATCGTGCTGTCGACAAACTCCTCCACCTTGCCACAAACCACGCAGACAAGATGGTCATGATGGTTGCCACGTTCAAGCTCGAATACCGCATGCCCACCCTCGAAATTGTGCCGTGTCACCAGGCCTGCAGACTCAAACTGGGTTAGCACACGATAGACGGTTGCCAGGCCAATCTCTTCGCCCTTTTCCAGCAACATCTTGTAGACATCTTCAGCACTCACATGACGCTGGGCACTACTCTCCAGTAACTCGAGTATTTTCACCCTGGGCAGGGTAACTTTGAGCCCGGCTTTTCGAATATCCTGGTTGTCCATCCAGACATATCTCCAACGAGTGTTTCTTGGATTTGGAATGCGCTATTATGATGGCAGTCAATAGATTGTACTTGTAATGAAAAAGAAACTCATCCTCATTTTGTTAATCATTCCCCTGTTGAATGCCTGCTCCTCATGGGAGGAGCTCTCATTGGTCCATTCACCTGACATTGAGCAGGGTAATATCATCACACCGGAAATGGTTGCTCTGCTGCAACCCGGCATGACCCAGAGACAGGTCCGTTTTGCCTTGGGCTCCCCGATGCTGATCGATGTCTTTCACGGCACCCGCTGGGACTATCTGCTATCGATCAAACGCCGAAACCAAGCCGTTGAAATTAAAAGATTTAGTGTCTTTTTTGATCATGATCTGCTGAGTCACTATCAGGGAGATATCAAAGCGGCAGAGAACGTGGAAACCAAACAGGAGAAGCGTGAGCTGGTAGCCAGCGTACCCGATTACGATGGGGATTTCGGGATTCTGGAGAGACTTTGGTACTCACTGGGCCTGGGTGAGCCGGAATAGATCCGGACGCTCAACCGCCCTTTTTCATCGGCTTGCCCTCTGCAGCACGCTTTTTTCTGGCCTCTTTGGGATCGGCAATCAGCGGCCGGTAGATCTCCACCCGGTCACCCTCATTGAGTATCGCATCCAATTTGGCCGCTTTGCCAAAAATGCCGGTTTTATTGACTTTCAGGTCGATCTCAGGAAAAAGCTGCAGAATGCCAGACTGCTCGATTGCCTGCTCTACCGTGAGGGGTTCACTGGACTCCACAACCAACAGTACCTGCTCATCCAACTTCCCATAAGCGACTTCAAATTTCATCCACTGACCTACCTGTATACTTCATCCGCACGTTTACAAAATGCATCGACCAGGGTATTCGCGATCTGACTGAACACCCGCCCGAACGCCGCATCGATCAATCGACCGGCAAACTCAAACTCAAGCACCAGCTCAACTTTACAGGCATCCTCCTTCAAAGGGATGAAATGCCAGCTGCCGTGTAACTTCTGAAATGGCCCATCCCGCAGCTGAATATCCATTCTCTCGTCTTTGACCAGCTTGTTGCAGGTGGAAAACCGCTGCCTGATCCCAACCCGTGACACCTCCAGTTCACCGCAGATCTCCTCAGGCGTACGGGAGATCAGGCGACTGTCGCTGCACCAGGGTAGAAACTCAGGGTAGGCTTCAAATGCACATACCAATTGAAACATCTCATGCGCTGAATGGGCTACCAGCGCGCTCTTTCTGACGACCGGCACTGTTAAAACAATCCAATTGCGTGTAAGAAAACCACCACGACAGCAAACGGTGAAACATAGCGGATCAGTGTCCACCAAAGGCTGTATGCGGACCCGGCCATGGCGAACTCCTCCTGACTCGAGGCTTTTTTCATCAGCCAACCACTGAAGATTGCAATCAGCAATCCACCAAGCGGTAGCATGATATTCGCCGTCAGGTAGTCAAGCAGATCGAAAAAGGTCATATCAAACAGTTTGACATCGGACCAGATATTGAATGAAAAGACCGTACCCAGACCAATCACCCAGGTTGTCAGACCGATCCAGATTGATGCCCGCACCCGGGTCATTTCCCGGTTTTCAACCAACCAGGCCACCGCCGGTTCAATCAGTGATATCGAGGAGCTCCAGGCCGCAAACACCAGCAACACAAAGAACAAGGTACCGAACAGATGTCCTCCTGGCATGCCCCCAAAGGCAATTGGCAGGGTCTGGAAAATCAATCCGGGACCGGCGCCAGGCTCAAGGCCGTTGGCAAAAACAATCGGGAATATGGCCATACCCGCCAACAGAGCAACCAATGTATCGAGTAGCGCAATCAGCACCGCAGATCCGGCTATCGAAGACTTTTTCGGCATATAGGAGCCATAGACCATGATCGCCCCCATCCCCAGACTCAGGGTGAAGAAAGCATGCCCCATCGCAACCAGCAGTGGCCCACCACTGATATCACACTGCTCGACCCCGTCGACCACCTGACAGGTGTAGATCAACTTACTGAAATCCGGTGAAAAGAGAAACTCAAGCCCCTCTACGAAAAAGCCTGTGTTCATGGCGTAGCCGACCAGCAGCAGAAGCAGCAGGAACAGGGCCGGCATCAGATAGGTCACCGCCTTTTCGAGGCCTGATTTCACCCCTTTGGCAACCACAAACATACTCATCAGCATGAACAGGGTGTGCCAGGCCAGCAGGCGCTCAGGACTGCCGACCAGACTATTGAACATGCTTTCCACCCCAGCCGCATCGAGCCCACTGAACAACCCGGCGCCGGCACGGGCCACGTAGGCCAGGGCCCAACCGGCGATCACACTGTAATAGGAGAGTATGAAAAAGCCGGCCAACACACCGCTCCAGCCAATCAGTGACCAGGCTTTATTGGCCCCCTCCTCACGACTCAGTGCTGCCATGGTGTTGATCGGGCTCTGTCTGCCCCTGCGGCCAAGCATGATCTCAGCCATCATGATCGGCACACCGACCAGGGCGATACAGACGAGGTAGACGATTACAAAAGCGCCACCACCGTTCTCACCGGTGATATAGGGGAACTTCCAGACGTTACCCAAACCGACTGCAGACCCGGTAGCTGCCAGGATGAACACCAGCCGTGACGACCACTGGCCATGAATGGATTGTCTTTCAGCCATCTATTTTTATCCTTAGTCAGCTCTCAAACTCGATTCGAATCAGCTTACTGCGTAGACAGTTTGGCAATGATTGCACCGGTGGCAGAGCCTTAACAATCTGAACACCGGGTCAATAATCATCTAAAGGTTAGTGATTCTCCTGAAAATGGGACCATTTCTCAAGCCGCCTCTGGTGAGTTGCCTTTTCCGGCATTAGAATAGGCCGATGGCAAGCAAAGCAAAGAAAAAAGCCCAGGGGCGCCCGACCATTGCGCTGAATAAAAAGGCAAGTCACGACTATTTCATCGAAGATCGATACGAAGCCGGCATCTCCCTGCAGGGTTGGGAAGTGAAGAGCCTGCGTGAAGGAAAGGTTCAGATCAAAGAGAGCTACGTCACCATCAAGGAGGGCGAGGCGTTCCTGTTCGGCGCCCATATCGTGCCTCTGAGCACCGCCTCCACCCATATCCACACGGATCCCATACGTACCCGCAGGCTGCTGCTGCATCGCAGTGAGCTGAATAAACTGATCGGCCTGGTCGAGCGCAAGGGCTATACCCTGGTACCCACGGCGCTGTATTGGAAGAAAGGCATGGCCAAACTGGAGATCGGCGTCGCCAAAGGCAAGAAACTCCACGACAAGCGGGCAAGTGACAAGGATCGGGACTGGAAAAGGGAAAAAGAGCGCTTGTTCAAGCATGGTTAGACGCCTGTAGACCGACAGATAACAGCCACCCGCCACAGAACAGGTTTTCCGTGACCTGGAACCAAACCCTGGCGTATAATGTCTGACTCACTACCGTATGGGGGCGACGTAGGCTTCGACGGGGGTTGCAAAACCTGAAGTGCATGCCGAGGTGCAGAGTACCTCGCTAAACCATCTGCAAACTTATAGTTGCCAACGACGACAACTACGCACTCGCTGCTTAATACCCAGTAGGGTGCCGTCTGACTGGAGCCGTGCTTGTGCGTCCAGCTTTTCAGGCGTCATATCTCACAAGATCGCGTTGAAGCTCGTCCGGGGTGGAAACGTTAAAACCTATCCGGAATCGCCTATTACACGCCCTGTCCGTCGGGTGGTAATCGGTTAAATATAATAGGCAGGACTAAGCATGTAGAACTTTTGGCAGAGGACTCGCGGACGGCGGTTCGAATCCGCCCGCCTCCACCAAATCACTAACTGACACGCTACACTACTCCAAATTCCTCGTAGCGTAGCGTGTTTTAATAATCCTCAATCGCGCGAACAAAAGCCTTTACTAGGTTCTGTTTCTATTCCGGCGTGAGACCCCAATAAATCCGAGCAGTCCTGAACCGAACAACCAGGCGGCTGCAGGAATGGGTACCGGATTCACTGAGAGGAACACCCCTGAATCTGATGTATAACCTAAACCATCCGGTAGAGAAATTGAGAGATTCGCAGTATTACCAAAGTTTGCAACCATCCAGCCATCTAATCCACTTGGGCTCGACCATGTTGACAACTGTGCAAGAATAGAAAATGTAGGATCAGTTGATGACACTAACAGATCGGCAGACAAAATAGCACTGAAATTGGTAGCAGAGGAATTAATTATATTTTCTGTGTGTGAACCAGTAACGAAATTTGTTGTTACTGTTGGTATATCACTAGAATAAACAACATCAATTCGCGATGTACTGATTTGTGCCGGAGATCCAGATGACAAAGTTAACATGCCGAGCATAGATTGACTTGGTGTATATTGTCCACTGAATGAACCATCAATTACCATACTCACTGAAACTGGTAAATCCCCAGATAGAGGGCCAGTCAAAGTAATGGTATCAGTTAGTAATGCAGCACCATAACCACCGACACCAATCCCAGAATTATTTCCAAACGCTGCTGAATTCGATCTTAATTGGCCTGTAGCTAGGTTTGCTGATGCAGACGAGTTGGAAACACCTCCACCAGAATAAATGGATGAATAGCTGCATGAAGTGGCAGTGATAGTATTTTGATGAACCTGCAAATCTTGAGGGCAATCAGCCCTTACAGAATATCCGAGAACGATGTTAGCTTGACAAAGCAATAGTATAAAAAACAATCCTAGTAAGTTCTTCATGAAATCTCTCTCCCACCCTTTATATTTACCGTTGCGGTAAGTCCATAACTCCCTTCTTGAGCTATAAATATAATTTTAAAGATCATGCTAGCAATGGGTAATACTACCCATATTTAAAACTGAAAATTTAAGCAGCTTCAAATGATTTCTTTTTCATCATCCCGGCGCATGCCTGGTTCCAGAAATCTCAAACAGATGGATTACCCGAAGGTTCACTGAAAAGACAAAACAATGTATTAACAAAAGGGACAAGTTAAGGAATCGCAATCCACTTAAACAGTCACGATTCTCATGAACTAGACATTGGTATCACTCAACAAGATTTTGATTTTAAAGTGTTGGTTCAATGTTTCCAGAAAGAGACCATTGTCCACCCTAGTCAGACAGTCTTACGAAACGATTTAGGTTCAGTGTCAGGTACATGACGACCATAGTCGTCAGAAAACCGCTCGATATCATCCTCACCCTCAGCACAAAGTAACTACAACTACACGATTACTTTGTATCCATTAGAGATGCTCAATCATTTTTAAGTCTCTTGCTAAAAAATGAAGGTGTTTTGCGATATGGTAAGTATGAAGTTTTGATCTTAGTGAACAGAAGAGAACAGACTCTGAGTCAGAATAGACTTTGCACAGACATTCCACTCAAATTAAACACCAATCAAGAGTCATGATAATATTTTTTAAACAATAACTTTGCTGAATCCCGATTAAAATCGGTCAGTTTTTTGTTTGACTCATTAGGATCATTACGCTGACCATCGGACTGGAATTTTTCGATGTTGTTCTGAAGATCTCCCAAAACCACTGGTTTAATATGACCACCAGGATTTTGAGCGCTGTTCACGTGCGCTCTTCGCGCGTTCGCCTTATCCCTTAACACACTGCCAATTACTCGACTGTCGAGTATGGTCTTCTGATCCGCAAAGCCATAAACCAAGGCTGCATCACAGATGGTATTGATCACCCTTGGGATACCCTGACTGGCCCGATAGATGAGTTGTGAGGCACCCTTTGTAAACAGGGGCTTACTACGACCGGCAGTGCGAGTTCTGTGGAAAATATAGGCTCTTGTTTCCAACTCATTGAGCGCCGACAGATGATAATCGATCGAAACCCGCTGTTGGAACTGGATGAAATCCTCATGGGCCAACATGCTGCGCAGTTGGGGTTGTCCCACCAGGATGATCTGTAAAACCTGATGTTTGTCGGCATTGATATTGGAGAGCAATCTCAACTCTTCCAGAACCTGTGCATCCAGGTTCTGCGCCTCATCCACAATCAATACGGTACGTTTATTCTGGGCATATTGATCAATCAGAAACTGGGTAAAGAGGTCATGAAGAACCACCCGTTCCTTCTCCCGATACTCCAATCCGAAAGAGAGCAACACCCACTGGAGTAATTCACCCATGTCACGGTGGCTGGTGTTTACCAATCCAACAGTGACATCATCCTCCATCTGGTCGAGCAGGTGGCGCACCAGGGTGGTTTTACCGCTGCCCACTTCTCCGGTTATCACTGTGAACCCGGCCTGGCTGAGCATCCCGTATTCCAGCATGGAATAGGCAGTACTGTGCTTTTTCCCGAGAAACAGGAAAGAGGGGTCAGGTAGCAAGGTGAATGGTTTTTCAGTAAAACCGTAGAATGTTTCGTACATCCGCTGTATTGCCCCGTAAGAGGTAGCTTCCTCAAATGCTGTAGGTCAGTAAATCCATTATCTCACGCTCTATCGCTGAACAGCAATATGCCAGTCGACATTTTCAATCTGGATCAATCGATTTTAGACTTTTTAACGGTTTATCAGATTGAGATTGTGTCAGCTAAGCATGGCGAATTTGATCTGAAATCTCTTGCCGGCCGGTTCTATACTCATGAAGTGGATTTTTCATCTTCCATGCAACGCTTAAGCGTGCTGGACCAATCCGGCATAGTTAGGCTAAATACCTGATTTAATTTACTATTATCCAGAACCGAGTATGCTGGCCGACGGGCGGGCGTTGGATATTCGTGGGTGGCAATCGGCAAAAGGGAGCAAGATTCCCCGGACAGTTCGAGAATCTCTCTGGCGAAACCATACCAGCTGGTCTCTCCGCTGTTTGTCAGATGATAGACACCCTTGAGCTCTTCAGCATGCTTTGCGCCAGATTGCAGTTGACCGATAACCTGAGCTGTCGCTTCTGCAATCATCCGACTCCAGGTGGGCGCCCCAATCTGGTCATCCACTACCTTCAACTCATCCCTTTCACGAAACAGCCTGAGCATGGTTTTCATGAAATTGTGGCCATGATTGCCATATACCCAACTGGTGCGAAACACCATCGCAGCGGCCTCGGTTTCCAGAACCCGCAGCTCACCTTCCAGCTTGGTCGCTCCATAGACACCCAGAGGGGCTGTTGGATCCTCTTCCCGATAGGGTCTTTCACTCTCACCGTCAAAAACAAAATCTGTCGAATAGTGGATGAATACGGCATTGTGCTCGGCTGCCAGTCTTGCCAGTTGCGCCGGCGCCTCAGTATTCAGCTTTTCTGAAAGCTCAATTTCCGACTCAGCCTTGTCTACGGCCGTATGGGCAGCGGCATTGACAATATAGTCAGGCCCAACCTCTGCTACTGCTTTGTCTACCGCATCAGGGTTCAACAAATCCAATGCATAGCCGTAACTTCCACAAAGCGAGGTTGCTGTCACATCAGCCAGCACGGCCAGGCTTCGTTGCAGCTCCCATCCAACCTGGCCATCACAACCAATCAATAGAATCTTCGGGTGGCTTGTCGACATACTAGACCCCTTTCTCACCCATATAGAGAGGTAGTGTCTCTTCAGGAATTTCACTCAGAAGGGGTGCGTCCCGATCCTTCTCTGCAAGCAGCGGATTCAGCCCGCCCGGCCATTCAATGCCGATTTCAGGATCATCCCAACGGACAGAAAACTGGGTTTCAGGATGGTAATGGTCGGTACATTTGTAGGCAAAGATCGCCTCTTCACTCAATACCAGATAGCCATGGGCAAAACCTACAGGCACATAAAACTGATGGTGGTTTGATTCAGAGAGATGCACACCCACCCATTGACCAAACCAGGGTGATCCTTTGCGTACATCGACGGCCACATCGAAGACTTCACCTTTGATCGCCTGTACCAGTTTTCCCTGACCGTAGGGATTCTGAATATGCAGCCCCCGCAACACGCCCTGTTCGGAATAGGCCATGTTGTCCTGGACAAACTGCTCAGGAATACCCAGTGAGGCATAACGTTCGTTCTGCCAACTCTCCATAAACCAACCGCGTTGGTCACCAAACACTTTGGGCTTGAGCAGCAGAACTCCTGGAATTTTCGTCTCCACCACTTCCATCACTACATTCTCCGCTCACAGAGTCCCAGCAGATACTGACCATAGCCATTCTTACTCAGTGCTTCTGCCATCGATTTCAGATCTTCCAGGCTGATCCAGTTCTGAGAGAAGGCAATCTCTTCCGGGCAGGCTATTTTCAACCCCTGACGGAGCTCGATGGTTTCAATGAAGTTACTCGCCTGAATCAGACTCTCATGGGTGCCGGTATCCAGCCAGGCAATGCCTCGCCCCATCTTCTCCAGGCTCAGTTTGCCCATCTCAAGATAGCGTTTGTTCAGATCGGTGATCTCCAGCTCTCCCCTCACCGAAGGTTTCAGTGAGAGTGCCAGTTCGGTGACCTGTTCATCATAGAAATAGAGACCGGTAACCGCATAGTTGGATTTTGGTTTGGCAGGTTTCTCTTCAATATCATTCACCTGCCCCTGATCATCGAAATCCACCACGCCGTAGCGTTCCGGATCTTTTACCCAGTAGCCGAATACCGTAGCGCCACCGGATGTTTGAGTCGCCCGCTTGAGTGAGTCAACGAGCCCATGCCCATAGTAGATATTGTCACCCAGAATCAGGCAGCAGGGATCACCATCGATAAACTCCTGACCAATGATAAAGGCCTGGGCCAGGCCACCCGGTTCTGGCTGAACAGCATAGGTGATCTCGATTCCCCATTGATGGCCATCACCCAGCAGCCCTTTGAACAACTGGGCATCCTGGGGTGTGGTGATAATCAGAATATCCCGGATCCCAGCCAGCATCAGGGTGGAGAGTGGGTAGTAGATCATCGGTTTGTCGTAGACAGGCAGCAGCTGCTTGGAGATCGTGAGGGTCAGCGGATGCAGACGGGTTCCCGAGCCACCAGCCAGAATAATACCTTTTTTCACTGTCTTAGCCATGATCAGCCCTGCCCCAGTCTTTCGCCACGATAACTCCCATCCAGTACCCGCTGGCACCAGAGATTGTTCTCCAGATACCACTGGACCGTTTTCCTTAATCCGGTCTCAAAGGTCTCCAAGGGAGTCCAGTCCAGCTCACGCTCCAGTTTACTTGCATCGATGGCGTAGCGCTGGTCATGGCCAGGTCGGTCATTCACAAATATTTTTAACTGATTGTGCGGTTTGAACTCTGAATCCGGTGCGAGCTCATCCAACAGGGCGCAGAGTGTCTCCACCACCTCCAGGTTGGACATCTCATTATTACCGCCCACATTGTAGACCTCACCCGGCTTACCTGCCTCGAGCACTCGCCAGATCGCCCGGCAATGGTCCTCAACATAGAGCCAGTCCCGTACATTACTGCCATCGCCATAGATCGGCAGCGATTCGCCAGCCAAAGCTTTTTGAATGAAAAGCGGGATAAGCTTTTCCGGAAACTGGTAGGGACCGTAGTTGTTTGAACAGTTAGTGGTTAACACCGGCAGACCGTAGGTGTGATGCCAGGCACGCACCAGGTGATCCGAGGCCGCTTTTGAGGCCGAATAGGGAGAGTTCGGAGCATAGGCTGTGGTCTCGGTAAACAGCCCTTCCGCCCCTAATGAGCCATACACCTCATCGGTGGAGACGTGCAGAAAACGGAATGTGTCGCGCACTTCTTCAGGCAGTGACTGCCAGTGTACCCTGGCGCATTCCAGCAGGTTGAAGGTGCCGCCGATGTTGGTGTCGATGAACTCGGCCGGACCGTCAATGGAGCGGTCAACATGGCTCTCAGCAGCAAAGTTGACCACCGCATCCGGCTTGAAGCGTTCGAACAGACCGGATACCAATTCCTGGTCCTGAATCTTCCCTTGAACGAAGTGGTGATTCGGGTGATCCTCCAGCGATTTCAAGGTATCCAGATTGCCCGCGTAGGTGAGAGCATCCAGGTTAATTACCTTGAGAGAATCCTGCTGTGAATGTAGAAAGTGGACAAAATTTCCACCGATAAACCCGGCACCACCGGTCACGAGAATCGTCTTCATTATCTATAATGCCATTTATTTCAATGTGTTACGGCATCACCACTTGGTAATGCAATGCAGCATTATACAGAGTTGAGACCCTATCAACTACGTGGTGATTGAATTTGTAACTTTCGGGGCTGAGATTGTGAGTTCATAGCTTAAGAACCGTACGTTTCAACAACGAATCAAAGGCAGGCCAAATCGCAACAAATGAACTGATACAGGAGTGAGTATCTGGCCGCAAGACCTGAGAATATCGTGACAGGTTGATCCAGGTAACCCTCAACTCTGAGTATTGAAACTATCCCAGAAACAGACCTAGCCTACTGCTACAACGTGCACTCATACTGCACCCTACACATGTTGCGTACAGAAAGAGGCGCCAGGGTTTCAAGTTCACTATTGAAGCCGAGCCTGAAGAGATTTTGCCTCGGTGATACCCTCAAACGGCTTACCCGATGCCAATGCCGCATCCAGATGGGTCTTTGCCGCATCCATGTCACCAATCTGTTCGTAGGCCAGAGCGAGATGATAGTCAATTTCCGGGATCTTTGAATTTTTCCTGAGTGCCCGCCTGAGTACCGAGATCGCTTTATCCATCTCTCCCCGTTTGTAATGGGTCCAGCCTAGCGTATCAAGCACAATGGGATTTTCAGAGGTTGAAAAACCTTCCACCAGCTTCAGTGCCTGATCCTGTTTAGCCTGATTCGGTTCCCCTCTGAGCAGAATCATAGCCAGGTTATTGGCTGCCAGCATATTTTCCGGATGTTTATCGAGAATCTGCTGATAGATCTTTTTCGATTCATCTACCCGTCCCAGTTTGTCTTGGGCATTAGCCAATTCGATGCCCAACGCAGGATCCAGGGAATTCTGAAAGCCTCGGCGCAGCATAGCGACCGCATCCGCCTGTTTACCTTCCATCAGCCTGACCTTGACCAGATTGCGATAGGGAACCGGCCACTTCTCATTGATGCTCAGGCTGTGCTCAAACGCTTCATCTGCCTCTACCAAGCGGTTTTGGGAGAGATGGATTTCACCGAGCAGATTGTAAGCGAGGTAGTGTTTAGGATCTGCAGTTACCGCCTGGTTGACCTGATTCAGGGCTTCATCTACCTGTTTCAATCCAAAGTAGCTTTTTGCCAGTGCTACCAGCACATCAATCGCCCCTGGTTTAAGTTCCAACGAGCGAGTCAGAGACTCCACACTCTGTTCCAATCGACCATTACTTTGCTCGACCAAGCCCTGATAGTAATAACCCAATGGCTCAGCTTCATATTCAGACTGGAGGGTATTTGCAATTTTCAGTAACTCGCTCCAATTCTTCTGTTTGAGATAGACAATCCCAAGTCCTCGAAGTACTGAGATCTCTTTCGGTGCGAACCTCCGCATTTTTTGCAGAACAACTTCTGCATCATCGAACTCACCGGTTTGAATCAAAAGCTGGACCAACTCAAAATTGGTTGCAGTTTCCTGAGGTTGGGCTTTAACAGCATCCTCTAGACTTTGACGGGCTAGTTCAACTTCACCCTTTTTTAAATGAGACCTTGCTTTTAAGCGATGAGCTTTAACATGACCAGGATCCTCCCTCAGTAAGGTTCTAAGGTCTGCAATACCCCGATCAGGATCGTCACTGACCAGCGCTATACCGGCCCGGACCAAAAGCGCATCTTTGTACTTGGGATCTGCTTCCAATACCTCTTCTATTAATTGACTGGCTTCTTGGGTTGAGCCTTCCTTAACCAGAAGACTGGCTTTGAGCGTTCGAGCCATCAGGCCATCCGTTGAGAGATCTGCTTGATTGATTACATCTGAAAGTACTTGTAATGCTTCAACTTGACGGTTAAGGCTGATATGGTGTTTTGCCAACTCGATCTTAAAGGTTTGATTGTCTTGATTCTGTGCAACATACTCGCTCAAAAGAGACTCAGCACCAACAACATCCTTGTTGCTCTTCAAATAACTTACTAATGCGAGTTTAGCCTCTTCACTATCAGACAGATCTTTAACCGCTTGTTTTAACACAGTTTTAGCTAGTTTCGCGTTACCTTTTTCTTTGTAATAGCTGACAAGATGAAGCCGATGTTGCAGTTCATTCGGGTTAGATTGTATTAAGTCTGTGAGCACCTGAACAACGGCCTTGTCATCATTTGCTTTGGCATGGAGCCTGGCTAGAAGGAGGTAGGAAGCCACTCTATCCCTATGCTGCTGTAAGGAATCACTAGCGATTCTTATAGCCCTATCTAACTCTCCCCTATCTGCATAGAGAGCTGAAAGTAATGAAGCCGCTTCCACATTACTAGGATCAATTGAAAAAGCACTTAACACGTCCTCGATTGCGGCATTACTCTCTCCTGACTTTGCCAGTGCAAAACCTCTAAGCACAAGAGCCTCAGAGTGATCTGGAGTTATCTTGAGAACTGCTTCAGCAGCTTCTAATGCTTTCTCAGTTTCCCCTGCTAATACATAAATTGTACCAAGATGTACCTGTGCATCTTGATGTTCAGGTTTAAGTTCTACTGCCCGAAAAAACAGAGAGAAAGCTTTTCGCCAGTTTTCTTCTTTTTCTTCCAGTAAACCGAACATGTAATATGCGTCGGCGTCCTTTGGATCAATCTGCAGTACGTTTTTAAATTCGAGACGTGCTTTTGTGTAATTACCCTGACTATAAAGTTCCATTCCCCGATCAAAGTATGACTGTTTTCTATCTTCCTTACTGGAACAGGCTCCACTTAGTAAGAGTACTGCACAGAGGAATGAACCGAGCAGTAATTTGAACAATTTTAATGCAAATTCCATGGTCGTCTTCATTGACTATACCTACCAATCCTAATGACGAACTTCCCTAATTATTCACTAGGTGACTCGTCCAATTTTGAAAACATCTCAAATTATTGAAATAGCTCACTATAGTTTAAGATGATATTTAACAACTCTAATGTTAAGAGAATCGAAACCTAATATTGTGAATCAGATTGAAATTTCACAATTGAAATAACCGTAATTCAGTTTGGAATATAATTATCCAATACAGGCACAACCTGCCCTGCAAATTCAGTCAAGCGAATGTCACCATCAGCCCACTCTTCTCCGTCACTAATCGTCGTTGTCAACCTGATAAGTGCACCATCAGTACGATGCCTGGTGAGACTATCCAGAAAAAGATACCATTTTACCAGCCATTCATTAGTAATCACACGTCCACGTTGCTGAAACCAGTAGTAGACCAACTTCTTTGATTCGCCGCGCATAATGACAAGGCGATTGACTTTGAGGGATACTCCATTTACCTGTAACTCTGGCAATTTAACTTCTGTAACACTATCGATCTCCCACCCTCCACCAGGTATACAGGAACGGGGACTATGCGCTGCTGAACCAGCCTGCTGTGACGCATAGTATGCCACATACAAATTAATAGGGCCGTATGACGAGTTTGTATAGTCACCAATTATATAATCGTCTAATCTCAAAGACTTAAGATATCTCTCTTCCAGTATATCCTCATCCCCAAGCCAGCTTCCGATCCTAGCGGGAAAACTACTAAAGTCCTGCCGATCTGGCAGAATTTGCTGCTGGCTCTTAACGTAGAGTGATCCGACTGCGATTAAGGATATGGAGAAAAGAGTGGCGTAGTGCACAGAATTGACAGTTCTCACCCGGTAGTTCAGCCCCTCCGGTATCGGTTTGGGAATTTCCAAGCCGAAAACATCTCTTAGTCTGCGCTCAGGTGACCCAATTTTTGCTAGCAGTACCATTTCGATCAACAGAATGCCTAGGCAGGACATAAACACTATCCATCCCTCGAAGTAGTGCAAAAAGCCATCTGCCTGCTCCTGCCCCCAATTATCAACCAGAACACCGATGACCCCGATACGAAAACTGTTCATCAAAACAGTTATCGGAATACTTGATAAGAAAACGACTACACGCTTCCAGTACTCAACACGATAGAGATAAGCGGCGAGAAACGCTAAACTGACTAGCGGAAAAAGGTAACGTAATCCGTTACAAGCTTCGACAACCTGAAGTTTGTAATCGCCTAAATCTATTACATTACCTTCAAGGAATACACTGATACCAAACCAGCGTATAACTTCAACACCCAACTGTGAAGATATGAGCTGTAGTTTTCCCGACAGACTATTGTAAATAAATGGTGGTAGTGGAACGATAAAAAAAAGCAAAAACAGAGGACCGGCGACTATCTTAAATGCATGCCATCCCAGAACTGCGTAAGCCATACCGATGACAATCATAACCAAGGCATACTGTACCAAAGTAAAAGTGGTAGCAATTTCACCGATAAAATAGAGAGAAGCGGCAAATATAATGCCTGCCACGCCAAGCCATGAAGGTCTGAATTTTGCTTCTACTAAGAGATAACGTCTCTGCCAAATCAAATACGCAGTAATAAATGGCAGAAAATAGGCGTAGCCATACTCTTCTTTGCTAGCCCATCTTCCAAGCATGTCAATAATGCCATTCCAAAAACCATAGACCAGCAAAATAGATGAAAGACCTAGCAATCCCCATAGCTGAGGGGAATTTCGCCATCCTACAAGATTACTTGTTGTTGCCATTGTCCTTAATGAATGATTTTCATATTGAAGTTATCAATATCACCAGTTCAGAAGTTATTTAAAAACTGGTCCCTATCGTACGCCCTGTCTCCGTGAATTATAAAAGTGGCTCCATTTAAATACCAAATACTTTACAAACAATTCAACCCAATGCTACTTAGTCGGCCATCAATTTGGCTGTTAGGACTATATCTTCTTGGTCTAAATGTAAATATTTAGCGCAATAACGTGAACCGGCTATTTGATACTAAATCGAATTACTGGGTATTTCCAATTAATCGTTTTAGGTTAGCAATAAATTCAGTAGGGGCAGTATTGGATATTTCGTCCACATTATCAAACCTTTCTATACTCCACCGATTCAAAAGCACAACGAGCTGTTGTTCATCCCATGCTACATATACACCAGGCCGATTTTGGAAACGCTTAGCAGTTGCCATCTGATGTTCGTTTCGGTGCTCACCTAAGCTAGCTTTACGGGGCATGATGATAATAGGCTTTCCTAGAGATAACGAGCTGAGTATTGATCCCATCCCTGCATGTGCGACAACCAGTTCAGTATTTTTTAAAATATAATCTAATTGTTCCTGCTCCAGAAATGACTTGTACTTGATGTTAGAGAAACGAACCTCTGTTGGCCCGACTTGTGCGACAATCTGAGTATCTTTTGCATTCACCCAACGATCTACAGCGCAAACCATACGATCAAAAGCAAGCTGTGTTCCTACAGTAACAAAAATCACAGCACCGAACCTATATAGGTCGGCCCATCATCTCCTGAAAGCTCCGGCCATTGTGTTATCCAGTGAGTTGCCCACCTTCTTGCCTTCTTACCTGCCAATGACATCTCTTCTGCATTCGCTATACTATCAATCCAAATTGTTTTTGCACCCAATAGCCTTGCAAATACAATAGCAAAATACCCCGGTGCTGCCCCAGTCGTCACCACAATATCTGGTCGGTACAAAAGTACCCGCCATGCAATTTGAATAGCCATTAATACTAACCCAGGCTTATCCCACATATTTGCATCACGCACTGAAGTAAACTCTTCATGGTCAACCTGAGAAGCAACTCCTGGTGAAGTACTTATCCAGTGCAAACTTAGAAACTCGAAAGCCGGGCGCATACGAAGCAGTTGTACCCAATGGCCACCCGCCGACGCTACAGCTAGTAACTTTTTTTGTTTCATGGGGCTACTCCAAGAGAAAGATAAAGGGAACGCATCTCTGATAAACATGACTCAGGAGTAAAACTTCTTAGATATTTTCCACGCGAGGCCTCACCCATACTCTCAACAGCCTGGCTATCCATTTCAAACACCTCAATAAGCTTGTCTCGCAATTCTTCATGGCTACCAGGATCTATTAGAAAACCATTAGTTTCATCTATCAATTCAGGAATCCCTCCTACTCGAGTAGAGATTACTGCCATAGAAAATGACATTGCCTCAATGATAGACATAGGAAGCGCTTCGTTATAAGAAGGTAAAACAAATACACTACAGCGATGCATAATCTCTATTTTATCAACACCGCCAATCCAACCCGGTACATCTATAGAATCTGATACATCTAGCTCATTCACTATTGATCGCACTTTATCAATTTCTCCATTTCCACAGCATATAAGCTTTGTTTCTGGATATTTTGGAGCTATATCTGAGAACACAGACAGTAGATCGTATATACCTTTGTTAGCACCAAACTGGCCTAAAAAAAGAATATATCTTGGACGCCGTTTAGTTTTGATAATATCGTCATCGAAATTGTCATGAACAAAGTTATTGATAACTGATACAGGAGTATTCGTTAACGGTGTAACAAAATTATACCAATAATGTGACAAGACAATTATTGAACTAGCTTGATCAAAAACATACCTGATTAAATTTCTAACCCACTTTGCAGAGCCATTGTAAAACACTGCAAATCGTCCTCCGTGAAGGTGAATGACTGTAGGTATATTATATAATTTACAAATAAGAACAAATATGCCTTTCCGCCAAAAACTACCTTTGGTGGCCATATGCATGTGAGCGAGCTCAACTCTGTTCAGCGATAGCATCCATATCAACTGAATTAAAGCTCGTAATGCTATCCATGACCGAATAAACACTCCCCCTTCTGTATGAGCAGGGATAAAGACAGTGTGATCTGGAGAATAAAAATCAGATGAATTATAGGCATCAGTAACTGCTTTCATACCTCCACGAGCTGAGGTGCTGATAATAACTATTTTTTTTTGGCGATTAGAATCACCTGCATTACCAATATTTTTACTCATAACATCTAACTATATCTTTACAACATAAGTTTTAATTAAATTTACCATTAACGTTACACATACAACGAGAAATTTAAATACTAGTCTAAGCTCATCTTCGTACGAGTATGGCACCGTCTTTGGCAGGTAATACTATGGATTCAATTTGCATTCCATTATTCCAGTTAGGCGCTTGTTTACCTAAGAACCGCGATAAACCTTGACCTAAAGCAACTTTGGCTTTTTTATTGTTAGGGTTAACTAAAACCACACCATTTTCGAAATCTCGACGCCACACTCCATTTTGCCAAGGCTTATCTGGAGGAGGAGAATAAGCACCTCCAAGATTAACATCATACTCATCAAACCACGGAACACTGCTGTATCCACTTTTTTCATCTGTAAACGAGAAATAGGCGTTGCCTAATAGGCAGGATGTCAATGCATATCTCATAAAACGATAGTCTTTAGGATCACCCCAGACATTAAATCCAATAATGCGAGGTTCCCTAAGGTTAGTATTAACCGTGCGATACCTCTCCATCATAAAGTCCCATCCTTTGTAAGTTTCGAGAGACCATCTCTTTCCCATCAATGCTTCCAGAAAGGCGCCTTCTAGCTGCCCAGTAAACTCAGATTGTGATAGATCGCTGTCCGCATTACCCATGATCATCATGTCTGGTGTTAAATCACGAATATGACTCCACCAAGCTACATATCCACTCCTCCATGAATCAAGAATATATGATGAATCCGGGGCATCATCGATACCGTCACCATCCCAATCCGCTTCCACACGGGGACGTTGCATAACGTTATCTGTGTACCAAAAATCAAATTCAGGTACTGACTGGTGATAGATTCGATAATCTCTCTCCGCCAACCATTGTGGATAGTACTTCCCCTCCGAATCCGACTTGGCAAGTTGCAAGAAATTCACTTCCCAAGCATTATGCTTTGTCGTCCACTGAACACGCTGTCCAGCTTTATTTTTTAGCCACCAGCCTGACTCTTTTACTTTTCTTCGTATATCATCCTTCGCTAGATCCCCTGGAACATCTCGCAGTTCATTCATCACCCCATATTGACCGACCAATATGTCAGGATTCAGCTCTTTAAGTCGCTGTACCACGTCCCGCATCGTTTTTGGTTGACCACTCCAGTTTCTATAGAAACCTAGAACAACAATGTCGTATTTCGCAAGCTCTTTCTGGTAGGAAGAATTTTGGTATTGCTTATTTCCAATACTCATACTCATCAGACGGGGAAAAGTGTCATTCGCTAGAGTTGAGTGAGTATATATTATTAATTTTACTAGCAAAATTAATAGTATAAGAAACCTATTCATGTTAGTGCCTAAGACGCACATATAATTGGCGTATTGAGCGCGTTTGAAGTACGGCAACAGCATACACTACACATAAAACCATACCGCTTATGATCAGTTCCGAGAACGGATTACCAAAATCAAGTACCGAAGATGATGCATAGGCCAGAAACCCGGCTACGATAGCTGCTAAAGCAAACTGTGACAATGCAAGCCAATTAAGCAAATGCGACATACCTATATTACTTATATGACTTACATGCTGAATATTTATCAGATGACTAGCCCATTGAGTGACTGCGCTGCCTAGCGCCGCACCCATCAAGCCAAATGTATGTGCACCCCAAAAACTGAGCAATATTGCAATAGGTAGAATAAAACCGTTAAGGCGCATCTGAAATCCACCTTGAGCAAGAGTAATCAATACATTATTGACCACCAATGCTTGCCCTGCCAATCCCAGTAAATATACACGCATTGGAGATACACCGGCTACATATTGGTCGGTATAAATCAGGCTGATAACATCTTCTGCGAATACAAACAAAAAGGCTAGTATCGGAAACAACAAAACTGCTGTCAGAGTGTTTGCATCCCGGTTGATTTTAATAGCACCGTGGATATCGCCGGCATGATGACATGTATTCATAGCCGGCAAAATAGCATTTGAAACGGCTTGGCGAATGAGATTAGCTAGAGGCAAAACAACCAGAGAGATTGAAAAAGATGCAAACTGCTGCAAGCTGAATATGCTTGCTGCAATCCATTGATCTGACTGCATGCGAAGTGCATAGAACATGCCGGCAATCCCAAATGGTCCAGCATATGTAAGTTGTTCACGCATTAGCTGTTTCTTTGGTTTTAAAACATCTATACCATATCTTCTCACTGTATCCAGCAGAATATAAAGACAACGCAACATAGCGAGCACAGTCATCGATATAAACACAGCAAGGAGGTCATTTGTCATCCAGGCAGTCAAACCCACTATTACGACTCGCAATAGAGAGAATATGACCACAATTCGAGCTTGAGCATCTATGCGTCCTTCAGTATTTGCCAACCACTCAATTAGCATACTACCCACCCAAAGAGAGACGAACGCAGGTACAAGAGAATCTTCTCCTGGAATATTATGCATTATGTCGGGCCTAATAGGATTCCAAGGACTAATGACTAGTGCTGCTAGAAAAGCCATTAGCACTAAAAACCAAATCACATTCGCAATATAAAATGCCCGCTGTGTTCCTGCTCTCGGCAGAAAATAGAAGAGGCTTTGAGGCATATATAATGGCGCAATTGCCATTACTGTATTCGTAATTAACCAGAGAACACGGTATTGACCAAACTCAACTGACTCTAGACTCCTGACCAATATAATCGGTAAGATGAATTGCAATACATAGTCAATTGCGCTTGCCATACCAAGCGTTATTGCCCCGCGTAAGCTTGGGTTGGCTTTATTCATGTCCCTGTTCTGCCAAGACTAAACAATTTGGCGTACTTTTCAAGCATACCATTCAGCCCGAAGTCTCGCTCTACAATCACCCGTGCCATTTTACCAAGTTTATCTCTATGCTCAGAATCAGACAGTCTGCTTATTGCTTCAGCTAGTGCACCGGTATCTGCTGCCGGAAAAAGATATCCGTTTACCCCCGCACTCACCTGCTCTGCTGAACCTCCAATATCACTCATAACCATAGGTTTACCTATCGCCATCGCCTCCAGCGCAGCTATAGAAAAAGTTTCCTGGTGTGACACGATTGCAATACAGTCACAAGCATCGACAAAATCGCGAACATCTGTTTGGAAACCTGTAATGGAAACATCATTCTCTAAACCAAGGCTTGAGATCTTCTGCTGGATAGCAGTTCGGCGAGGCCCGTCCCCAATGATCAGACACTTTACATCCAAGCCATCTGATTTCAATTTTTCGATAGCCTCCAGTAGATCTTCATGCTGCTTTTCAGGACGCAGAGCTGCACATATACCCACAATGAAGTCATTAAAGCTAAAGCCATAACGTTGACGAATGGTTATTCTTTCTTCGCTTGAATATTTTGAGAAAAAGTATTCGGTATTGACCCCATTATGAATAACAATCCCTTTATCACTATCTATTCCACGGGCTTCCCAATATTCACGTTGATTCTGGCTAACATATACGATACCGTCGCATCGATTAAAAAAATGCCGGTATACAAAGCGCATTTTAGAGTCTTCTTTTTTAGGTAACCCTGTACTATGGAAGACCTCGATAATTCGACAATGGGTTCCAGCTATCCAACGTGCTAGATATCCATAGAATAAGGGATAGTTGTTAACACAGACCAGTACATCTGGTTTACTTTTTTTGATTCTGTTCGCTAATCGTAACAAACCACTTATATCCCACCCCTTATCAAAATCTCCACAGTAAGTCTTACCTTGATCAAAATCCACTTGATCCAACAGGTGCTCTTCTCTTTTTAGATATATCAAGTCTTTTTGAAACTCAGAAGGATCAAGACCATTGAAAAGCTCTAGAGTATGTTTTTCTGCACCTCCGAAGCGTAGAGAATTGACGATAAAAGCTACGCGCGTAGTTTCACTCATTCGTACTTCCAATATTCTCGACTTGTTGCAGCACATTGAGAAAAGGCTTGATTACAACATCATCACCATGATGAAGTTCTACATAGGCACGGCACCGGTTTGAAATAAGAAGCCATTCGTCATCATTATTAATTAGTTTCTCTACTACTTTCTCCATTTCATCCATACTGTTAACTGCATAACCCAATCCTTCTCGTGTTATTAATCCATCCGGATCAAAAAACGTTACAACCGGAACGCCACGCCGCCAGGATTGCAGAAATGTGTTCGGAAAACCCTCCTTGTCTGATGTATTAACAAATACACGAGCCTTATCGTAGAGGTCTCCCACATCATGATACGGTATTCTGCCATGAAATTTGATGTTTTCTATTGAACCAGCTTCTTTTTCAATATTTAAATACAATTCTTGACACCCTGATAGTGGGCCGCCTACCATATTAAAGTGTCTGTGCGGAAGTCGTCGAGCAAGCTCTATAGCAAGATCTGGACGTTTGATGTTGCGTATATTTGCTACCCAGAGTATCTCTATGTCACGTTCACTTTGTGCATAATCCTTAAGTGGCTTTTCCACCAGAGATTTTATCAGCGTCGCATTACGATCGTAATTTAACTTTAATAATTCACGCTGTTTTTTATTTTGACATACGATATGTGCTGCTTTATTGAGGCCATATTCGTAAAGCTTTTTGTCGCGCCAATGTTTAATAATGACCTCAGTTGGTTCAGCGTCGGTATCACTCGCCATTCGGTAAACAAATTTTTTACTGTGCTTATTACAAAATAAAGCAAGTAAACCTACTTGCATACCAGCGCAAGATGTGAAGTATACATCTGCGTTCGCCCTAGACAACGCTGCCCAGGTACTAGTCCATCTTGGATATACGAAACGAAACAAAGGTAGACCTTCATTAACTTTATATGTCCTATAGGTCTTTATACCTTGCCATACAACTCCATCCTCCTGACCGTAATCTCCGACCACCATACTAACTCTATGTCCCCGTTTAACCAGAGCTTTAGCTAGCAGTGTCATCTGAACCTGTGCGCCGCCAATTTCAAACTGATTATATTCACGGGCTAGCACAGGCAGATTGTCATACCCTAATAAGCAGATTTCCATACTTTATTTCACTCTAGCTGCATTTTGATCTATAGCTATAGAACGATCACGTTGCTTTTGTATTCTCATTATTATTGGATACATTCCTAGCGCTACACCAAATGCCAGCCATACAAAAGTATGCGGAAACCAGGGAACAAATCGCTGCCCTGATAACCCCTGCACTAGCACCACTACTACTGCTAGCATCGCGCCTTCAAAGAACGCACGCCAAAATGGATCATAATGATATCGGTGAAGAGTTCTGAATATACTCCACATCTTAAACCAAAAGGCAGCAACCAAAAACGCGCCCAGAACACCAAAGTCAAGTAATATCTGCAAGTAAGCACTATGGGGATGCCCTACCACAAAATAAGGCCTATTCAGATCAGACCATAGCGTTGATGACAAGCCATGGCCCCACAAAGGACTATCAAGAAATTCTGGAAACAAAGGAATCCAAATACCATCCAGGCGCCCAGCTGTTATAGCATAGGTATCTTTGCTTTCTATGCCTGTAGTTGCACGTTCTACAAAGGCATCTGGTAATAATAGAATGATGATAGCGACCGCTATTAACGCTAGGACGAAGTCCATAATACGCCGTCTTGAGATTAGCAAATACGAACCTACGACAATAAGACCTAAAAAAGCACTTCGCGAAAAACTAAGTGCGGCTGCTGTTCCACCCAAAACTGCTGATAATGCGAAAAGCCCACGAGTTAACCTAGATTTAGATCCTAAAAAGGAAAATAGCATCAGTACAAATCCCAGATTGCAAAGGTGTCCTAAGTCATTTGCATGCATCCCAATCCAGGACAACATCTTCCTCGATTTTGAACTTGCCATCTCACTCAAATTAATACCAGATGTAAGCTGGTAGCCAATTATTACAGCACCTAACAAGCCAAGTGCGATAGCAATTGCTATAACCAGTTTTCGGGCTGACTTGTCATCACGCACTATCACAGCACTTAGTGTTGCTACAACAACAATGATCAACGGCTTGAATAACTCTTCAATAAGATATTTTTTGGGTGTTAACTCCAGCATGGCACCATTACCGACAGGCATTGAAGGAGCCATACCGATATAGAACAAACCTGCAGCAGCACCAGTAAACAGCAATCCAATGTATACTATAAATATCACTGGGACACGGGGTAGCCGAACAGATGCCGGCCGAATGGCCATTGACAGGATTAATGATCCAATAGTTGCCGCCAGAATGACATTAAGTGGATTTAAACCGGTAATTCCCAGCATTTGTCTTGGCATAAGCTCTGTCGCCGAGAAAGGGAGCAAGACGACTGAAAGCCAGATACCAACCCGTAAGTTGAAAACAGCCAGCGCACTCCCCAGGAATGCGAGTAGAAGCGGGAATAATGTACCGATCATTTTTTTACCGCGTTGACCGCTATGTGAATAAATGCCTCTAATATAGAATCACTTTCAACGGAAGACCTGCCATTTACGATGTGCATTCTTGTAATATATGCGAACAAATCAAAGGTTTTCATTTCTCTATTTCATGTATTATGATCAGTAATTGACATGCATAAGAGTCTTGTTAAACTATCATTAACATCTTTTAACCTACACTATTAATTCATATCTACTGCAATAAGCCTTATATAACCTAGATACAAATTCATTTGCGTGCTTTCCAGTATTTATAATTGCAACTTTGGGCTCGCTGTTATATTCCATTAATACAATAGATCAGACCTGCATAGACAGAATAATGTAGAAGTAATCAACCTACATTGATATTTAAAATCCATTTCTACACAATACACCCTACAGAATTCCGATATTTATGATAGAGATAATGCGGATCACTCTTCACATTTGGGCGATGGCTATTAGTTTACACAAAGAATTCTTTTAATAGCTTCCATAACTTAATCCACTAGCTTTTGATTTGTTAAGCACAGTCCCAAGTATGTTAGTATCCCCTAACAAATCCATTGCTCTTTTTACTTCATCTTTGCGTGTTACACCTTCTTCAAGAACCAACATTACACTATCAATGTATGGCGAAAAAGCAATCACATCATCACAAGATAGTAAAGGTGGCATATCAAATATAACCATCCTGTTTGGATATCGACTTTTTAAATCTTCTACTAATTGCACCATTTTTGGAGATGACAACATCTCCGAGGAGTTTGAAAAAGGCTTATTACCAGGCAGGATAACCAATCTATCCAAACCAGGATTAAAAAGAACCTCGCTTAGCTCCATATTTCCATTCAGATATTCACTAATTCCTGGTTGTTCATCATTAAAAAAGTAATTTTGAATACTAGGCCTACGAAGATCTAAATCAACAAGCAATACCGAATGGTTGACTTCTCTAGCAAGACTGATGGCGAGATTTATTGATGTAAGCGTTTTACCACACCCCTCAGTTGGGCTAGTGATAGCGAGCGAATTCCATTGATTAGCCTTAAGCTTCTGAAGAACATGAGTCCGTAGGACTTTGTATTGATCTGATACAGAGTCGTTTATATCTCCAATAATAACTCGCTTTTCTCTTAAGTTATGCTTAGATAACTTAACAGATTTTGTTTTGGTATAGGTAATGTTGGATGTAAAATCTGATTCTGGATCTTTACTCATTACAGCACGATCTTTATCAAGGCTCGTCTTTGATATCCTGCTGTCACGCGCACGATCAAGTGCTTGCTTTATCTTTTCCATCTTCGTCTCACTACTAGTTCTACTCCAATTTCCTATTCCCTATAACTCATGGATCCATGGGCACGGTTTTAAGGGAGTACTCAAAAATTTTGCTAAACTCCAAGCTCTATGCCAAATTTTCGCAAAACGATATAGAAGATCACATCCAAAGGTTTGTATAACACATGAACAGATACCAGTAATAAACCTATTCCAGCGAGTACGCCGGAGACTGCCATTACACCGCTGGTACCTCTTTGCCGTTGATCATTATTACTTTCAATATAGGGAATGACAGTTAATGGAGGCACCTTAGTGATTGCCATTACGCCATTGCTACCATACACAGCTTGATCCATACTTTCTCTTACAAAAACATTTCCAAAACCACCAGCCAAACTAAATACAATACCCAAGAATACAATCGCCAATCGGTTTGGTTTATCCGGTTTTTCAGGTAATTGAGGGGGCTCTATAAGTGAAAAGCGCTCACCTTTACGCTCTCTCTCCAGTGATTCAGCCAGTTTGGCCTCAAGTTGTTTGGATTTTACTTCTTTATATTTTACTAACGCATTTTCATAATCACGGGTTAAGTTACGATATTCACGCTCAACTTGCGGGCTTTGAATCAAACGCTCTTCAAAATCCTTGAGCTTAACTTCAAGTTCGCCCTTCATTATATAAAGAGAAGCTAGTTCACTATTCGCTGCTTGAAGCTGTGTTTCTAATTGAAGGTAAGCGGGATTATCTGATTGAGCTTTCTTTTTCTTCTGTTCCGGCATAGCATTAAGTTCCCGCTCTAGCGTCTCAATTTCATCCTTCATGCTGATCAAGGTTGGGTGATCATTTGTATAGCGGGTGGCGAGCGCCAGGTATTCCGTCTGCAATGCTCGAAGGCGATCTTCAGTACCCATAATTCTGTTACCACTAGAATTATAGATATCAGTCGTTGGACTCATTTGCGACAGTTCTGACTGAAGGTATATTTTCCGCTCTTCCAGGCTCCGTATTCGCTGTATTGTCTCTGACAATTCCAACTCATTTCGCTCCATGAGTTGGATATTGAGTGACTGAAGCTCAGGAAGATTATCGACATGTTTCTTCTTGAAGTCTGCCAATGATACCTCTAATTCTGTAATCTCCTGGTTGAGTCTATCTGCTTCTGTACTCAAAAAGGTTGATGTTTCTAAAGCTGACTGTGTCCGCTGTCTGAGATTTTCATCTAGATAGAGCGATACGAGTTCATTGGTAACCTTTTGTGCAATTCGTGGATTCTTATTACTGAATGAGAGCTTAAATGCAATCGTCGCGATTGTGGGTCGGCCACTACGGGGGTCAATCACATCAGCACTGATCATTTCCAGTTCAATATCTTCACGCAACTCTTCAGATAGCAAAGTTAAACTCGTATCACCACGCTGATCCTTGTAGAGACCATAACTATCGATAATCTTTCCCAGATTTTCGGTAGTCATTACTCTCTGACTGATGACATGTATGCGCTCACCTGCGTATGAGGTGACGGTTGAGCGAACGAGCTCACTGGGAATTTCTTGCTGTTCAATTAAAATGGTAGCTTCAGCGCGATAGATTGATGGTAGGCCGACAGCTAGTCCTAAGCTCAAAAGCAGGATGAGTGTTGCCGGAATAATTAGCTGCTTTTTCCTTCGCTTGAGAATGGCCAGGTAATCAGCAAATCCGAGTAGCTCTTCTTCTTCCATTGTCCCTGTCATATCCTATTACCAAGCCGCACATTGTAGCATACAACTGCTGCTTTAAAAGCAATACATAAACCCTTATCAAGGGTGAGCTGGTATAGCTACATTTGAAAATGTGAAATGCGTGTTAAATATCTTACTAGATGTATCCGGGTTTCAAATTCACATAGCATTTTACAGTTAAATGACAGTTCATGTGATTGCATTCTACTAACATCAAAATAGACCTCATCTGTCTGTTAGCTGAATAGCTCCTAATGAAGTTAGCAAAAACTCCATCCATGGAGTAACTTTCATTTAGATTTAGCTTAAACCGTCCGTCTAGCACTAAAAGCCACAAATCCTAATAATGCTGTCCCAAACAGCCAAGCTGCTGCAGGAAGGGGAACAGCGCTGACAGTTACGTCATATGCAGCGCCAAAAATCCCGTCAGCACTACCAACAAACTGTAATGTGTAAACACCTACAGCCAGATCACTTAGTGGTATCACAGTATTGACAAGATCACTGGTAGAGAAAAGTACGTTCGAATTACTGTCATAAACTGCGAACGCCGAAACACTTAACAGATCTACTACAGACGTTAACTCATTATCAGCAATCGAAACATTGACAGAACCCGCATTTGTCAGCTCGAAGGTTCCAGTATCGGTGAAAGTACCAGAGTAATCGTACGTATCAGTATGTAAGTGGTTGAAAGTATGAGTCTGGCCGAGGGTTAGGTCTACATTATAATTGACAGCTGTTGCACTGCCCAAGCCAAATAGACTCACCAAGCCAAGAATTGCACTTGATATCCTTTTTAACAACTTCATGTCACTGCCTCTCAATAAAAAACGTCCTATTTACTGAGGCCATCCAGTTAACTCTTCCCTTAGGGGTTGAACACTGACTGATCCTCAGAGAGTGTTGTGATCACTGTTTTCCAAATACTTAAAAAGATAGTGATCGGCATTCCTATAGGCAAATTTTATGCCTTTAAATGGGCTGTGAGCATATCTTATTGTTTTAATTTGAATTATAGTTTTTTTAACCCTGACATCCGCTTTGATGTCTATAAATTTAATTTGTAAGTGTCAAATATTTCGACAGCGTTTAGTACTCTAACTCCTAATATGACGATCTAGAGTTATGTAAGTAATCTACTTTAGTTTAGAAATAGTTTGGTACGGCACGCTAAATTAAACGACGATTGAATATTGATAATTAGCAAAATATCAATATTTTAACTATCTATTTAAAAATGATGTTCGTACTACAAATAGCATGACGTACTAATTTGAGTACTTATCCCAATCAACTGAGTAACAGCTTGTTAACTCGTGGTGCGCGAAGCCCTCATTTGAACCAATTACGTACAATATTCAAATTTATCGTTGAATTCTCTGAGTAATGCAGTATGGATTATTTTCCGAGGGAGAAGAATCTGGTTTCAACACATCACTGCACTCATAATATAATCTGAGAGCAGCAAATACTCTGGATGCCAGATGTTTGGAATTACTGGTTTCCGGCATCTGTCGGGGTGACGGTCGGTATAGCTAGCTATAAACTCCATGGAACAAGATAGTTGCTTAATTTTCTGCCGCTATAGTGGCAGATGAGAGTTTCAACTACATAACCCACTCTTTAGTCCAAACTTGGTAGTTCTTAAATCAATCAGTATCGCTATAGAGAAATTTTATAACAAGTTTGTAAAATATTTGTAATAAGAGATGACCCTACCGCTTTAGTTCTCCAGATAAAAATTCTCTCTTGTAATTTTGATTCAATCTAGATCATAATTTCAGGCTGGAAACTCTACATGGACTCAGGAGGAAAGGGACTTGCTCGATGTCAAGCAAACAGAACGGTCTCTGTTACAACGCCGCAACACTCTGACGACATCACTTCAGGCCCTTTTCGATGGCCTCGCTGTTATAATCCTATTGCTCGCCCTGCTCTTCTTCTTCAATGGCGAACTGACCAACCACTACATCATCATGGCCCTGGCGCTGCTCGGTAGCATGTCGGTCATCTATGACCGGATGAATATCTATCGTCATCACGGCACCATGACCAAGAAAGCATTCAAACTGCTAAAGGCCTGGAGCAGTGCCTTTGCCTTTCTACTTCTGCTTGCCTTTGCCACCAAACATTCTGATACCTACTCCCGGACTGTCATCGGTCTACTATTTGTATTTGGCTACTTCACCCAGGTGTTTCTCCATTTTGGGTTTCGTCTGCTGCAACGCCACATGGTTTCACAGGAGGCCAACACCAAGGCACTGATTATCGGCAATGGTGCATTGGCGAGACACCTGCACCACAGGATTAACCACAATCCCTGGATGCCGGAGGAGATCATAGGCGCGGTACTGACCTCGGAATGCCGGGAAAACCAGAATGAATCAAACGGTGTTGAACTACCTGTTCTGGGTAAACTGGAAGATATCAAGACATTAATTAAACACCATGAGATTCATACCATCTACATAGCGGTCTCCCTGGACAGTTCCCCGATGATTCAGCAGATCTACTTTGATCTGCTGAATGAAAATGTGGATATCCACTGGGCACCCAATATATTTGCACTGAATCTGATCAATCATAGTGTGAAGGAGTTGGCAGGGATCCCCATCCTGACCCTCTCTGAAACTCCCTTGATTGGTACTCACCTGTTACTGAAAACCATCGAGGACCGGGTGTTGTCACTGCTCATGCTGATCCTGGTCAGCCCGATCATGCTGGTCACAGCATTGCTGATTAAACTGGAGTCACCTGGCCCGGTCTTTTTCCGGCAGGAGCGTACCGGCTGGGATGGCAAGAACTTCAGAATATGGAAATTCCGCAGTATGAAACTGCATACTGAAGAGAATGGAGTGGTAAAGCAGGCCACCCGGGAAGACCCGCGTATTACAAAGATCGGCAGCTTTATTCGCCGTACCAGTATCGATGAGTTACCACAACTGTTCAATGTGCTGGCGGGCCAGATGTCTCTTGTGGGCCCACGGCCACATGCGTTACAGCACAATATCGAATACTCAAAACAGATCGAAGCCTATCTTGCCCGCCACCGGATTAAGCCTGGTATTACTGGACTTGCCCAGATACGAGGATTTCGCGGAGAAACCAGAGAACTTGAGCAGATGGAAAAACGGGTCAAGTACGATTTGGAGTACATTAACAATTGGTCTTTATGGCTGGATCTTTCGATCTTGGCGAGAACCCCGTTCTCGCTAAGAAGTGGCAATGTCTACTAAGCATTCTGCTAATTGCATAGAAAACTAGCAGGTATACATACATGGACGATAACATTGTTTGGCACCAAGCCACTGTGACCCGTGATCGACGGGAGAAGATGAACTTACACCGAGCAAAACTACTCTGGTTTACTGGTCTCTCCGGCTCCGGTAAATCCACACTTGCCCATGCACTCGAAGAACGCCTGCACCAGAGAGGATGCAGAACTTATGTCTTTGATGGAGACAATGTCAGGCATGGCCTTTGCAATGATCTTGGTTTCAGCATTGAAGACCGAACTGAAAATATTAGACGTATTGGTGAAATGTCCAAACTGTTCGTGGATGCGGGCGTGATCGCATTGACTGCCTTCATTTCACCAATACGTGAAGACAGGAACAAGGCCCGCGAACTTTTCGCCGAGGGTGATTTCATCGAAGTCTATATTAGGGCCTCAATTGAAACCTGCGAATCCAGAGATGTAAAAGGGCTCTACAAAAAGGCTCGCGAAGGAGTAATAAAGAACTTTACCGGGATCAGTTCTCCTTACGAAGAGCCTGAGAATCCTGAAATTGTTGTGGATACGGAAAACCGGGAGGTTGATGAGTGTGTCGACTCATTGCTGGCCGCACTGGAGCAGCAAGGGGTAATTCCCAATGTTGTGGTTTGAGACATAGTTCTCTAAATATATTTGGGGTGTGATGAGTACTTCCCTTCTCCCCCTCTCCCCCGGCCCCTCTCCCGCCAAGGGGAGAGGGGAGCTATTCTCTTTGTCTGTTTTGCACACTGACGGTTAGTGCTTTTTTTCTGACCTTCATCTACCGGTTGGTTATCTCTATTTATGTCACCGATTCCGATAGGTTGGAGAGACCAATTGTAGTTGATCCGTTAGGATCATTACGGTCAAAGTTAGTGGGACAGCAGTGTTCAAGGATGGAATGTAACAAACAGATTGGATGATCTACCTGAGTAGTGTGGATAAACTGATCAGCTAGGCCATCACTCTCATGTGTGGCTGAAGCTTCCAGTGTAACAATCTGATGGATTACGGCTTTCGCCGGAATGATGAAGTGAGTAAGGGATATTTAGTACAACCCTTCCTGCAGAAGCAACTCCACCCGCCGGCTGCTCAGGTGTTTCTCCAGGAGATCCTTATCCCGATTTGCCTGCTGCAGGGTTGGACTGTGGCCCTCGATTTTGATTCTCGCCTGATCTATGCCCCGATCGATGAAATAGAGGGATACTTTCTGTGCCCTCTCCAGTGAGAGCCGCATATTTTGCAATGGATCATCGCTGGGGTACGTATACCCACGAATTTTCAGATTCGCCTGGCTATTGAGTGAGAGAACGATATAGAGATCATTCAGCATCTCTTCAAATTCAGTTGGTATCTCCGCATTGTTGTCTTCGAAGAAAATTTGAAATTTTCTTTCCGATGCACTGCTTGGGATCGGAGGTGGTTGTTTATCCGGGACCTCAATCTGCTGATACCTGGTCTGGGTGGCGATATAGTCCTCACCGGCCTCTTTGGTTTCAGAGGCCGCGATACCATCACTTGTCTCTGTCACAGGCTCCACATTAACAGACGAAGTTTCCGGAGTATCTGATGCCGCGCTCGGTGTTTGATCTGCTTGTGTCTGCTCTACTGAGTCAGGGCGATTACCCACAGCTGTGGCGATGCTCTCGTTGGACTTGGGTTCAGTTCTGTTTTTATAGGGTTGAGACTTGGGTGTCAGAAAAGATTGAATTGTGTGGTTTGCTTCGCTCAAAAATCCATTGATCTGTTCCGGTGTCCATACGATGTAGGCAATCAACGGAAATCCAACCAATACGATCAATGCAACATGGCGAATCGACTTTTGTAACCCACCGGAGACCAGCTCTTCTTTATCCGTATTATCATCTGTAACGATAAAACCACCGGATGCTTCGATTTCATGCCGATACCTCTCGGCCTTCATCGTCGGCGTATTGAGGATCTCTTCCGGATTCAGAGCAACGGCCTCAGTACTCTCATCATCTGTTTTCGCGCGTCTGACGGTATCGTCCAAGTCACTTTCCGCTAGAGTACCGTCAGACTGCGCTTCGATTGCAAGATCATCCGCAACCGAGCGGTTCTCATCGACAATCTTCTCGGTTAATGTCCTGACCTCATCTGAATCAATAAATAATTCAGACTGGGGGGGCAGCTGATCCGTATCTTGCTCTTGATAGCCAGTTGGCTCAGCCGTTTCACCTTGCTGTTCGGCAGATAGATCGGCATCCTCTTCCACTAACATCGGCTGATCAAGGTCGGGCTCAAAGGTGTCATTCTCAATACTTAACGAAATCCCTTCGTTGCTTTCAGCATGAATGCTCTCCTCTTCGGAGGATTGATCCAGGGTTTGTTCGGAATCACGACCATCCAGATCAGATATATGCTCTTCATACTCAACCGAATAGGCGGTCTTGAACTCTTCGAAGGTCTCACCTGACTTGAGTGCCAACCGTTCTTCACCAAACAGCTCTTCGGCTACGATCCAGATATCCTCATCGGTGAACTTATGCTTCTCTTCCAGCGCACCATAGAGTAGTAACCGACTGGCGACATGATTGACCTTTCTGGGGATGCCTTTGGTTATATAGTGGATCAGTGGAAAGATCGTACTTTCGAGTTCCGGGTCTCCGTGCCAGCCCACGATGCCCAGTCGATGCTCGATATACCCCTCTGTTTGAGAGACAGACATGGGCTCGATCTGGCAGGTGGCGATCAATCGTTGCCTGACATGCTCCATCTGCGGGCTTAGTACGACCCCTCTCAGTTCATCCTGTCCAACCAGAAAAATCTGAAACAGAGGGTGACTGCCTGACTGCAGATTGGATAGGAGCCGAAGCTCCTCAAGACCATTCAAGGTGAGATTCTGAGCTTCATCGATGACGATGATTGCACGCCGGCCTTTCTGGTACTCCTGTTCCACAAAATCCTGAATGTGGGTGAGCAACGTGGCCTTATTGTAACTTTCGGCGGGCAATCCGTATTCCAAGGCAACCTTGCGTAACAGCTCTTCCGCCTGCAGCTGATTGGTTACCAGATTGATAGCCAGGGTCTTCTCTTTATCGAGTTGAGCCAGGATATCCCGAATCAGCGTGGTCTTCCCGCATCCGGGTTGCCCCGTAATCATCACAAAGCCTTCCCCCTGCTCCAAGGCATAGCTCAGATAGGACCAGGCTTTAAGGTAGTTCTTGTGAGCAAAACGAAAGCTTTCGTCTGCACTCAGACGAAAAGGGTTGTCGTTCAGCTCGTAGTAGGATTCAAACATGACCTATATTAGTGATTTGCGGGTTCTATTGAAGATCGTATATTAGACAGTCACAGATATACAGTCACTTTGAATATTCACTCGTCTCTGATACCAGTCAGACATCTCCCCGCCTTAGTAAAGGTGGCCAATGGCGAATAACCGAGATATTTTCTTGGTTAAAAAGCTCTCACCGGCCCTCAGGCCAGCAGACTGACTCGACAGGTGAATAGAGAGTGAAGCAAGCACGACCGATCAATACCCCTGACCCATAATCAAATTATATTCTTCCATAAATAAAAATTATCTTCTGGGGTGCTACTAAGTGGCCTGCTAGAGTGATTTCAGTTCAACAGCTGAGGTTTGTATTCCCGGTTTGCGGCAGGCCAGGTAGGCCTTGCAACGTTCCAGATAGGCGGTAGTACTTTTTGGCATCGAGACTCTTGCCCGTGCCATATGGGTAATCAGATCAGTACCATCCTTGATCAGACGCTGCCCTTCATCCACCTCCCAACAGGCCAGACAGGAGTTGTTGGTCTTTTCACTGGGGGCCAGGGCAAGCAGTTTCTCACCAGCGACGGCAAATTTCGGCCAAACGTCAAATATGACCGGGTCGGTACGCAGGGTCTCACATTTGAGCTTGGCGGTGACAGCAAGCTGCTTGATGAGCTGTTCTGTGTTTCTGAAAAATGTGCTACCGCTGAAAGCCTCGGCCATTGATGTGGAGATACGATCGATGTCATACATCGTCTGCGCGATTTTTATATATCGACTTT
Organism: Candidatus Thiodiazotropha endoloripes; assembly: GCF_001708965.1. Lineage (NCBI taxonomy): Bacteria > Pseudomonadati > Pseudomonadota > Gammaproteobacteria > Chromatiales > Sedimenticolaceae > Candidatus Thiodiazotropha > Candidatus Thiodiazotropha endoloripes. The sequence goes on along the minus strand of NZ_LVJW01000003.1, from coordinate 959,771 downwards.
CGTAAAACGACTCAATTGGAACAGTGAATGCCCGGAAAGGCTCACCCCAAAGCTCATCGATACCTTCATCACCGCTGCGATGTTTTACCAGTTTGCCGAGCTCCAGGGCCTCCAGCAGATACTGCCCGCACTCATGAAGCATCTCTCTTCCCTTACCGCTTTTGATGCTTTCATCCTCCTGCTTCACCAGTTCACGGAAGATTTGAGTCCCGCGGTTGAAGAGAGCGCCGGCCAACATGGCGCCCTTCACCCGTTTCAGGTCATCATCCTGTTCTTCATTATAGGCCTTGCGGGCCTCGTCCAGGCGGTCGCCGGGAATATTGATGCCATGCTCCACATGGTTGAACAGACGCCGGGTTAAAGCATCTATCAGATATTTCTTGGTTTCCAAGCTATCTTCCATGGGCTTGTAGTACTTAATCCAATAACCATCGTAATAAATAGAGGCTTTTCCATCTATTTCGCGGATGGTTCCATCGGCTATCATTTGTGAGCTCTGCATATTAACAACCCGACATCGGCTATACGCGAGATTTGACCTTATCTGCTTCGATTTGTCACATAGATTATGACTTTCGGGCGATAAAAAATGCTTCGCCACAAACTCATAATCTGCCAGCTGGCTTATTCCTCATCCCTGAGACCAATGTATGAAGAATAGGCTATTTCTTGTCCTATTTCCTTCATAAAAAATTAATATTAGCAATCATCTCGCCGATGAATCCTAGAAGCAAATCTTACCTTTTATTTATCAACAGCAGGAACGGGCACGAGCATCGGCTTTCGTGGTGATGAAGCTGGCGTGTTTGTCATGGAGGTAGATCGAACTGTTACTATCTATTGAGTTGACAATATAATTTACGGGTGTGTTCCCGATACGGTACAAATCCGGGTCTGATGGAGATTCATCCACTAGCCTGTTGCCCAAAACCGATCCAGATAGAGTAGAAACATCAGAGGATAATCCATGCAAAATCAATCAGTTGCCGTCGTTACAGGGGCAAATCGCGGATTAGGTTTTGAAACCAGCCGACAACTGGCTCAACTGGGTCGGCAAGTGATACTCACTGCCAGAGACGAGGCAGAAGGTTTGGCTGCCGCTGAACAGCTGCGTCAGGAAGGGCTGAATGTGGAGTTTTTCCCACTTGATGTGAGCAACAGTGGCTCGATAGCAGCATTAGCATCTTATCTGTCTGAAAAATTTAAAGATATCGATGTACTGGTCAACAATGCCGGAATCTTTCCTGATCCACCACCGTCTGATGACCGAAGCAGCATACTCAATGCGGATCCGGATTCGGTACGACAGGGATTCATGATCAACACCCTTGCTCCCCTTCAGCTCTGCCAGGCCCTGGTCCCGCTCATGCACGGTGAAGGCAGAATCGTCAATGTCTCATCGGGGATGGGCCAATTAAGTGATATGAATGGTTGTTGCCCGGCCTACCGACTCTCCAAGACCGCACTCAATGCGGTCACCCGCATTCTTGCCGATGAACTCAAGCCAACCCGGATCAAGATCAACTCGGTCTGTCCCGGCTGGGTAAGGACCCGAATGGGGGGGGATGAGGCCACTCTATCCGTGGAAGACGGGGTCAAGGGTATCGTATGGGCTGCCACACTCTCGGATGATGGCCCCAGCGGTGGTTTTTTCCGTCATGGTGAGGAGATTCCCTGGTAGCTCGATGCTTGCCCATCCAAGGGCTTGCGGAACAGGCCAACATCACCGCTTTTCCGGCTAAAACAGGATTCACTCGTTTTCAGTAAGCAGATCAAGTCGCGCCTTGATACCATCCAGTTCATGCCTTAAAGACTCGACCTCTTCTTCAAGTTGAGCCAAACGGCCCTCATCAGATCTCTGTGTGGACTCACCTGTCTCCTCATGCTCCTGACTCTCCATGCTGCTCACTTCTCCACAGAAGAGATGGGCATATCTTGACTCCCTTTTACCGGGTTCACGTCCCAGTCGTTTGACAAACGGTCCCTCCTCTCTTTGCATCAGCTGTTCGAGAACCGATTCTGTTTCGTGAACATCCTCAAACTCACACAACCGGTTTGTGCGGCTACGCAATTCGCCCGGTGTTTGAGCCCCCCTGAGAAGCAATACACAGACAACGGCCAGTTCCTGACTGGTCAGTTCCAATGATCCAAAACCCACATTGCAAAACCGATGCTGGTATTTGGCTACCCTGCTGCCAAACCCGGTGCGGTCGCTGATCAGATGTTTCTTCTTCAACTCATCAAGACCGTTCTGAACCTCAGTCTCACTGAGATTGAGTACAGGCTCCCGGCTGCTTTTCTGATTGCAGGCATTGGTCAATGAACTCAGTGACAAGGGGTATTGATCCGGAGTGATAATCTCTTTTTCCAGCAGACAACCAATGATTCTCGCCTGCAGAGGTGTCAATTCAATAAGCATCTACTCTTTTTAGCTCCTACTGATCGGGGGGATAGTGCCGGAATCCACAACCGGATACTGCCTGGCCATCCAAGCATTCATGATGACTAGTATAGCTTGCCATAAAATCCGTCAGCGCTTCCTGACGCCATATCTGATGCTTCCCCTGAACCCGGTCAAACACCGGGTTTATCCGTTGGTCCAGTGCAAGTTTCATCTCAATTGGCGCCTCACCCCACCCCGACGCCTTCATAGCATCGATCCATCCTGATTTTTAGATTCGTGACTACATGCCCCGGTTTAAAAATCCCACTGAGGCCTACTGGAATCAGCTGAATTTCTGTAAACTTTTTCATATCCCGTAATCACAGGCCAATCCGGATGGAATCCATAATCGCCCGGCTCAAACCTTTGCTTGACTATGATGACCGGTACCAGATCATCAGTTGGCTGTTCCTGCGATTGCTTGCATTGATCTACCTGAGCGCTTTCGCCTCACTGGCTTCTCAGATTACCGGTCTGGTGGGGAGTCAAGGCATCCTGCCACTGGATAACCATTTCGCACTGGCGCAGCAACACCTTGGTGATCAGGCCTGGCTGCGCTTTCCTTCAATCTTCTGGTTGACCGGTACAGATGACGGACTGCTTCAGAGTGCGGCTCTGCTGGGGATCCTGCTCTCTTTGATGCTGCTGATCGGGCGTTGGCAGCGATCCGTTCTGATCCTGTTATTCCTGCTCTATCTGTCGCTCTATCATGCAGGACAGGTATTCATGAATTTTCAATGGGATACGCTGCTACTCGAAGCCGGATTTCTCTCCATATTCCTGGTTGGCGGCGCTAACCCGCTGCTGATATTTTTGTTCGATTGGCTGCTGTTTCGTCTGCGATTCATGTCAGGGCTGTTCAAACTGTTCAGCAATGATCCCTCCTGGTCTGGTTTCACCGCCCTCAACTACTATTTTGAGACCCAACCACTACCCCATATCGGCGCCTGGTATGCCCATCAGTTGCCCGATCTGTTGCTGAAGGCCGGGGTGGGACTGACCCTGTTCAGTGAACTGATTGTGCCATTCTTCATTTTCCTGCCGAGGAAATTCCGCTTGGCCGCCGCAGGGATCACCATCCTGATGCAGTTGCTGATCATCGCCACCAGCAACCATAACTTCATCAACTTTCTTACCATCGCACTCTGCCTGTTTCTCTTGGATGACAAACTGATCAAGTCAATCGTGCCAGCCAGACTGGTTACCAATATCAAAAGCACCCACAACTCTGTAGGCTCAATTCGTAGCTTTATGATTATCTTATGTTTTATTGCAATACCCACATCCAGCCTGATCAGCTTCTCCGCGAAACTCTGGGATCATTCTGTGATAAAACAATCACTACCCTTAGCTGAAACCGTGCAGCATTTCGGGATTGGTCACCTGTATCATATTTTCCCAACCATGCAGACCGAGCGACATGAACTGATCATTCAGGGTTCAAACGATGGCCGGGCATGGCGCAGCTACCAATTCAACTACAAGCCGGATGACGCAATGGATCGACTCCGATTCAACCTGCCCCATCAACCCAGACTCGACTGGATGCTCTGGTTCGTACCAACCCAGCATCCGGTGCAGATCTATTGGTTTAATCAGTTCATGAGACAGGTCAAGGCAGGGTCGCCCAGTGTGACGAGCTTACTGGCACACAATCCCTATCCGGATACCCCACCAAAATACCTTCGGGTATTGGTATACCGTTACTCATTCACCAACAGTGAAGAGAAGGCTGACACAGGCCACTGGTGGAAGACAGAATTTCTTGGGGAGTTTCCCCATCTATCGCCAAGAAGCCCTTGAGCCACAGCTCTCCGGGATTGATACACAAGGTGTGAATGGGAGAAATCTCTGCGTCTCGAGTGATGCTTTCCATAGCAATCGCTTACCTGGAGTCAGGTGGTGCTAGAAAACCCTAACTAATTGATATTAAAGAGACCGTTCATAGCATCTCACACCACTGGATGGGTGATTGGCGATTTTGGGAACTGTCCCGCCGACGGTGGAGATATGACGGCCAGGCTAGAGATCTTCAGTTCAAATCCAGACAACACCGATCAGAGGCGGGATAGAAACTCTTCAGCCTTACTGACCATATTTCGTATGTCGTGGATGGTTGCCTCTATCGGGAAATGCTTGATTCCGTAAATGCAGTTACCCTTGTATTCAGCCTTGAAACCGTTCTGGTGAGTAATCAACTGCTGGTCGGCATTCACTTGCCAACCTTCGTCTTCATTAAACTTAAACATCGAAAATCCTTTTTGGTAACCCTTGCAACTTTAGGTGGCGGGAATTGTATCACCAGTCGCAACGAGATTTACCCTGAAAAGGGCACAAAAGGAACAGACGGTAGCAAATCCGGGATAAACAATTTCAAATAGGAATCTGATTCGAGACCTTTCCGCTGAGACGTCGCTTACTGGTGGACTGAACAACCGATTATTGGCTGACTATAGAATGGGCTACCATGAATGCAACTAGCTGACTCGAGAACAATTTACGTCTAACGCATTGAATTAATTAATAATTTATTCGTTACCTCATCACATACATCCATACTGCAAAAAAGTGACGGTTGCTTAGAACTTGCCTGCACCAGACTAAGCATGTGGTTGATAAGATAACCATTGATAAACTTGCCGACGGTTTTCTTAACAGTCACTATAGAGGCAACTAGATCCTCAAGTGGTATAAAAATGGTCAAAATGTACGGCATCCCCAATTGCGACACGATAAAGAAAGCCCGTCGGTGGCTTGACGACCACGGTGTTGCATATGAGTTTCACGACTATAAAAAAGCGGGGGTTGATGAAGCCATGCTCACTGCATGGACCGGTCAATTGGGCTGGGAGAGTTTACTCAACAAGCGCAGTACCACCTGGCGCCAGCTTGACGAAGCTGCAAAGGCCGATCTGGACGAGAGACAAGCGATTCAAATCATGCTGGCTCACCCATCGATCATCAAGCGTCCATTGCTGGATGATGGCAAACAGCTCCACCTTGGTTTCAAAGCGGATCAATATGCACAGCTCTTCTGATCTGATCAGTGGCTGTTCGATCTGAACAGACCTGGGGATTGGCCGATTGAGCTTGATGCCGGTGCGATAAAACACCTCGATTATTGACCTTTTGAATCGACATAGAGTCGAGAATAGTGCTTTATACTCTATGTAATTCAATACCTTATATAAAATCCACTGGACTCGCTCTGATCATATCCCGGTTGGCTTTGATTGGCTTGAAACTCTCCTACTCAGCCTCAATCCCTGTATAATGGCCCGTTTTTCGGTTTCCTGAGGTGCAGCATGATCAAAATCAATGAGAACTATAAGAAACTCCAGGCTTCCTACCTGTTCTCAGACATCGCAAAACGGGTCTCGTCTTTTCAGGAGGCTAACCCGGATAAAGATATCATTCGTTTGGGTATAGGTGACGTAACCCGTGCACTGCCGGAAGCTTGCGTCAAGGCATTTCATGCTGCCGTGGACGAAATGGCCGCAGACGCCACATTTCACGGTTATGGCCCTGAGCAGGGCTACGATTTTCTGCGCCAGGCGATTGCTGAGGGCGATTATCAGAGCCGTGGCTGCAATATCGCAACTGATGAAGTCTTTGTCAGTGACGGGGCAAAATGTGATTCAGGCAATTTCCAGGAGATCTTTGCCGATGATGTGAGGGTTGCCATTCCCGACCCGGTCTACCCGGTCTATGTGGACACCAATGTCATGGCTGGTCGTACAGGTGCGGCTGAAAACGGTCGATACACCGGGCTGACCTATCTGGATGGCACCAAAGCCAACGGCTTCATCCCAGCGCTTCCCACAGAGCCAGTGGACCTGATCTACCTCTGCTTTCCCAACAATCCCACCGGAGCGACCGCAACCAAGGCGCAGCTCAAACAGTGGGTCGACTATGCGAAACAGAACAAAGCATTGATTCTCTTCGATGCAGCCTATGAAGCCTTTGTACAGGACCCGGATCTGCCCCGCTCCATCTTTGAAATCGAGGGTGCACGGGAAGTCGCTGTCGAGTTCCGCAGTTTTTCAAAGAATGCCGGTTTCACCGGTACCCGTTGTGCCTACACGGTGGTGCCTAAAGACTGCACGGCCTACACTGAAGCCGGTGAGCCTGTCTCCATCCATGAACTGTGGAATCGCAGACATACCACCAAGTTCAACAGTGTCTCCTACCCAGTGCAGAAAGCCGCCGCCGCTGTCTATACAGCTGAAGGCCAGGCACAGGTTGCCGAACTGGTCGCCTACTACATGAAAAATGCCAAGTATATCCGTGAACAGATTGAGAACCTGGGTTATGACTGCATTGGTGGTGAAAACTCCCCCTATATATGGATTGATGCCAAAGGGGACTCCTGGGACTTCTTTGACACCCTGCTGAATAATGCGGGTGTGGTATGCACACCTGGCGCCGGTTTCGGTAAATGCGGTGAAGGCTATATCAGAATCAGCGCCTTCAACAGCTTTGAAAACGTGCAGCAGGCCATGGAAAGGGTCAAAGCGTCACTTTGAACTTGAATCCGGCCTGGCCACTGATGGCGGTTAGCTCACCATCATCAGTGGCCAGCTCATCGAACATAAGCTCTACGAAGTATTAAGAGGTACACAAGTGCCAGTATCAAAAGATTACTCTGAACGTCTTGCTCAGAACCTTGAAAAAATTGTCGAACACTACGGCACCCCATTTCATCTGTATGACGAAAAAGGGATCCGTGAAACCGGACAACAATTGATCAAGGCATTCAGTGGCGTCGATTTCTTTCGTGAATACTTCGCAGTAAAAGCCCTGCCGAACCCAACCATTCTGAAACTGATGCAGGATATCGGTTTTGGTTTCGATTGCAGTTCCATTGCTGAACTGGTCATGAGCCGACAGATCGGTGCCCGGGGTGAAGAGATCATGTTCACCTCCAATAACACCAGTGGTAACGAGTTCAATGTCGCCGAAGCGGATGGCGGTTGCATACTCAACCTTGATGACATCTCCCTGCTCGACAAGGTGCCCGAGGTTCCCGAGTTGATCTGTTTTCGTTACAACCCGGGTGAACGCAGAACCGGTAACAGCATCATTGGCAACCCTTTGGAGGCCAAATACGGTGTTGCCCATGATCAGTTGATCGATGCCTATCGCAAGGCAAAATCACTCGGTGTGAAACGATTTGGATTGCACACCATGCTGGCTTCGAATGAGTTGAATCACGCCTACATGGTGGAGACAGCGCGCATGCTTCTCGACCGGGTTGACTGGATTTCCAATGAACTCGACATCAAGTTCGATTTCATCAATATCGGCGGTGGTCTGGGCATACCCTACCGCCCCGAAGAGAAACCGCTGGATATCGTCAGCATGGGCAAAGAGATTTCAGAGCTGTTCAAGGTCTTTAAAAACAGCCATGGCTATACCCCCAAGCTCTACCTGGAAAGTGGTCGTTACATTACCGGTCCTCATGGTGTACTGGTAACCACAGCGATCAACCGTAAAGAGATCTACAGAACCTATGTCGGTGTCGATTCATGCATGTCCGCCCTGATGCGTCCTGGTATGTATGGCGCCTACCATCATGTCTCAGTACTCAACAAGGATGGTGAGGATGAGGTCGTGGACGTGGTCGGTTCGCTGTGTGAAAACAATGATAAGTTTGCAATTCAGCGTCCTCTGCCGAAGATTGAAGACGGCGACATCATCTGCATACATGACACCGGCGCACATGGGCAGGCAATGGGTTTCAACTACAACGGCAAAGTCAGACCGAAAGAGCTACTGCTCCGCGAAGATGGTACGGTTCAGCTGATACGTCGTGAAGAGACCCTGGATGATCTGTTTGCAACCCTGGATTTCGATGCAGACAACCTGAGCTTGTAATCTTGCTAAGGCCTGTTAACACTGGCAATGAAAACCTTTAAAGATCCAAAGCGGCGCTACTGCCATCATCGGCAAGTTGCGGCCGCTGGTAATTTTCATCGCTATAGATCTCCCTGAGAGATGCAAACTCTTCAATATTTTCCAGCAGCAGATCGGTGAGTTCAGGATCGAACTGCTTACCACGCTGTTGCTTGAAATAGTCAACGATCCGTTCCAAAGACCAGGCCTCTTTGTAGACACGAGCATTACCCAGCGCATCAAATACATCGGTAATGGCGACAATACGACCATACAGATGTATCTCATCACCCTTCAAGCCTTGAGGGTAACCTGTACCATCCCACCGTTCATGGTGCTGCTGAGCAATGATTGCTGCCAGCTTGAGTAATGGGCGTTTTGCTCTGCTGAGTAACGAGTGTCCATATCGGCAATGATCCTGCATGATTTGCCACTCTTCATCGGAAAGCGGACCGGGTTTTTCAAGTAACTCTGATGGGATGGCTATTTTTCCAATATCATGCATCGCTGCGGCAAGTTGCAATAATTCGCAGTCGTCACTGTCAAAGCCCAGTTTTCGTCCCATCAGACCTGTCAGTTTACTCACTCTGGCTACATGCTGGCTGACCTCCTGAGAGCGGCATTCCGCGAACTCCCCCAGTGTATAAAGCACTTCCTTCTGGGTAAACTCAATCTCTTGAGTTAAAAACAGATTACCCATTGCAATTGCTGCATTACTGATAAAAACCTCAACCAGATTATGATCGATATCATCGAGCTGTGGCAGTTTTCCTTCAATATAGAGCAGACCGTCACGCCCTTCCGCATTACTCAACTCAATCAGGCAGGCATCGGAATAGAAAATACTCCCACTGTCGGATCGGGCCTTCTTGATCCGCGCCATAACCTGATCATCAACAACGTCTTTGAGACTCTGATTGGTGGACGAAGCGTAGTTCCCCGTACCGGCGATGATGCGTTGTTGTTCAATGCTCGTGTCACTGTCATCTTTCAAAACCCCGAATGCATGACTGTAAAAAGTATGACCACCCAGATTCAACAGGGCTTCCAACTGCGTCAACACACCGCTGATGAAGGTTTCAAGAGAGCCAATGTTATATAAAGACCCTGAAGAGCGTATGATCTTCTCCAGGCCGATTCTGTTTTTCTCGATAACCATCAGGTCTCGATAGTTACGCAAAGCCGATACAACCGATGAGAAGAGCTTCAGTGAGGTAAGATCAGTCTTTTCCCGATAGTCATTGATGTCATAGCGAAGAATCACTTCTCTTTCCGGTGCCTGACCTGGCTGCCCGGTACGTAAGATGATTCTCACCAGGTCATTGCGAAATTCATTGCGTATGATTTCGACCAACTCCAATCCAGCCTGGTCACTTTCCATAACCACATCAAGCAGGATCAAAGCCGTATCCGGATATTGTTCCAGATATTCCCTTGCCTCACGTGCTGTATAGGCATGCCCGAACTCGATACCCCGACCGGCAAAAACCAGATCCTCCAAAGCCAACTCGGTTACAGCATGCACATCTGGTTCATCATCAACGATGAGAATCCGCCAGGCTGAACTGGACGGCTTTGACTTCTCTCGCTCCTGGGCATAGAGAATATGTTGAGACTTACTGATCATCCTTGTCCTCATGGTGACTGAAAACTCTGGGAAACTCGATTATGAATCGCACCCCGGCATGAGGCTTTGATTCAACCTGTATGACGCCACCCAAATGAGTTGTTACTGAATTATACACCAAATGTAAACCCAATCCCGAGCCCCCGGCTTCCCTGTTGGTGGTATAAAACGGCTCGAATATCTTATCAATATGGCGTTCCGCGATTCCCGCTCCATCATCCGTGTAGAGAAGCCTCAGATGGGAATCGCCGACAGATGTTACCTCAATGCGCATCAATCCCGATTGATCCGGATCATCTCCAAAGCCATGGATCAAGGAATTAAAAACCAGATTTGTGATGACCTGGGACAACACCCCTGGACAGGTATTGAGCTCTATTGGTGACTGACATTCAATCTCAAGCCGATGTCGTGAATACTTGAGTCTGGGCTGCAGGCTCTGCTTGATCTCTTGAAGGTAATCACACATATCGAAGAGCCGCCGCTTCAAACTACTCTGATCGACCGCAACCTGCTTGAAACTCTTTACCAGGTCAGCGGATCTTTGTAAATTTGACAGCAGAATATCGCAGGCTTTCTCCGAACTGTCGAAGAAACCATCAAGATCGGTTCGCGTCATCTCATTACGCTCAAAGTGTTGTCGGATTTTCACAACTCTGTCTTTAAGATGGGAAGCCGCCGTTACACTGGTGCCGACGGGGGTGTTGATCTCATGAGCCACACCGGCAACCAATCCTGCCAGCGAAGCCATCTTTTCTGACTCGATCAGCTGTTTCTGAGTCGCTTTCAAATCATGCAGCGAATGGATCAGAGCAGTATTTCGTTGCGCCAGTTTGGAATTGCTTTCAGACAGCTGACCTGTTTGAAATTTGACCTCACTCTCAAGCTGTTGAGTGACCCTGCGCATTCCCAGATAGAGAATCAGCTCAAGTAACACAAAAACAGCCACCGCAAACAGTATGTTGTTATTAAAACTTTTATTGAAATTCGCGATGACAGCGGATGCGTCACGCCACATCAGGATATGCCCGATATGGTCTCTCTCCGGATCCTGCCTTCCCTGATAGTCATAAAAAGGCAATGCAACCATTGCCAACGGCTCAGCTCCATCCTGAATATAGATTTTTCCTTCATCGAACAGGGTTTGGTGCAACTCCTGATCAGACAGCAATTGAGCTGACATCTCATCATCACTACTGGCTTCGATATAGTAACCGGATACCGGAGGACGTCCTGCATAGAGCTGCTTCAGGGATTCAGACCAGACACGATGCTGTAGCTCCTGCTGTTTGATTAACACCGCGTAGTTGACATGCGTATGACGTATCAGCAGATCGAGTATTTGGCTAAACGACATACCGGCTTCAACCACACCGATATGAATTCGCACACCCTCGTCCTTGGCATAGACAGGACTTACTCCACGTATACCGGCATAGGGTCGGCCGATTTCAAAGCCTCTTGTCGTACGTTGTAATTGATTGGCGTCCACCACCGTATGACGAATCTCATCCAAACGATCACCATACTTTTCCCGCTGATGCACTCTTAAAAAAGAGAGCGCACCAGGGGGCAGATGAAAATGCAACTGCCGCACTTTGAACTGCTTTCTCATCTCGCTCCAACCAGGCTCAAGCAGTTCGTACAGCTGTTGTCGAATCCGATCCGACTCCATGCCACCTGCGCCACCACCTTCTGATTCAACGGCCAACTTACCGGCGAGAAACAACTCCTGCACCCGTTTATCACTGGCTACGAACAGGGCAGTCTGCTCCAGCATATCCATGTTGCTATCCAATGAAATATTAAACGCACTGCCTGCTTCGGACAGCTCATCCTGCAGGCTTTCGTACATGGCATCCCGAGATGAGATGTAGTTCAACCAGACAAAGAAACTGTCAGAGACCAATATAAAAAGGGAGATCAGGAGAAACAGACGACTCGACCTTGTTACCATCACTTAAACATCCAATGCCAAATTCATAAATCAATCCTTCATCAACTCCACCTGACCGTTTCAATACTCTAGTCTGACTGTTCCCGGATCAGGTAGTGTTATCAGCGATCCGTTTGATGCGCAAAAACCAGTAGCAAATGTAGCGAGTGACTTATCCTTACACAATCCATCGCACAACGTTGAGAAACCAAGCGAGGTTAATCAACCAAATAATTAAACTTGAAGCAGCCCACACTTCCAAGATCAATTTCCTAAATAAAGCTCAAGAATCTGAATAATCATTTTGTTCACCTATTGACAAACACTATACATTGTGTGTGTCAGTTCTCACAATAGCGCCAATCAATCTGCTTATACTCAACTTTCAATAATCAATAACGTCGGGAGTCAACCCATGGAGATAGCTAGCTTTCTTGCAGTAATGATGATTGGTGCTCTGCTGTTGCTGTTTAAAAAGAGCCAATCCAAAGCTAATGCCAAACAGATCAACGTTGATGAACTTCAAGAACAGATTGAAACCGCTTTAAGCCTGCCGGGTGAGTCTGATGAAGCCTGGCAGAATGAGCCGGCAACTGAAGTCATGCTCAACGAATTGGCAGAAAAGGATATCCGTTTGAACCGGGAACTCAGCAAAGGCCAGGCTATGAATATTCTTGGTCTGTTCTCCCCTCCCGATGGGCGACAGGTCGACATTCTTAAACACTTCAACATTCCCTACTCGTTCAAAATGAACCAGACCATGGCTCACTATGTGATACGTGAAATCTTCAGTGATCCAGCAAAAGTAGAGGAGTGGAACAACCGCCCACCCACCACAACGGTGCGACAGGGACTGCTGTTCATGGAAGGTAAACTGGTCTCCGGACTGACCCATGAGGAGTGCCAGTCACGGCTCAATAAGTTGGGTATGGATCACCCGGATCGTTACCAGGAATGGAAACAGATTGACCGCCTTTTTCTGGAAACCAACAACCCGGAAGTTCGCGCAAAACTTCAGGTAAGAAAGATAACCTGGAAGCGTTTTTTCGAGAGTTACGAAGTTATGAAGGATACCGGTATCAATCCTCGTGCGATGCGGGGTGAACACATCATCGAGTACTTGATCCGCAATGATGACAAGATACTGGCCAACGATAAGATTCGTGAGGCCATTCAACCGGCGACGACTTGAACTCTGATGGGGCTTAACCAGGTGACAGGGAAGTCCCGGTTAGGTCTGTGTTGACGGACTCATGGGACATTAGGCATAGACATCGATGCCAAGCACTTCACTCACATAATCCCGTTCCTGACCCGACTGTACTGACTGATAGCTCGATACCGCCTTCTGACTGTGCGGGTCATCTCTCAACTGGGTAATTTGCCGCTCTGACTGACGGCGTTGCAGTAACTGTTCTGCCTGCTTGATACTCTCCACACTGCGCAGGGTAGCGTCACTGCGACCAACCTGTGATGCCAGTGGCAAGGCTTGAACCAGCTGGGTAGCGGCGTTTCTCTGCTGTTCCAGTGAGACCGTAAGGTTAGGCAGGGCAAGTGGTGAGTTGGAGACTTGCATCAGAGCATCCCAAAGACCTTAAGATTCGCTCTCTGCAGCATACCCGGCATCAACTACAGCCTGGACCAGGGATGCCGCCTGTGCGGAGCCACTCACAACCGCAGTACCCTCTTCCAAGGCAACTTCAGCACGATCCACACCGGGTACGTCCAATAACGCTTTCTGCACATTGTTGACACAGTGGGGACAGGTCATACCGGTAACTTTGAGGGTTGTTGTCATAGGACCATAAAATCTCAATCGATTGGCATTGACCACCACGGTAACTGACGACATTGCCATTGCCACACTGGCAAACATGGGTGGTAGCAGCCAGCCCGTTACAGGGTAAAGCAACCCGGCTGCCATAGGTATACCTATCATATTATAGACAAAAGCACCGAAAAGATTCTGCTTGATATTCCTGATGGTTGCTCTGGAAATACCGATTGCGGTACTGACATTCAGCAGCGAGTCCCCAACCAGGGTGATATCCGCATGCTCGATCGCCACGTCGGTGCCACTACCGATGGCAAATCCGGTATCGGCCTGCGCCAGGGCCGGTGCGTCATTCACCCCATCCCCAACCATGCCAACACGATTTCCCTGCTGCTGCAGAGACCGTACAACTTCCAGTTTCTGTTCGGGCAGCAGTTCACTGTGAGCCTGCTTTATGCCAAGACTCGCAGCAACCGCTTCCACGGCACGGTGGTTGTCGCCGCTACAGACGATTACCTCAACACCTTGATTCTGTAGTGATTTTACTGCCGCAGCCGAATCACTTCGCAAAGGATCCCTGAGTACCAGCAAGCCACTCAGCTGCCCCTCCACAACCACCCAGACCAGACTTCCCGCCTCGGCAGACTGTTGATTCGCCGCATTGAGAAATGGCTCTGAAGGGGTAATCTTCAACTGTTTCAGATACTGACTACCCCCCAATTGAACCAGCTTCCCAGCAACCCGCCCCTCTACACCCAGACCCTCATGGTTGTGGAAATCGGTTACCGCCGCGATCTCGATACCCTGCCGCTTGAGGTGATCAAGAATCGCTTCCGCCAGTGGATGGGATGAGACCGCCTCAACAGCGCCTGCCAGGGCCAGCATCTCCGCTTCCGGCAAATTTTCTGCGTAGACATCGGTGACCTTCGGGGCACCCTGAGTAAGAGTACCGGTTTTATCCACCACCAGATGGGTCAGCCTGCTTGCGGATTGCAGACCGTCACTGTTGCGAATCAGTACATTCATCTGGGCGGCCCGACTGGTCCCCACCATAATGGCAATGGGGGTAGCCAGACCCAATGCACAGGGACAGGCGATCACCAGTACAGCAATGCCGGCGGTCAGTGCATAGGAGAGTGGCGGCGTTGGGCCCACCAACAGCCAGACAAGAAAAGCCGCAAAGGCGATCAGAACCACCACCGGCACAAAAATCGCTGAGACTCTGTCCACCAGGCGACCGATCTCAGGTTTGCTCATCTGTGCCTGGCGAACCATGGTGATGATATGGGCCAGGGTGGTCTCCTCTCCCAACCGGGTGACCTTGAAACGCAGCTGTCCGGAACGGTTGACACTGCCACCGATCAGCGGATCCCCCGGTTGTTTCTTCTGCGGCAGGGACTCACCGGTCAGCATCGCTTCATCGACGCTTGAAACCCCCTCGACCACCTCACCGTCAATCGGAATCTTGTCACCCGGGCGAACCTGAATCAGGTCGCCTATAGCCAACAGGGATACCGGGATGGCGACCGAACCCTGATCACGCACTACTTCGGCCTGCTTCGGCGCCAATCCAACCAGACTGCCTACCGCTTCACTGGTCGTGCGTTTGGCCCGGGTCTCCAAACCATGTCCCAGTTGCAGAAAAGCCAGTATCAGCACCGAGGCATCGAAGTAGAGTTTCTCCCCTTGCAGGATCATACCTTCAGGCTGCAATACGATAATCAGCGAAGAGAGCCAGGCACTGCCTGTTCCCAATGCAATCAGGGTGTCCATGTTGGCGCTACGGTGTTTCAGCTGTTTCAGCGCACCGAGATAGTAGTGCCCACCACTAAAACGCATTACCAGGAAACAGATGATGGCAACCGCCAGCCAGTAGCTCTGCCCACCAGGCGCCGTCACCTGGGGTGTATTGCCTGTCATTTCGGCCACCATCAGGCCGATACCGACAACCCCGGCCAGGGCGGCTCTCTGCCAGGAACGTCTGATCTCTTTGGCAGCAGCCGATGCCTCCTCGGCATAGGGATCGTTATAGCTCTCTATAAAGCTGGCCTGGTATCCCTGTTGCTCCAGCTCGAGCAGCAGATCAGCGGGGTGCAGTGAGGTTTGCAGATGCCACAGAGCATCTCTGAATTCAAAGCCAGCCTGAGGATCAAGCCTGCTGAACAGTCGCTCAAGTGCCACTTGTTGAGTGGCCTGGTCCAGCGCCTGGAAGCCAAGCTGCAGTTGATTGCTGTCAGCCTGAGACTCGAGCAGATAAGCGCCATAGCCCTGATCGATCACCGCCTGAGCTACCGCCTGGGGTGAGCCGCCAACAACCTGCGCCCTTTTCTCCACCAGATTGACCGCAGCCTGGGTAACACCGGGCACGGCGTTGATCGCCCGCTCAACCGCCGCAACGCAGCTGGCGCAGGTCATATCCTGCACAGCCAGTTGATAACCACCCTCGATTTTCTTCACAGGGCGTTGGTCGGCTGGAACGGGTTGCAGCACTGGCAGGGAGACCGGGATCGAAGGAACATCTTCAGTGATCAGTTCAGCTTCATAACCCGCCTGTTTGATTGCCGATACCGCTTCATCGACATCCCCGCCGGTGACCTCAGCCGTGGCCGCCTCAAGATCGACCGCCACCCGGGTAACCCCGGGCAGAGCGGCGACCGACTTCTCAACCGCCGCCACACAGTGCTGACATGACATACCGTCAATCGACAGCCGATAACTCGATTCAAGTTTGGTGTTCACTGGATTTGTAACAGGCTCAGGTCAGGTTGATCAACCCGGTGGCCAGTTCATGCGCCGCCCGCCCAGCAGGTGCAGGTGGATATGAAAAACGGTCTGACCGGCCTGTTCGTTGCAGTTCATCACGGTGCGATATCCCGCTTCATCGATACCCTCCTGTTTGGCTACTTTAGCCGCCGCCAGATAGAGCTTTCCCACCAATTCGGCATCTTGCTCTGTCAGGTCATTCAGCGTGGAGATATGCTTTTTCGGTATGATCAGCACATGACAGGGAGCCTGTGGATTGATATCCCTGAAGGCCAGTACATCATCGTCCTCATAGACGGTCTGGGGGGAAATCTCACCGCTGACAAATTTGCAGAATAAGCAGTCACTCATGGTATCTCCTCAAAATTCCGATCGACCTCGAATCGCGTGTGCCAGGGTTGCGCCATCCACATATTCCAGCTCGCCTCCCATGGGTACTCCCTGAGCAATACGGGTTGTGCGAATGCCAAACTGTTGGGCCATGTCATGGATGTATTGTGCCGTTGCCTCACCCTCGACCGTGGGATTGGTTGCCAGAATAACCTCTTTGACACCGCCACTGGCAAATCGCTCTTGCAACTGATCCAGACCGATCTCTTTCGGGCCGATCCCATCCAGTGGCGAGAGGTGACCACCGAGGACAAAATAACCACCTTGATAGTCTGCCGCCTGTTCGATGATCGCCTGGTCGGCGGGATTCTCAACGATGCAGAGCAGACTCTGATCCCGCCTCGGATTGGCGCAGAGCTGACAAAGCTCCTGCTCGCTCAGGGTTCTGCATTGGCTGCAGTGACCGATCCTCTCCATCGCCTCGGCCAGCAACCGGGAGAGTACTCTGCCCCCTTCCCTGTCCCGCTCCAGCAGATGATAGGCCATGCGCTGGGCACTTTTAGCCCCAACACCCGGCAGACAGCGTAGTGCGGTCATCAGTTGGTCGAGCAGCGCGGTATTAGCCATCGGCCGGCCTGTACCAGAGCGTTGAGTCCGCTAGAGAGACCCGGCAGCTGTTGATCAGCATGGATGATTGAATCAGAACGGCAGCTTCATACCAGGAGGCAGACCCAACCCGGCAGTCAGACCGGACATACTCTCCTGCATCTTGTGGCTGACCCGCTGGGCTGCATCATTCACTGCCGCTGCCACCAGATCCTCAAGCATCTCTTTATCATCACCCATCAGGCTCTCATCGATTTCGACGCGGCGCACCTCATGTTTTCCATTCATGGTCACTTTGACCATCCCACCGCCAGACTCGCCTGTCACCTCTTCCTGCGCCAGCTTCTCTTGTGCCTGCTGCATTTCAGCCTGCATCTTTTGCGCCTGCTTCATTAAATTACCAATACCGCCTTTCATGTCGAACACCTCATATTCATGGCCAAACCCAGACGCCTGAGCCTCTGATGGTACCTGAAATCAATTTAACAAATTACTTTAAAACACCATTAATATAACTATAAAACAGATAGTTATATAGCATAACTCTCACAGAGCATAGGCCACATCAAGCAGAAGAATCATCCACAGGACGAATCGACTCCGGCATCAGTTTTGCGCCAAACCGCTCCTCCATCTCTTTGACCATCGGGTCCACCGCCATACTCGTTTCCGCCTCAGCCTGCCGCTGATCGAGCTCACGTTTTTCACGCATTGCCGGTGTCTCTTGCTGCGGCACCGCTTCGGTAATCGACAGCTGCACCGACTCGCCGAGCTGTTTCCTTATCCCTTCCAGCAGGCGCATTTCAGACTGCCCAACCCGGAGCTGGCGCCTCGACGTATCCAGGGTCAGATTCAGTGTCTTACCGTCCCAACTGCCAAATGCACAGTTCTGTGCCAACTGGCGCGTGATCCCTCCCAGTTGCAGAGCAGTACAAAAGGACTCCCAATCGGATGGATCGTTCGCATTGGCTACCGGCTTGGCCGGCTCTGCTGGAGCAGCAGGCTGTGCCGGTTTTGCTACGGCTGCCGGTGCGCTCTTGTTTGAGACTTGCGGATTCGTTCTTGGCGCAGACTGACGTGAGACCCGATTGCCACTACCGCTTGGTTGGGTGACACCGCTGCTACCCTCCTCCGGACGAAAGGCGAGCATTCTCAATAATACCATCTCGAAACCACTGCGAGGGTCGGGGGCAAGATTCAACTCCTGCTGCCCCATCAAGCCAACCTGATAGTAGAGCTGCACATCTTCTGCCGCCAGGGCTTCGGAAAAACCTTTCAGTCGCTCTATGTCATAACCATCGTCGGGTTGATAACCCGAGACCAATTGCAGCAACGCGATCTGATGCAGCATGACCAGCAACTCCTGCAGGGCCTGGCTGAAATCAACCGCCATCTCGGCCATCTCCGACACCCGATCGAGCAGACTGGCACCTTCACCAGCCGTCAAAGCCTCGACCAATCCGTAGATACGATCGGATCCGATCACGCCGATCATCGATTTGACCGCTTCACCCCGGACTTCACCACCACCAAAGGCGATGGCCTGGTCCAGCAGACTGAGGCCGTCACGCATACTGCCGTCCGCCCCTCTGGCCAACAGACTGAGTGACTCCTCGTCAAACGGAATCTTCTCTTCCCCGAGGATGTGCCGCAGTTGACCTTCAATCTGTTCCCGACTGAGGCGTTTCAAATTGAACTGCAGGCAACGGGAGAGCACGGTAACTGGGACCTTCTGTGGGTCAGTGGTTGCCAGTATGAATTTTACATGCGGAGGCGGCTCTTCAAGAGTTTTCAATAAGGCATTGAAACTACTGGCCGAAAACATATGAACTTCATCTATCAGGTAAACTTTGTAGCGTCCCCTTACCGGGGCATAAGGTACATTTTCCAGCAGCTCTCTGGTCTGATCCACCTTGGTCCGGGAGGCCGCATCCACCTCCAGCAGGTCTACAAACCGCCCCTCATCGATCTCCCGACAGGCATCGCAGACACCGCAGGGCACTGCACTGATCCCTTTTTCACAATTCAGCGACTTGGCAAAAATTCTGGCCAGGGTCGTCTTACCCACTCCCCGGGTACCGGTAAACAGATAAGCATGATGCAAACGCTCGCGCTCCAGGGCGTTGTTCAACGCAGTCACCACATGCTGCTGGCCGACCAGCTGGCCGAACAACTGCGGTCTCCATTTGCGGGCGAGTACCTGATATGACATAACCTATCGCTCTGTAACCTACCGATTAAAGAGGGGAGTTTAACCCGAATCCGGGGTGGATTCACGGTCCGTCACGATCAACTGCCAGAGAGGCACTGATTCACCATGGAGGCAAAATCCGACTGCCCCTAAGATTGGGTCATGAATCGGGATTGGCACACCGAAGTCTCTTGACGTCATGGCCGAATTATTAACACAGTCCAGTAGGATCTGGCTCCAATTATCGATTTCCCGGAGATTTTTTGTTGTTTTCAAAAAGTGAGTTTTGCTGCCATGTAAAATCCACACACAGCTTTTGCATGCTGGTTGCTCTCGTTATTGCCCTGTTGTTCACCCTGCTGTTGTTACCACTGTTTATGGAAGCTGTTGCCGCTCCAGAGGCTGATATGGCAATACGCTCCTGCCGTTTTATCACCCTTTTTGCTGTGACCTATCTGCTCATGTACCTGGGGTATGGCTACTGGATCTGCATCGAATCCGATCTCCAACAGCCGCAAAACCGAACACTCATGGTGCAGAGCTTTGGCCATTCCGTGGCCACTTCGATCCCCATGGAGAGCATCGTAAAAGTAACCTCGATCATATATCGGGACCTGCCTGATGACCTATATGCCATCCGACAGAACGGCTATCAGGGTGAAGGTGTGTTGCTCCACTACAGGCTCTCAGCAAGGCACGGAGATGGCAGCGGTAAACAGCATCGCATCTGGTTTCCACTCTGCAATGATCAACAGCTGCGGCACTGGCTCAAGCTGCCGGATTCATTCCTCTAGTCCACCATTCAGGTACGTAAAGACTCATAAGATTGCCCCTTTGATCGATCGTTTACAAAACAGGGGAAGGGAGAACTGAAGCCAAACACCTTTGGTGCCGGGTATGTTGTCGATGTCAGGATTGGATCGGAAAATCAGGCGACGGATGTGGCCCGGATTGAGGCAACCAATTCAGCGAACTCCTCATCGTCAGGTTTCTCACCACCGACACACCAGGCATGAATGATCGGATCGGGAAACTCCAGCAGTTGAATGAAATGCCGCTGCATACGCGGCGGCATATCCGAATAGTGCTGATCAAGAAAGGCCTCCAGCAGCACATCCAACTCCAACATGCCACGCCGACACTGCCAGCGTAAGCGATCCAGATTATTCAATTCACCATTATCAATCACATTGCACCATTGAAACTCAAATCGCGTCTTTCAACATGATCGCTTTGATGTGGCCGATCGCTTTGGTGGGATTGAGATTTTTAGGGCAGGCCTCGACACAGTTCATGATGGTGTGACAGCGGAACAGTTTGTATGGCCCTTCGAGATTATCCAAGCGCTCCTCACTGGCCTGATCCCGACTGTCTGCCAGAAAACGGCAGGCGCTCAAAAGTGCCTGAGGTCCAAGGAATTTGTCCGGGTTCCACCAGAACGAGGGGCAGGAGGTGGAGCAGCAGCCACACATGATACATTCGTAGAGCCCATCCAGTTTGTCACGGTCTTCCGGAGATTGCAGAATCTCCTGTTCCGGCATCGGTTCCTTTCGGATCAACCAAGGATCGACCTGTTTGTATTGAGCATAGAACTGACTCATATCCACAACCAGATCGCGGATCACCGGACGACCTGGGAATGGCCTGACCTCAACCGGCTCCTTCAATTCACTCAAGGGGGTGATACAGGCCAGCTTATTGCTGCCGTTGACGTTCACCCCATCAGAGCCACACACACCCTCACCGCAGGAGTGTCTGAAGGTAAAGGACTCATCCTGATCCTGCACCGCCAACAGGGCATCTCGCAACATCATGCCTTGACGGGTTTCAATCTCGAACTCCTGCATGTAGGGTTCGTTATCAGTTTCAGGATTGTAGCGATATACGCTGACTTTCATATTCAAACCTCATCTCTTGTTTGCGTTTTGAATTGGCTGTTACGGAACCAACCGCAGACAGCACGGTTGTCAAAACGAACTCAATCAGTAGACACGCTCTTTCGGTGGAAAACTCTCCACTGTCAGCGGTTGAGAGCGTACACCCTTGTATTCCAGCTTATCGCTCTCTTTCCAGTACAAGGTGTGCTTCATCCATTCACCATCCTCCCGTTTCGGAAAATCGGGCCTGGAGTGGGCACCCCGACTCTCTTTGCGGTGCAGGGCTGAGACTGCAATCGACAGACCCACATCGATCAGGTTCTCCAGCTCAAGCGCCTCGGTTCGATTGGTATTGAAGGTCGCGGAGTGATCGGTCAGGCGCACATCCTTCAGCTTGTCCCGGATCGCTTTCACCTTCTCGACACCATCAGCCATCATATCCTCTACCCTGAATACACCGGCATGATCCTCCATGGTCTTACGGAACTCCTTACGCAGTT
Source organism: Candidatus Thiodiazotropha endoloripes (assembly GCF_001708965.1). Classification (NCBI taxonomy): domain Bacteria; kingdom Pseudomonadati; phylum Pseudomonadota; class Gammaproteobacteria; order Chromatiales; family Sedimenticolaceae; genus Candidatus Thiodiazotropha; species Candidatus Thiodiazotropha endoloripes. Next base: position 937,829 of record NZ_LVJW01000003.1, on the reverse strand, counting down.
CACTGACGGTGATACCCTCGCCTTTGACATTCCATCTTTCGAGTCTGTCCACGGCTTGAGCAACACTCTCATCAGGCAATGGCCGATGTGCACTGTTCTGCTTTACATAGTCAATGATGTTGTGCCCCGCCAGACGACCGAACACCAGGATATCGAGCAGTGAGTTACCACCCAGGCGGTTGGCGCCATGCACGGAAGCACAGGCACATTCGCCGGCAGCGTATAAACCGGGCAGCGGATCACCATCATCACTGGCCTCTGGCATCACCCGACCAAAACGGTCCGTGGGTATGCCGCCCATCACATAGTGCGCGGTTGGAAAGACCGGAATCGGATCCTGTACAGGATCGACACCGGCAAAGATCTTGGAGCTTTCGCGGATACCGGGCAGACGCTTGGCAATGACATCTTCGCCAAGGTGATCCACCTTCAGCATGACATGATCAGCGTCCGGGCCACAGCCACGTCCTTCTCTCACTTCGGTGACGATGGAACGTGCTACCACGTCCCGACTCGCCAGATCTTTTGCATTGGGAGCGTATTTCTCCATGAAGCGCTCCCCGTCCTTGTTGATCAGATAGCCACCCTCGCCGCGAACACCTTCCGTGATCAGCATCCCCTTACCGGCAATACCGGTTGGGTGGAACTGGAAGAACTCCATATCCATCAGCGGCAATCCGGCGCGCAGTGCCATCGCCATGCCATCACCCGTGTTGATGTGGGCGTTACTGGTGGTACGAAATACCTGTCCGCAACCACCGGTTGCAAGCAAGGTTGTCTTTGACTCGATCAGCAGTGGTTCACCAGTGGCAATATTCAGTACCAGTGCACCCACTACGATCCCCTCTTCATCCTTGATCAGATCGGCCGCGAAGTACTCATCATAAAAATGGGTTTTGGCGCGAATGTTCTGTTGGTAGAGGGTATGCAGTATGGCATGACCGGTACGGTCGGCCGCAGCACAGGTTCGTGCCGCCTGATCGCCACCGAAGTTCTGACTCTGACCACCAAACGCCCGCTGATAGATCTTGCCATTGGGCAGCCTGGAGAAAGGCACCCCGTTGTGCTCGAGCTCATAGACCGTGGGTATCGCTTCACGGCACATGTACTCAATGGCATCCTGGTCGCCCAGGTAGTCAGATCCCTTCACGGTATCGAACATATGCCAGTGCCAGTTGTCAGGCAACACATTGGCCAAAGCCGCATTTACACCACCCTGGGCTGCCACTGTATGGGAACGGGTAGGAAAGACCTTGGATACAACGGCCACCTTCAGATTTGCGTTGGCCAATTGAAGCGCTGCATTCAAACCAGCGCCACCGGCGCCCAGAATGAGTGTATCGAATCGTTGTTTTTCAAGTGCCATGTATGAGTAACCCTTTCTGTTCAGGCGACGTGCGCGAGAATGATGACCTGCAGCACCCAAAGTGCGCAGCCGATAAGTACAAAGCCGATCACGGACAGTACTGAGACACGAATCGCTGTAGGATGAACGTAGTCGATCACCACATCACGTATCCCGACCCAGGCATGAAGCAATAGTGAGGCAAAGAACAGCAGCAGACCGAAGCCAACCAGCGGTTGCGCCACCCAGCTCTGCCAGGCCGCATGATCTGCCGGTGCATCGACAATGAAATGCAGCAGTATGTAGAGAAAAAACAGTAACAGATAGATGGCACTGGCACGCTGCAGAAACCAGGCTCTCAAACCGCTTGCACGACGACTCATAGCAGACCTCCCAGCAGAATCAGAGCCACTACCGGGGCAGCCACAGTGACGGCCAGGGCCGTCTGACGAAACAGTGGCTTTTCAACACCGATATCGATGTCGATCAAAAGGTATCGGATACCTGCCAACAGATGGTGCATCAATGCCCACAGCATCAGAAACAGAATCAGTTTGACCAATCCCATGCCGAGTATGGCTTTTGCCGCTGCAAACCCATCCACCCCCGAAAGGGAGAGATCAAACAGATAGATCAACAAGGGAATGGAGAGCACCATGACCACACCGGTTGCCCGATGAATGATTGACATGATGCCCGCCATAGGCAGACGTATTTTAAAAAGATTAAGAAACACAGGTCTTGGTTTCGTGTCTAGCATAGTGTCGTATTCCAAATAAAATTCAAAATAAACGATGGAGGACTAGGTTCTGTTAACAATTAAATGAAACCCGATTTACCAACCAGCAAACCTGCAACTGGTTTTGATCAACATCCATAGTCAATCACGCTTCATCATGCAACTGGCACGCACAGTGGCCAGTGCAGTCATATTCAGAAGTCCGCGTACGCTGATGCTCGGCGTCACAATGTGAGCTGACTTGGCCGTGCCGATCAGGATCGGGCCGATGGCGATTCCTTCGCCTAAAACCTTCAACATATTGAAGGCGATATTAGCCGCATCCTGATTCGGCATCACCAACAGATTTGCGCTGTCTTTCAAACGCGAATTGGGAAAGCGGCTGCTGCGCAACTCTTCCGAGAGTGCCAGATCAGCATGCATCTCACCTTCGATCTCAAGATCGGGCATACGCTGTCGGACCAGTTCAAGCACACGTTGCATTTTTCCGGCAGAAGGTGAGTCGTGACTGCCGAAATTCGAATGCGAGACCAGTGCCACCTTGGGCTGCACACCGAACCACAGCACCTCTTCTGCACACAGAGATACAATCTCAGCCAGATCCTCCGCAGAGGGGTCTTCCTGCACATAGGTGTCCGCCATGAACAGAGTGCCTGAATGCAACACCAGGGCATTCATGGAAGATAGCTTATTTATACCACTTTCGGTACCAATGATTTCTGTGACATTTTTAAGATGCTTGCGGTAACGGCCAACGGTACCACAAATCATTGCGTCAACTTCACCTATAGAAAGCATTATCGCAGCCAATACAGTCGGATTGCGATTCAGATATTTCCTTGCTTCTTTTGGTGAAAATCCTCGCCTTTGAACCATTTCGAAGAAGGTTTTGGCATGCAGCTCAAAGTTTGGATTATCGAGTTGATCGACTACTTCGAAATCACTGTTCTCAGTCAGACGCAGGCCCAGTTTCTTAATCCGTTGCACGATCACCTCGCGGCGTCCGATCAGTACCGGCCTGGCGATGCCCTGATCGACCGCCTGCTGCGCAACCTCCAGCACCCGCTCTTCTTCACCCTCCGCGTAGACAATACGCCGGATGTCCGCACGGGCACGCTCAAACAGAGGACGCATGGTCAGACTGGTACGGAACACCCGGTGTTGTAAACGGGCACGATAACTCTCCAGGTCTTCGATCGGCCTTAGCGCCACACCGGACTCCATAGCCGCCTTGGCAACGGCACATGGGACAGAGACCATCAGCCGCTGATCAAAGGGTTTGGGAATCAGATACTCCGGACCGAACTGCAGGGATTGTCCGCCATAGGCCGATCGAACCACATCCGAGGATTCGGCTTGGGCAATCTCGGCAATTGCCTTTACACAAGCCATCTTCATGGCGCTGTTGATCTCTGTCGCCCCCACGTCCAGCGCCCCTCTGAAGAGAAAGGGAAAACAGAGTACATTGTTCACCTGGTTCGGGTAGTCGGTCCGCCCAGTCGCCAGTATCGCATCGGGCCGAACCCGTTTCGCCTCCTCAGGCAATATTTCAGGGGTGGGATTGGCAAGCGCCATGATCAAAGGATTGGCTGCCATCTTCGGCAACCAGTCGGCTTTCAAGACACCTGCCGCAGAGAGACCAAGAAACAGGTCGGCACCATCCAGTGCCTGTTCGAGGGTGCGCAGCTCGGTGTCGACGGCATACTCCGACTTGTAGGGATCCATCTCCTCACTGCGGCCCTTGTAGACGACACCGGCAATATCGGTAACGATGATATTTTCTTTTTTCAGACCCAGGTCCACCAACAGTCCCAGGCAGGCCAAAGCGGCCGCGCCGGCACCGGCGCTGACCAATCTGATTTCACCGATATCCTTACCGACCACCTTCAGACCATTCAGAATCGCGGCACAGACAACAATGGCAGTGCCGTGTTGATCATCATGAAAGACAGGAATATTCATCCGCTCCTTGAGTGCCTTTTCAATGATGAAACACTCCGGCGCTTTGATATCTTCCAGATTGATGCCGCCGAAGCTGGGTTCAAGGCGGGCAACAGTCTCGATAAACTGATGGGGATCCAGCTCATCGATCTCAATGTCGAATACGTCAATATCGGCAAACTGCTTGAACAGTACCGCCTTACCCTCCATCACCGGCTTTGAGGCCAGACTGCCGATTGCCCCCAGGCCCAATACAGCCGTGCCATTGGAAATTACCGCAACCAGATTGCCTCTGGCAGTATAGTCAGCGGCACGATTGGGATCTTGAGCAATCTCTTCACAGGCGGCGGCTACACCGGGTGAATAGGCCAACGCCAGATCATGCTGATTGGCCATCGGCTTGGTCGATTTGATTTCAAGCTTGCCGGGTTTGGGGGATCGATGATAATCGAGTGCCGCCTTTCTCAACTCTTCAGACATACTAAAAACGATTCCAGGTTTATCGGTTACAGTTTGGCACCTTCATTATCGGGAGGCGACTCACTTGGGTGAAATGACGAACTGTGGATCCTAACAAACCACTTCGAATAAATCCTTCACTGCAGTTTCTAATCACAATGATCTCCGCATCATATCTTTCAGCCTCCTGAGGAATGCGATCGGCTGGATGGCAGTGATGACCAAGATATGTTTAACCAAGGAACTCTTCTCTTCGCATAGCCGCATCTAAAGCATGACCGAAAGCCTGCAGACGCTCCTTCATCTTCTTAAGGACTTTTTTATTCCTGCGTTTTCAGGTTTTTCGATCTTTTCCCGGCCAATAGGTTGAGAGCACCGCTTCACTGGTGCCACCCAATGGCTCCAGGGCATGCAACATTCAGAGATTCCTTTGGAGAATCCGAACAATACGGATTGGATCTCATTGAGCAAAAAAGGGGCCAAAACCGGCCATATGCCTGAAAAACAGAGTACCCGTAGGGATGAGTCAGTTTGAGATGATGTCAGAAATGGAAAAATCGGCGGATTTCCGCCGATTTCAAGAGATGGAACAGGGGATATCCACCCATCCAAAGACCTTAAACCAGTCGCGGTTAATAATCTGTCATCTGCCGTCTTGGGACGGTGCTGCTCAGCTAACGATCAGGATATCAACCAATATGTTTAACTCTCTCAAACCACAGCTACTGATCTGCCGTATCTTTCCAAGAGACATCCCAGGGACTGTTAAGCCAGCGACTGGCCCGTTCTGAAAATCCGGACTCTTCAGCCGGCTCCGCTACCGCGGTTATCTCGATGGTTTCTTCAACCTCGACATCCTGTACATCCACAATCTCTTCAGCCTCTGCGACAAAACTGAGCTTACAGAGGGAGGCACCGGCCAACAGTAGCTTTTTATCCTGCTCCAGGTTCGACACGACCCCTTTCAGGATCTCTTTCATGCCATCCGGGTAGTCGGGATTGTTCAGCATTCCCTGGACATCCTCTTTCATATCTTCGATTTTCTCTTCAGCCTGTTTCCTCTGCTGTTTCTCCTGGTTATCCAGATCGACCAGCTGACTCTTAATCACCTGGGGAGAGACTGGAATGGTCGCGCCTGGGGTGGGTACGCCCCGTTTGCGTAGAAGTACCCGCATCGATACGGCTGTCTGAGCCGTGCGCTTAAACTCATCCAGCATATCGAGTGGGCTCGCAGTGGCCTCCTCATCGTCACTGGAGAGGGAGATGAATTCGATGTTCTCATCCTTGGAGTAGTCCAGCCCGGAATATTGTAATATTTTTTCCAGCTGGCTCTTGATGAGGGTCTCCAGGTTGCTGTAATAGAGCTGGACCTGTTTGATCGGCAGATTGCGCAGACTGTCACTCAGGGAACTGTAGAGATTCAGGGCATCTTCGGGCAGATCCTTTGAAGCAACACCCAATACCAATACAGCATTCAGACTCTCCTGCATACTCTCTAAAGCATTAGTGATTTCAACAATCTGCTGAAGGATTTTGCGTTTGCCCTCTAACTTGGCAATATCATTCTGCATGGTTTGGTTGAGTGGATCGTTTGAAGACATCTCGGCTCCTTTCCCATTGCGATGTTGAACTGCAAAACCCCTTAACCGAACAAGGCTTTATGTGCTTTACCAGCACATCAAAAGGCTTAATCCGGATACACTCTGTTGGTTCTGCAAGCTGCCTCTCTCTACTTGGGCCTGTTAGTACCACTCCCATTGGCCCTGATGCCTCTTATTCGTGCTACATGGGCAGCAGGTACTGATGGATTGTTTTTTAACTGGTCCATAAATTGTAGCGGCAAAACAACCGGCCGCTTAAATGAAATAGGTTCCCAAACGACCTTTCGAAAAGTATTGAAAATTCATTGGTTGAGGCGGCCTGCTCAATGCGATCAGTTGAGCAGACGGAGTGATCATCACGATCCGGAGATCGGTGCGGGCATGCCGTTATCCAGCAGACGGTTCAGTGGTTGAAGTGCGTATTATATCGGCCAGTTGATGTATGAAAGACTGGGCTACACGACGTTGCCCCAACGCATTCAGATGTCCACCGTCGGAGCTGTACTCTTCCAGCAGAGCAGAATTGGCCACTCCATGCATTTTGAAGGACTCCCGACGGCCATTGCTGCCCGTGGCTTCCGCAGCGGCGATGTCGACCACCTGACTCTGCCCATAGGTTTCGACCAGTAACCGGTTGTACTGATTGCGCTGAAAGTTATCCAGTTTGCTGTTGTTCTTCTTACCCAACAGTTTACCGACGAGCTCTTTCAATCGGACACCCGGAGTGCTCGGACTGCATCTGAGAGGTATGGTGCTGTGGATGAAGCGAATTTGCGGATGATCATCCATCAACTGGTCCATGGTAAAACGATAGACGCGGAACAGATTATCAATGTCTGTATTTCGGTTGACATCGATATAGCAGAATTTAAACAGGGCAAAATCGACTTTATCCGACAGCTGCTGATCGATGACCCGCTCGAAGTCCCGGCACTTGCTGACCGGCTTGCGATTTTCACCAATGGGCCCATGCACCAGTCCGCTCGGCTGACTCTCCGACTCAATGGAACCAAGATCCACAATGTTCAGATCAAACCCCGTTTTTTGTGCAAGCTGCTGCAATCCACTGATGATGTTGTTGCCCACGGATTGGTGACCAAAAAACACCCGTGCCGCTTGCACTGTTTGCAGATCGGTTTTCAATTGCTCGGACATATCAGCTTTCCCTGGATAATAGTCGATCATTCCGCTGAAACGCGGAATCTTCTACTTGGTTTGTCTGGGCCCCCGCATAGGACGGGATGATTAAAGCGCTCTCTCAATGGTGGAGATGCTGACTGCCATCAGCCCCTAAAGCTGTTCATAAGCTTCCCGCAGCAACTGTTCGGTCGTCTGCCAGTCGATACAAGCATCTGTCACCGATACCCCGTACTGCAAGTCAGAAAGATCCTCAGGAATATCCTGACGACCGGCATTCAGGTGGCTCTCAAGCATCGCACCCAGAATCATCGACTGCCCGGCCCCCTTCTCTCTGGCCTGAACAATCTGTTTGATCAGATCACTCCAGACCACCACCTGACGCATATGGTTTTTTCGGCTGTTGGCATGCGAACAGTCCACCATCAATCTGGGAGTCAACCCAGCCTCCTGCAAGGCTGAAGCGACACTCACCACCTCGGACTCATCGTAGTTCTCTCCCTGGCTGCCGCCACGCAGTATCAGGTGGGTATCCCGATTGCCGGTGGTGGCGACAATGGAGGTCTCTCCCGACTCATTGATACCGAGGAAGGTATGTGGATTTGCTGCCGATAACATGGCATCGATCGCCACCCGTGTATTGCCGTCGGTGGAGTTCTTGAATCCAACCGGCGTGGAGAGTCCGGAGGCCATTTGCCGATGAGTCTGACTCTCGGTTGTACGGGCACCGATTGCCACCCAGGCCAGAAGATCACCGATATACTGGGGTGTAAAGGGCTCCAGAATTTCACTCGCCGTGGCCAACCCCAGCTGATTGATATCCAGCAGCAGCTGTCTGGCCAGTCGTAATCCTCTTGCCATATCGAATGATCCATTCATCTCCGGATCATTGATCAGCCCTTTCCAGCCGATGGTGGTGCGGGGTTTCTCGAAATAGACCCGCATCACGATCATCATCCGGTCACTGAGACTCTCAGCAACCGGTTTCAATCGTTGCGCATAAGCCATGGCCGCATCGGGATCATGGATCGAACAGGGACCGACGATCACCAAAGGCCGTTGATCCACCCCGGTCAGAATCTGATGTATCGCCTGCCTCACCCTGATCACATGCTCATAGACCTGGGCATTGACAGGCATCGCTTCGAGTAACTCCGAGGGTCGTATCAGTGGCTGAACACTGGAGACTCTCAGATCCGATACCCGTTGTAATTCATCCATTTGTTGTTCGCTCATATCGATCTGCCCACGCTTGTTATCTCATCAGATCAACGATATCGAGTAGCTAAGCCGGTGACTCGGAATGTCGTCTTCATCACGCCCCATCAGTCGATGGCCAACTCGATCGTCCCCCTCTCCCGTGGCCCCTTGATCAGCAACTCTGCCCTTTCATGAAGATAGACCTCAATCGCTGTGTAGCCGTTGGCCATCAGCTGATTGGCTGAATCACGATCTGGATCCAATCCCTTCTGCTGTTCCCATTGATCCGGCATACCGTCCCCATCCCGGTCCTCGCGCTTGCTCTGTCGCTGCATACCCGAGAGGAACCAATCATCATCCGGTTCGGCCGGTCCGCCTCTGCGCCAACTGCCGGTGCCGGTGATCACTTCACGAACGGTGCGTCGGGTGACTCTGTCCCTGGGAAATGATCCGGCCAGGGAAAGCACCTTCAGATAGGCCGTGACCGCATCATCAGTTTGGACAGTCGCGACTGGAAATTCGTTCTCCTGCAACTCACCCTGACGACTGACGCCAATACGAAACGAGGAGAAAAAACCCACATCACCGGGCCGATTGACCGGTCCAAAATCCGCCAGATGATTCCCCTTCAGGAAATATTTACCCTGATCACTGAACTCAAACAGTTCAATACTTTCACTGTTGGGTCCCCGCTTGTAATAGTTTTCAATCAGGTTGATACCGGCAGCCGGCTTATGTCCATCGTGACCCAATCCCTGCTTGAAGTTGTAGATCACATTGTTTCTGAAATCCGCCGGTTTGTTTTCCACATAGGGTGAAAGGGATGGATTTCTTCGTGAATTGTGGGCGAACAGATTGTGGTGGATTGAAATATTGCCACTCAGCGGATAGGCGCTGAGCAAGGCAAAGTTATGAGCTTCACCTTTGCTGTGGCCGCTCGGGTCGGACTCTTCCAGAGTAGACCACTGTACAGTTACTTCAGATGAGTGAATGATATCGATCAGTTCATCATTTCCCCAGGCCAGGGAGAGATGGTCCAGTATGATCCGTTCCGACTTCGGCAGTTGAATCACATCACCGGTATGACCGCGGACCGGTTTCTGGCGGATGCGTAGAAACCGAATCACGATATCGTGCAGCCGCTGCCCGTTTTGGGGCCGGGCAACGATCCGTCCGACCAGGGTAATGCCAGGACTCGGCGCACTCTCACCGGCAATGGTGATATTCGGATGTTTGATCTGCAGATCCCCCCGGATCACACCGGCCACATCGAAGACCACAATTCTTGGACCGGATACCGACGCTGCCGCCTGCAGGCTGCCTGGTCCGTCGGCATTCAGATTGGTTACCCGGATCACTTTTCCACCCCGCCCACCGACCGACACGGCACCGAAACCTTCAGCTCCGGGAAAAGCGGGCAGCGACTCGGAAGCCTCACCAAGCCATGGCAGCAACAACAGCAGAACAAACAGAGGCAGAAAAAACCTGCTACTGAAAAGTTTATCGTGGGGCGTTCGGTAAGCTGGATTCATTTTGTGATCGCTGCCATGGTTGCATCCAACAGGTTCGCCAGATCGTCAGGGCTCAACTCGATCTCAAGCCCACGCTTGCCTGCACTGACATAGATGGTGGCTGATTGTTCCGCTGAACGATCGATGACTGTCGGCAGCTTTCGCTTCTGACCGAGGGGACTGACACCACCCAGGACATAACCACTGCTGCGCTCCACCGCACGTGGTTCGGCCATGGCCAGCTTCTTGACCTTCAGGACTTTGGCCAGGGCCTTCAGATCAAGTTTTGCTGAAACCGGCAACACACCAACCGCAAGCCCACCACCATCGATTGAGACCACCAGGGTTTTGAAGACCCGCTCCGCTGGCAGTCCAAGTCTCTCCACCGCTTCCATTCCATAGGAGTCGTGTTGAGGATCATGCTGATAGCTGTGGGTCTGGAAGGCAATGCCGGCATGTTTGACCATTTTCACAGCGGGTGTCATTGCTGGCCCCTCTCGAAATAGACAACCACCTGATGGGTGATATACATAATCAATAGCACAGCGCCGCCAAACAGATAGAGCCCGTTATGTATCTCAACCTCAGCCACCACACCCAGCTTGACAGTGACAATCATCACCGCAACCACCATCACATCGAGCATCGCCCAGCGGCCAAAATCGTGCATCCATTTCAGCCAGCGCTGAAAATGGGCTGAACCAATCTGTCGACTGCGTAACAGTAGAAACAGAAACATCAGTTTGAACAGCGGTAGTAAAACACTGAACAGGCCCACCGCAACGAACAGAAACCACTGATCCCGCTTGTATAGCTCCACCACACCGGAGATCACCGAGAAGGAGTTGGCGATAAACAGAAACTTGGTCAGCGTCAGCATCGGCAGCCATAGACCGGCGATCAGCAAACCGCTGCTCACCAGCAACAGCAGCATCAACCGACGGGCTGCCGCCAAAGGAATTTCCATTGCTTGTGGTTCTGTTCCAACCTGCATTGCTATTAATCCGGGCCTGTTATCGCCCCTTCGATGGCACCATGCCGGGATTGACTCAGGCTCAAGATCGATCCATCAACCGATCGCTGATGCGTTATTGATAGGTTCGACCCTGATGTTTTATCCAGCCTCCTTGATGTCGCCCTTGAGGATCGTGATGGGTCCAGTGCACCACACCCCCCTTCTCGTTCCATTCATACACCCCATGAATCTGCACACGATCTCCCGGCTTGAGGTTCTTCACCCGTGGCGCCAGATCGATGTTGTGAGCTACCAATAGAGTACGTCCGGACTCGACGTTGATGATAAAACGCTGATGTCGGCTACCCTCCCGGTCGTCGGACAACACCCGCTTCACCCGACCCTCAAGGGTCAGCTGCAGATCTGTGGCACGATTGCGAAAAGCCTGCTCAATCTGATCCTGAGAGAGATCCTGCTTCGACTCGACGGAGGCCGTGGTGTCATGCTCATTGGGTGTCCACAAACCAAAATAGGCGGCAGCCAGCAGCAGTACCAGTAGAGCAATATTTTTCAGTTGAGACACAACGGATATCCGGTTTCGAGTGGATTTGATCGGGATTGAAAGGGAGTTGCCAGAAAGCTTCAGTTCATGGGTTCGCCGCTGACATAGCGACCGCCTTCAAAGGCGGTAAAAAAGGTGTTCAGCTGAGGATGCTCAATCGGCTCCATTTCCAGATCATGGGTCAGGTTGCGCTCCGCCACGTAGGTCTCATCACTGGAGTTGTGCACCAGCACCCGATACCAGGGCTGATCCTTTGGTGGTCTCGATTTGGCCACCTGTTCATACCATTCGTCAGAGAGCATGAAGACGGGATCGATATCCACCACCACGCCCCGGTAGCTGAAGAGACGGTGATGCACCAGATTCCCCACACCGAATTTTGCCTGACCGGTCTGAATTTCAGAGTTTGACAAGAGTGGCTCCCATGATTGTTCGTGTGCATCCGTATCGATGCAGTTGCATTTCATATTACCTAGAAATCCAACCCCGGGCCATCACTGGCCTGCCGGTGGATTGTTACAATTGTGTTATGATCGCCCACAATTTTGTTTTAAGGCATTGTTAGACCATGATTTTGGCCGAATATTTTACAACCGAAGGCGACAAAGTTGCTTTTTCCCGTCAACAGGCAAGTCGATTCGCTAAAGAAATAGCCAATGATTTCAATCCCTTGCACGACATTGACGCAAAAATATTCTGTGTGCCCGGGGATCTGTTGTTTGCGGTGGCTCTGGATCGTTTCGGCCTGAGCCAGAAGATGTGTTTCCATTTTGCCGGCATGGTTACTGACAGCCAGCTGATCTTTTCCGATTCAGCCGGTGAGAAGATCGATATCAGCGACGATGAGGGTAAAAAATATCTCTCAATCCAACGTCAGGGACCGCTCAGCCAGGATCATCAGCTGATCAGTAATCTGACTCAGAGCTACGTCTCCTTCTCCGGCAGGACATTTCCCCATCTGCTGGTTCCGCTGATGGCTGAGCAGAACGTGATGATCAATCCAGGTCGCCCGCTGGTGATGTATGAGAGCATGGAGATCAGCCTCAATACACTCCACATCCAACAGCCTTTGCTGGAATCAACCGGCTCCACTCTTGAGGTTCAGGGTAAAAAGGCGATGGCGGAGCTTAAATTCCACATCATGGAGAACGGCCGCGAAGTGGGACACGGGGCCAAGCACATGGCCTTACGCGGTTTGCGTGCCTATCAGGAAGAGGATATGCAGAAAGTGGTCGATCAGTACAACAGTTATAAACAGGCATACGGCTCATAACCAATCCCGGTGTCACTATTTGTAGTGACTCTTATCCAGACCATATTTGCGCATCTTGTCATACAGTGTTTTACGTGGGATCCCCAGCGCTTCCATGGTGTTTTTCAAATTACCCTTCTGGATTTCAAGCTGCTGCTTGATCAGACTCTTCTCGAAACAGTCAACCTGCTGCGGCAGGGTGATCGCCGTTTCGTTGTCCACCTCCTGCATCAGGGTATTCAGGTCATACCCCACATTCTCACCAAGCAGCACATAGCGATCTGCAATGTTGCAGAGTTCACGCACGTTACCCGGCCAGGGGTGGGTCAGCAATAACCGGATCTGCTCACTGTTGGGTTGAGGCACCTCACGTCGATAGCGAGCACCGGCCATCAGCAGAAAATGGTGGAACAGCAGCGGTATGTCTTCCCGCCGGTCACGCAGCGGCGGTATCTCCAAGGTCACCACGTTCAATCGATAGTAGAGATCCTCACGGAATTCCGCCCTTTCACTGGCCGCCTTGAGATCGACCTTGGTTGCCGCCACCACCCGCAGATCGAGGGGTATCAGGGCATTGGAGCCAAGACGCTCGATCGCACGCTCCTGCAATACCCGCAGCAGATGAACCTGAACTGGTGTCGGCATGCTTTCGATCTCATCAAGAAAAAGGGTGCCGTGATTGGCGTGTTCAAAACGCCCGACGCGCCGCCCCTTGGCCCCGGTGAACGCGCCGGGTTCATGTCCGAACAGCTCACTCTCGATCAGGTTATCCGGTACCGCACCACAGTTCACCGCAACAAAGTTGTACTCCCGTCGGCGGCTGTGCTCGTGCAGCGAACGGGTCACCAGCTCTTTACCGGTTCCGGTCTCACCCAGTAGCAGCACATCCGCATCGGTGTCGGCGATCTGAGCAATGGTTGAACGCAGGCGCTGCATCGCCGGTGAACGCCCGATGATACGTGGTCCCGGGGTATTGTTCTGGGCGTCCAGCTCCTGGCGCAGGGATCGGTTCTCCAGTGTCAGGGCGCGCTTATCCAGAGCCCGTTTCACTGTCTCCACAAGCTGATCCGCAGCAAACGGTTTTTCAATGAAATCGTAGGCGCCGTCACGAATCGCCTGTACCGCCATGGCGATATCCCCATGCCCGGAGATCAGGATCACCGGTAGATCCCGGTCGATCTCCTGGGCCTTGAGCAGAAACTCGATGCCATCCATGCCGGGGATCTTGATGTCACAGATCACAACCCCGGGCCAGTCGTAGGAGAGCATCGGCAGCGCTTTGTCGGCACGCTCCATGGCGTTGACCTCAAAGCCTGCCAATTGCATGGTCTGGGTATTGGCGATGCGGATATGTTTCTCATCATCAATAAACAGAACAGGCGGTTTACTCGACATGGTCACCCCCTGTTATCGCCACGCCGTTGAATTCTGCCGGGAGTGATTTCCCGCTCCTAAAACAGGATAAGCGAATCAGAACGCCACAGGAGGTAGAGACTGCATCAGCCTTTTGGTTCTCACCTGAAGTTGCATGCTGCGTGCGTTGTCGCCTATCTGAAATTACCAATCTTCTCTCCCCCGCACCTTGATTGACGCTTTTTTACACAGAACCTATCCCGTTTATGTGCCGTCGCTGTCGACCACATGCTCCGCCAACGGCAAACGGAGGGTAAACATAGCTCCGGCCTTTTGACTGTTCTGAGCTGAGAGTGTACCACCCATGCTTTCTATGATGTGATGGGAGATGGAGAGGCCCAGACCCAAGCCACTCTCCTTGGTGGTGAAGAATGGATCGAAAATCCGCTCCAGGTGGTCTGCGGGAATACCCGGCCCATTGTCCAGAATGTCGATCTTCAGATCCTCACCCTGCCTCGCCATCTCGATCGAAACCCAACGGTTCTGCTGATCTTCCATGGCGTTCATCGCATTGGCGATGAGATTCACCAATACCTGTTCCAAACGTACCGGATCGGCCATCACCAAAGGATCCACTTTGGCCAGCTTGAACTCTATTTCGGTACTGCTCTTGCGCAGTTGTGGATGAAGGATGCGTTTACTCGACTCAATCACGTTATGCATGGAAACCGGCCGTCTCGATCCGTCGGTTTTGCGTGCAAACAGCTTCAGTTGAGAGCTGATCTGGGTCATCGTCTCGATCAGCTCGGAGATCTGCTCCAGGTTCCAGCTGACATCGGCACAACGCTCCTGTTCAAGCAGCAGACGGGCATTGTCGGTATAAGTACGGATCGCCGCCAAGGGCTGATTCACCTCATGGCTGATACTGGCTGACATCTGCCCCAGCATTGCCAGCTTGGCCGCCTGGATCAACTCATCCCGGGTCTCCTGCAGAGCTTCCTGGGTACGCCTTCGCTCCTCGATCTCCTGATGCAGGTCCACGGTCCGCTCCTGAACCCGCTGCTCCAACCGGTCCCTGGCCTCCCGCAGAGACTGGTTGACTTCCGCTTCATAGTGGGCCCTCTCCCGGTTTCTCCGGTATCGCTGCGACATCACCAGGCCGATCAACAGTAATACGGTAAAGGCAAAACTGCTGGCACCGATGGCATGCAGCACCTCCTGTTTAATCTCTTTCATTGGTTTCAACAGATGTACCAGCCAACCGGCTTCCGGCATCGACTGGGCAAGTATCATATAGGACTCGCTCGAACGCCGCTTCTGCCCACTGATGTCGATCCGCTGAGCCGACTCGGAGAACTGCTCCCGATAGGTCACATCCAGCGGTTCAACCGATGCGCCCGAGTAGCGCCGACTCTCCCGGATACGTTGCCGCTCTTCGAGGGATAATGGAGAGAGACTGCGATACCGCCAACCGGGCCGTGTGGTGATGAAGATAACCCCTTCCGGATCGGTAACGATCACTTCAGTGTCACGTCCCTGCCACTGCTGCTCCAGGATGGTCAGATCGATTTTGATCACTACCGTACCCAGGATACCCCCCTCATGGCGTACCGGGTAGGCAAAATAGTATCCCCGTCTGCCTGAAGTGCTACCCAGAGCGTAGTAGCGTCCAAGCTGCCCTTGCATCGCTTGCTTGAAATAGGGCCGATAACTGAAATTACGTCCCACGAATGGCTTTTCCGACTGCCAGTTACTGGCGGCGATGGTCAAACCTTCATTGTCCATCAGATAGGTGTCTGAGGCATTGGTGATGGTATTGATGGTCTCCAGATAGCGATTCAGTGTTTCGATGCGCTGCTTGTCACCGGGACGTTTCAGCAGCTCAACCAGGGGCGCATTGGTGGAGAGCAACTCAGGCAGGAACTCATACTTCTCCAGTTGAGCCTGCAGATTGTTGACATAGATATTGAGCTGGCGCTCACCGGAAGCCAACATCTCCTGTTGGACACGATGACGTACTAAATCAGTGACCTGCCACAGCAGCAGTGCATAGGCGAACACTACCAAGAGTACGATGAGCCATTTCCTGCGCGGTAGATAGTGCCAAATTGTGAAGGGTTTATATGAGACTTCCACAACAGTTAACCATAGCCTATTCACTCTTAAGATGCCGGGTTAATAACCAATGCCAGATGCTTCACCGGAGTGATGGCCGGTCATCAGATAGATTATGGAATTGGGTGGCAGTGGGTACCAGCCACACCCCGGCACACGATGCCACTGCTGCCGCTGCTCCCTTCCGGGCCTGACGGGGTTCACAGCTTCTCGTTGCGGGGGGACCGATACCAACCGCCATAAAAGGTGAGACGGGGGATTATACCGATAATTGCCATGGAAAAAAGTCTAAAGCCGATTCATTCCGGTCAACTATGGCTGCAGGCAGGTATCCTTGACGTAACCAACCGCCTTCAACAACGGCCTGAGCCCGGCCCAAACATTATCCTTGAGGATCGGTTGTGCTTTGTCGTTGGGATGTATGCCATCGTTCTGCATCAGTGACATATCCAGCGCCACCCCCTGCAGAAAAAAGGGAACCAGGGGAACCGATTCCGCCTCCGAGACATCATAATAGACTTGATGGAAGGCATTGGTGAACTCCGGTCCATAGTTGGCAGGCAAGCGAACCCCCAACAACAGCACCGCCGCACCGGCCTGCTTGGAGAGCTTGACCATGTCCAACAGATTGTCATGCATCGCCCGGCTGTTGATGCCCCGCAGGCCATCGTTACCACCCAGCTCGATGATCACCAGGGTCGGTTGATGCTTCGACAGCAGTGCAGGCAGACGACTCAGGCCGCCCTGGCTGGTATCGCCGGAGACACTGGCATTGATCACCTGGAACGGGCCACAATGGGAGTTCAATCGCTGCGACAGCAGATTGACCCAGCGAACCTCGGTGGTGACACCGTAACCGGCGCTGAGACTATCGCCAACCACCAACAGTGTGGTCTGTGCCAGAGTGACAACCGGCAGAGACAGAAACAAAAAGAGTAACAATTTCCGTAGGAATCTTTTCATGTTGCAGACATCTCCCAACTCTCATCCTGTGACCGCCAAAGGGCTGATGAAGTTCGTTGAAACCTCCCAAGGCAGACTCGACATTCTGCAACAGATCGACCTGGAAGTCGCTGCCGGAGAAGCGGTGGCGATCCTAGGTGCTTCCGGCTCCGGCAAATCGACTCTGCTGGGCCTGCTGGCGGGTCTGGATGAGGCTTCCGCGGGTGATGTCACCCTGTTCGGCACCACCCTGGGCGGATTGGATGAGGATGGACGCGCCGCATTACGGGCCGGTCAGGTGGGTTTTGTGTTCCAATCCTTTCAGCTGCTCAGCGGCATGACCGCGCTGGAGAATGTGATGCTGCCCCTGGAGCTGGCCGGCCATGCCAATGCCGAACAGGCAGCCAGGAATGCCCTCTCCAAAGCCGGTCTGGCAGAGCGCTTGACCCACTACCCTTCACAGCTCTCCGGCGGCGAACAGCAACGGGTGGCACTGGCCCGGGCCTTTGCCCCCAGTCCGAAAGTGCTGTTTGCCGATGAGCCGACCGCCAACCTGGATGCCCACACCGGTGAGAAGGTGGCGGAACTGCTGTTCGAACTGCAGGAGCAGAGCGGTACGGTACTGATCCTGGTCACCCATGATGAGATGCTGGCTCAACGCTGTGACCGCCGGCTCTATCTGCGTGAGGGCTGCCTGGAGATTGATCGATGAACCCTTTCATGCTGGCGTTGAAACTGTTGCGCCGGGATTGGCGTGCCGGTGAACTGCGTCTTCTGGCCACCGCTCTGGTGATCGCGGTCGCCTCGGTTACCGCCGTAGGCTTCTTCACGGATCGCATCGAACGGGCGATGGCCCGCCAGGCAACGGAGGTGCTGGCCGCCGACTTGAGAATCGAGAGCAATCGCCCTCTGGATGATCTACTCAGCACCGAGGCAGAACGTCGTCAGATGCGGCAGGCCAGGACCCTGAGCTTTCCCAGCGTGATACTGAACAACGGCAACAGCCAGCTGGTTCAGGTTAAATCGGTCTCGGCGAACTACCCGCTGCGAGGCAAACTGCAGGTCAGGGATCAGGTCAACGGCACAACCCGCTATGCGCAGGATCTGCCTGCTTCCCGTGAGGCCTGGCTCGAAGAGCGGCTGCTGCCACTGCTGGGACTGCAGATCGGCGACCGCTTCAAACTGGGCCAGCTTGAGTTCACCCTGAGCCGCATCATCACCTATGAACCGGACCGATCGGCCAACCTGTTTCAGCTCGCACCCAGAGTCATGATCAATCAACAGGATGTGCAACAAACCGGCCTGCTGGGACCGGCCAGCCGGGTAAGACACAATCTACTCATTGCCGGCACCCCAGCTCAGATCAGTGACTACCGAACCTGGCTGGATGCACAACAGATCAGTGGTATTCAGGTACAGGACATCCGCGCCGCCCGTCCCGAGCTGCGTGCGGCACTGGACCAGGGTGGCAGATTCCTGCGTCTGGCCGCAGCCACCGCCATCCTGCTCTGTGTGGTTGCAGTGGCCCTCTCCAGCCGGCGCTTCGTTGAGCGACAAGCGGACACCAGCGCCCTGCTGCGCTGCCTGGGAGCCAAACGTAACCAGGTACTGCAGATTTTTATCATTCGTCTGCTCGGCCTGGGAGTGATCGCCAGCCTGTTCGGCAGTCTCTTGGGGCTGGCGGCTCAGACCCTGCTGGTGGAACTGGTGGGTCACTGGTTTACCCAGCAGATCCCCGCCCCCTCACCCTGGCCGCTGCTCTCGGGTGTGGCCACCGGCATCCTGGTGCTGCTCGGTTTCTCACTGCCGATGGTGACCCGGCTCGCCGAGGTTCCCCCGTTAAGGGTCTTCCGGCGCCATCTGGGCGCACCGCCGATCGGTTATCTGCTGTTCATCTCCGCCGGGGTTGCCGCCCTGGCCACCCTGCTGATCTGGCAGATCGGCGATGACCAAATGGCATTCAAACTGATCGGCGGCCTGCTGGCCGGGCTGCTGTTGTTGATGCTGATCGCCCGTTTGCTGGTCACCCTGCTGACGCCACTGCGAACCCGTACGGCGGGATCCTGGCGTTACGGCCTGGCCAGTCTTTCACGCAATCCGATTACCACCAGCGTCCAGCTGAGCGGCTTCGGTCTGGGTATGACCGTGCTGCTGGTACTGGCCCTGGTACGAGTCGATCTGTTGAGCAACTGGCGGGAGGCCCTGCCGGCGGACAGCCCCAATCAGTTTCTGATCAACATTCAGCCGGATCAGGTGGATGGGGTCAGGAACCATCTACAACAGAACGGCATCCCATCGGTCGGGCTCTATCCGATGATGCGGGGACGTCTGATCAGCATCGATGGCAAAGCGGTCTCCGCTGACGACTACCCTAACCCCAGAGCGCAACGACTGGCGACCCGGGATTTCAATCTCAGCCAGGCCACCAACATGCAGACCGACAACAAGATCGTTGCAGGTCGCTGGTGGTCGCAGGCTGACTGGGGGGAGCCCTGGTTCTCGGTGGAGGAAGGGATTGCCGAAACCCTCGGCATCCCCATCGGAGCCCAACTGACCTTTGAGGTGGCAGGGCAGCAGGTCAGCGGCAAGGTGACCAATCTCAGGTCGGTCAAGTGGGACTCCTTCAACGTCAACTTTTTTGTGGTCGGCACACCAGGGCTGATGCGGGACCTGCCTGCCACCTACATCACCAGCTTCTACCTGCCGGATGAGCAGCGTACGGTGCTACACAATCTGATTCACAACTACCCGAGTATCACCGCCTTGGATGTCACCGCCCTGATGAAACAGGTCCGGGGGATTATGGATCGGGGCGCGATGGCGGTGGAGTCGGTATTCCTGTTTACCCTGGCTGCCGGATTGATCGTACTCTATGCCGGCATCCAGGCGAGTCATGAACAGCGGGTTCAGGAGACCGCCATTCTACGTACCCTGGGGCTCAGCCGGCAGCAGCTGATCCTCTCGATCACCCTGGAGTTTGCCCTGCTGGGTGGACTGGCGGGATTGATCTCCGCCGGACTTGCCAGTGGTATTGGCTACAGCCTCTCAACCGGCGTCTTCAATCTGCCCTGGCAGTTCAATCCCCAGCTCTGGCTGGTCGCGATCTTCGGTGGAGCGATCGGAATCGGAGCCGCCGGCACGCTGGCCAGCTGGTCGCTTTTCAACACCCCACCGATTCTGGTTTTACGGCGGGCTTGATCGGCAAACCCACTACTTCGAGCTTCAGCAGAATGATTGCAAATCTATGACATTTCTGTGAATTTTCAGGGCCAACCAGGTCTATGTCGTGAATTGCCACCAATCCGCGTAGGAATCTACACCCTATAACCCATATGGGTAGGGATCCACCCACATGAAAATGGGCCGAATTTCCCATTTATGTGCGATATCACACACTTTTACAATTGAAATCAGTTTGGAAGTTTGGGTCATACACAGGGCTTGTTAGCGGATCAAACTGTTTCACATCCATGGAAATGGGTAGTGGAGCAGAAAAAAAAGGGAGTATTGATCAGGTGTTCTACTTCAATACCCTCACTTTCAACCTAGGGGGAGTCTCTCGGATATTCACTGTGGCTTGCTTCAGCAAAAGCGAGCTGGGCCATACGCGCCTAATAATCAGTGTTTAGACGAAGCCAGGATGAGACTTGCAAAATGAAATGAATTCATAGTTTGGAGACAGAGTTTCCGTCTAAGGGATGCGGCAAATTATGGGTGATTTCATTAATCCGTTTACTTAATTAAAGCGCTTTAAAGAAATCAGTTACGGGGAAACCAATGAATAAGTACAAACTCTCGCGATTATCCTTTGCGATAATCATGGGTGCCTTTACCGCGTCCGGGGCACAAGCCTACGTACCGGGAGGTACACTTAATCCGAATGACATACCCAAATATGTCACTCCACTGATCATACCGCCGGTGATGAATGACACCGGTATCGGTGACGACTACGATATCGGCATGCGCCAGTTCCAACAGCAGATTCTGCCTGGTGGCATCTGGAACACTCTGAATGGCCGTAACGACGCCTTTCCTCCAACCACAGTTTGGAGTTACGGACCTGCAACCGACCCACGCCCCGACTCCCGATCCCTGGGTGGCGGCCGTAATGTGGCCCCTGCTCCCAACTCCCAGTTCAACTATCCCGCCTACACCATCGAGGCGGTGAAGGACACCAACACCTCGGTCGACTGGATCAACCAGTTGGTGCGCCGTGCCGACCGCTGTCGCGCTGTGGGCGGCAATATCGGTACCGAGCGAGCCAATGACTGTAAGTTCATCAAGCATATCCTCCCTGTTGATCAGACACTGCACTGGGCCAACCCCAAAGCACGTTGTGACAAGGGTGAACTGCGTACAGACTGTCATGGCCAGACACAAAGCAAAAAATATAATGGTCCAGTGCCGATCGTCACCCATGTGCATGGTGCCCACACCGGTGCCAGCAGCGACGGCTACACGGAAGGATGGTGGCTGCCGAATGCCTCCAACATCAACTGTGTACCCCGTGATGTCAATGGTGATCCCAGTTGGCGGCCCGCTAGTGGCGAGTATGTCTGTGAAGGCACTATTGCCAACCTGTTGACCGATCGTGACGGCTTCAATGACCAGAATATCGCTAACGGCGTTGGCCATTTCGAGTACCTCAATGACCAGCCTTCAGCAACACTCTGGTACCACGATCACGCCCTGGGCATGACCCGGCTCAATGTCTATGCCGGTCCTGCCGGTTTCTGGCTGATTCGTGATCCCTCAGCGGTCAGTGGTGAAACCGGTCTGCAGGGCGGTATCCTGCCTGGACCTGCACCAATTGCCGGCGAAGACCTGGTCACCACCAACTTCCCAGCGGATATGGGCGGCTCCCGTGAAAAGTATCGTGAGATCCCGGTCGTTATCCAGGATCGTTCATTCAACACGGACGGTTCACTCTGGTATCCGGATAACCGTGCATTCTTTGATGAGTTGAATGTTGAAGGCACAGCAGGTACCGGTAATGAGCAGTATCCGGGTGCAGCTGAATTGCAAATCAAATTCTCCGGCAACAACGCACAGGATAAAGTTTCCGACATTGCACCGATCTGGAATCCTGAGGCCTTCTTCAACACCATGGTGGTCAACGGTACTACCTGGCCCGAGCTGGAAGTGGCGCCGTCACTCTATCGCTTCCGCTTGCTGAACGGCACCAACGCACGTTGGCTCAGTCTCTCACTGCCGATCATCGATCCGGTCACGGAACAGACAACGTCGGTCATCAAGGATCACTGGTACCGTGAGATCAACACCCGACGCGGTGGTTATAAAGGTCCATGGATGTCCTATCAGGTTCCGGTTGAAGAGCTCTACATGTATCAGATTGGTACTGAACAGGCTCTGTTGCCCAAAGTCGTGGCGGTTAAGGAAGGCAAGGCGACGCAGCTGAACTATAACCCGGAAGCCTGGGCATTCGAGCAGATGCCCTACATGGAGATCAATAATCAGCTGATCATCGGCGAAACCGACCAGGGTTTTGATGGTCAGGGTCTGTTGATCGGCCCTGCTGAGCGCGCCGACGTGATTGTCGACTTCCGTGGTCTGCCGAACGGTACTGTGATCCGCATGCTCAACAATGCACCGGATTCACCATTCGGTGGATTCCCGGCAGACGAGCTGCCCGATGCCGCCACAACCGGCCAGGTTATGCAGTTTGTGGTCAATCATGCACTGCTGGGCACCAGCCCAACAGACGAGGATCGTAGCCGCAGTGGTCGTTTGAGGAATCCGGACACAGCAGCCACTTCCCCCTGGGATCTGATGCTGACCGGTGTTGAAAGCTCACTGCCCACACCCTCGATCACCCGCGAAATGGTGCTGCTTGAGGAAGAGTCCAAGCTGGTCTGTGTCAGCGAGGATGGTGCCGGAAACCTGGTCCAGGAAATGGGCATGCTACCACCTTGCGACTTTGGCGCGGTCCCACATGGGCCACAATCCGCAATACTCGGCACGATTGACGCGGCGGGCACCTCCCAGGGTCAGCTTTGGTCAGATCCCATCTCGACCAATCCCGCTGTCGGTGCTGTGGAGGATTGGAAACTCTACAACTTCTCAGCCGATGCCCACCCGATCCACGTGCACCTTGTGAAGCACAAGGTCATGGGCCGTGAAGCGATTGGCGGTGGACCTAGCGTGGCGGTTGGAACACCCAACGGTCTGGAAGCCTGGGAGTATGGCTGGAAGGATACTGTCAATGCCTATCCGGGTGATATCACCACCATCCGGGCTGAATTTGATCTGCCGGGTCTCTATGTCTGGCACTGTCACATCGTTGAACACGAAGACAATGAGATGATGGTTCCATTCTGTGTCGGCGATGTCTGCCCTGACAAACTGTTCTAACAATAACCAATAGACTAGAATCTTGGGGCCGCCTCGTGCGGCCCTTTTTTCTTATCTCCAGTATGATGCATTGTTACCCATCGGCTTTATCTGATCCGCAA
The DNA here is from genome assembly GCF_001708965.1 of Candidatus Thiodiazotropha endoloripes. Taxonomy (NCBI): domain Bacteria; kingdom Pseudomonadati; phylum Pseudomonadota; class Gammaproteobacteria; order Chromatiales; family Sedimenticolaceae; genus Candidatus Thiodiazotropha; species Candidatus Thiodiazotropha endoloripes. The sequence goes on along the minus strand of NZ_LVJW01000003.1, from coordinate 914,241 downwards.
CAACAGAGGCTATGAATTCCATGCAATACCGCACGATGCAACTCATCGCAATAGTTCTCATCAGCAATAGTCTGTTTGCAGATGAAGCCATATCACTATCAGACAAAGTTGACCGCACAAACTATGCGATTGGTCAACAGATCGGCCAGGATTTCAGGAAACAGAATATGGACCTGGATCCTGAAGCATTATCCCGTGGCATGAATGATGGTCATGCCGGTAAGCAACCTGAGTTGAAACCCGCTGAAATGAGAGAGCTGCTGGTCAATCTCAAGCGTCAGATCACCAAGGATATGAAAGCTGACGCCATGGCAAAGATGAAACACAGACAGACCGAGAAACAGCGCAGATTGAAGGCTGGCAGTGAGTTTTTGGAAAAAAACAGAGCTTTGCCCGATGTTGTCACCACCGGCAGTGGCTTACAGTACAAAATCATCAAGCCTGGCAGTGGCACCCAACCGACAAAAGACGATCAGGTCAAGCTGCACTATGTCTCTCGCCGCCTCGATAGCCAGGTGTTTTACAGTACCTACCTTAAGGGTGGCCCGAAAACTCATCGCGTCGGTGAATTGATTCCAGGTATGTCTGAAGCCCTGCAACTGATGCAACCCGGCGCCAAATGGGAGTTGTATATCCCCCATCAATTGGCCTATGGTCGCAATGGACCGGTTGCCCATGAGACGGTAATCATCGAAGTCGAATTGCTTGAAACAGCCGTGCCACCTTCACAGGCATCGAAGTAGCAATCAACAACAGATATTGAAGATCTCCTGACAAAGATACTTTACGTCATCCGAGTGACTGCGGCGATCCAAGCCGATCAGTCCTATGGGTTGTTCGCATCGCTCACCTTTCAGGCTGACTTTCGGTCGTTCAACGCGCTTGCACTTTTGCCCGACATCCAGCGGAATGGCGATACGATAAGAGTTTCCTTACTCTTCAGTGTTTGTATTTCTTCTGTTCGACCTTGATGCGTTGGTAACTATCCGGGATCTTGAATTTGTTATCAGGGATTCCCTTATGCAAAATGGAGGTGAATTTCAGAGTGGCACCGCTCTTCAGATCCTGACTGCTGATTGAAATCTGCCGCTCGTCAGGTGTCATGGCTCCGATCCAGTCGAGCTTCATACGTCTGGAGAGCTGATAAAGACGGGACAGGGTTTTTGTCGAACGCTCGTCCAGACCCAACTCAGTACCGGGCAGCATACAGTGGTTCAATGCATGTTTAGAACCGACCACTTCATGTATTTTTCTGCAACGCTTACCGGCAACCACACCCTTTTCCCTCATAGGCTTCAATCTGGGTTTTACATCCTTGGGCCAATAATATTTTCCCATATGAGTTGTTTTGTAGCTTTTTTCCTTGTCATCGACCTCAAACATAAGCATACGGCCGGTATCCATCAGTGTGTAGTCGGGACTACCCTGCTGATCAGTGTCGATTCTCAGCCAACGGCCAGTTATCGATACTGTTCTTGTCTCTTTTGCCGCATTCGGGCCACTCATTTCAAAAGTGAGTATTGAATCCCCGTGAACAGTGCCGATCAGGCCCAGACCTAAGACTACGGCAGTTAAATATCTCGATTTCAACATCATCATCTCCCTTACCCAGTCCCCGCATGGACAGAAAAAAGCATCACAGGCAATACAACATGGATTACTCTTTTAATCAACATCGGGAACTCTATTAAAAGGCCGGAAGAATCAAATATACCCAGATTTCAAATCCAATATACATAGAACTACCCATACTCATTCATTTGCCGGATTAAGTTCATCTTCGAATACTGTCTGAGCGTCGCTGATTTGGGCAAAATAGCTTTAAAACACTTTTTCTACACAGTTAAAACCTTGATACAATTGAAGATCGGAACCAAGTAAATATCTATATTTTTTTATTGCTGGCGACACCCCATGCAACCGCTGATCGCAAGCTTACTAATTGGGAATTTCAGGCTCATGCTCAGAACCACCACATCTTTGTTTATCGCATGTCTCATGGCATTGCCTGCAATTGCAGACCAGCAAGCTCCACTGTCGGATGAGGCTTCCAAGATCAACTATAGCGTTGGTTATCAGATCGGCAGTGACTTCAGGTTTCAAGATATTGAAATCCGCCCGGAAGCGGTCATACAGGGCATCCGTGACGCACTGCATGAGAATCAGAGTCAAATGTCTGCAGCAGAGATGAAACAGGTCATGGCGGAACTGGGAAGAAGCCTTGCAGAGAGAAAGAAGCAGCTGAGAGCCAGTCAATTTCAACTGCTGCTTGAAAAGAGCAACAGGTTTCATGCCGAAAACAGAGAAAAACCGGGCGTCATCACCACAGACAGTGGTTTACAGTACAGGATTGTAGAGAAGGGATACGGAACGAATCATCCGGGTAACAACGATAAAGTGCTTGTGCACTACACCGGCAAGCTGCTGAACGGACAAGTTTTTGACAGTTCCTTTGATCGAGGAAAACCGGCAAGCTTTAATGTCAATGGTGTGATCAAGGGCTGGACGGAAGCTCTGCAACTGATGAAGAAAGGCGACCATTGGCAACTGTTCATCCCACCCGCGCTTGCTTATGGTGAAAAGGGAGCACCACCAAGAATCCCTCCCAACAGTACATTGGTTTTCGATCTTCAGTTAATCGCCATTCAGACAGAGTAAAAGAACAACAAGTCTACGCTATGAGAATGAGATTTAAGTTGTAATGTAGATGGCATACACCACCCCAATTAGGACCTGTAGATGATTGCCAAAAGATTTCTCAATGCCATATTCAGAATCCTGATGCTGCTGACAGCAACTCTGTCTCTGGTAACCGGCTCAATTGCTTTTGGCGAAACTCACCATAGCGACAACATGTCACTAGATGCATCAGTTGATGGTCTGACTGACTTGGAGAGTGCAGCCAAGCTACAGACAATCCTTTACAGTTGCCCCATGCATCCTAATGAGACGAGCGATATACCGGGCAGCTGCAGCATTTGTGGGATGCACCTGGTGGCTCAAACCCACACCGATCATTCAGTACATGATCATCATCAAACGATGCCCCAATCTGACACCGAACAGTCAGGGCATGATCATCATCAAACGATGGCCCACTCGGACCATGCGTCTGAAGATCATCAGACGATCTACGCCTGTCCCATGCACCCCAACGAGACCAGTGACAAACCGGGCAAATGCAGCATCTGCGGAATGCATCTGGTGGCACAAACCGAAACCGATCATTCAGGGCATGACCATCATCAACCGATGGCCCACTCGGACCATGCATCTGAAGATCATCAGACGATCTACGCCTGTCCCATGCACCCCAACGAGACCAGTGACAAACCGGGGAAATGCAGTGTCTGCGGCATGTTTCTGGTTGCACAGACCGCTTCACCTATGGCACTTGAGACTGATCACCAAACCTCGGAGCACTCCCATAACCATGACATGAAGACTATGCAGCACGGATCTGAGATGCCAAAGGGAATGACCGAATCCCATCGCTACTGGGACAGCGACCGGCTGCCATCAATCTCCTCCCGATCCAAGGCCAACAGGAATGACAACGAAGAGACACTGCTGACAAAAGCCAAAAGAGTCTCAGTCAGTGATACCCCAGAACCGGATCCGGTGACATCCGATGACACGCATGCAGATCATGATCACCAACACTCAGGCTCTACCTATATCTGCCCGATGCATCCGCAAATCATCTCCCATGATGCAGACTCATCCTGCCCCATCTGTGGCATGGATCTGGTACCAGTGGCCGCCGCCAAGGAGTCCATGGAGAGCGAACATCCCCAGGTTTTTCTCGAAAGCGCCGTCATCCAGAATATGGGAATCCGCACCATCACGGCCGCCCGGGGCAACTTGGGCAAAACGATAAAAACCCAGGGCAGAGTCACTGCCGATGATGAGCGGATCTACAACATACACTCGAGAACCGGTGGCTGGATTGAAAATCTCTATCTGATAACCGAAGGGGATCATATTGAGCGGAAGGATGAGTTGGTCGACTTCTACTCGCCCTGGATCAACCGGGCTCAACTCGACCTCATCAATGCACTTGAGGAGCACGATCTGGTTGCCTTTGAACCCGAACGTAAAGCGGAACTCGATGCAAAAATAGACTCCTATCGAAACACCTTAAGGTCACTGAAAGTACCTCCGATGGATCTGATGAGGATTGAGCAATACCGCAAGGTTCTGAATACAGTACAGATCACATCACCCGCCAGTGGATGGGTTACCGAGCTGAATGTCAGTGAAGGCAGTTACGTCGAACCCTATCAAACCATGTTCACCATAGTCGATCTGAGCGAAGTCTGGATTATGGTGGATATCTTTGAACACCATGCACCCTGGGTAAAGAAGGGCAACAAGGTAGCGGTCACCTCGCCAGCGATTCCCGCTAGAGAGTGGACGGGTAAAATCGATTTCATCTACCCGGAGATCAATCCGGTCACTCGCACCCTGCGCGCCAGAATTGAAGTGACCAATCCGGATGAAGCTCTGTTACTGAATATGTTCGTACAGGTGGAGATCAATGACGGCGCAAAGAAGAAGGATACTGTCACCGTTCCACGAGAAGCGATCATACTCACCGGGGAGCGTGAGATCATCATCAAGTATCAGGGTAAGGGCCACTTCCAGCCAGTGGATGTGAAGACCGGATTGTGGGGCGACAACCAGGTGGAGATTATTGATGGATTGAATGCGGGTGCTGAGGTGGTGGTCTCCGGCCAATTCCTCATCGATTCAGAATCAAACATCCAAAGCAGCCTGTTGCGCATGTCGGAGTAGTTCAAATGCCTGGGCAGTTAATACGTTGGTCGATAGAGAACCGCGTACTGGTGTTACTCGCCAGTCTGATCATTGCCATTTGGGGCTGGAACTCACTGCGTGAGACACCCCTCGATGCCCTTCCCGATCTGTCGGATGTGCAGGTCATCATTCAGACCAACTACCCGGGGCAGGCACCACAGGTGGTTGAAGACCAGGTCACCTACCCGATTACCACCACCATGCTGTCGGTACCTGGCGCCAAGGCGGTTCGGGGTTACTCGTTCTTTGGCGATTCCTATGTCTACGTGGTGTTTGAAGATGGCACCGACATCTATTGGGCGCGCAGCAGAGTCCTCGAATATCTCAACCAGGCCAGTTCGGATCTGCCCAGCGATGTGCAACCCAAACTGGGACCGGACGCCTCGGGTGTGGGCTGGATCTACAGCTATGCCCTGGTCGACCGGCATAACAGGCACGATCTTTCCCAGTTACGGTCCCTGCAGGACTGGTTCCTCAAATATGAGTTGCAGAGTGTTTCCGGAGTGGCCGAGGTAGCCAGCGTTGGCGGTATGGTTCGCCAGTATCAGATCGTACTCAGTCCGGAGAAGCTACGCGCACTGGGCATTCCCATTTCACAAGCCATCGAGGCGGTAAAGCAGGCCAACTACGAGGTGGGCGGTTCGGTCATCGAGCAGGGTGAAGCGGAGTTGATGGTGCGTACCCGCGGTTACCTTAAATCGGAACAGGATATCCGCCATATTCCCATCGATATTACCGAAGAGAGTATTCCGATCCTGCTGCAGGATATCGCCAACATTCAGATCGGCCCGGAGATGCGGCGGGTGGTCGCCGACCTGGACGGATTGGGGGAAGTCACCGGCGGGATTGTCGTCATGCGACATGGTGAGAACGCCCTGGCGACGATAAAAAATGTGAAACGGAAATTACAGCAACTCAAGAGCGGCTTGCCGGAAGGTGTCGAGATCATCGAGACCTACGACCGCTCAACTCTGATCGAGGAGAGCGTCGACAATCTGAGCAACAAACTGCTTGAGGAGTTCATCGTTGTCGCCCTGATCTGCCTGCTGTTCCTGTTTCACTTTCGCTCTGCCGTGGTTGCGGTGATCACCCTGCCGATGGGGATTCTGATCGCCTTCATCATCATGCGGCAGCAGGGTATCAACGCGAACATCATGTCACTTGGTGGTATTGCTATCGCCATCGGCACCATGGTCGATGCCGCCATCGTGATGATTGAAAATGCCCACCGCCGTCTGCAGGAGCGTGGCGGTGGACTCCCAAGAGAGGAGCACTGGAAAGTGATCCTTGAGGCATCGCTGCAGGTCGGACCGGCACTCTTCTACTCGCTGCTGATCATCACCCTGAGCTTTCTCCCTGTGCTGGCCCTGGAGGGACAGGAGGGACGCCTGTTCGGCCCGCTGGTCTATACCAAAACCTATGCCATGGCTGCTGCGGCCGGGCTGGCAGTCACCCTGGTACCGGTATTGATGGGTTATCTGTTAAAGGGATGGATTCCTGCTGAGAGCAGCAATCCACTGAGCTGGGTGCTCATCACACTCTACCGGCCTCTGCTGAGAATCGTCTTGTGGTTACCCAGACCATCCCTGCTGCTGGCGCTGTTGCTGGTAGTGACCCTGGTGATTCCGATCTACGGTATCGGCGGTCTGCTGGAACCCCTGAAGTGGCCTCTTAAACTGAGCAGGGCTGCCGGCCTGGAGTACAGCAGCACCCTGATCGAGCAGATCGACAACACCCAGCTGGGCATGCAGAAAGCCTGGCGCAAAGGCTTTTCTGAATCCCCCATGATGCAACGACTGGGGCAAGGTCTGGGATCTGAGTTCATGCCCGATCTGTTCGAAGGCGATTTGATGTATATGCCCACCACCCTGCCGGGACTATCCATTGGCAAGGCCCAGGAGCTGCTGCAACAGACCGACCGCCTGATCATGCAGGTAGCTGAGGTGGAGCGGGTATTCGGCAAGATCGGCCGGGCGGACAGCGCCACGGACCCTGCCCCCCTGACCATGATCGAGACCATCATCCGACTCAAACCCAGAGAGGAGTGGCGGGAAGGGGTGACGCTCGACGACATCATCGCCGAGCTGGACCGAACAGTACGTTTCCCGGGACTTACCAACGCCTGGCTGATGCCGATCAAAACCAGAATCGATATGCTCTCGACAGGCATCAAGACTCCCATCGGCATCAAGGTCTCCGGTCCCGATCTGAAGACCATTGAGCAGATCGGCCGCGATATCGAGAAACAACTCTCCACCCTGCCGGAGACCCGTTCCGCATTCTCCGACCGGGTTGTGGCTGGCCGCTATATTGAGATCGTGCCGGATCGCCTCGAGGCGGCCCGCCTGGGCATCAATATCGATGATATCAACCTGATGGTCAGTGCTGCCGTCGGCGGTATCAATATCAGTGAAACCGTGGAGGGTCTTGAGCGCTATCCGATCAACATCCGCTTCCCACGTGAACTGCGCGATGACATCAAGAAACTGAGTGAACTTCCCATCATCACACCTTCTGGAGCACAGGTGCCCCTCACACAGGTCGCCAGAGTGGATGTGGTTGATGGACCGCCACTGATCAAAACAGAAAACGCCCGTCTCAACGGCTGGACATTCATCGATATCAAGGATGGGGATCTTGGTGGCTATATCAGCAAAGGTCAGCAGTTGCTTGAACAGAACATCAAGTTGCCTGCAGGATACGCCATCACCTGGACAGGTCAGTATGAGTATATGCTGCGGGCCGAAGCCAAGTTGAAGCAGTTGGTGCCGATGTTGCTGATTATCATTTTCGCCCTGCTCTATCTTATTTTCCGACGCTATTCCGATGTGTTGGTGGTGATGTTGAGCATCCCCTTTGCCCTGGTGGGGGGATTCTGGTTCGTACTGATGATGGGTTATAACCTCTCTGTCGCGGTGGCTGTTGGCTTCATTGCCCTGGCAGGCATTGCCACAGAGTTCGGAGTCGTCATGCTGATCTATATCAACAGCGCCATCAAAAGCTACCAGGATAGCGGTCGCTTGACTGATCGGCAGAGTCTCAAGCTGGCCATCATCGAGGGTGCGGCCCTCAGGGTACGCCCCAAGGCAATGACGGTGCTGGTGGTTGTGATCGGTTTGATGCCGATCATGCTCAGCGATGGTGCCGGTTCGGAAGTGATGCAGCGTATCGCCGCACCAGTCATCGGCGGTATGTTGACAGCCCCGCTGCTGTCACTGTTTGTGATCCCGGCACTGGTGCTGCTGATCAAGAGGAGATCCCTGCCTGGCAAACACTGAGTGATTTCCCAAGCGACAGTAATCAGCCACTTACAGACAGCCCGATGGAGACTGTGAATTGCTACAGCCGGCTATCTCTGGAGAACTTGATCGCAGCGCTTGACCCTGACGCAGAGTCAGCGGATCAACCCGCCAGCGATCTCTGCTGATTCACCGTATGGCTGATATAGCCCAGATTGCGTACGAACGCCAATACCTCAGGATGGCAGGCATCGGATGCCAGCAAGGTTGAGAAGATCTCCGGATAGATGCTTTGGTTGTCACTACTCTCTCCAGACAGATGAAGCACCAGCTCAGTCTCAACTTCATCGATGATATCTCGAAAACCGGGTTCGATCTGTACGATTCTGCTACCACCCAGCAGACAGTAAGCTGTCGCCCATACCACCGGTGTGATGACCTGATGTTGGACACCGGACGACGGCTGGCCATACTTTTTCGAGACCAGGGTGATATGCCGATGGATAGAGCAGAGAAGTTTTTTCAAATCTATGGGATCCAGATCTGACAGACCCAGACCATACGGGGCAAGCGCGCCCTTTAACTGCTTCCTTTCCTGGCTTTTCTCGAAGAGATAATTCAACATATTACGATACCTGTCCTTAAGCTTATTATTCGGGGTTCAGGTAAAAAACGGTTATCGCATAATCACTCATGACGCAGCGATCGGGCCGCCATCACCAACCGGTGCCTCCACACTCCAAAAATAAAAAAATGCACTGTAAACAGCTGAAGCAGAGTCCATTTCTACAAAATCATTTAAATCCTAGCGGCAAATCCTTAAATCAACATTAAAATTGTGTAAACAAATCACAGATTTATACTACACACGGCGTATCAATCGGTATTGCAGCAGTTTAATTCATGAGTAAACAGCAATTTAACTGATATCAATGGTACTGATGACCATATAGTTTTTCTGCTTCCAAGAGAGTTCTCTCCTCTGCTCGCCGGAGAATGGTTCATATCGCATTGAATCACTGTTACAGTCCAAAGGACTCCACCGATAACTCACACCATTTGCCAATCCCTGATTATAATTATGGTTTATACGCCCGGAGGAGTTGCTAATCTTGTACTGGCGTAAATATGAAGATAACGATAAGGAACCCTGTCATGGTCAGATCCTGCCAATTCGCTGCACGCTCAGTGATTGAGCATCATCTGAAAGAACAATCGCCAGCAAGATAAGAGCGTTGAGATTCCAAACCGGATCATCAATCCGGTGACACCTAAAAAATCTGGAGGAAATCCGTGCTTAACCTATTGAAGTGCAAATGCCTGTTCGGCTTTTTATGGACCAGTGCGATCGCAGCGGGTCTGCTGACATTCATCTTTTTCTCATTCATCGATCCGGCAGCCATTGCCGCCGTCATGAACCTGGCGGGAGAAGTCCAAACCAGTAACATCAAGATCTATCTCGGCGTTTTTGTCTTTTTCTGGTTTACTCTCAACACCTCAACCTATCTGGCATTCTATTTCGGGCAACTGCTGAGGAAGATGGAGAAGGAAGCGGCAGAGATGGATCAACGTAACCAATCCCACGATGGTGAGACCGGTATACACACAAGCTGATCGTTATTAATTCGGCACTCCGTTAACCAGCGACATAAGCGTTGATTTCCATGGCAGGCCCAGATGGTCTGTCAGGAAACGCTTTGCTCGCGGATTAAGCAGAACAGTCGAATCCCCCGATCGACCTACTCGGGAATATTGGGCGGATCCAGATCCTCCACCGGCAGCTCATCCTGAAGATTGTTCTGCCACTCCTTCAGCATCGCCACATGCCAACCCTCCTCCTCCGCCATCTCGGCAGCCAGTTTACGCACATCCTCAGTGGGTGAGTGCTCGGATATCTGCAGATAAAACTCCCGTCCCCGAATCTCGTTATAGAGGGCAATCTCCATGGCCTGGGCAACCGTCATCATATAGTTCGCCTCTTCCATGCAGAAGGCTTCCGGCGAAGAGGGACAGCGCCATTTGAAATCCCAGGGAGTCAATTGGGGCAGCTCCAGACCGTGGGTGCGATCCATCACCTCCTTGGCATGTTGACGGCTGTAGCCCGCAAGTTTGCGAAACAGCTCCGCCACCTGCAGATTGTTGTGGATCTCCATGCTGTCCGCCAGTTCGTCATAATGGTCACTGGAAGCCTCTTCCAGTTCCAGCGCATGCACCAGGAACTCTTCGATGCTGATTATCGGTTCGACGAGATCATCACTCATAGACAAAACTCCTCCTCCAACTCTGCCACTTCACGACTTTTTATATTTTCGGGCTGCCATACCGGTATCGGCGTGGCGTAGATAACCCCGGTAGCGAGTCCATCATCCGCCTGGATGATCTGTGCAGCCTTGATCCGGTCCTCGGTCGGCACGTCGTTGATGAACGGATGGACCTGCTCCTTCCATGCCTTCTGGTCCGGACGAAAGGTGACACAACCACTCAGTACCTGGATAAAGGCAAATCCCGGATACTCGATCGCCTCCACCAGAACCTTGGTCAGATCCGATGGATTGCCAGCAAAAGCCCTGGCGATAAATCCGGCGCCCGCGGCCAGAGCGATGGCGGCAGGATTGAAACAGGGTATGCCGGTGCCATGGGGCGTCAACTTGCTTTTATCCCAGTTTGGTTTGGTGGTGGGTGAGGCCTGCCCCTTGGTCATACCATAGACCTCATTGTCCATCACGATATAGGTCATATCCATATTGCGTCGGCAGGCGTGCAGAAAATGGTTGCCGCCTATCGAGAATCCATCCCCGTCACCACCGGCCACCACCACCGTCAGGTCCGGCCGCGCCGCCTTCAGTCCGGAGGCCGCCGCCAGCGCACGACCATGGATCCCATGGAATCCGTAGCTGTCGATATAGGCAGGCAAGCGGGATGAACAACCGATCCCTGAGACCACCGCCACATTCTCTTTGATCAGTCCGAGATGGGCCATCGCCTTGGTCAATGCAGCCAGCACGGCGAAGTGACCGCAGCCCGGGCACCATACCGGCTTGATATCCGATTTATAGTCTTTTGCCTTCAGCGAAGGTACCGGCATGTTCCCCTCCAGCGATTCAATCCCAGGAAAATAAACACCTTAACGATTAAAAGCATATACCAATATCGTTACGTTCCACATGTCGAATATCAACCGCCATCGACAATCTTAGCAGGCATCAGCTTGGCATATAGGGGTTATCCCTGATATTCATCAAGTTGGCGCATGGCATAATTTTGTCAGGAGCGCCTCAGATGACCCTCATGTCATCTACAGATTTTGATATGGAAATTCAGCATACTGTATTTATCAGGGATGGATGGCATACATGGAGTGTAGATTGAATCCCGTTCACCATACCTCCTCTCAGCAGAGAACCGGGTATCGCCTTCGAGTTTCGGCAAACCCATCGGCCCGGCCCGCCCTGCATGCAGGGCCAGCTCTATTCCCACGACCGGGTCACACAACTGCTGACAGACATGAGTATCTGTCTGCTCTGCCTCCCATTTCCGCCGGCTTTCGCCCATGGAAGTTTCCCTGTCGAAGCCAGAACAGCGCACCCGAAACAGAGTAGTCCGTTTAAACACTATCCATACCACTCAGTGAGGTAACCCTTGAACACACTCAACACATCCGAGAGCAATCACAGCGAAGCCAATGGCAACTACTCCCAGGCCGTCTATCGGGATCATGAAAGCCTGTTCAACGAACTGACCGAGCAGGAGATCAAGAGCGCTGTACGCAAGAAGTCTTCCACCGCATCCAAACTCTCGAGAAACGCACCGCAACAGCATCGTGGGGAGATGGAAAAACTGTTCAATATCTCCCTCTTCATTCATCAACGTTTTGAAGAGATCCACAAGCTGCCCAAACAGGATATCCATGGAGCGATCACCCTATTTCTCTATGGTATCTGGTCGATCTACAACCGGGGCGCAACCATCCCCGGCAAGCAGTTCGATAAGCTGGTCACTCAGACCAGGGATACCATGCGCGAAAGAACCGAGTTTCTCAAAGAGTATGAGAAATCAACCAGCGACAACCGATCGGCACTTTATGAGACCTTCGCGATGGTTGGAAACTGGCTGCTGATGATCCAGCACCACCTGACATCACAACCGGATGAGATGGCATTGAACAATGTCAAAATCATGGTCCGAGAGATCATCACCCGTAGCCTGAAGATTGAGCCCGAGTCGATCTCCATCAGTCAGGAAGGCGATCTGACCATCACCGCTCAAAACTGCACCACCCAGTAAAGGATGACAAGATGAACATCAGGCTACTGCTATCCCGTCTGTTACTGGCGGGATTTCTCTCCACCTGTTCAACCATGATCAACAGTGCTCCGGTTAACCGCACAGCGGCGACTCCAGGCTTCCTGGTGGATGGATTCGATCAGTTGTTTGAACAGCCCGTAATGGCTCCAACCATCAGACCCCTTGAGAGCAGTGGTGAGGCGGGTAAGCGTTTCGTTGAGCAGCTGAGTACCATCACACCTCAGGATATCCAGGCGGCAGCCAACAACAAATCACTGTCCGCCGTCCAGTTAGCCGGAAATTTTCCCGAGGCCAACCGGGCCAATATGGAAAAGCTGTTCAACATCGCTCTGTTCGTACAGAAAAGGATAGAGCAGGCAGCCAGGGCACCTGAAGGGGACATTCCGACAGCCACAGCCTCATTCCTCTATGGCATCTGGTCAGCCTATAACGAAGGGGCGGAGATACCGGAGCAGAATCTGCTTCATCTGCACAAACAGGTGGAGCAAATGATCGCAAGCAACCAAGCCCTGAGCCAGGGGCTGGAGAATGCTTCCCCGGCCGATCGTCAGAAGCTCTACGAATACCTTGCCATGACCGGAAACTGGATGGTGATGTTCCAGGACACCTTCAAGAAAGGCCCAGATCAGAAAGTGGTGACAAACATCAAAAACATCGCCAGGGAACTGTTACAGGCCAGCTTCAAGATCGATGTAGAGAAGTTGCGCATCAGTCAGGATGGCCAGTTATCAATGTTATAAAGGAACCCCTTTGATAGGTGGGGCACTGTCTCACCTCCTCTTAAACAGATTCATAATTGAAAATCTGGTAAAGCTCCTCAAAAGGGGTCAGTACCCTTAAACCGTGTCGAAAAGGGGTCTAAACGGTCTCTAAAGGGGTAAGTACCCTTAAACCGAAATATTAAATACATTCATATTCCACTAACTATCTGAACAAGGATGTTCAAATGCCAAGAAAACCCCGTTTTTATTTACCGGGCATCCCGGCTCATGTGATCCAACGTGGAAATAGCCGCCAACCAGTCTTCTTTGAAACCAATGATTATCTGGCCTATTTAGCTTGGTTAAAAGAAGGCGCGGACAAACATGGTTGCGCCATCCACGCCTATTGCTTAATGACCAACCATGTCCATTTACTTCTAACACCGGAATCTCAGGAGGCAATCAGCAAAACCATACAGTTCGTAGGTCGGCATTACGTTCCCTATATCAATAAGTCTTATGGTAAATCAGGTACTTTATGGGAAGGACGTCACAAAGGCTGCGTGATCGATAGTAATGCCTATCTGTTTACCTGCATGCGATACATTGAACTCAATCCGGTTAGAGCGGGCATGGTCCAAAGACCCAATGATTATCGTTGGTCCAGTTATCGAGGTAATGCAACCCAATACACTGATAAATTGATTGCTCCTCATGCCTTTTATCAACAACTAGCCCAGGATATTCATAACAGGCAGTTTGCCTATCGTGAATTGTTCCGTATTGCACTTAAAGCGGATCAGGTTCACGATATCCGAACAACTGTTCATACTGGAACCCCCCTGGGTAATACTCGCTTTTGTGTGCAGATTGAAAAGAAGCTAAAGTGCAGAGTTGGCCAGGCTAGAAGAGGACGCCCAAAAGGAAAAGGGAATTAGTAAAAAAGGGTACTGACCCCCTCCAAACCTCAAGAAACAGGAGCATAAACCGCATGACTAAAAGGAAAGGTGTACTTCAGAAGATCTCGCTCATTTCTGCGGGAGTAAGCTTTCTGCTGGCTATTGCTTCCAGTGTAATGCTCTATTTTCAAATTGAGAGCGTGGGTAAGGATGACCCCATATCCGCCAGTTTCATGGCATCGACATTTTTCTTCGTTTGTGTTGGCGTTGTTCTTGCTGTGATTGGCAAAGCCGATTTACCCAGTTTTAAATCTGACAACTCTGAAACAGAACGTAACTAATCCTACCTAAATCGGAAAGGTGGTCATTTTTATCGAATTGTTTTTGTGAACCTTAGGCATCATTTTAATCATTGTATCAAATGTACAAATTCATTTGAGAATTGACCAGTTTCTGCTTTTCGAGCATCAACAGCTTTAAGAATGGAGTTTCAACTGCTTTTCCTCTTTCCTCTAACTTTGGATTGTATTTGGTTGGGAGATATCTGTGAAAATCTGCCTACCTGTAGAGACTGTCAGCGAAAACACCCAACCGCTCGGTGACCTCGATATCAGTGCAACTACGACTCACCATCTGTTGTATCCGCTTACACTTTGAATTCCAGGCTAAATCGTTGACTACTCATATGCTTCCTCCTATGCTCAGATCATAACCCGGAAGAGTCTGCCTTACCGTGGAAATGCCATTACTTCTTTGACTTGGCCGTACAACAAAAGACCACATACTTAATTATTCATATATGGTATTTATCTTTAAACGGAGCACACAATGACCAAAATTTTTGGTTTTATGTTTTGCCTTGTAGCATCTGCTGCTATAGCTGATCCACCTGATGATTACTCTTTTCTACCATTTGACAAAGCAATGGCACAAGCAAATGCTGAAACCAAAATCATGTTTGTCTATTTTGGCCGTTATGGTTGTGGCTATTGCGATAAGACTAATAAGGAAGCGTTTTCCGATCCCGGTGTTAAGGAACAGTACTCAAAACACTATGTACTGGCCTACGTAGATGCAGAGAGTGGAAATAGACTGCGTTTGCCATCTGGAGAACGTATTACGGAACGTGAGTTGGGCACCCGTTACAATGCATTTGTTACACCGATATTTACCTTCATGTCACCAGGTGGCAAGGTCATTACCCGAATGGTTGGCGTTCAAAGAATCGAAGACCTGGTGGATGCTCACAATAAAGTCCAACAGGCAATAAAAAAGGTAGATTCATCTTGAAGAGACTATATCAGCTGCTTCTTACGGCCATATTGATTTTCGCTACCTACCACTTATCTGCACAAACAGAGGTAATTATTACACCTATTAACGTAAGTGAACCTGCAAAACAAGGGATCTTTCACCATTTGGAATCATCGGGACGTCAGAATATTGCGGTATCGGGTAGCGTTGTGAGTGTTGTCTGGGAAGATGATAGTGATGGAACACCTCGCATCTATTTGTCTAGAAAGTCGCTGGATTCAAATACCTTCTCACCCAAGCTCAGGATCAGTGGTAATGGTGAAGCCTTTGAGCCATCGATACGTGCCCTGGGTGATGGTCGGTTTGCCATTGCGTGGGAAGAGGATGAGCAGGTTTCAGCACGTATAGTCAAAGCGAAAAAGATGGGGCCGATCGTTCAACTTGGAGAGAAAACCTCCGGCCATGCCAATTTATCCAGTTTGGATAACCAGATCTTGATTGTGTATAGGGAGCAGGCACAACGGTTTGGTCGTATCATTCTGCAAAAGCTAACAGTAGACAAACAGTTACATCTATCACCCGCACAACGTTGCCCAGTTGAACCGGGCCCATTGCAAAATGATCAGTTGTATCCAGTCATTTCTGTGCAGGGTGAACGTGTCAACATCGCCTGGGAAGACCGCCGGCTTGGACATACCGTAATCATGCATAGCCAAAGTGAAGTTGGTGATTCATGCAGGTTTTCCTCACCAACCCGTATCAGCGAACAACCACCAGGACCCAGGGCCGGGTATGGTTCCGGGCATGGTGTTGCGAGAGTTGCGTTAGCAAAATACGGCAATTCAGGTGTGTATGCTGTATGGGCTGATAAGCGAGATTTTCGAGAAGGCTACGATATCTATGGAGCCAATAAGCCTAATGATCAAGCATTTGAAGGAAATGTGCGAATTCAGGATGACTTTGGCACAAATTACCGCCAATGGCATGCCACGATCTCCGGTCATCAGAACGGACAATTGATAGTTGCTTGGACGGATGAGAGAGAGGGTTCCAAGGATGTTTGGTACAGCTGGCTGGAGGATGGAGAATGGAGTGATGATGTGCTACTCAGTGGCGCTTCCGGAAAGGGGGTTCAGGATCACCCTAGCATCACATTGGATAGCTCTGGAGACCTGCATGTTGCATGGGTGCATAGAGAAACTGAGGGGGGGCCAACTCAGATACGCTATTTATATGCACCACTTTAAGCGGGTAATAGTTAAGTAGTTTGCAAGCCTTAACCTCTTGGCTCGCTACAATACGTCGCTCCCTAAATGCTAACAAGACCATCAGCTCAGAGTCACTACTCGCTTACAATGCTCATAAGAAACTCCTCACCATGAATAATTCTTTGATAATAAAAAACCACAGAGAAAATGTATATTCCACTCATAACAGCAAAAGATAATTAACAAGATCTATAATTGGACATAAGAATTAGTCAGACGATACTCTATTTGGAGTAGTTATCATGAAGGCAGTTTGGAATGGTCAAATCATCGCAGAAAGTAACGAGACTGTAGTGGTAGAGTTCAACCACTATTTCCCTGTCAGATCCGTAAAACAGGAATATCTCAATCCAAGTGATACGACTTCAGTATGCCCATGGAAAGGTGTAGCACACTACTATTCACTTTCTGTAAATGGTGATGAGAACCTTGATGCAGCCTGGTACTACCCCACAACTTCGGAAGAGGCTAAAAATATAGAGGGTATGGTAGCTTTCTGGAAAGGCGTTGAGATCATCGATTGATCTTAACTAATTAAATAATCATATATTTATACCATTTTCACTGTCATAACACTCTATAAAAGGCTGAATATTGAAACTGTTGATCCTTTTCCATGGCAATCCAGATTTAGCAGCAGTTCAGGACTAGTCGATCTTCTCCTACACCTGTTAGAGTTGCTTCACCAAACCTCACTCAGGCCGGCTTGTTGTTCGCTCTCGATTGCCAGGAGAATTAGTTTGAAAAAAGTCTGTATCATCGGTGCTTCCGGTAAACTTGGTCGATACATGGTTCAGCATGCCTTGGACAGAGGATATCAGGTAGTCGCTGTCTGTAGACAACAGAGTGTCAGCAAACTATCTGATTTTAATAAAAAAATTACCATCTTTCCTGGCGCTACAAATGATCGGGAAGTGATCAAGCAGGCAGTTTCCGGTTGTGGTGGTGTCTTGACCGTACTTGTACCCTGGGGTATTCAGCAGTACTCATCCGGTACAGCACAGGCTGTTTTGGATTTTGCTGAGCCTGGGGCCCGGCTTATCTTTTCATGTGGTTGGCACATAAGTCGTGATGGGAAAGATGTCTACTCCTGGACTTTCAAGGCCATGGTCAATCTGATGGGTAAACTCGCCAGACTGATTCGGGTCGTTGAATTGGACGATCAGGTTGAAGCCTGCAGAAGAGTTTTTGAGAGCGAAACCCGGTGGACAGTGGTTCGCGGCAGCGACCTTGAGGAAGGTGAAAGCCAGGGACTACCGGTTTGGAGTCGGCATGTAGGCGATCCCATACTGAAGAGTAATCTCACACGTCGTATCGATTTTGCACTTTTCATGGTTGATGCCATGGAGAGAGACGAACTGATACACGAAGCGCCGGCGATCGTCGGGTGCAAATCGCCATCAGCACTTGAGAATAATTAGTCAATCTAGAGAGTTAAAAACCGTGGCATTTTCCTACTACAAATATCCCACCACTCATTATATTCATATGCAGCACCATGCTTAAAAATTAAATTATAAAATTACTACTCCTTGATAAACCTTATCGTGTTATATAAATCAGCCTGAACGTACCGATATAACTTAAGCCTGATAACTATCTTTTTTTGTTTGACAAAAAACCAAACACTTCAAATGCGATAATCCGTGGATGTAACTCACCCACAAAGGCAAGTATTTTGTTGAAGACTCCAGGGACTACCGATTTTTTTCCCGTCTGACATGCATGATAAGCAAGCTTGGCGATCTGTTTAGGTAATGGCCCAATGGGTAGTTGATAGGCCAACATATCCTTTGTTTCGGCGGTCTTTACAAAATCGGTGGCTGTTGCACCAGGTGAGAGCAAAGTCACGGCCACTCCTGAGCCTTTCAACTCCTTCGACAAGCCTGTACTCAAGGCACGCACATAGTGCTTACTTGCCACATAGGCCGCCCAGTTTGGTCCTCCAGTAAAATAGGAGACCAGTGACCCCAGGTTGAGTATCCGGCCACGCTTGCGAATCAGCATCTGCGGGAGAAACAGATGGGTCAGCTGAGTCAGTACCAGCATATTAAGTTGTAACATGCTGCTCAGTTTTGAGTAATCCCCCTCACGAAACAGACCACTCATCCCTACTCCGGCATTGTTGACCAGAATATCTACGCTCTTACCTGACTGTTCCATCTGTTCATAGAGCTTCTGGGGTGCCCCCGCTTCGGTCAAATCACGACTGATTACTGTAACCTCTACTCCGGTCTCCGTCTTGAGTCTCTCCGCCACACGCTGTAACGCTTCTTCTCCTCGGGCAACCAGTACCAGATTATGTCCATGTTCAGCGAACTCCTCAGCGATCGAAAGACCGATTCCCTTTGAAGCCCCAGTCACCAAAACAGTCGCCTTTTCAATTGGTTCCATGCCATGCTCCTGACGGGAATAGTACCTGCTGAGGATTTACACAATCACATAATCAAAAATGGTCACGCAGATCCGATAAGGATCGAAATACTCACTTGCAATATGCAAGTAAGTTAATCCTAGTGCACTTACTTGTCAATTGCAAGTTAGTTGATCCCATGCTAGGGCCTGTTAACACTAATCCAACAGTCTCTAGGTTTAAACCAGGGTCAAAGCCGATAACAACCGTAACACCACAAAGCGAACAGTCTGCCCTATTTCCTCAGCACTGGGTATCCTGAGTGATAAATGGAGCCTTCTGGTCGTCAGGGATCTGTTTACCGGTATAACAACCTACAATGATCTCCAATGCTCACCTGAAAAGAGACCGACGAACATCCTCGCCAATAGGTTAACGCGTCTGACTGGGCATCAAATCGTTGAGAAAAAACCTTACCAGCAACACCCTGTTCGCTATGAGGAGATCCTCACACCATAAGGTCAGGAATTGGGTCCAATATCAAAAATCCATGGTTGACTGGGGTGAAAAACATACCCCCGGCACCAAGGCAAAGACCAAAATGAAACGATGAAGATCAAACCGAGGATCTGGAAAGCTCTCACACTCTTTGTGATTGTGGTACTCATACTCAACCCAGACGTATGGGCTGGCTGTTTTTATCGACGCCGTCGGCCTGGAGATTTTCATGTTGATGGTTGAGCTGCAGATCGTGGCTCTATTTGGTGTTTTCTTTCACACCAGTATCAAACCCGCACTCACGTATATTCGCCGATTCAGGCTAAGTTACGAAGTTTTTCACTCTTCCTCAATTGCACCTGCAGCTATGATGCACTTGTTGGTATTCTCATCAGCACTGCCTTTTGTAATCTCCTGCGTTTAATCGCTGACGTCATAAGACGTGAACCTTACATTCGTCTTGTCGCTCAGAATCAGCCAATAGATCCTAAAAAGGTTGAAAGCCATTAAGCTGTCGTATAACAGGCCCGATGTGGGTTATTGATGGCTAGGGGAGTGGATCCTGGTCTTTGCCGGAATAACGGTATTCGATTAACTGGTGCTAAATGCTTTATAGCTCATTTACATTACACCTACGCCGCCCCATTCATAGATTCCCCATACAGCCAGGCTTTATGGGGTTATTGATTTCACAAGTATCAATATCATCTATAGTTATTAAGCTGATGGAGTAAACCATTCACCTATTGAAGCAAGGAACTCTTCATGTTGATCGAGTCCACTCAATCCACTCAGAGCAGCGAGCCGCCTCCATCTCCAAAACTCGCGCTACTTAACAGCGGCGGCATCACACCTGTCCCTCCCTCTCTCGACACCCGGGGAGATCGTAGCCAGGTAATGAGAGAACTCCAATGTTATTGTGCTGGCCTCTCTGCTCTGATCTATCGCTATAATCTGCAAGGCCTAAGGCGACTACTCAAACTTGAAGGCGCTGACACTTTTCAAGGTTTTACCACTGAGTTTGGCAAAGGTCTCCCTTCCGCCACGGCACTTTTCTCAAAAGTCGGCATGGGATTTGTTTATCAACAACGGGCCTGGCTGGTATTCCGGGGGTCTGATGATGCTTATGACTGGGATACCAATTTTCGATTTTTCAAGACCGATGAACAGCTCCATTCCGGTTTTCATGACGCCTGGTCGGGTATGCAAAACAGGGTTATCGAATGGTACAGGGAGGTCTCTGCAACCACCTCTTCCATTGTTATCACCGGCCACTCACTGGGTGGCGCTATGGGTGTGATAGCTGCAAAGACATTGGCCGAACAGCAACTCAACAACGTTGAAGCGGTACTCACATTCGGTGCCCCACGGGTCGGCTCGTCTGGCTTTGTTAAGCAATACAATCAGACACCGGCAGGCATTCAGCAACAGGATCACGTCAGACTCACGCTCGGAGAGGTCACCTATCAGAGCCGAATCGCTGATGACATCGTACCCAAGGTGCCACCCCGGTTTCTTAATTTCGAGCACTGTGGAAAACCAGGTGATGTTCTGTGGAACAATCCATACGATGCTACCAGCCACTTTGAGTCTGTCGCGGAAGAACCAACAACCGATACCACCATTGAATACAACTTCTTTCATAAATCTACTGATAGCGGCATACTCGAAACACTCAGTGGCGTAACAAAGTTGTTCTCCTCACTATTTCCGCTTCATCAGATGTTTTTCAGTACAGCCGACAGGTTGAAACAGGGTGGCATGAGTCATCGTATGGTTGGTTATCAGAATCGATTCGGCCCCTACCTCTCCTTCCGTTCCGCCATTGGACGGGATCAGAGCATCATTGAACAGATACAGGATGAAACAGAAAAAAACCAAACTGCAACATCGAAACCTGTACCGCTCAGTATTCATAGTCCGAGCGCATCCCACCCTTCTCTTGCGACAAACCAGTTTCATGTTGAAAAGGTCACTGGCTGGACGCCGGTACTTACCGGCGTCAGCTTGTTGGTGATTGTAGTGCTGGCCGCATCTGTCTTCGCAATGATTCGCTTTGTTAACCCTGAGTATCAGCTGATGGCAATTCTGTTACTTCTCGCCGGTACTCTCTCGCTGGGTTTAAACGCAATCAAAGAGATCAAAGGCGGATGAGCTGGTTCAGCTCGATGAACGTTCACTGTATGACGGCTTAAGGACATAGCAGATGGAAAAAGTTACAGGCATTGGCGGACTTTTTTTTCGTGCCGAGGATCCTGCAAAACTCTCATCCTGGTATGAGCAACATCTGGGGGTTACTCAACTTCCGACCGACTATGATCAATCCCCCTGGATACAGCAGTCAGGCCCGACCGTGTTTGCCCCGTTTGAAAATGAGACCGACTATTTTGGTGACCGGTCACAACAGTGGATGATCAACTTCAGAGTGGATGATCTGGAGCGCATGGTAGCTCAACTGCGCAGCCATGGCATTGAGGTCAGCGTGGACGAAACCCACTACCCGAACGGTCGATTTGCCAGATTCCGGGATCCTGAGGGTAATCCAATCGAGTTGTGGGAAGCGGCGAAATAGTCAATTCAGGGCCTGGTAGGCACGGATGATTCTTCCAGGCCGTAACGGTAACGGACCTGGCTGAGCCAGTGATTCGGCTGTTCCCGGCAGCACCGACTCCGACTGAAGATAGTGAAACAGTTGACCACCGTGGTTCTGTTCCACCACCAGGACCTTGGCGGTACCGTCGATCAGTTGAAGGATCTTATCCCGCTGCAGTGGCGCCAGCATTCGCAGTGCGATCACTCTGACCTTGCTACCAGAATGGTTCAGCTGATCCGCTGCCTCTTTGACTGCACCGGTACTGGAACCCCAGGTAATCAGACAGGTATCACCATCACCGAATACCTCAGCCCAGTAGTCACCGTAATCAAACTGCTTCAGTTTCTGTTGCCGTTTGTTGAGTTGTTCACGATGATCGCTGGCCATGCTGGAGGGGGTTCCCCGGTCATTATGCTCCAGTCCGTCAGCGGTATACATGCCGTCGGGTGTTCCCGGCAGGCTCATCGGTGAGATGTTTTCAGCCACAGTCTGGTAGCGTCGATAGTCTTCCCCCGGGTTATCCGTCACCGATCTTTTCAGTGGCAGATCGACCTCCTCTGAGGCTTCTATGATGGCCTGGGACTGACCGAGCGATTGATCGGAGAGCACCAGCGAAACCGTCTGCAGATGCTCAGCCAGTTGTACTGCCCATTGGGTGGTGAAGATAGCATCACGGATGGAGAGCGGTGCGAATACCAGATGCGGCGCATCACCATGCAGACCGTAGACAGCGATATTCAGATCAGACTGTTCGGACTTGGTGGGAATACCGGTGGAGGGTCCACCGCGCATTACATTGACCACGGTCACCGGGGTTTCACTGACCAGCGCCAAACCCAATCCCTCTACCATCAGGCTGAGTCCCGGCCCTGAGGTGGCCGTCAGGGAGGGCACTCCGCCAAAGGAGGAGCCGATGATCATGTTGATCGAGGCAAGCTCATCCTCGGCCTGCAGTAGTGCTCCCCCGACCTGCTCCAGTCTTGGCGCCAGCCATTCAAGGATTTCGCTGGCCGGGGTTATCGGATACGCGGCAACAAATTTGATACCGCCACGCAGAGCGCCGAGGCCACAAGCCTGGTTCCCGGTGATGCTCCAACGGTTGTCCTGCTTACCCGGAGGCGGTTGTTTGATCTGTGGACGACGATCGTGGTTGTAACCCAGCTCAAGCGCCCGCAGAGCACTTTCGACCACCTCAGGGGACTTGCTCTGCAATACCTCGCGGACACTGTTTTCCATGGCATCGAGGGGCAGACCACAAACCACCGCCGCCGCGCCCAACGCCACCATATTGATACGTCCATCCGGCAGACCGGAGGCGAAGGTCTTAAAGGGTATTTCACGGATTTCGGCGCCATTGCTGCGCAGCAGGGCCGGAACCTCGCCCGCCTTGGGGTCACAAAGTATCAGGCTTCTGTTTGACAGCGGGATCTCATCGGCGAAGCGTTCGATATTCAGCCAGTCAAGCGCCACCAGAAGATCGTATTCATCCCCCATGCACTCCACCGGTGAGGTACTGAACCTGACCATCGCCGCCGATTCACCACCACGGATCTGAGGACCTGCGGAGCGGGTCATCAAGCCCTGATAACCGCAATGTGCCGCCGCCTCGAGCAGAATACGGCCAGCGGTTACTGCGCCGCTGCCACCTGAACCGGTTATCGCTACCGAGTAGGGTTTGTTCAGGGCAGAGGGTTGTTGATCATTCATTAATGATGAGCACCTCGATTCTGCGATTGCTCTTCCTTCCAATCTCAGTCTCGTTGTTGGCCACCGGGCGTGCCTCCCCATAGCCGATTGCCGTTAATCGGGTTCTCTCCACACCACCGACCTTCTCAAGAAATGAGGCCACCGTCTCGGCCCGCTGTTGCGAGAGTTTGCGGTTAGTCTCATCCCCCCCAACCGAATCGGTATGCCCTGAGACCACCACATCGGGACTGGGAAAGGATTTGATTGCGGTAACGATCTTGTCCAGCAATTCGAAGTTCTCAGCCTGGATATCGGTACCGCCACTGGGGAAGTTGAAGGCTCTCATCTCCAACAGGATGTTGTGACCCTGCCGATAGACATTCGCCTCTTCGGCACTGAACAGATCCTGAATCTTATCGAAGCGGGCCTGAGCTTCCTGGTTCTGGCGCTCCACGGCGGCCAACCGGCTCTGCAGATCAATGCGCGTTGCCAGTTCGGTTTTACGTAACTCCGCATAGTTGGCCAGTTTGTCCTGCAGTACTTTCACCACTTCGTGATTGGGCTGATCAAATGGCAGTGGTTCATCCGTGGATTCGTTGATCTGTGCCAACTGCTTCTGATACCAAAGCAGAACATCCTCCGCAGAGTACTCTCTGTTGTCGAACTCTTTGATCAGTTCGGTAAGCTCGATACTTCTCCGCGCCTGCTTACTCGCTTCCAATGCATGGTTCTTTGCCTTGGTTCGCTGGGTTCTGTTGGTCTCAAGTACCGCGATGGCCAGCGCCAGCTCCTCTCGGGCCAGCTTCAGGGTCTTCGGTGCATACTCATCCGCTTCACGATTGATTGCCTGGGAGATGTCATAGCGGGCATTCTCGGTGGCATCCTGCTTCAGCGCCTCCAGTTCAATCTCCGAATAGCCTTCCAACATCTCGGGACGCCACTTCTTCGCCGCTTCAAGATCACCCTGCTCCACCTGCTCAGCCGCCAGACGCAACTTGTTGTCCAGAGCTTTGAATTGATCCGCCATCATGCTGTCGGCTTCTGCGGCAATCGCCAGCCGGCGGGCTTCCAGCACCTCACGCATCAATGATTTGGTAGTGATCGCATCGGTTTCCGCCTTGTCGAGAATCTCCCGCCCTTCACGGATCTTCTCAGCGACCGCTTCGTCTTTTTTGGATCGTCCCAGGGAGATGGCCTGGTTCAGTTTATTCTCTGCCTTGCGAAACCCTTCGGGTGCCAGATTGAAGAGACCGTTCGACTCATCCTCGGCCAGGCGTTTCCTAAAGCTCGCAATCTCGCCATAGGTTTCAAACACATCGGTCTGGGAGAGGGTTGGGGCCGTGGTACAACCGACAAACAACACTCCCAAAACAATGAGATAAGCAGATCTTTTTAGAAGCGTCATAGCTTACATCTCCGGGGCGTTCCAAGCATCAGCGGGACATTAAAATCGAGTCTCTGCCCACTCATCAACACGGCGACAGAAAGCGATAAACTGAGTCACCGGGCCAATGTACTGTTATCCACTCATCATATCATTGCCTTTGACCGGCTGCGACGACGGGGCTGGCAAAATCGATCGATGTCGACCTTACAGAATGTTATCCAGCAGCCAGAGGCGCAGCCGCAGAGTCAACTCCGGTGTATAGCCTACCGATACGAAGCGCACTTGACGGTTTTCATCGATGATATAGCTGGTGGGCAGCCCCCGGACACGCCAGGTGGATGAGAGTTTTCCCTGAGGATCATTGATGGTGGTAAAGCCAAGCTCATTGGCTTCAAGATAGTCGCTGACTTCTGCGGCCTGTCCCGACTGCATGGCCACTGTGACCACCTTATGATCTTCAGCCAGATCGTCGATTGCCGGCGCCTCAAGCTTGCATACCGGACACCAGGTTGCCCAGAAATGGACCACTACCGGTTCACTGCCGAGCGTTTCCAGATCGACGGGAAGCCCTTCCAGGCTGTTTGCCGACAGGGGTGGTGCCACACCTGCCACAAGATCACGGGTCTGCCAAAGATGGATCAGAAACAGCACCAGCAAGAGGCCAGCCAACTGGAACCCCCAGCTGAGCAGACGACGGGTCAGAGGCGGTTTTGCAGAGCTCTCCTGGTTCATTGGAATATTCCTGTGGTTGCCTTTCCCTGCGCTTCAGGTTTGGGGAATTACTCCCGCTCCTCTATCCAGGCAGCCTGGATCGCCTCGAGTATTTTCTCACCGGAGTGGTGTGGATCATCATCGAATTCATCCAGTTTGATCACCCAATCCCGCAGATCGACAAAGTTGAGCGTACGTGGATCCACGTCGGGATAGGTTTCGTCGAGTTCAATCGCTATGTTGAGACTATCCACCCATTTCAAACCCATGACAATCTCCCAATCAGTGATGTTCTGAAACCATATTGATGGTGTATTTCGGTATCTCGATCACCAGGTTTTCATCGCCAACCGTTGCCTGGCAGCTGAGTCTCGATTCAGGTTCGAGCCCCCAGGCCTTATCCAGCATATCCTCTTCCACCTCTTCCGCCTCCTGCAAAGAGTCGAAACCTTCGCGCACGATCACATGGCAGGTGGTACAGGCACAGGACTTCTCACAGGCATGCTCGATCTCGATACCGTGCTTCAATGCGGCATCGCAGATGGTCGTTCCCGGTTCCACATCGATCGCCGCCCCTTCGGGACAGATCTCTTCGTGAGGTAGAAAGATGACTTGAGGCATACGACTTCCTTTAAGCTGCGGAAACTAGGTTTAACTATTGTTCGAACTCATCGACACTGTGTCCCGACATGGCCTGCTGAATGCTCTGATTCATGCGTCTCTCCACGTAGAAGCCACAGCTTTTTTCGAGTTCGGCTATCTGATTCTTGATCTGCTCCTGATCGCCATCCTTACTCACATTACGCAGGGTTTCGAGGGCAGCATCCACCTGCTGACGTTCTGTCGCGTCCAACAACCTTTCCCCATCCTCGGCCAGTGCGGCCTGCAGCGCTTCGATCACCCGTTCCGCTTCGACCTGCTGCTCTCTCAGGCTTCGAGCCTGTTTATCTTCATCCGCGTGAGCAATGGAGTCACGCAGCATGGTTTCGATCTCCTGATCGGTCAGACCGTAGGAGGGCTTGACCTCGATATTGGCCTGTACACCACTGCTCTGCTCAATCGCACTGACACTCAACAAGCCATCGGCGTCGACGGCAAAGGTCACTCGGATCCGTGCCGCGCCGGCGACCATGGGAGGAATGCCGCGCAGTTCAAATCGGGCCAGCGAGCGGCAGTCCGAAACCAGTTCCCGCTCACCCTGCACCACATGAATCGCAATCGCTGACTGTCCATCCTTGAAGGTGGTGAATTCCTGTGCCCGGGCTACCGGTATTGTAGTATTTCGGCTGATCAGTTTCTCACTCAGACCACCCATGGTTTCTATACCGAGCGAGAGTGGAATAACATCCAGCAGCAGCATCTCATCACCGGGCTTGTTACCCACCAGGATGTCAGCCTGGATTGCGGCGCCTACAGCCACCACCCGATCCGGATCGATGTCCACCAGGGGTTGGGTATTGAACAGCTCACCGACTTTTTCCCTAACCCGGGGTACCCGGGTGGAGCCACCCACCATCACCACTTCCTGAACCTCGTCGACACTCACCCCCGCATCTCGCAAGGTGCGGCGGCAGGCCATCAGGCTCTTTGTCACCAGCGGGTCGACCAGGGTGTTGAACTGTTCACGGCTCAAACTACCCTGCCAACGCTCATCTGTTCCGATGGCGACTTCGATTTCTGTCTGTTGCGTCTGGGTAAGGGCCTCTTTGGCCGTGCAGGCGGCACGCATCAGACGCTTGACCATCCCATGGCTGACATTCTCATCGAGACCGGCCTGCTGCATGATCCATTCAGCCACACAGCGATCGAAATCATCGCCACCCAGTGCCGAATCACCACCGGTGGCCAAAACCTCGAAGACACCTTTGTTGAGTCTGAGTATGGAGATATCGAAGGTACCACCACCCAGGTCAAAGATGGCGTGCACCCCTTCAGCCCCTTCATCGAGACCATAGGCGACTGCCGCGGCAGTAGGTTCATTAAGCAGTCTCAAGACATGCAGACCCGCCAGCTTTGCCGCATCCTTGGTTGCCTGTCGCTGCGCTTCATCGAAATAGGCGGGTACGGTGATCACCACCCCTTCCAGGGGACCGCCCAGCGTCCCCTCGGCCCGTTCGGAGAGCTGTCTGAGCACTTCGGCTGAGACCTCCACCGGTGAGATATCCCCGGCTTCTGTTTTGATTCTGGGAACACTGCTCTGTTGGTCGACAAAATGGTATGGCAGTTGGCTGCCCAGGGTTTTGATATCGTCAACACCACGACCGATCAGCCGTTTTGCCGAGGAGATGGTGTTGAGCGGATCGTCCACTTCCGACTGTTTGGCTTCATAGCCGACTTCTATCCCGGATTGCAAATAGCGCACCACGGAAGGTAACAGATGACGCCCCTGCTGATCCGGCAGAGTCTCGGCCTGACCGCTGCGAACTGTGGCAACCAGTGAGTTGGTGGTGCCGAGATCGATCCCGGCGGAGAGTCGGTGCTGATGAGGGGCCTGGGCCTGACCGGGTTCAGCAATCTGAAGAAGTGCCATCTATCTCATTCCACTCAATTCAAACTATCTTCAAGTTCCGCCTCCACACGCTCCGTTTCCGCACGGAGCTTCTGTAGAAAGCGCATTTTCCGCAATATCTCTCGAGCCTCTTGCAGCTGCTCATCATTCGGGGTTTCAAACTGCATCGCTATCTGTGCCACCAGATCGGTGATCTGTTTGTTGATTCTGCCACTCAGGTCGAGCAGAGCCTCATAAGGCCCGGCCTGTTCCCGCAGGCTCTCCAGCTCTTCCCTCAACTCCATCTGCTGCATCAGAAAGGCCATGTCCTGGGTCGACTCGTTTTGCGCATCCATCTCCACCCCATGCAAGGAGAGCAGATAGGCGGCCCGGGCCACCGGATCCTTGAGGGTTTCAAACGCCTCGTTGATCAATGAAGCTCCCTGAACGGAGAGACGACGCTCCTGTTCAGTGCCGTTTGCATATCGGTCCGGATGCACCACCCGTTGCAGATCACGATAGCGATCCGCCAGGGAGGAGGCATCCACAATATAGCCCACAGGCAATCCAAAAAGATCAAAGTAATTTTTCGAAAAATCCAGCATATCGAAAAAAACGGCTGCCCTAAGGCAGCCGTCCCTTATCCTTTGTTAATGATGTTCTAAACCGTGAAACTTTCACCGCAACCACATTCGCCACTGGCGTTGGGATTGTTGAACTTGAAGCCTTCGTTCAACCCCTCCCGGGCATAATCCACCTCGGTGCCATCCAGATAGACCAGGCTTTTCTCATCGATGATGACCTTCACTCCCCGGTCTTCAAACACCTGGTCATCATCGTGTATTTCATCGACGAACTCCATTTCGTAAGCCATGCCGGAGCAACCTGAGGTGCGGACACCCAGACGAATGCCGATTCCCTTCCCCCGATTGGTGAGGAAGTTCTGTACACGCTGTGCGGCGGCTTCTGTGATCGTGATACCCATGTCTCTACTCTATCAGATCGGCAGGGAACAGTGCCGAAATTATTTCTCGTTTTTGTCCGAATAGTCCTTGATCGCGGCCTTGATGGCGTCTTCCGCCAAAACCGAGCAGTGAACCTTGACCGGCGGCAGAGCCAGCTCTTCGGCGATTTCTGAATTCTTGATCTCCTGCGCCTGCTCCAGGGTTTTACCCTTGACCCATTCGGTCAGCAGACTGCTGGATGCGATCGCAGAGCCACAACCATAGGTTTTGAACCGGGCATCTTCGATCACACCATCGTCATTGACCTTGATCTGCAGACGCATCACATCGCCACAGGCCGGCGCTCCGACCATACCGGTACCGATTTGAGTGTCATCTTTATCGAAGGCACCCACGTTACGTGGATTTTCATAATGATCCAGGACCTTGTCACTGTAAGCCATAATCTAACCTCGTAATGACGCGCCTAGTGCGCAGCCCATTGAATTGATTTCAGGTCGATGCCGTCCTTGAACATCTCCCATAACGGCGACAGCTCCCGCAGTCGCTCCACTTCGCTACGGATCTTGTTGATCGCGTAATCCACCTCTTCCACCGTGGAAAAGCGTCCCAGGGTAAAGCGGATCGAGCTGTGCGCCAGCTCATCCTCACGCCCCAGTGCGCGCAGTACATAACTCGGTTCGAGACTGGCTGAGGTGCAGGCGGATCCTGAAGAAACCGCCAGATCCTTAAGCGCCATGATCAGGGATTCCCCCTCGACAAACGCAAAACTGACGTTCAGGTTACCGGCCACACGATGGCTCTCGTCACCATTCAGGTAGACCTCTTCCATATCCTTGATACCGTCCCAGAGTCGTTGCCGGAGGCCGAGAATTCGTTCGTTCTCAGCGGCCATCTCCTGCTGGGCCAGGCGGAATGCCTCACCCATGCCGACGATCTGATGGGTTGCCAACGTACCGGAACGCATCCCCCGCTCATGGCCACCGCCATGGGTCTGGGCCTCCAGACGGACTCTCGGCTTGCGCCTCACGTAGAGGGCACCGATGCCTTTGGGTCCATAGATTTTATGTGCGGAGAAGGACATCAGATCGACCTTCAGGTTCTGCAGATCGATCGGCACCTTACCGGCACTCTGCGCGGCATCCACATGCAGCAGTATCTTGCGTTCACGGGTCAGCTCGCCGATCGCTTCGATGTTCTGGATCACACCGATCTCATTGTTGACGTGCATGATGGAGACCAGAATGGTCTCTTCCCGCAGGGACGATTCAAGCTTCTGCAGATCGATCAGGCCGTTCGGCTCAGGATCGAGATAGGTGATTTCATAACCCTGACGCTCAAGCTGTCGGCAGGTATCGAGTACCGCTTTATGTTCGGTCTTGCAGGTAATGATGTGGCGGCCCTTCTTGACGTAGAACTCAGCAACACCTTTGATCGCCAGGTTGTTGGACTCGGTCGCGCCGGAGGTCCAGACGATCTCTTTCGGATCGGCATTGACCAGATCCGCCACCTGTTGCCGGGCCTTGCCAACCGCCTCGTCGGCAGCCCAGCCAAAGGCGTGGGAGCGAGAGGCAGGATTGCCGAAATCACCATCCGGTGTCAGATAGCTGCACATCAATTCCGCAACACGGGGATCAACCGGCGTGGTTGCCGAATAATCCATGTATATGGGTAACTTCATCTCAAACTCCGACTCTAGAACTGATCAGGCCCCGGCAGGACCGCTGGACATATCTGTCATTGAAACATCCATGCCCGGATTCGCTTCCTGCTCCGGTTGTCCCTGTCGCTCTGCTACTTCACGAACCGCCTGACGGTCCATTAAATCCTGAAGGCTTATTTTGTTGAGATAGCCGTATATCTGATTACTCAAATCTGACCACAGATCGTGGGTCAGACAACGTTCATTGTTCTGGCAGTTGTGGGCGCCGTTACAGCGAGTGGTGTCGATATTCTCATCAACCGCAGAGATGACTTCGCCAACGAAGATCTCATTTGCATTGCGTCCCAGGCTGTATCCGCCACCGGGTCCGCGAACACTGGCAACCAGGGATTTTTTGCGTAAGCGTGAAAACAGCTGCTCCAGATATGAGAGCGAGATACCCTGCCGTTGAGCAATATCCGCCAAGGTGATCGGACCCTCTCCATAATGGAGTGAAAGATCCAACATTGCAGTCACCGCATAACGGCCTTTTGTGGTCAGCTTCACTTCGTCAGCTCCATGAATATTTCCAAACGCTAATATACATTCCCAACCAAATTAGTCAAGATTATCCCACCCTGATCATTCGGTGGTTTTCTCAGCTTCGGTGGATACCTCATCCAACTTTTTCAGCTCATCTGCTGTGGAGATGATCTCGCAGGAATCCAGATCCGGCAGCCGGGTGCCATCCTCATCGATACCGAGCTTCTTCATCGCCTCGCACATCGACTGCATCTTATTGTCCATGACGTGGATATGATCCAGCATGCAATTGATGGCATGGGCCACTGGATCGGTGGCATCCTTGGTTGCGCCA
This sequence comes from Candidatus Thiodiazotropha endoloripes, assembly GCF_001708965.1. NCBI lineage: Bacteria > Pseudomonadati > Pseudomonadota > Gammaproteobacteria > Chromatiales > Sedimenticolaceae > Candidatus Thiodiazotropha > Candidatus Thiodiazotropha endoloripes. The sequence goes on along the minus strand of NZ_LVJW01000003.1, from coordinate 882,557 downwards.
TAGGCGTCGAAACCAATCTTTTTGGCGATCTCTTCCCGGTGGCCATTGGTCTCAGGCTTACTCGGTGTAATCAACTTGCCGGGGACACCCACAACCGTGGCCCCTTCAGGAACATCTTTCACCACCACCGCGTTGGAACCGATCCTGGCCCCTTCACCGACCTCGATCGGGCCGAGCACCTTGGCACCGGCACCAACCACCACATCGTTGTGCAGGGTCGGGTGTCGTTTACCCTTCTCCCAACTGGTGCCACCGAGGGTCACGCCATGATAGAGGGTGCAATCGTCACCGATCACCGCTGTCTCACCAATCACCACACCCATGCCGTGATCGATAAAAAACCGTCTTCCGATCACCGCTCCCGGATGGATCTCAATCCCGGTCAGCAATCTGGCGAGATTGGAGATGATCCGCGCCAGCCACTTCAGCCCCAGATTCCATAATCCGTGTGAGAGACGATGAAAGATCACCGCATGCACACCCGGGTAGGTGGTGATCACCTCAAAGGCATTGCGGGCGGCAGGATCACGCTCGAAAACACTCTGGATATCCTCTTTCCAGCGTGAAACTTTACGTTCTCCTGATTCTTGCAACTGCTTACCTACGACTGGTTGTGTTAACGGTGAGGTCACTCTATGCGTCCAGAAAGTGCAATCGGGCTGTCTTTAACTACAGGCCGGATCCGGTATGAAACAGAGGTTCCATAAGCATAATGGTGGCATGAGGGGAGCAGATTATCCACAATCCCGCACAAAATACTAGGGTATTGATCAATCGAGTTCCATACCAGCCATGAGACAACAAGCTAACTATTTGTTTTTATAAGATATATTAACTTGATCCCAAAGAGCGAAAAGGTATGATTTCCGATCCGCCTAACGGCGCATCGATTTACGCCCCTGCATCGCACTGAAAATACCCCGCAGGATGTTGACCTCGTCTTTGTCGAGCCGCGCCCGTTGAAACAGACTGCGCAGTCGTCTGAGCAGTTTTTCCGACTGCCGTGTATCGGTAAAACCGATATCATCAAGCGCCTGTTCCAGGTGACTGTGGAAGCTCTGCAGCATATCCGCGGTGGCCAGATCCCTGGCTGGTTCTGCCTCGGCTGGGGTCTTCTGCAAGTTCGCCAGATAGACCTCGTAGCTCAACACCTGAACTGCCATGCCGAGGTTGAGAGAGCTGTACTCCTGATTGGTGGGGATGTGTACCAGAAAAGTGCAACGATCCAGTTCGCTGTTGGTGAGACCGGAGCGCTCCCGACCGAAAACCAATGACACATCCCCCAGTTCCGCCTCGGCCACCAGCTTTTGCGCCGACTCTCTGGGGGATGTGACGGGCCAGTTGACGGTTCGGGCCCGGGCACTGGTGCCGACCACCAGACGGCAGCCATCGAGTGCCTGATCCAGCGTCTCCACAACCTTGGCCCGATCAAGCAGGTCATCGGCTCCGGAAGCACGGGAGGTGGCTTCCGCATCAGGAAACTGCAGCGGATTGACCAGATAGAGTTGGGAGAGGCACATGTTTTTCATCGCCCTGGCAACAGCACCGATATTGCCCGGGTGGCTGGTATCGACCAGCACGATTCGGATATTGTTCAGCATAACCGGGTAAGATTACCTGAATCGATGATTCGATTGTAGCCGCTCTAGGCCCTCATCGAGTCTCTGCCCTACAGCAGGCATTTTTATGGCACTGACCGCAAGGTGTGCCCGCCGAGATCGGATTTCGACTGGTCAGGGCAGACTTGAAGTCCTGAAAAGGAGAGATTTCATCGCCGGGGGATTGGGATCCGGAAGAAAGTGTTTATCCCGCCAGCCACATGCTGTATCCTCGCCGCCCATGAATCCCATGGTAAATATAGCTGTACGTGCTGCCCGCGAGGCCAGTAAGGTGATCACCCGCAACTTCAATCGGGTCGACCGACTGACCATCGCCGACAAAGGCAGTAACGACTTCGTCACCGAAGTGGACCGCAATGCGGAAGCCGCCATCATCAATGTGTTGCGGGAGAAGTTTCCCAGCCATGGCATTCTCGCTGAAGAGAGTGGCCATCAGGCCGGTGACGACTATCAGTGGGTCATCGATCCCCTCGACGGCACCACCAATTTTCTGCACGGCTTCCCCCAGTTTGCCATCTCCATTGCGCTGAAGGTCAAAGGCCGCCTGGAGCTCGGCGTGGTCTATGATCCGATCAATGAAGAGATGTTCACCGCCAGCCGTGGTCAAGGGGCTCTACTGAACGATCATAAAATCAGGGTCTCCCAACGCAAGAGTCTGGATGGCGCCCTGCTGGGCACCGGACTCCCCTACCGGGACTTCCGGTTCGAAGAGAACTACATGGGTATGCTGCGTGATCTGATCAAAGAGAGCGCCGGTATCCGTCGCCCAGGCTCAGCCGCCCTCGATTTCGCCTACCTGGCCGCAGGCCGGACGGACGGTTTCTGGGAACTGGGTCTCAGTGAATGGGACTTTGCCGCCGGCGCCGTACTGGTCCGGGAAGCCGGTGGCCTGGTCACCGATATTGGTGGTGGAGAACGCTTCCTGGAAACCGGTAATGTGATAGCCGGCAATGTGAAGGTCCATAACGCCATGCTGAGACGCATCCGCCCCCACCTGGACGACAAACTCACCGCTTAATTCCCAGGCGTAAGAACCAGGTTCACAGATTGCAGATAGTCGCCGATCTGCTGCTCAAGAATTGCCCCAAATAACCGTTAGTTGGAGTGTAGACAACCTCTCACCCGGATGGGCAATCGCAGATGCTAGAAGACCTTAAAAAAAAGAAAACTCTGAGTGACCGAGCGCTTGAGCTGGTCATGCGTGATGTGATGAGTGGACTGATGGATGTCTCAATGCAGTTAGGGAAAGAGTGCCTGGAAACATCATCGGCCGAGATCTTAATGACCTCACATGACGAGAAGACGGAGGCGATACGAAGCGGTAAAAAATTGCAGCAGAAGTAACAGCGAATCACATCGCTTACTGGTGATTGCAGGCCCGTCATATATGGACCTGCAATCAACTTCAACCAGTAATCAAGAACCGATCTGTTCTGCATCGGCTTGTGGAATACTCTCCCTCTTACGCCCCCTCAGGGCGTTTCATCCACCACCTCATCATCCTTCTTCACCGGCATCAGATCGGCCCGGCTGACGCCCATGGATATCACTGAACTACTGGCGACATAGATGGATGAGTAGGTACCGATCACCACACCCACGATCAAGGCCAGGGCGAAACCGTGAATGATCTCACCACCGAACAGGAACAGAGCGATCAACACCAGCAAGGTGGTACCGGAAGTGATCAATGTTCTGGAGAGGGTCTGATTGACCGAGGTGTTGATGATCTCGACCGTCTCCCCTTTGCGCATCTTGCGAAAATTCTCACGGATGCGATCAAACACCACGATGGTATCGTTGAGGGAGTAACCGATCACCGCCAGTACCGCAGCCAGGACCGGCAGATCGAACTCCACGTGAAACAGGGCAAAGAAGCCGACCGTGATCAATACGTCATGTACCAGGGCGATCACCGAACCGACCGCAAAACGGTACTCAAACCGCAAACCGACGTAGATCAGAATGCCAATCAAAGCGTAGAGCATGGCCAGGCCACCCTTCTCGGTAAGCTCTTCACCCACCTGGGGACCGACAAACTCCACCCGTCGCAGTTCAGCCTCTGAAGTAATGCCCTGCATGGCGCGGAAGGCGCGATCACTCAGCTCGGCACTCTCCATCCCATCCTGGGGAGCCAGTCTGACCAACACCTCCTGAGGGGTGCCGAAGTGCTGTACCACCGCTTCCGAGAAACCATCCTTATCCAGCGCCTCGCGAACGACCGCAAGCTCAATCGCCTCGGGGTATTTCACCTCGACCAGGGTACCACCGGTGAAGTCGATGCCCAGGTTGAGCCCCCGCGCGATGATCGCACCCAGTGCGATCAGCAGCAGCACAGAGGAGAAATAGATCGCCAGCTTGCGTTTCCCCATCAAATCGAGATAAGTGCCTTTTTTCAATATCTGCATCTGTTTAGCCTCTTCAAATCGCCAGGGATTGCACGCGCTTACGGCCGTAGATCCAATTGATCACGGCACGCGTGCCGATAATGGCGGTAAACATGGAGGTTAAAATACCGATCGCCAGGGTTACGGCGAAACCTTTGATCGGACCGGTACCGAAACTGAATAGCACCACCGCCGCGATCAGGGTGGTGATGTTGGCATCGATGATGGTTGAAAAAGCCTTCTCATAACCGGCCTGAATACTCGCCTGGGGTGAATTGCCGTTGGCGATCTCCTCACGGATACGCTGGAAGATCAACACGTTGGCATCCACCGCCATACCGACGGTGAGCACGATACCGGCAATACCCGGCAGTGTCAGTGTGGCCTGCAGCATCGACAGAATGGCAACGATCAACACCAGATTCATCACCAGGGCCATATCCGCCACCAGTCCGAATACCCGGTAATAGATCGCCATGAAGACCATCACCAGCGCCAGACCGATCATCACAGAGGCAAAGCCCTGGTCGATACTGTCCTGTCCCAGGCTGGGTCCGATGGTCCGCTCCTCGACGATTTCGATCGGTGCGGCCAAGGCACCGGCGCGCAGTAACAGGGCCAGATCCCGAGCCTCTTCCGTGGTGTCGAGTCCGGTGGTCTGGAAGCGACGGCCAAAGGGTTCGCGAATGGTGGCGATGGAGATGACCTCCTCCACCTTGCGTTTCACTTTCACCGCCTTGCCGTCGACCATACGGGTGGTGGTGCGGTTCTCGATGAACACCACCGCCATCGGCCGGCCGACATTTTCGTTGGTCATGCGCCGCATACGCTTGGCGCCAACCCCGTCCAGACTGACAAACACAGCGGGTGAGCCGGTCTGCTGATCCAGGCCTGAGGAGGCGTCAACAATCTGATTACCGGTAACGATCACCCGTTTTTTCAGCAATACCGGTCGACCATCACGCTCGTAGTAGAGGCTGGCGCCTGGTGGCACACGCCCGTTGACCGCATCCTCGACACTGTGTTCGGTATCCGCCAGACGATACTCCAGGGTGGCAGTGGCACCGAGAATCTCCTTCACCTTGCCGGGATCCTGGGCACCGGGGAGCTGGACCACGATACGTCGTACCCCCTGCTGCTGGATGGAAGGCTCTGAGATACCCAGGGCGTTGACACGATTACGCAGGGTGGTGATGTTCTGCTGCAGGGCAAATCGTTGAACTTCCTGCTTCTCAGCCGGGGAGAGGCTGACCTCCACCAGGAAGGCCTCCTCCTGGTCGATATCCTTGACATTCAGGTTGCGAAATTCGTTGCCGATCAGTTCGATCGCCTGATCCCGCTTTTCAGCGGTATTGAATTTCACCACAACCCGTTCATCTTCACGGCTGATGCGGACATAGCGCAGCTTCTCTTCCCTCAGCAGGGTCCGGATATCGCTGCTGTAACGCTCGGCCGCCTGGGTGATGGCGGACTCCATGTCCACATCGATCAGCACGTGGATACCACCTCGCAGATCGAGACCCAGATACATGGGTTCCGCACCCACACCGATCAGCCAGTCGGGCAGATCGGGGGCCAGAGTCAGCGCCGGAGTATAGTCTTCTCCCAGGGCTGCGGCGATGTGATCCATCGCTTTCAGCTGATCTTCCGAGGAGTTGAAACGTACCAGCAGTTTCTGCTGCTGCATCTCCATCCGTTTGACACTGATGCCCAACTGCTGCAGTGCCTGTTCGACCCGACTCTGGGTGGTTTGGTCCACCACCGCATCACGGGTTGCCGAGATCTCCATGGAGGGATCCTGACCGAACAGGTTGGGCAGCGCGTACAACGCACCCAGCAGGACCACCACCAGAACCATCAGATTCTTCCAAATTGGATATTGGTTCATTGTGTTTTTCTAATTCAGTTTTGCCATCGATAAATGGGCAACCCACAGAGGCTGCCCCTGCTTGCCTGAGGAGGACTAGAGCTCTTTCAGTGACCCCTTGGGCATTACGGTCTCCACAGCCGAGCGGCGGACCTTGACTTCAGTGCCTTCAGAGATTTCGACCAGGATAAAGTTCTCACCCAGATCGGAAATCTTTCCGGCTACGCCACCGGCGGTGACCACTTCATCCCCTTTCGACAGACTCTCAACCAGCTTTTTATGCTCTTTCTGACGTTTGATCTGGGGACGGATCATCAGGAAATAGAGAACTGCGCCAAAGATCACCAATGGCAGTAAACCGGTAATCGCATCAGCCTGACCGGTGGCGGGTGCCGCTTCCGCCATGGCATCGGAAATAAAGAAACTCATCGCTATCAACCTCTCAATAGGGGTATTAAAAAGTCAGCCCAGCTCAGTTGTGGCTGCACCAGGTAAAAAAATCAGCCGCCGATTATGACACAGAAGTGTGCAAGAATCAGGAATTGCGGGGTTTGGATTACAGATTTCAGACCCCACTCTCATCTGCCGGGGAAAGTTAATCCACCAGATGAGGTATTTACACGGATCCATCACGAGCCGGTAATCTGAATGTAACAAGCTTGGATCAGTATTAAAGCGGGCCCGACTGAAGCCGACCCAGAGGTGCGGCAGAGCCGCACCTGATGGAATCCGGTCATCAGTACCAGATCGAGACGTAGGCCTTGATCACATTGGCGGAGAATGAGTAGAAGGGCTCTTCGCCGACCACCCCACCCCGGGTCAGATCCCGGAAATCGTCGTAGTCGAAGTAGATGTAGTCATAGGCCAGATTGAGCGTACCGCGATCGACGAACTGCAAGAAGCCCGGTTTGATCTCATAGCTCATCGCCAACCCCAGGGTATGGCTCTGAAAACTGCTCAACTCCTTATCCCGCGCCAGGTAGGTCTGGGGAGCACGCCGGGAGAAGAGATCACTGTAGAAATCGGCCCCCTCCTGAGTGTAGTAGCGGTAACGAATATCGAAGATCCACTTCTCCCTGAAGGGGTGGGTGTAGGCCAGCTCGAAATTGTTGGCGTCGATACCCCAGGTATCGTTGAAGTAGCGATACTCACTGCTCAGGGCCGCCCGGTACGGCAGGTAGTATTTCAGCCGCAGCGCCAGCGCGTTGCTGGTTCTGGTGCGCGGATAGACCTCCGGCAGATAGCTGTAGCCATCACCGGCCAGGGGATCCAGATAACGATAGGAGCGATATGGATTGTTGAGAAAACCCTCGTCGGTGATGGTCTCCCAGCCAACACCCAGGATCGTATTCTTGGTCAAGATCTGACTCAGGCTTAACCGGTAGTTCTGGCGTTTGATCTGATCACCGAAATCCGCATCCCCATTGCGACTGATATCGTCATTGCCAACCGAGTAACCCAGGGAGACGGTGGTCAGATCACCGAACATGTCATGGCTGATGCTGAAGCTGCCGGTCTCGGAGAGATAGTCACTTTCGTCACTTTTGGTCAGCGCCAGACTCATCAGGGTCTTGTTGTGCAGATAGTCCATCGAGAGGCTGCTCTCGGTACGCTCTTCGGTGTAAGGCGAAGCGGTGGAGACCACATCGACAGAGGCACTGGAGATCGAGTCCACATAGTAGTTGGCACTCAATGAAACCGTATCCATCACCGATTTACGCACCAGGATCGAGGGACCGTCCACCTCGACACCGCCACCATCGTATCGGTGGTACATGATGTCGGCCCGATCCTCCGGCAGGACCGTGGCAAACAGACTGAATCCAGGCAGCAACGCCAGCATCAGCAGCAGCCAGTGACGAGCTGGAGAGAACAGCAAAGCGATTCTGTGAGTCAGCGCACGAGGCTCAGTTACAGCCACAACCACCTCCTCCACCACCTTCGGCGCCACGGGCCGCCTCTCTGGTCTGATAGACATGGTGACGGTATCCGTTGGCTACCGGATCCCGCTCGAAGCTCATGATCGGATCGGCCAGGCGCGCCCGTTCATAGGGTTGCACCCAGGGCTCGATACTGCATCCGCTGAGCGCCAGCAGAAGCAAAACCGGCAGCAGACGATGTTTGGTTAACATGACAACTGGCCTCACTCTTTCAGCAATGCCCGGATCTGCTGCTGATAGTCATCTTCATATCCAGGTTTGTAACCTTGATGCAGATGCCGGATGTTGCCATCCCGGTCCACCATGAAGGTGCTGGGCATCGCTTTAACCTGATACTGTTTACTCACTTTGTTACTGCTGTCGTAGAGAATCGGGAAGTCGACCGGAATCTCTTTCAACATCTTCTGTGCGGCGGCAGGCTGTTCATCCACATTGACCCCAAGCAGGGTGAATCCCATCCCCTGGTAACGATCATAGAGCTGTTGCAACAGGGGCATCTCCTGACGACATGGACCACACCAGGAGGCCCAGAAATTGACCATCACCACATTGCCCCGCAGTTCACTCAATTTGATGTTCTCCCCGCTGCGGCTCTTCAGGGTGAAGTCCGGTGCCGGGGTGGCGTCGCCAGTGGCGGCGAGTGAAACAGTGAAGCCGGTCAGCAGACCAAGCAGCAGGGTGGATTTCAAGATTCGCTTCAACAACAAGGAGTTCATCTTCACGTTATCTATACCTCAAAAGAAAAAGCTCAGGCTACCGGTGAGTTCGAAATTATGGGTGGTTTTGCTCTCGCCGAGCAGATCCGATTCGAACATGTGGTCCCTGGCATCGAGATGGATGGTCAGCCAATCATTGATCAGCAAGCGATAGCCTGCACCCACATTCACCGTAAATTCATCATCCCCGGCAAAACGCGTCGTACCGATCCCGCCAATCAGATAGAACTGACTGTTATAGGCATATTTGCCACCGAGAAATACCTCACCGGGTAGAATATTGTAACCGGCGGAGAGATTGTAATAGGTAAAGCGGCGCTCACTGTCGGTGAGCAGTTGCACATCACCACTCAATTGCTCATAACTGGTTTCGTTGGCTTCGGAAGTGCCAATGGCCGCCTCAAGAAAGATCGACTCCGTACCGTGATAGGCGAGCCGCAGACCGTAGGTGGCACTGGTACCGAAATCCTCGATGTTCATCAGCCCGGCATAGAGACCGATCTCAAAATCCTCTTCATCGAAATCGGGCTCGGTGATCTCCCGCCGGGCGATCTCCGGTTCCACCAGCAGCTCTTCACGCAGGTTGTCGCCAAGCAACTGCTCCTCCGCCTGGCCGGTAGAGAGGTTCAACAGACCCAGCAGGGCCGTTGTACTCAGAAAAAGAAACCGAGTCCGATTTTCCACTGGTCAAAATCCTCATTCTCATCACGACTGGTAAACACGGCATAGTGACGAAACTCCCCGCGAAGGAAGAAGCGTCTGGTCAGATAGACCTTCAATCCGGCACCCACATGGGCGGTAGTGTCTGTACGGTCTTCTGTCTCCACCAGGGTGGCGTTTGGGTTGGTGCGGATCACACCACCGCCTAGGGTGAAGAAGGGGCTGAATGTCCACTCCGGAAAGGGTTGGGACACCAGGTTGACATCAAACAGATATTCACTGGAGAAGTCCCCGAGCGCCTGGGAGAAGCTGACCTCGGTGGAAAGATTCTCGTTAAAGGCGTAGCCCGCATAGAGTCCCAACAGCGCCGCACCCTCCATGTCACCGCCATAGAAACTGAACTCCCAGGTACGATCCCGGAAATCTCTCTCCGAGTAGGCCTTCAATGGCAACGGGGTACCATCCTCCAGACGGGTCCGGCGCATCTCATCGATCGCCACCCAACCCTGCTTGCCACGGCGGGTCTCCACCAGGAACCAGTCGGTGCGACGCTTGTGAATCACCACCCACTCATCCCGTTCGGCCACATGGTGAACCGGATAGACCGCTCCGGGACCGGTATGCATCTCGATGTAGGGGGCAAACACCTGCACCCGTAACGGACTCTCTTCCGCCTGCAGTGACCACGGCAGCAGTAGCCCCAGCAGCAGCCCGCCGATGCGCAGCGAAATTTTACTAATCAGTCTCAAGCGTCAGTCATCCGCAGGTGCAAGAAATGGATCATTGAAGTACTGCGCACCGATATCCAGCCACTCATAGATCAGTTTCAGTTCAGCTTCCGTGAGGTAGCCGGCATGGGCACCCCCAGCTTCAAAAACCTCGGTGAAACGGCTGTCGTTGGCTGAACCTGCCACCATCGAGGCTCCACCAGGTACCGGTACCGGGACATCGGGTAGAGGAATCGGATTGCCGTCACCATCCAGAATCAACTCCCCGTTCTCATCCGTTTCATAAAGCTGGTTGCCATTCTCATCCACCGCCGGCACCAGCACATCCACCAGCAGGCCATCCACAACCTCCTGCATGTTATCGGCAAACAGCAGTTCACGGTAGGCGCTGAAGTGTTCCGGTTCATCCTCGGATGGTCCGCCACTGAGATCGAGCTGGGCATCGGGGACTACGGTTTCACCGGCATCGTCCGTATCGTGACAGACATTACAAGTGCGGTCTTCAAGCGTATTGCCATCATTGTCCAAAACCAGTCGGGGAAGGGACCAGAGTGGATGGATGTGCAGCTCATAATGGATCATTGCACGGCATAGCTCATTCCAACTGGAGGTGCAGAGCGCATCATTGAGTGGATTCGGACTGTCCAGATCGGCATACCGATAGGCAAATGGGGAATCAGGCTGACGCATCGCAGGATCGCTCCAGACATCCTCAAACAGCAGATCCATATCCGGATCACAGGAGCCGGCTCTACACTGCAGACGGTTGCGGGTCTGAGCCATGGTCTCTCCCACATCGGTCCAGAGTTCCGGATTGGTATTGGGGAAGGGCTGGCCGGTCTCCAGGCTACCGCTGTTAACACTGGGGGGTGCAGCGGTCAGACGACCATGAGCCAGCGGACTGTCGCCGGCATGACAACCGCCACACTCGATCACCTCCCCCGGTCTGAACTGCAACCAGAAACTGTGCACCTCGCCGCTACGCCGACCGTCAGCATCGAGTACGCTGAAGCTGACCGGTACATTGGCCGGTACTTTGACCTGTACCGACCCATCGGGATCGATCGGTGCATAACCCAGCACTTCACGCATACCGAACTGAGCGGTGGCGCCGAAGGCGGAGTTGGAGAACTCAAGCACATCATCATCCGGCAGGGTAACCTGCTTGATCAGCCGCAGAAAGCGGGCCGGTCGATTGTCGGCACTGGTGAGCGTGGGGTCGGACAGGGTCGCGATATCCGGCTCCGCACTATCCACACCATCCAGGTCGTAGACACTGCGGATACGCAGCAGACCCGCCTTCTCTGAAACCAGGGTCGGATCCAGATCGATGCCGGCTGTCTTGTCATGGATGATCAGCGGCTCGGGGCGCTCAACCGCCACGACCACATCACTGTAGATAACCCCCTCCTGGGGTTTCACGATCGGTAGCTGGGTCTGTTTTGAGGGATCGTAGATGAACAGGCTGTAGAGGGGAGGTGCCTGCTCAGCCGCCGGATCGGACAGCCACTCATCGTTACAGGGAACGATCCGCTCATCCTCCATCAGCCGGCAGGGGCTCCAGCTGATCAACAGCCGGTCGGTGTTGTCGAACAACGGATGTGCACTGCGCAGCTGTCCACCCATGGTGATCGTGCCATCAGTGGGGATTTCGTGGTTTGTGGCATTGCTCTGGGCAGGCCCGGTCATCCCCTCGTTGTCCCAGGTGGGCTGCTCATTATCGATATAGGTCTCGGTGTCGATGAAGATCAGCGCCCCACCCTCCTGAGTACCGTCGAAAGGTTGGATCAGCGTGAGGATCCTGCCATCCGGCATCTCCTGGGGACGCATGAACTGAATGGTGCTGCCGTCGGTACCGGTGTCGTGACTGTTCAGACCATACAGCAGTTCCAGCTCTGTACCATCCGGGTTGATGCGATAGAGGTGAATCGCATTGTTGCCGTCTGCATTGTCCCAACGACTGAATACAATCTTGCCACTGGAGATCACCGTGGGTGAGAAGTCGTGACTGCGGTTGAATGAGATCTGGTTGATGTCGGTACCGTCAGCGTTCATCACATGCAGCACCATCGCCGGCTCATTCACCGCCCGCTCCATCGCCAGATATTGTGGCTTGCCCTCATCCAGCAGACGCGCCTTGGCCTGCCGCTGACGGGTCGAGGAGAAGACGATACGTCCATCGGGCAGGTAGTGGGGAAAACGGTCGTGCCCATCCTCCGCTGTGATATCGGAGACAATCACCCGTTTCAGTTGTGCCGTCGGGATATCGTATTCCCAGACATTCCAGGTGGGCTGATCCTCAGGCTCTGCATCCTCGATCAGCGGCAGTCTCAGGGAGAACAGCAGTTTCGTGCCGTCGAATGAGACCGAGACATCCCGTACATCCCCTTCACCGCCGGTCACGTTGCCGGTCAGATTGATCTCATCCGCCCCGGCGGAAGCATTGTCTTTCAGATAGAGATCGCCACCCGCCTCGGTGGCCTGACTGAGCCGGATATCGGTGGTACTCTGCTCCGTGATTGGCCGTTTCACATAGGCGACCGGATAGTCGACCACCACCGGGTCTGGATCCTGACTGTCACCGCCACCGCAACCGAACAGCAAAAAGGCCATTGAGAGCGCTGACAGAGGACTCAATAGCCACTTGGATTTCACTGGTCTCATTAAACAGTCCGTTCCCTTAAATATGATTGTCGCAGCTCGGACAGAGGTCTCTTTTGGATAGAGTTAAATTCTGCTATCGACTAATAAAATCATGGACTTGAGAGTCTACCTGATCGAAAACCCCAATCAGTGCTCAAGTTCACAACCTGGAGAAACAGTGTTCACGAATCCGTGACTTCGGATTGACAAAAATAACCGCTGATATAGAAGGAAGGGAAAGCGTTGCATTCAGCCGGCCGAGCTTTCAGCCGTCGGTGTAGAGAATAGGGATTCAGGGGCAAGTCAATATGTCGGAAACACACCCATCTGCGGCTCGAAACAGCTATAACACAACCATCAGGGTGATTGCGCTGGTCCTGGCGCTTGGCACCATGATGCCGGCGGTCTCAGGCCCCCGGGAACAGGCAAAGCGGATACACGATCGTATCGCCGGGGTCCCCCCAAGTGCGGATACCCTGGCACAGATGGTCGACGAGATCGAAAACAACAACGATCCCCTTGCCGCCGCCATGCTGGCGATTGAACACCCGGGTTTCTATAATGTGACCCTGAAAAACTGGGCAACCCCCTGGACCAATGAGGACCAGACCCCTTTTGCTCCCCTGAATGACTACACGGCGACCGTGATCGGCATGGTACGCGATGAGGTACCATTCAATCAGTTGCTCTCTGCGGACATCATCTACACAGGCAGTAACTCACCGGCCTACTCCAACAGTAACAACGATCACTATGAGACGATGGAGAATCAGGGCCTCGACCTGAAACAGGTGTTACAGCAAAACACCCAGTCGAGTGTCACTGGCCTACCGCCTGAAGGTACCGCCGGAGTGATCACCACCCGTGCCTCGGCGCGGGCCTTCTTCATCGATGGCACCAACCGGAGCATGTTCCGCTTCACCATGCTCAACCATCTCTGCAAGGACCTGGAACTGATCAAGGATCCGACCCGCCCCAGCGATCGGGTACGCCAGGATGCCTCCCGCAGTCCGGGCGGTGACAGCCGCGTCTATTTCAACAACTGCGTGGGTTGCCACGCCGGTATGGAACCCCTCGGACAGGCCTACGCCTACTACAACTTTGAATATACCGATGATCCGGAAATCGGCACTCTGGCCTACACCCCGGGCAGCGTCCAGCCCAAGTATCTGATCAACAGCTCAGTGTTCAAGGATGGCTATACCACACCGGACGACCGCTGGGACAACTACTGGCGGGAGGGACCGAATGCCAGCCTGGGCTGGGACAGCAACCTGCCGGGTACAGGTTACGGCGCCAAGTCGATGGGCGAGGAGCTGGCCAACAGCCACGCCTTTGCCGAATGCCAGGTCACCAAGGCATTTCAGGCGGTCTGTCTGCGAGCACCGGTGGATCGTGCGGATCGCAACAAGATCGCCGAAATCACCAGCAGTTTCAAATCCGGTTACAACATGAAGCACGTGTTCGCACATGCGGCCGTCCATTGTGCGGGAGAGTGATCAGTGAACATGTTAAACGGATATAAAAACTGTCGGGGATTCAACGGATCTGCCTGGCTGCTGATGGCGATTCTCTCACTGTTCGGCCTGCAGGCGTGCCAGGATGGGGTCTCCAACGATCCGCAGCAGGAGACCACGGTCACCTCCAGCACCTACAGCGGCCCGGCCGCCCGCACCAGTGACATACAGGGGTTCAGGGTGAGTGTATGGGAGCCTCTGCGGGCACAGAACCGATGCGGCGCCTGCCACAACGCCGGCGGTCAGGCACCGTTGTTCGTCCGCGAGGATGACGTCAATCAGGCCTATGAAGCGGTCAATCCTTTCATCAATCGCAGTGAGCCGGATGAGTCTTCCCTGGTCACCAAGGTCGCCAATGGTCACAACTGCTGGGAAGCCAGCGACAGTGCCTGTGCCACCATCATCGCCAACTACATCGAATCATGGGTTGGCGGTGGCGCCAATGCGGGCCGTCAGATCGAACTGGAGGCACCGCCTGAAAACGTGGTTGGTGAGAGCAAGGTCTTCCCGGACGATTCAAGCCTGTTCGCCAGCCACGTCCATCCGCTGCTGACCGACTACTGCACCGAGTGTCACGTCGAGGATGCGGCCGCACCTCAATCCCCCTATTTCGCCGCAGCGGATGTGGAGACCGCCTATGCGGCGGTGAAGACTTCGATCGATCTCGATACCCCATCCAACTCCCGTCTGGTACAGCGTCTGATCGAGCTGCACAACTGCTGGGATGACTGCCCGAGTAATGCGCAGGAGATGGAGACCGCCATCAACGACATGGCCAGCGGCATTTCGCCGACACCGGTCGATCCGGATCTGGTGGTCAGCCGCGCACTGACCCTGCCGGAAGGTACGGTAGCCAGTGGCGGCAGTCGCCAGGAGAGTGATGTCATCGCCCTGTATGAATTCAAGACCGGCAGTGGCAATACCGCCTACGACACCAGCGGTGTGGATCCTTCAATCAATCTGACCCTGAGTGGGGATACTACCTGGGTGGAAGGCTGGGGGCTGGAGTTCAGAACCGGCAAGGCCCAGGGCAGTACCAGCGACAGCCGCAAGCTGAGCCAGCTGATCCAGGCAACCGGCGAGTACACGGTGGAAGCCTGGGTGGTGCCAAGCAATGTCACCCAGGAGGGACCGGCCAGAATCATCAGTTACTCTGCGGGTACGGATGATCGTAACTTCACACTGGGGCAAACGCTCTACAACTACGACTTCCTGCACCGTTCCAGCACCACGGACGGCAACGGGGAGCCAGCCCACTCCACCTCGGATGATGACGAGGACCTTCAGGCCACCGAGCAACATGTGGTGGTCACTTTCGACCCGGAGAATGGACGCCAGGTCTATGTCAATGGTCTCCACACCGATGATCTGGATGAGACCGCAGCGGGCAATCTCAACGACTGGGACGACACCTACGCCCTGGTACTGGGAAATGAAGCCTCAGGCGATCGCCCCTGGGCGGGCAAGGTGCGACTGCTGGCAATCCATAACCGGGCATTGAATGCGGCACAGATCCAACAGAATTTCGAAGCGGGTGTCGGTGAAAAGTATTTCCTGCTGTTCAATGTCAGCAGCCTGCTCAACCTGCCTCAAAGCTATGTGATGATCGAAGTCAGCCAGTTCGACAACTACAGCTACCTGTTCCGTCAGCCAAAGTTCATCAGCCTGGATGAGAGCGTGTTGCCGGGTTCGATTCCGATTCAGGGCATGCGTATCGGCATCAATGGTAAAGAGGCGGCCATCGGTCAGGCCTATGCCACCCTCGATACCACCATCAACGACTCCGAATACACACTCAACGGTCAGGTGCTGTCGAACATCGGCACCACCATCGCCACTGAAAAGGGTTCGGAAAACGATCAGTTCTTCCTCACCTTCGAGCGACTGGGCGAACACACCAACGTCTTCATAGAGCCTGAAGCACTGCCCCCGGCAGAACCGGCTGATGGTGAACCGGTTTCCACAGTCGGCTTGCGTACATTCGATGAGATCAACGTCACCATGGCATCCCTCACCGGTGTCAGTCAGACCCTTGAAGCGGTACAGACCACCTATACCACCATCAAGCAGCAACTGCCCTCGGCGGAAGCGATCAACGGCTTTCTCTCATCTCATCAGGTGGCTGTTTCGCAACTGGCGATCGAATACTGCAGCGCGATGGTTGACGACACCACATTGAGAGCGGGCTTCTTCCCCGGTTTCGATTTCAATGTCAACGCCAACGACATCGCCACAGCGACCTGGCAGAGTCAGGTGGTATCCCCACTGATCGTCAATTTCATGGGTGAAAACCTCACCACCCAACCCGATCCTGCGATGGTCGAGAGCGAATTGATGAGCTTGCTAACCGGCAGCGTCGGACTGGCCCGCTGCAGCGGTCAATGTGCCGCAGACCGAACCGAAAAGGCAACCAAGGCAGCCTGTGCCTCACTGCTGGGCAGTGCCATAGTGCTACTGCAATAGAAACCCAGACGGAAAGACTAAGATGCGTAGAAAAGTGAAAAACCTATCGCCGGACGCCCCACTGCTCCACCCGGACCACCCTCGTCCGGTCAGCCGCAGGGACTTTATCCGTCAGGGCATGATGGCCGGCCTCGGTGCTGTCACCACCCCCTCCCTGTTCGGGCTGTTTGCCAATCCCGGAGAAGCCCGGGCGGCACTCTCGCCGGACCTTGAGACGCTGAAGAACAGTTGCGGCATCGATACCCTGGGTGGCGGCAAGATACCATTCATCTGTTTCGACCTGGCAGGCGGCGCGAATATCGCCGGATCAAATGTTCTGGCCGGAAGACAGGGAGGTCAGCTCGACTTCCTCACCACCGCGGGTTACAACCGGCTCGGTCTGCCGGGTGACATGGTGCCCTCGATCGTCAACCCCGACACCAACCTGAATGACTTCATCAATAGCGAACTGGGCCTTGCCTTCCACTCCGACAGTGCATTTCTGCGGGGCATTCTGGAAAAGGTCTCGGTGGGGAATCGGGCCAACATCAATGGCGCTATCATTCCGGCCCGCTCTGAAAACGATACCGGCAACAATCCCCACAATCCGATGTATGCGATCAACCGTTGCGGCGCCGATGGGGAACTGCTGACTCTGATCGGTTCCCGCAGCTCGGACTCGGGCGGCAACTCCCTGGCACCGGCGGACCAGGTCGATCCTGCCGTGCGACCCACCAAAGTCGACCGTCCCAGTGACACCACCGGCCTGGTGGATACCGGCAAGCTGGTCGGCATGCTCGACCAGTCCGATGCGGTTGCGGTGATGGAGGCGATCCAGCGGATCTCCGATATGAAGCTGGACAGTGTCAACACCGGCATCTCCACCGACCAGATCGTCAAAGAGCTGGTCCGCTGCGGTTATGTGAAGAGTGCCGACCTGGTGGATCGTTATGGCGATCCGGCGGCGTTGGATGTCACCGCTGACCCGGACATCATCGGCCCGATCTTCACTCAGGAGGAGTTCGACGGTGATGGTGAATTCCGTAAAACCGCCTCAGTGATGAAGCTGGTCATTAACGGCTATGCCGGCGCCGGCACCATCACCATGGGTGGCTACGACTACCATACCGGTGACCGTGCGGTTGGAGAGATTCGGGATCTGCGCGCCGGTCGCTGCATGGGGGCCTGTATCGAGTATGCCGCCCGTATCGGCACCCCGTTGATGCTGTATGTCTTTAGTGACGGCTCGGTCTCCAGTAACGGCACCTTGGATAACTCGGCCGACGGTCGCGGCAAGGGTGTCTGGACCGGCGACAACCAATCCACTGCCGCCTCCTTCTTCCTGGTATTCAACCCGGCCGGCCAACCCACCCTGGCAGGCGCCAGCGCCGATGAGCAGTTACGTCATCAGCAGATTGGTTACTTCACCGCCGATGGTGCAGTGGACAACGGCTCAAGCCCGGCGGCCAACAACGTCAATCAGCTGGTATTGACCGTTGCGCTCAACTACCTTGCGCTGCATGGCGAACAGGGTCAGTTCAGCTCCCTGTTCGGCACCAGTCTGGGGAATGCAACCATGCTCGACAGTCTGACCGCTTTCAATCCGATCATGTAGCTGTGGCGCAGCAAACCTCTGTAAAGATAATCACCGCAAATCAATGCAAAAATAAGAGTTAACACTTTATTATTGCGTTTTGCGGAGATTGACGTTCATTTGCGGTTTTATTCTATTAAAACGGTATGATGAATGCTGGAGAGTTGATTTCAGAGATCTGCCAGTGGACAAGGCGAAGCATTCTACCTCGGACAAGAGACAACGATTACTCTACCCTGCAACCGTCACTCTCGTATTTTGGCTATCCGCCTGTGGTGGCGGAGATGGCTCGGGGAACAGCGCCACACCACCGGCAACAGAGGATTGGCAGCGGGACATCCTGCTCACCAGTCTGAGCATCGACTTGGAAACAATGCAGGGCAGTGCGGACATCCTGCTGTCAGGCTCAACCACCACCAGCGGCGCCTCCTTTGAGACGGGTGATCTAATCATCGCACAGGTCACAGCGAACGGCCGTCAGCTCAACTACCAAAACGAAAACGGCACTCTGCATATCGGTGTCCCTCCATCACTTGATGAGGTGACACTCTCCATCGATTACAGCCTCAACCTGCAGAGTAATTTCAATGGTTTACTGGATGGCGGCATGAGTTTCACCTGGCCTTACTATTGTGGCAATCTGTTCCCATGCAAATCCGAACCGGCAGAGGGGAGCGGCTATGAGCTGCAGATCAATGGCGCGCCAACGGATTCTGAAGTGATCTACCCGGCATCGGTCATCAGCGATGCACCCGCGTATATGTTGGCCTGGGTGGTCGGCGATTACCTGTTCAGCAATCTGGGAACGACGGCAGCCGGTACTGAGGTAGGCATCTACTATCCAGCGGATCTGCAACAGCAGGCGCTCGACGGCAGTCGTTATCTGCGTGATGTGTTTGATTGGTATGAACAGACCTATGGTCCTTACCCGTTCGGTCAGGCTGTTGCCAGTGTCTCGGTCGATTGGGGTCCAGGCCAGTTCGGCGGCATGGAGCACCACCCCTTCTGGCATATCGCCTCAAGCTCGATATCCGATCCATGGGTGCATGTTCACGAAGCCGCGCATGGCTGGTTTGGCAACGGTGTACGCATCGCCTGCTGGGAGGATTTCGTGCTCTCTGAAGGCCTCGCCTCATATCTTACAGCGCGAGCTGTCAGCGCAATTGCCGGTGAGGCATCGGGTGATCAGGTCTGGGCATCTTATGCAGCAAGACTGGCCCAACTGCAACAGAGCAGTGGCAACAAAATCGCCTGGCCGGCCGGATGCCAGCAGATCGATATTCTGCAGGATGGGCTGTTCGGCACCGCGCCCTATATGAAGGGGGCTTTCTTTTTCAAACACCTGGAGTTTTCACTGGGTGTGGATCTGCTCGACCGGATCCTCAGAGAATTCTTCCTAGCCAATGTCGGCAGTGCGGCATCGATGGATGAGTTGCTGCAGCTGGTCGAACAAAGCAGCGATTATGCTCCTGAAGCTTGCGCCATGGCCTGGCTCAGATCGGAAACAGTACCCATTGACGCCAATTGTGCTTACCAATAGCGCCACACTGCCAGAGACTGTTGAGACAAATTCATTGCACAGATTCACTTCGAGCTATATTTAAATTATCAGGATTGCACGTTTTGGATAGAACGGAATTCATCTGCAGGATTTCCTGGATCCCGGCGTACACCGGGATGACGAAAAAATGAAATGACCAGAGGCTTTCTCAATCTATTTCAATCCGTCGGAATCTGACAATTTCTAGGTCTATCAGGCTCATTTCAAGCTTCGCAGATTGACAAACCACGGCCTGTAGGAGCTGCACCATGTTGACGACTCGACAACGATTCACGGCACTGCTGTTAAGTCTGGTGTTCACAGGCTTAACTGCCCAACAATCGGATCAGGGTTACACCGAAGCCAGGCAGAGAATGGTGCAAACCATTCAGCGGGAGGTAGATCAAACCAGTGACTACCTGGAGAAGAAACAGCTTGATGAACGGGTCATCGAAGCCTTGAAAACAGTTCCCCGGCATCTGTTCGTACCAGAATCACAACGGGATTCTGCCTATCAAAACAGACCCTTGCCGATCGGCTACGGGCAGACCATTTCCCAACCCTACATCGTTGCCATCATGACCGATCTGATCGCGCCGCAAGCGCAACACAAGGCGTTGGAAATCGGTACCGGCTCCGGCTATCAGGCTGCGGTGATGTCGCGTCTTGTAGAGCAGGTGTTCTCCATGGAGATCGTCGAGCCATTGGGCAAGCTTGCCAGGGAACGCCTGCAGAAGCTTGACTACCGTAATATCGAGGTGGCCATCGAGGATGGCTATCACGGATGGGCATCAGAGGCGCCTTTCGACATCATCATCGTTACCGCAGCAGCCAGTCACATTCCACCTCCACTGATCGAACAACTGAAACCCGGTGGCAAAATGATCATACCTGTGGGCAGCCGCTTCATGACCCAACAGCTGCTGCTGGTGAACAAGGACCGGCAGAATGAAGTGACGGTACGGCAGGTTCTGCCGGTTCGCTTCGTACCGCTGATCAACAAGTCCGAGTTGTGACCGACAACAGCTCGCCACCCTATCTCTCGCTGATGCTGCTCTCTGCATCGGCACTGGGATATGAACTGTTGCTGATGCGCCTCTTCTCGATCATTCAATGGCACCATTTTGCCTATCTGGTGATCGCTCTGGCGCTGCTGGGCTACGGTATCAGCGGCAGTCTGCTCTATCTCAGACCAGCCATCGTATTACGCCGATTCAGTCAACTCTATAGCCTGGCGCTTCTGCTGTTTGCCTTGAGCAGCATCAGCGGATTCATGCTTGCGCAATCGATCAGCTTCAATATCGAAGAGTTGTTTTGGAATCCCGCCCAGATTCTCAGACTGATTCTGATCTTCCTGTTGTTGGCCCTGCCTTTTGCCTTTGCCGCCTCAGCGATCTGTATGACGTTCATGCACTATCCCCGCGACACGGTCTCTAAGCTCTATGCGGCTGATCTGATCGGCGCCGGCCTGGGTGCAATCATCACCTTGATCGCGATCTATTATGTGATGCCGCAGAACTTGTTGATCGGCCTGAGCCTGACCGGAGTCGTTGCCACACTCATCGCGATTTGGGAAACGGCCATCAAGCCTAAAACTACCCTACAGTTGCTGACCGTTGCGATATCAGCACTGTTTTTCGTCATCATCCCGGATCTCAAACTCAACTACTCGCCCTACAAATCGCTGGCCCAGACCCTGAATATCAAGGGTGCCCGCATCATCGATCAACGGACCAGTCCTCTCGGCCATCTGACTCTGGTTGTGAATCCCCAGATACCTTTCCGGCATGCGCCAGGACTGAGCCTGCTCAACACAGTTGAACCTCTTGAGCAGATCGGCCTGTTCGTCGATGGGGATAATCTGAGCGCCATCACCCGCTATCCGCAACGTCGGGAGGAGCTGAGTTATCTCGACCAGACCACCTCAGCGCTGGCCTACCATCTTAAAACGCCTGACAAGCTGCTGGTGATCGGCAGCGGTACCGGCTCAGACCTGTTGCAGGCTCACTATCACCGGGTTGAGTCGATCGATGCCCTGGAGCTCAATCCGCAGATCATAGCGCTGGTCAACCAGGATTACAGATCGTTTGCCGGACCGGTATACGATAACCCGTTCACTCAGCTGCATATCAAAGAGGCCAGGGATTATCTGCTTGAGAGTCAACAGCAATACGACCTGATCAAACTGTCACTGACCGAGGGTGCCAGCGCCTCTTCATCAGGGCTCTATGCACTCAATGAGAGCTATCTCTATACCCGGGAGGCGATGCAGCTCTATCTTTCCAGGTTGCGTCCGGAGGGCATCCTGTCGATCACCCGATGGATCAAGTTGCCTCCCAGGGACAGCCTGAAGCTTTTTGCAACCGCTCACCAGGCACTCCAGGCAATGCGGCTTGATAACATCGAAAAACGTCTGCTGATGATTCGTAACTGGCAGACCAGTACCCTGCTGATCAAGAACGGTCTGTTCACAAACCGGGAGCTGGAGAAAACGGAACAGTTCTGCCGTACCCGGCTGTTTGATCAGGCTTACCACCACCAACTGAAAGCGGAGCAGAGCAATCGCTACAACCTGCTCAGCGAAGCCAACTTCTATCGGGCGACCCGACAAATTGCCTCGGGAGAGCTGGAGAATCTGATCGACAACTATAAGTTTGAACTGCGACCTGCAACAGACGATCGTCCCTATTTCAATCACTTCTTCAAATGGCAGAGTTTTATCGAAGCCTTGAAGCTGCGCGGCAGTGGAGGTATGCCGCTGATTGAGTGGGGTTATGTGGTATTACTGCTCAGCCTGGGGATCACCGGTCTGCTCAGTGGTTTGCTGATCCTGCTACCGCTGCTGTTGATGCCAAAGAACCCATCGCCATCCAACAGCAACCAGAGTGGATCCGTCATCGGCTATTTCGGCGCCATCGGTCTGGCATTTCTGCTGATTGAGATCGGTACCATTCAAAAGTTCCAGCTGTTTCTGCATCACCCGATCTACGCCATCGCC
This sequence comes from Candidatus Thiodiazotropha endoloripes, assembly GCF_001708965.1. Taxonomy (NCBI): domain Bacteria; kingdom Pseudomonadati; phylum Pseudomonadota; class Gammaproteobacteria; order Chromatiales; family Sedimenticolaceae; genus Candidatus Thiodiazotropha; species Candidatus Thiodiazotropha endoloripes. The sequence goes on along the minus strand of NZ_LVJW01000003.1, from coordinate 859,906 downwards.
GCATCCCTGACAGCCTTTTTGTGTTTTTCTGGCCTGGGAAGCTACCTGAGCGAACGGCTCTCACAAAACCAAAGCTACAAACAGAGCACGGCCAAGGCGATACTCGCTCTGTGCGTAATCGGTCTGGGTTATATGCTGATACTCCCTGTCCTGTTTGACGCCCTCACCCACCTCCCGGTGGCAATAAAAATCGCGATTACCATCCTGCTGATTGCACCCATGGCAATCTGCATGGGGATGCCTTTTCCGCTGGCGATCGCAGCCATGAAGCGGAACCGGGCAGATCAGATCCCCTGGGCCTGGGGAATCAATGGCTATGCTTCGGTGATCAGCGCCGGACTCTCCACAGTGATCGCCATCCAGTATGGTTTTAAAACTGTCTTACTTTGTGCAATCCTGCTCTACCTGACAACACTGATGACATTTCCAGGCAATGCGGCTGAGCCTGACTAGATCGATGGCCGACCCGTTGAGCTGACCCTGCATCCCGAGGATTTGAAACAAATAAAAACAGCTGCCAATCCAGCCGGCGATTGATTAGAATTCACACCTGCAGTTATCCCCCAGGAAAATCCCGAGATGGAGCAACAAGCCCTCGATTTCATCGTTTGGAATATCGACCCCACACTGATTGCCTTTGCCGGACTGGAGATTCGCTGGTATGGCGCACTCTTCGCACTGGCCTATCTTCTGGGCTATCAGACCATCGTTTGGATCTACCAAAATGATGGCCGGGATGCCGCGCACCTGGAACGCCTCTCCATCTATCTGGTGATTGCGACGATTGCCGGTGCCCGACTGGGCCACTGCCTGCTCTATGATCCAGCCTACTTTCTAGCCCATCCGTGGAAGATACCCGCCTTCTGGGAGGGGGGATTGGCCAGTCATGGCGGTGGGCTCGGAGTAATCCTCGCGCTCTATATCCACAAACGCCAGTCCGGTGAGACCTTTCTCTGGCTGCTCGACCGCTTTGCCATCCCGACCGCGCTGGTTGGCATGCTGATTCGTCTGGGAAATCTGTTTAATTCGGAAATTTACGGCACCCAGACCAATCTCCCCTGGGCCTTCATCTTCGAACGGATCGACCAGATTCCCCGACACCCGGCACAGCTCTATGAGGCAATAGGTTATGGGCTGATTTTTGTCATACTGATGCTGTTCTACCGGCGCATGCGCCATAAGATCGAGGATGGACTGATCTTCGGGATGTTTCTGGTCGGCGTATTCACCACCCGGTTTTTGGTTGAGTTTGTGAAAACCAAGCAGGCAGCATACACCACCGATGTCTGGTTGAGCACAGGCCAGGTACTCAGCCTGCCCTTTGTCGCAGCCGGCATCGTATTGATCCTACTGGCGCTCAGAAAGCGCTCTGACAAACCGGATCAACAGGCAGATTAACGGCTGTCAGCGCTATGCCGGATTAAAATCTGGCTTCATAGCGGATGTTGAAAATCAGGTCTGGAACCATATCGGTGGTCATGTTCTCCCCCAGAGAGAGATCGATATGATCACCACCCTCCAAAGGTATGGTTCCACCGAACGTCAGCATCACGGCAGAGCCACCCAGCTGATCTGATTTACTGTGATAAAAGGGGGTATGCGCATCGATCTGGGCCTTCAGGTCCAACCATTGGTAGGCCTGCCAGTTGAGTCCCAGGGTACCGAACATCACAAACTCCCGCTGATCCTCCTCCAGCACATCCGCCTTGCCCATCAGCAGCACACCGAGATGACCGTATCCGCCAAAGGGCCAACCCGGTATCAGCTTGCGATCAGAGCCGGTAAGCCAGATCGACAGGTCAGGTGCGCCACTTCCCAGCAGTGACTCCTCATCTCCGGTAGGCAGCTTCAACCCCATATGCATGGAAGCCTTCAACTCGTCATCTGCCAGAATCAGTTCCCGTGAGAGTTGCAGATGTATATCACCGATACCGCTGACCTCTTCCTGGATATTGACTTCGGTTACCCCATCCCGGATATAGAGATAGCGCAACTGGTTCTGCTGCCAGTCATCCCGGTCTGAGTTGGAAAAGCCGAACAGGTCGTGCCAGTTTTCGATCAGACTGTCCAAGCCACCACCCCGATGGGACAGGTAGGGCACTTCGACACCGACCTGCCAACCTGAACCGATTCCCCGCTGCCAGGTCACGGCCAGCCGGTAGGTCTCCCCATCCAGGGTCACCTGCTCATTCTCCTCGACGGTCTCCATCGAGGTATTGGCCACATCCAACTGCAGACTGAGGCTGGTCTGTTGATCATCGAGTATTTCAGACGGGGTTGCCACCGGTAGACCATGCAGCAGGGTGAAGGGATTCATATTGCGCACATGGAAGGGTTCCGGCTGGCTGGCCAGAGCCACCCCGCTTGCCGCCAGAGACAGCAGCAGGATTGACCAGAGATTGATCAAAAATAGGGAATGCCCTTCCCAGGATCGACAGAACTGGTTAGTTTTACCCATGAACTAAAGCAAGAGATTGTGTTAGGTCGACCAGCATGAGGGTGGTCGACAAGGCGTTTATTCTTGTTCAGTAGTGACTGTCTGCTCAATATGACATACAACCACAATGTAAGTAACCGCTATGACCCTAGTTTTTATAATAAATTCATTTAATACTTGAGAGATGGCAATCAGGTAAGATTGCACAGGCCCTAACTCAGCTTCAACGGCAGCCCCAAATCATCAGTAAACCGTAGCGAGAAACTGCGACATCACATATGATTTACCTGTTTGGGCATTTTTTACCAACTTCCAAGATCAACCTGTGACTATGATCGCAAACGCAACACACTAATTCATATAGATTTGTTTCTTCATTACACAGTTTTATTCATGACCCGGGAAATGACATCTTGAAGATCTTATTCCGCACTCTATTTCTCCTCGCCTGCTGCCTCAGTCTGTCCACGTGGGCCGCCGGTCCTGCCCAGGCTGACCAGGGACTGGACAAACAGGTCGAGAGCTTGAAAAAGGCAGTGATCGAGTTGAATCGAGAACTCTTCATCCTAGAGGAAGAGCTGCTGTTTCCGGGAAATACCCAGGTCTCGGTATTTCTCTCCCTGGATATCGGCACCTATTTCAAACTCGATTCTGTGCAACTACAGATCGATAACAAGGAGCTCTCCAACCACCTCTATACAGAGCGTGAACTGAAAGCGCTGCAACGGGGTGGTGTACAGCGGATCTATCTGGGGAATCTGAAAGCGGGCACCCATGAACTGGTTGCCTTCTTTACCGGCGTCGGGCCAAAAGGCCGGGATTACAAGCGAGGCGCGACCGTCAGTTTCGAGAAGGGTCTGGGACCCAAGTACCTGGAACTCAAGATTGTCGATAGCGCCGCACTGCAGCAGCCGGATTTCGAGATCCGGGAGTGGGAGTGAGATAGGTGCCACACGGTCTGATACCCCGTCTGCTCCTCACGACCTGCCTGGCCCTCCCGATCACCGCAAGCGCGGAGATAAAACCGGGAGAGCCCCAGGAATTGCGTGATCTGCACTATGGTGAGGCACTCTTCCAACTCTACCAGGAGGCTTACTTCCCAGCCATAGTGCGTCTGCTCTCGGCAAGAAAGCAGGGACTGATGCAGAACTATGCGGATGAACCCGAGCTGCTGCTTGGTGGACTCTATCTAGCCTATGGCATGCCGGATACGGCGGAAAACCTGTTCAACCGGGTACTGAAGACAAGCGCCACCCCCAAAATACAGAACAAGGCCTGGTTGCAGCTGGGCAAATCCCGTTACCGCCGGGGAGAGGATCCCGCCGCCGCCAAGGCACTGAGTCAGATCGGAGCTGAACAGCCGATCGATGCGAAAGATGAAAAACAGCACCTTGAAGGGCTGATCGCACTGAAACGGAACAAACCAACGGATGCGGTTGAGTCGCTGACGGAAATCTCCGGGGACAGCGAGTGGTCGCTGTATGGTGATTTCAACCGGGCATTGGCGCTGCTGCAGAGTGAACAGTCCGGTACCGCCCTGGAGATCCTCAAAACCATCGGTGATGGCCATAACGAGCAGGACAACGAAGAGATCAAAGCGATACGGGACAGGGCCAATCTGACCCGTGGATATCTGCTGTTGGAGGCAGAACAGCCGCAACCGGCCAAGGATTCGCTGCAAAAAGTACGACTCAAAGGATCCTCAAGCAATCAGGCCCTGCTCGGGCTTGGCTGGGCATCGTTGCAACAGGGCAAGGAGCAGCAGGCACTCGCTCCCTGGCAACTTCTCGCCGACCGCAACCCAAGCGATCCAGCCGTTTTGGAGGCCAAGCTGGCGATACCCTATGTGCTGGCCCAACTGAAAGCAGAACAGCAATCCCTGGACGCCTATCAGAACGCCATCACAACCTACGATCAGAGCCTCGGCTCAGTCGATCAGATCATACAGCAGATCAACCAGGGCGGTTTCCCCGACAGCCTGATGGTGGAAAACCAGGAAGATAAGCAACAACTGCATACCCTGCTGCCGTTTCTGCTCACAGGCAACCGTTTCCAGGAACGATTTCAGGACTACAGGGACTTGCGGGAACTGGAAAAAAACCTGCAGGAGTGGCAGACAAAGATCACCGCTTATCTCACCATGCTCGACAATCAGCAGCAGACCTATCAAGAGCAGCTTCCCCGGGTGGAAGCCTTCCTCAGGGGCGACAAGCTGAAGCAGCTTGAGCAGCAGCACGCGGAACTGGATGCGCACTACAACGTAGCGGTATCGGAGGAAGAGCCGGCCTTTATTCTGGCAACGGGTGAGGAGAAGAGGTTAATCGAACGTCTGCAGCGTATCGACACTCTGATCAGCCAATCCGCCTCCCCAGAACAGTTCCAGGTGCAAAAGGAGATTGCCCAATTGATGGAGGGGATCCTGATCTGGCGGACCGTTACGGAACACCCGACCCGTGTCTGGAATCTGAAAAAACAGATGAAGGCGCTGACCCAGAACATCGAGTCGGTGAAAGTCCAGCAGACGGAGCTGGCGGCCTCAACAGAGCAGGCAGAAAACAGATTCGGTGATCTGTCGACACGCATAGACAGCCTGCAGGAGAAGATTCCCGAATTACTGGAGCAGGTTACAGCGCTTCGCAGACAACAGGCAAAAAACCTTCAGGAGATGGCATTGGCCAGGCTGGAACAACGCAAAACACTGGTTAACAACTACCTGATCCAGGCGCGCTTCGGGGTTGCCAGTCTACTCGACATCAGCACGGACAGAGGAGTGCAGCAGCAGTGAAACCCGCTCTCTACCTCGGCCTGTTGAGTCTGACAGCCTACGGCTGCTCCGCCCCGGTATTGAAGGGGGGAGGCCCCAATGAGGCCACACTGGCGGATCTTGAGGCAGAGCCGGTCAAGATTGAACAGAGCGCCATCGCCCCGTCTGAGCGGGATGAGGTGATTGAAAACTATCGGGCGCTGCTGAAACTCAATCCGGATCAGCGTCTGCACAGTGAAGCCACCCGCCGTCTTGCCGATCTGGAATTGGAACGCAGCGAGACCAAACTGCTGAGCGAGGATGAGCCTGCACCAAGCGGTGAAGAGCTGAATCAGTCAATCAAACTCTATCAGGGACTGCTGGAAAACGATCCCGACTACAACGCCAGTGATCTGGTGCTCTATCAGTTGGCCAGAGCCTACGAACTACAGGGTGAGATGCCAGCGATGATGCAGACTCTGGACACCCTGATCAGAAAATATCCGCAAAGCGAATACTGGCAGGAGGCCCGTTTCAGACAAGGCGAACGTTTCTTTGTTGAGCAGCGATTCAGCAACGCGGAACAGGCCTATGGGGAGATCCTCAAACAGCAACAGCAGACCCCCTACTATGACCGTTCACTGTTCAAGCATGGCTGGTCACTCTTCAAACAGCGTAAGGTGGAACAGGGCCTGGACTCCTTCACCCAGCTGCTCGATAGAAATCTGGGTGATACCCAAGCCATCGATACCAGTAAACTCTCACCGGCCGACCAGGAGCTTCTGAAAGAGACTCTCAGAGTCATCAGCCTGACCTTTTCCGAACTGGGGGGCGCCCAGCGGATCAGCCAGTACTTCGATCGCCACGGTCATCGCAACTATGAATATATGATCTACCAGGGCCTGGGTAACCTCTATCTGAAACAGGAACGGATCCAGGATGCGGCCGATGCCTACCAGGCTTTCGTCAACCTCAACCCCGCCCACCCCCAGTCTCCAAGACTGTCGGTGGAGGTGGTGGAGATCTATACCAAAAACGGTTTCCCAGCCAAGGCCATCGAAAGCAAAAAAGCCTTCACGCAACACTACGCCGTTGCCGGTGACACCTGGCAAAAACTCGGTTCCGAGGATCAGACCTGGCTGAGTGAGCAGCTGCGGGTCTACCTCAAGGATCTGGCGGAATACCACCACGCACTGGCACAGAAAAACCGCAATAAAAAGAGTAAGGCAATCACCGCTGAGCAGGCCAGGCAGGGTCAGCAGGCGGCCCATTGGTATCGGCTCTATCTGGACAACTTCCCGACTGATCCCAAAGCAGGCAATATCAGCTTTCTGCTGGGCGAGCTGCTGTTTGAGTTGAAAAACTACCCACAGGCGGTGACCGCCTACGAACAGAGCGCCTATCAACTTCCCAACCATGGGAAACGGGCTGAAGCGGGCTATGCCGCCCTCCTCGCCTATGCGGCACAACAGAAGCAGCTGACTAAGGATCCCGGTGACGTCTGGCGTAAGCAGGGCGTTGAGAGCGCCCTGAAATTTTGCGATGCCTTTCCACAGGATTCCCGTCGCGCCAGGGTACTGACCGAGGCGGCTGATCAACTGCTCGATCTGAAGGATCTGGGACGTGCCCGGGGAGCCGCCCTTCAGGTCGCCAATCTGAAACCGGCAGCGGAGAAAAAACTGCGCCGTACCGCCTGGATCATCGCGGCCCATGCCGCCTTTGAACAGAAGGATTTCAAGGCAGCCGAACAGGCCTACCAACAGGCACTTGCACTGACCTCAGGTAAAGACAAACAGCGTGGCAAACTGGAAGAGCGATTGGCTGCCAGTATCTATCAACAGGGATCTGACCAGCGCGCCACCGGGGATCACAGCGGTGCCGCCAAACAGTTTCTGCGCATCGCCGCACTGGCCCCGGCATCCACCATCCTCGCAACCGCTGAATATGATGCCGCCGCCAGCCTGATCGCGGCAGGCGACTGGGCCGGTGCGGTCACCATTCTCGAATCCTATAAGAAGCGCTACCCGAAAAGTGAGTTGATTCCAGAGGTGGACAGTAAACTGGCTGTTGCCTACATGGAGTCCGGGCAGTCCCTGAAGGCCGCCTCCCAACTCGCCTTGATCTCGAAACAGAGCGGCGATAAACAGTTGCAGCGGGAAGCTGGCTGGCAGGCCGCTGAGCTGTACGACAAAGCGGGCAAAAACAAACAGGCCATCAGCGCCTACAAAAGCTACATAAAACGTTTTCCCAATCCCTATGATCCCGCCCTTGAGGCAAGACAGCGTCTGGTTGAACTCTATGAAAAGAGCGGTGAGTGGGGTAAACGGGAGTGGTGGATGAGGCAGATCATCAAAGTCGATGCCAAAGCCGGTAAGCAGCGCACCGACCGAAGCCGCTATCTGGCGGCAACCTCAAGCATTCAGTTGGCCGATCCGCCACGTCGTGCATTCCGTAAGGTAAAACTCAAAGCTCCGATTGAAAAGAGTCTGAAATCGAAGAAAAGCAAAATGCAGGAAGCGATCAATGCCTACAAGAGAGCTGCCGAGTATGGTGTGGCTGAAGTGACCACGGCGGCCACCCATCGAATTGGTGAAATCTACCAGCAGTTCGGTGCCGCATTGATGGCGTCCGAGCGCCCCAAAGGGCTGAATGAGGAAGAGCTCGAACAGTATGAGATCCTTCTGGAAGAGCAGGCCTATCCATTCGAAGAGAAGGCGATCACCCTCTATGAATCGAATATCGAAAGAGCGCCTCAAGGCATCTATGATGAGTGGGTGAAAAGGAGTTTTGCAGAACTTGCGAAGTTGATTCCCGGTCGATATGCCAAGCAGGAAAAGTGGGAGGGGTGGATCGATGCGATCAATTAAAATCCAACTGGCCACGCTTGGGTTGATTCTGCTGACAGTCGGTTGCAGCAGTATGACCACACCACAACAGCAACAGAGTGATGAGAGCAACAGCAGCGCCGTTGCCGCTACGACGCAACCCAGTGTAAGCAAGGATCCGCAACTGACCAAGGCGCTTCAGTCGATCCATCGACTCTACAAGAAGAACAAACTGGAGCAGGCCAAGCAGGAACTTCAGACGTTGATCAAAGCGTACCCGAAACAGACAGCTCCCCATATCGATCTTGGCATCATTCAACTCGATGAACAGACACCCCAGGCAGCAGAGCAATCCTTTAATGCGGCCCTGGCAATTGATGAAGAGAGTTCAACTGCGCACAATCTGCTAGGGGTGGCGTTGAGAATGCAGGGCAAATTCAAACAGGCTGAACAGGCCTATCAGGCTGCCCTGTCCCATCAACCGGACTACCTGCTTGCCCATCGTAATCTCGGGATTCTCTACGATCTCTATCTGGCCAAGCCGAAGCAGGCTTTACAGCACTATCAGCAGTATCAAACCATGCTGGGCAGCAAAGACAAAGAGTTGGAGAACTGGATCATCGACCTGCAACGCCGGGTCGGTAAATAGAGGTGACCAGGATGCTGATGAAGAAACATACAAGCTTAATCGCTCTACTGCTGAGCCTGCTGATGCTCAGCTCCTGGGGCTGCCTTGCAGAACAGCGCCTCGACCTGGAAGGCACAGCGATTTTCGGCAACAAGGAGTCGCCCAACGTACTCTATGTGGTGCCATGGCGATCCGCAAAACGATTAACCGGCATGATGCCACCGGAAACCGGCCGGCGGGATGAACTGCTCTCTCCGCTGGACCGTGATGTGTTTCGCAGACAGATCGATTGGTATCAGAGATATGGTGAAAAGCCCTAAAGATATTGACTGCGAACACCCTATGGCAAACAACCCTGATTTTGTTTTGACCTGTCATCAGGTCTTATAAACCTCGTCGAATACTAACGGAGAACCCTATGGAACTCATCGACACAATCATCCGTTTCTTCCAGGAAGGCGGACTCTTTATGTACCCGATACTGCTTATTTTTGCAGGTGGTATCGCCATTGCCATTGAGCGTTGGATCTATCTGACGCTGGCGACCGGCAGTAACAAACGCACCTGGAAGCAGGTACTGCCGCATCTCAATGACGGGGATTTCAAAACAGCCATGGAGACGGCGAACAAATCGAAGACTGCCATCGGCACCATGCTCACCTATGGCCTGGCCAGGGCACGCACAGCCCGTCGCCGGGATGATGTGGAAGTCGCCATGGAAGAGGGTTTGATGGAAGCCATCCCGCGGATGGAGAAGCGCACGCACTATCTGAGCACCCTGGCCAATATCGCCACCCTGCTTGGACTGCTGGGTACCATCATCGGTCTGATCCAGGCCTTTACCGCGGTCTCCAATGCGGATCCGGCAGAGAAGGCCGACCTTTTGTCCGCCAGTATTTCGGTGGCCATGAACACCACCGCCTTCGGCCTGATGGCAGCGATTCCGCTACTGCTGGTCTACGCCCTGCTGCAGAGTAAAACCACAGCCATCGTCGACAGCCTGGAGATGGCCTCTGTGAAATTCCTCAACATCTTCAACGAGAAGGCCTACTCCAGGAGTAAGGCATGAGAGGCCGGTTTCGCCATCATCACAAAGAAGCGGAGCTGAATATCACCGCTTTTCTCAATCTGATGGTGATCCTGATCCCTTTTCTGCTGATCACGGCAGCGTTTTCCCGCTTTTCCATTATCGAGCTCTATCTGCCGCCTGCCAGTGAAGGTACGCTGAAACAGATCAAAGAGCTTCAGTTGGAAGTGATCATCCGAAAAGAGAGTCTGGAAGTTGCCGACCGACAGGGAGGCTTGATCCGTCGTATCCAGAATAACGCCGATGGATATGACGTGAAGGCACTGAATGAACTGCTGGTACAGATCAAAGTCCGTTTTCAGGACAAGCGCAGTGTATTCATTCTCTCTGAACCGGAAACCAACTATGAAACCATGGTTCAAGTCATGGATGCTGTACGCATGACTGAAAATGTCGAGTCTGGATCGGTGGTCCAATATGAGCTTTTTCCAGAGATCTCTCTGGGAGACGCACCACCCTCCCAGGCTCCAAAAATGGATGAAGGTAACGCCTCATGAAGATGTCGCGTCGTGCTAAACGCATGGATCGCCACCACCGAAGGAACAAAGGATCAGCGGTTCTGAATCTGGTCTCACTGATGGATATCTTCACCATCCTGGTGTTCTTTCTGCTGGTCAATTCCGGTGAGGTCCAGGTTTTGCCCAATGCCAAGGCCCTGAGCCTGCCTGAATCACTGGCGGAAGTGAAACCCAAGGAAAATCTGGTGGTGATGGTCAACCAGCGAGAGATACTGGTACAGGGACATCGGGTCATCGACCTCTCCCAGCCACTGCCGGAAGGTAACCTGCTGCCGGCCTTGCAGAACGAACTGCAACGTCATGCCGAGCGCTCCAAAAACAGTAGCATTGAACCTTTCAAAGGATCGATCACCATCATGGGTGATAAAGGTATTCCCTACACCTTACTGAAGCGGGTCATGGCAACCTGTGCTCAATCCGAGTATCCCCGTGTCTCCCTGGCTGTGCTTAGAAAAGCAGAGCAGAAAGAGGGAGGGCAGACCCTGTGAGCGTCTCTTACCGTCATTCCTCTAATCTGCCCTGGAACAATACCAGCGCTGATGAGCGCCGCTTTCATCTGATTATCGTATCCGCCCTGATGATTGCGCTGATACTGGGGCTATTGGTTCCTATGATTCAGCTACCGGAAAAGGAGCGCTTCAAGAAACAGACCCTGCCGCCCCGCCTGGCACGATTGATACTGGAACAGAAACAGGCACCACCACCAAAACCGAAAAAAATAGTCAAAAAGGAGCTGCCCAAACCGAAGCCTAAAAAGGAGAAGAAGCCGGAGGTCAAGAAAAAACCTGAACCGGAGAAGAAACCAGTCGAGAAGATCGCGAAGAAAAAGCCCTCGACGGAAGAGGTGCGTAAAAAAGCGGCCAGCTCAGGCTTGCTGGCTTTCGCCGATCAACTGGCCGATCTGCGTGAAGATCCGGTGGTATCGAGTGTCCGTGGTGCTCAGAAACTCTCCAAAGAGGGACGCAAGACCTACACCAGTCAACGCTCGATCATCTCCTCTGGCGCGACCAAAGGCAGTGGCGGTATCAATACGGCAGCGCTCAGTCGTGAGACAGGGGGCAGTGGTCTGAGCAACCGTGCCACCACCCAGGTTGAGAGCAAAGATATCACCCAGGGCAGTGAGGCCGCGGCATACAATCGCGGAGCCAAGGGTAAAGACCACAAGGGCAATCGAACCAGGGAAGAGATTCAACTGGTATTTGACCAGAACAAAGGGGCCGTCTATGCCCTCTACAATCGGGCACTGCGTAAAGACCCCTCATTGCGCGGCAAAGTCGTCCTGGAGTTGACCATCACCCCAGCAGGTAAGGTGAGCAAGTGCCGGATCATCTCTTCGGAACTCAACAATCCGAAACTGGAACGCAAGTTGGTCTCACGCATCAAACTGTTCAAGTTTGCCAGTAAGGATGTGGAGACCGCCGTTGTATCCTATCCGATCGACTTCCTGCCCTCTTGAGCCAAACCGGTTGCTCGGCACACCGCTCAACCGGTAAACCATGGTAAGGATAGTAACGGGTCTGCTTCTGCTGTGGTGGCTGCTACCGGCCATCAGCCAGGCTGAATGGCTCAGTGAGCAGGCCGACATCATGGGCACCCGGATAAGCATCGAATTGTGGCATGAAGATCCGACACTGGGTGAGCTGGCAATTGCAGACGTTCTCGATGAGTTCAAACGACTGGATGAAAAACTGAGTCCCTACAAAAGCGACAGTGAACTCACCCTGGTGAACCGGATGGCGGCAGAGTCAGCCATCGATATTTCAAGTGAGTTGTTTCATCTGCTGCAGGAATCCCACCACTATGCTGAATTGACTGGCGGCGCATTCGATATCACCTTTGCCTCAATCGGTCACCAGTACGACTACCGGACAGGCGAAAAGCCCGACCAACAGCGCACCCGGCAAACCCTGCCGCTCGTCGACTATCGACACATTGAGCTCGATCCCAAGCGCAATACGGTCCGCTTCCTGCGCAAGGGGGTGAAGATCGATCTGGGGGGAATCGCCAAAGGCTATGCAGTTGACCGGGGCATTGCACTGCTACGTGAAAGAGCGATTGAACATGCCCTGATCAGTGCCGGCGGTGACAGTCGGCTGATCGGTGATCACCGCGGCAGGCCCTGGCATATCGGCATCCAGGCGCCAAGAAAAAAGCAAGCCATGGCTGCCGTGCTCCCCCTCTCCAACAGTGCGGTTTCAACCTCCGGTGATTATGAGCGCTTTTTTGAGACCGATGGCGTCCGATATCACCACATCCTCAGTCCGAAAACCGGCCACTCCGCAAAGGACGTTCAGAGCGTCACCATTCTCGGTGCAAATGCCCTGCGTACCGATGCCCTGTCAACCAGTATTTTTGTCCTGGGGGCCGAGGCCGGCATGGCCCTGATCAACCGACTTGATGATGTGGAAGCGATTATCATCGACCAGCATGGAGAGCTGTTAACATCCTCAGGATTGGATAACCTGGATTAGTGTGAACAGGTCCTAGGGCCTGTTCACACGAATCCCATAGGCCCTAGGCACCATCGCCCGTGCGCATTTCATAGAACTCTCTACGAAACGCTTCGAAGCGCCCGCTCTCGATTGCCCCGCGAATATCCCGCATCAGCTTCTGGTAGTAGTGAAGATTGTGGATGGTGTTGAGCCTGGCGCCGAGAATCTCGTTGCATTTATCCAGATGGCGCAGATAGGAACGACTGTAGTTGCGGCAGGTATAGCACTCACAAAGTGGATCCACCGGGCTGTCGTCATATTGATGAGCCGCATGGCGTATCCGCACCGCACCCTGATGGGTAAACAGATGCCCGTTGCGGGCATTGCGGGTCGGCATGACACAGTCGAACATATCGATACCGCGGGCGACCGATTCGACAATATCCTCCGGTGTCCCCACGCCCATCAGATAGTGGGGCTTATCCCCGGGCAACCGACTGCTGAGATGATCCAGTACCCGCCATCGGTCTGCAGGGGGCTCACCTACCGACAGGCCACCCACGGCATAGCCGTCAAAGCCGATCTGTGTGAGGCCTTCCAAAGAGGCTTCCCGCAGACCTTCATACATCCCCCCCTGAACGATACCGAACAGTGCAGACGGATTATCCCCATGGGCATCCCGGCTGCGCCCGGCCCAGCGAAGGGAGAGCTCCATGGATTGCTTCGCCTCCTCTTCGGTCGCCGGATAGGGAGTACACTCATCGAATACCATGACAATGTCGGAGCCGAGTTTTCGCTGCACCTGCATCGACTCTTCAGGCCCCATAAAGACCTTGCTGCCATCGATAGGAGAGCGGAAATCCACCCCTTTCTCAGTGATCTTGCGCATATCGCCCAGACTGAAGACTTGAAATCCTCCGGAATCGGTGAGTATCGGTTTTTGCCAATGCATGAAATCATGCAGATCTCCATGGGCCCGAATGACCTCGGTTCCCGGCCTGAGCATCAAATGGAAGGTATTGCCGAGGATGATCTCCGCACCTAAATCCACCAACTCCTCAGGCGTCATGGCTTTCACTGTTCCATAGGTGCCGACCGGCATGAAGGCCGGCGTCTCAATGCTGCCCCTTGGAAAGCTCAACTGCCCCCGGCGGGCTGCACCATCAGTCTGGAAGATACTGAATTTCATCGTTCTTAGTGATCCTGGAAGCCTATCATCGACCGATCATGCTAGGAAATGTCATGTTCTGTGAACTCGTATTAGGGAAATCCCTAATGTTTCTTGACTTCAATGCTCATAATATTAGAAAATACAAATGTGCTGATCATTATGCATCAGCACACACTCCTCCATCCTCCTTTGGTGGAATACTTCAGCGCGGCACCCCTGCCGCGCTTTTTTTTGCCTTGAATTCAGACTCTTACCCAACCCACTGCCAAATGATACCCGGACTATTTAAGCCGAAGATGATTCACCTGGCGTGAGAAACATCGCATCCCCGTAGCTGAAGAAACGATAACGCTGTTCAACAGCATGCCGATAAGCACCCATCAGCCGCTCATATCCGGAAAATGCGGAAACCAGCATCATCAGGGTTGACTGGGGCAGGTGGAAATTGGTGATCATGGCGTCAACCACATTGAACTGAAAGCCCGGACGGATGAACAGCCGGGTATCACCATGAAAGGGTTGCAGAACACCGGTTTGAGCGGCAGACTCCAGACTTCGCACACTGGTTGTACCAACCGCAATTACCCGCCCATCCTGTTGTTTGGTCTTGGAAATGAGATCACAAACGGCCCGATCAACCTCCGCATACTCCCGATGCATCACATGCTGATCCAGGTCATCCACCCGTACCGGTTGAAATGTACCGGCTCCAACATGCAGGGTCACTGTTGCCTGATTGACACCCTTTTCCGCCAACTCTGCCAACATCTCATTGGAGAAGTGGAGACCTGCCGTGGGAGCGGCAACTGCACCTCTCTTCTCGGCATATACGGTCTGATATCGGCTCTCATCCACCCCTTCGTCCTGACGGGTTATGTAGGGAGGTAGCGGCATATGACCCTGTTGATCCATTAAGGCATGGAAATCCCTATCGAGGGCACGCAGTTGAAAAAACTCCCCCTCCCTACCGATCACTTCGACACGGGCATCATCATCCAACAGAATTTTACTGTTGATTTTGGGTGATTTACTCGCCCGCACCTGAGCGAGAGCCCGGCGGGGCTCGGTAACCCGCTCAATCAGCACTTCGACCCGCCCACCTGTCTCCTTTTTACCATGCAACCTGGCTTTCATCACCCGGGTATCGTTGAAGATCAGCAGATCGCCTGCGGAGAGCAACCCTGGCAGTTCGGAAAACTGCCGATCCTCAGGCGATGACTGGTTTGGCGGAAGCACCAACAGACGGCTGGACCCACGCTCCTCTGGAGGGTATTGGGCGATAAGCTCATCCGGCAGAAAGTAATCGAAGTCTGACAAACGCATAGGGCGCGGATGTTAACACGAGCAGCGTTCGATGTATCGATTATCGACTTGTCACAACGATGGTCTGACTGCTTGTTCTACTTTATTGACCTCACTCATATAACCGTTCACCGAGATATTTGACAATTGACTATAAAAAAGGGAAAAGATCGGAGGTAAAGGATGTTTACCATAATGTTGAAATCGATCGCTCGTCCACTGCCAAAACTGCTTTTGACGCTCCTGCTGCTGGTCAGTCACTACTGTGCTGCGGAGACCATCCAACTGCGCATGCAGAACGGCCTGCTCGCCACGGCGGACTATCTGGATGCGGGAGATGAAAAATCGCCGATCCTGATCCTGCACGGTTTTCTACAGACCCGGGACTTTTTCACCGTACGACGAATAGCCGATGCGTTACACGATGAAGGGTATAGTGTTCTGCTGCCCAATCTCTCCTTGGGCATTGATCAGCGCCATCAGAGCCTGCCCTGTGAAGCGATACATACCCACAGCATGGAGCAGGACCGGGATGAGGTGGCCCAATGGGTCGATTGGCTAAATGAAAAAAGTTCAAAGCCAGTCACCCTGATCGGTCACAGCATGGGTAGCTTGACACTTTTGGCCTATCTACACTCTCAGCCTGACCAGGATTCCATCAATCAGGCGATATTGATCAGTCTTATCACATTCGCACAGGGCCCGATTGCAAAAGCGAACTCAACGGATAAACACCGTGCGCAACAAGACCTGATTATGGGTCCTAATCGCATATATAACTATCGACTGGCTTTTTGTGACAGCTATCCATCCCAGCCTGACCACTACCTCTCCTACCTCAACTGGGATCAGACCCGTGCCAGCAGTGCATTACTTGGTTTATCAAAAAAACCGAGTATTATCTTAGGTAGCAGAGACAATCGTCTTAGCCCGGAATGGAAACCGATACTCATGGAATTAAAAGCCAACGTAATTGAGGTCGAAGGCGCCAACCATTTTTTTGATCACTCACATGAATTTGATCTATTGGATAACATAATTCAGATGCTTTGATTGGAAAAAAAGATCAATAAGTTGTCATAGGCATGCGATTCAGACCGATACCATTAAGCCTCTTTACAACATTTTTTGTTGCTGTCTTCCTACTCCTGCTGTTTGGTCTGGGGCGCCTTACCTACCTGGAAATTGAAAAGCTGAACGAGCGTTTCCGCAACGCCAACCAACAACTGGGAGATCAGGAGGTCGCTTCAGCATTGACTGAATCCCTGAATATCATCGACCAGAAAGCAGTCCAGCTGGCTAGCTGGGAAGAGGTAATTCAGCAACTGCTACAACCGACCTATTATACCTATTGGTACCGTCACCGGGCCAAACAAAACCGCTTTACCTCCGACTACATCCTCGATCTGGCCCTGTATGATGCCGAGGGTAATGTGCTGGCGTCGATCGACACCTCGCTGTTACCTGATCACATTCAGAGCGATCAGTTGGGTCTAACGATAAAGATCAGTGAATACCAGCCGTTTGTAACCGTTATCAAACCAGTCGTCAATCGACAGACCAACCAGCTACTGGGTTATATTTCCACACTCAATCAATTGATGCCGATCATTGAATCACATCACTTCAGCAATGCTGATCCGGCAACACTCAACATCGACATCGAACAGTCGGGGCATCTTTCGAGTGAGCAATTCAAACAACATCTGCACTACCGTTTGATCAGCATGCCATACAGTCAAGCCATTCAGTCAGAGTTGGCCGATTTCCTGTTCAGGCTTGCTGCTATCACGGCGAGTCTCACGCTGCTGATATTCCCCTTGGCCGCCTGGCTTGTGAGCCGCCCGATTATGGCCATCACTTATCATATCAATGAGCTGAAGCAGTATCCTTACAAGAAGTTCGACCCAGTCAAGGATGCACCCTTGTTGATTACCGAACTGGATACCATCCGACAATCTCTCGACAGTTATCACAATCAGTTGAACCAGGTGAATACCACTCTCGATGAAAGAAATCAGCAGCTGCAACATCTGACCCAGCGGGATAACCTAACCGGGGTACTCAACCGCAGCGCGTTCGACGATTACTGGAACGAGATCAGCCAGCTGACCGGCAGCAAGAAACTGCAAACTTTCCTGATGCTGTTTGACATCAATCACTTCAAGGCGCTCAATGACAGCTATGGTCATCAGGCTGGGGATGATGTGCTGATCACCATCGCTCAACTCATCAACAGTATGTTGCGAGGACGTGAACAGCTGTTTCGCTTGGGCGGCGATGAGTTTGCAACCATTTTGATTGGAGACAATCACCGTAAGGCGATGCAACTTGCCAAACAGTGCCACCTGGCAATTTCAAACTACCCGTTTGAAAAGCTGGGGATCCTGGAGCCTGTGCGAATGAGTATCGGTCTGGCTCAAAGCTCGACTGAAGATGATTCAAATCTCAATACGTTGCTCTGGCAAGCGGATGTGGCAGTCCACTTTGCAAAACGTCCCGGTTATTCGAATATTGTCAGTTTTTCGGCAGAACTGGCGCAACATGCCCAGGGACTCTTTTCCAACCGTAACCAGAGCGTCGTTTTCGATGCCATAGACAACGGCCGTGGACTGGTGCTGTTCTACCAACCCATTGTCA
This sequence comes from Candidatus Thiodiazotropha endoloripes, assembly GCF_001708965.1. NCBI lineage: Bacteria > Pseudomonadati > Pseudomonadota > Gammaproteobacteria > Chromatiales > Sedimenticolaceae > Candidatus Thiodiazotropha > Candidatus Thiodiazotropha endoloripes. Next base: position 842,123 of record NZ_LVJW01000003.1, on the reverse strand, counting down.
ACCTGGAAACCGGGCACGCCGAGTATTATGAGGCCCTGGTGCGTATCTCTCATGAAGATCAGCTGATCATGCCGTCCCACATCTTCCCGCTGGTGGAAGCAAGAAGCCTTGAGCTCGACCTGGACCGCCAGGTAATCCGGAAAATCTGCGCCGATCTGAAAGCTGACAAAATACCCGCCGGTTCCGGTGTATCGATCAATCTATCCGCTCCCACGATCGTCGATAGCGATTTAACCAATTGGCTGGAAGCATTAATCCCCTACACAGGTCAATACAAGCTGCTGATCGAGGTCACTGAAACCGCACTGATCACGCAACTTGAGACGGCTCGAAAAAACCTCAACAAACTGAGATCAATGGGGTTCCACATCGCGCTGGATGACTTTGGCAGCGGCTACTCCTCAATCCGCTACCTCGGCACGATGCCGGTGGATGTAGTCAAGTTTGATATCACCCTGACCAGGTTACTGGATGAGCCGGAGTCCAATCCCATCCTCGATCATCTGGCACAGATGATCAACGAATCAGGTCACCTGCTGGTGGCAGAAGGGATCGAAACCCGGTCAGCCGCAACCCAGTTGAGACAGCTTGGATTCCGCTATGGCCAGGGATACTATTTCGGTAAACCGAAGGCACAGATCCCCGCAAAACAGGACTATAAACACGCCTTAAATTTTTCTGCATAACCCATAATTTCCAGGTATACTGTGCCGCTTCCAGGCCCAGCCACCTAAAATCAATGGCTTATGTAGTCCTTAGTGATTTGGCTGGCCGGGTTAAAATGGTAATATTCGCTGTATGCCAGAGTGATGAAATTGGTAGACATGACGGATTCAAAATCCGTTGCCTTCACGGGCGTGCCGGTTCGAGTCCGGCCTCTGGTACCACTCCTTTCCCAGCTGGGACAAACGCTTAAGTCACGTCCACCTAAGACCGCTTTTTCAGACTGCAGCGAGCCTGATCTCACCTGGGTGTTAATTTCATTGGACACTCATCATGTCCACGAATCGCTTCTAATCAGTTTGTGCAGTAAGCACCGGTTTGAGCTCTGGCTGTTTCACCACCCGAGTAGATTTTAAATCTCCGTTCTGGTGAAATGAGCAGTTCAGGTCCTCATCGATCACCGGTGAGGCTCGACAGCCAGAAACCTAGAAAAACACGGCAGTATGACCAATTCGGATTCAACACAACCTGAAGATACTCCGGACGATCTGGAGGTCACCAACACCTCAGGCTATCTCAGGGTAGCCATTGAGATTGCCATTGCTGCATTGATACTGGTCGGAATCTACTATATTTTCGCACCGGAAGAGACCATCGAATTGGCACCACCGATCGATGAGGCTCAGATCGATCCGGTGATTCGTGACCGAATCGAGGCCGCCAAAACAGATCAAAGTGCTGAGGAGACACTGTCTGGCCAGCCCCCAGTAGAGGAGGCACCGGCAGCAACCCTGCCCGATGAGCCACAAAGCTCAGATATGTCAGCCCTCACCTCACCCCCGGCTGCAGAAACCGCAGAACCTGTCACCACGGCCCAATCGCAAACCGATGCACGCCAGATGATCGCTGAAATACGCCGTGGTGATCTGGTGCTGAGTTCCACTGAAATTATGGAAAAATCTGAGCAATTCAGTCAGCAGGGTCGACATACTGACACCTACCTGCTGCTGTTCTATGCCGCCCGGGAAGGTGACGGTCAGGCCGCTTTTGCACTGGCCAGCCTCTATGATCCCAGGCACTTTCAACCCGGCAACGCCTTACTGGAGAAAGCGGATGTTTTCCAGGCCTACAAATGGTACAGCAAAGCAGCGAAACAACAGGTTCCGGATGCCCAGCTTCGTCTCGAGACACTGCGCAATGAGATTGAGAAGCAGGCTGAAGCAGGAGATCCGGCTGCCCGGCGTCTGTTATTGAACTGGCAATGATCCACACTAATCAGGATGCTTCCGATGTCATGGTTTAAATCGGTATCAATCATCATTGCAGCGATACTCTTCTCTGCAACCACCCTCGCCGCTCCCCAGGCACGTCCACTCCTGATGGAAGGAAAACAGTCACTCTTTCAACGGGTACTGAGTAAGCCGGGTGCACAGATATTCAGCCAGATCCAACAGGGTAACGGCTCCACAACGGCTCCGTTTTCCGTCTACTACGTCTACGATCGCAAACAACAGCAGGGTTCCGATTGGATACAGGTTGGATTAAGCCGCCACGGGATGATTGAAGGCTGGATGCCTGAAATTGACACAATACCCTGGAATCAGGGTCTCACCGTTGCATTCAGGGATCCCCTGGGAAGTGACCGGGTACTACTCTTCAATGAAAAGCAATCCCTGAAAGCGATCATCGAGGATCAGAACTCAGCCAATTACCGGGAGCTCTACACGGCGGCGGAAACCGGCGAACTGACAGCGGATTCTCCGGTGGTTGCGATCCAGCCCAGAACCCATATCGATATCCTCAAGGACTTCTACCTGGTGCCTATCCGTGACCATGAAGATATCTATATTGGTAGTGAGCAGGCAAGAATGCTGCAAATCTCCAGCGTACCGCTGCAGCCTATCGAGCAGCCAGCCAAAAAGAAAGCAACAGCAACCAAGAGCGAACCCAAAAGGCAAGCCTTCCGCTCTGCCGTGGTGTTCGTGATCGACTCAACACTCTCCATGGATCCCTATATCGATCGAACCCGGGAAGCTGTCAGGAAGATTTACGACACCATAACCAAAGAGGATCTGACTGGCGATGTGAGCTTTGGTCTGGTTGCCTTTCGTGACAATCCGGATGCCGCACCAGGACTGGAGTATCTGACTGAAACCTACGTGGATCTTGAACAGGGCCAGAACGCCGACAGTTTTTTCTCTCAGGTCTCCACCCTGAAAGCGGCCACTGTCTCCAGTCGGGACTTCAAAGAGGACAGTTATGCCGGTGTCAATGAAGCCATCGCCGGAATCGATTGGCAGAATCAGGATGCCCGATATGTGGTATTGATCACCGATGCGGGTCCCCGTGAGGCTGGTGACCCACTCTCCGGAACCGGCTTATCGAGCAGCGCATTGAGAAGTCTGGCGCAGAACAAAGGTATCGCCCTGTCTGTACTGCATCTGTTGACCCCCAGCGTAATGGCGGATCATGCCGACGCGGAAGAGACCTATCGTGACCTCTCCTACTATCCCGGTATCGGCAGTTTCTATTTTGGCGTAGAGACAGGCAATGTGGAACGCTTTGGCCGGGTGCTAGATGCACTGGCCCAGCAGATCACTGAACAGGTTAAATTAGCGGCCATGGCCGCAGCCGGCAAAATGCTGGCAGAAGAGCGTCAGGCAAAACAGACAGAGATGGAACAGGCTGACGCCAACAATGATCAACTGGCTCAATTTCAGGCGAAAGTGGCCAAACTCGGATATGCCTTGAGAATGCGCTACCTGCAACAGGATGAAAAGCAGCAGATCCCGAGTATTTTCAATGCCTGGCTGGTGGACCGGGATATTCAGAACCCGCAACGCCAAACCCTGGATGTCAGAGTACTGCTGACCCGTGATCAGCTCAGCGACCTGCACAGCATCATGAGACAGGTACTGATAACCGCTGAAGAGGGATTGCTCTCACCACGCAGCTTTCTCAACGACCTGAAGAGTCTTGCTGCAACCATCGCCCGTGATCCCGATCAACTTGGCACGACCACCCGGGCTACCGGCGCCAGGGAGGGAAATCTGGCCGATATGGGTTTCATGCGGGAGTATATAGAAGACCTTCCCTACACCGGCGAAGTGATGAATCTCTCACTTGAGCACTGGCAGGACTGGCCAGCCAAAGACCAGATTGAGTTTATCAATCGACTGGAAGAGAAGATCAACTACTACCAGGTTCTGCATGACCACACAGACCTCTGGGTCTCGCTGGATGGCGGCCCGGTCTCTGGAGACTCTGTATTTCCAATCGGCCTGGAAATGTTGCCTTAGGGCCTGTTAGCACGAATAGAAATGGTAAATCCTGAAGCTCAAGCAGGAGCGAGCCTGACAGGTGATCGCGTCCTTATCTACCATCTGCGTGATGTAATCAAAACCCGTGAGGCCGAAGGGACCGCCTTTCGTCTTCGTGTACCCAGCTTGCAGATTGCACTGGGAGAGAAGATTGCTCTGATCGGTGAAAGCGGCTGTGGCAAAAGCACCCTGCTCGACATGTTGTCGATGGTACTGCGTCCAACCGAGATCGGCTCATTCCGCTTTCGCCCCGAACAGGGTGCAGAGCCGGTGGATATCACCAACATGTGGCATAAAAGACGTCTGAACCAGTTGGGTGATCTGCGTCGTCAGCGTATCGGTTATGTGATGCAGACCGGCGGTCTGTTGCCCTATCTCACGGTACGGGAGAATATCAACCTGTCCCGTCGATTACTCGATATGAGTGACGATGGTCTGGTTGAGGAGCTGACCAAGGACCTGGGAATCAGGCAGCACCTGGATAAGCTACCCCACAAACTCTCTGTCGGCGAACGCCAGCGGGTCGCCATCGGTCGAGCACTGGCACATCGACCCTCCATCGTAATCGCTGATGAACCGACAGCCTCACTTGATCCCATAGCCGCTGAACGGATCATGTCGTTGTTCATTGAGCTGGTGGATGAGTTACATATCACTGTCATCCTGGCCAGTCATGCCTGGCGTCACATCAACCGACTGGGGCTGCGACACCTGGAACACCATACGGAGCGCAAAGAGGATGGATCCATGACAGAAACCGTGGTGAGCGGCTGATGCGACATCGACTCAAAGATATTATCTGGCTGGCCGGCAAGGACTACCGCAACGAGTGGCAGATGTCCGGTTTCTTCATTCTGTCACTTGCGGCCGTGCTCGGACCGATGCTGATTCTGTTCGCGCTTAAATTCGGCATTGTCGGCAGTATGCTCAACAACCTGATCGAGGACCCCCGTAATCGGGAGATCCGACCCATCGGCAGTGGGCGTTATGACCAAGCCTGGATCGAGCAGCTGAATGAGCGACCGGAAGTTCTGTTTATCGTCCCGAGAACAAGAGCCATTGCCGCCACCATCGATCTGAAAAGTGAAACTGCGAAACGCATCATTTCGGTTGAGATGATCCCGACAGGCAGCGGTGATCCTTTACTGAAAAACAAACAAATCCCAGCCTCTGCCACCGAACTGGTTCTCTCCAGTAACGCGGCAAAAAAGCTGAATGTAAATGTCGGTGACGAGATCACTGGCAGCCTGGCGCGGCGTTTTAAAGGGCGCAGTGAACGGGTTCACCTGAAGCTCAAAGTCGTGGATATTGCATCGACTGCCAGCTTCGCCAGAGACGGCGCTTTTGCCCCGATCGGCCTGGTCGAAAGTGCAGAGGATTTCAGAGATGGACGGGCTGTCGCCGAATTCGGCTGGCAAGGTAATCAGGTTGACCCAGGCAACCGTAACTACCCGAGTTTTCGTCTCTACACAGACTCTATCTACAATGTGGGCCGGATCAGTGATGCACTGGATAAAATCGGCATCGAGGTCAGAACCCGTGCAGCGGATATTGAGATCGTACGTAATATGGACCGTAATTTGAGCCTGGTATTTTGGTTGATAGCAATTATCGGTCTGGTAGGATTCTCCCTCTCCCTGGGAGCCAGCCTATGGGCCAATGTGGATCGCAAACGAAAAGAGTTGAGTGTCTTGCGGTTGGTTGGTTTCCGTACTGCAGAGATCGTCTGGTTTCCGGTTTTACAATCAAGTTTCACTGCCATACTCGGCTGGCTCTGTGCCAGCCTGATCTATTTTGGTGTCAGCATCACGATCAATCAGATGTTCGCCTCTCAACTCAACAACAGTGAAAAAGTTTGCCATCTGCTGCCGGAACATTTAGCAATAGCCCTTTTACTAACCCTGGGATCCTCCATCTTTGCCGCATCCCTGGCTGGATACAAGGCAGCCCACATAGAGCCATCGGAGGGTCTCAGGGAGATATAAAGAAGCCATGGAGGAAGACCCTCCATGGCCTTGCCGAAATGCTATGTATTTCGGAATTTCTTATACTTTACGGCGTCTGCTGTATGAGACGAAGCCGAGGAGAGCAGAACCAAACAACCAGGCAGCAGCTGGAAGCGGTACTGCACTCATGGTCAGATCATAATCCGAGCTTATTTTGGTATCGATTGCATTCAGAGCAAAACCGGAAATGGTAAAGATGTAGTCTCCGGCACCAAGACTCAGAGTTTCGGAGAATGTAGTACCCAGGTGGTACTGCTCATTGGTGGTGATGTTGGTTAGCAAAAGGTCATCGCCAAACATACCTTCATGAGTACCGGCAATCGTAATATCAAGTAATGCTGTGTCCACAGTCAGACTGTAGGAATCAAGAAAATTTCCATTTGGCTGAGGAGTTCCATAGCTATCTCCATGACCGGAAAAGACACCTGCATCATACGACGCCGCCTGAGCACCTACCGTTGAAAATGCCAGAAAGGCAACCAAGGCAATTGAACGTATAAGTAACTTCTTCATTATCTTCATCCTTAAATGATTGTTGATATAGATGCAATTCTTCCAATGCACCTACCATATGACGCTATCATTTATATCGGATCTAAACAATAAGTAAAATCCTATACCTTGAGCTTTTGCAAAGTGAGTTACAAATTATCAAATAGTCCTCAGCAACTGGCGATATTTGAACAATATTTAATGTGCATGGCGGGCTCAATTCGGAAACAGTATCATCTCAACCCGTCTTCGTTTGGCAGACTCACTCAGTGTCAGAACCTTAATCTCATCCTCAGCTGTTCCCACAGCGGCCACATGAAGGCGACTGCCGGAGATGCCACGTTTGATAAAATGCTGTTTAACCTCATCGGCCCGTTTTAACGAGAGCTGATAGTTATATTGCCTGTCGCCCTGGGTATCCGCATATCCGATAATCCTGAGAAAGGTCGCCTCTTCAGTCAGCATCTTATATTGAACTGCTTTTAATAATGCGATGTATTCAGTCGGTATGGAGGCTTTGTTAAACTCAAAGAAGACAGCATAGCGTGTCGCCAATTCTATTTTTTCAGAAACTTCACCAGAGAGATCCTGCGGATAGTGACTGATGTCACTCGGCCGAAGACTTGAAGGCTCATCGAACAGTTGCTGTGTGCCCACCCCACCGCTCTCTTCAGTTAGTGCTTGTATCGTCTGTTGATTCGAATCATCCGGTTGCGACCCAATCATCGTCTCACTTTCCAATACCTTGGGTGCCTGCTGATTCTCAGCCCCCATGTCGGTTATCCGCCCCTGCAGATTACTGAAGGATTGATTGATCTGCTTGGCAAACAGACCATAGAACAAGGCCATCAACAGTATGATGCCCAACCACGATACCAAGCGGAAGATGAATCGGCCCAATTTACCTTGAGCTGGTTTGGCAAACGGTTGCGTGGCGACACCTGCCATCGCCACATCCGGACAAGAGTCGACCCACATCGAGGGCATACTCAGATTCTCATCAACATTGATTCTGTTGACCACCCTATCCGAGGGTAGAGACGTTTGAACGACAGCTTTACTGTTTTGCTCAACCGGACTCCTGGTTGTGGCTGATGAACTCTCACTTCTACCACTCGACATCCACCATACACCGCCCCAGCGATGTTCATCATCCATCAGTTTTGAATCTTGATGTTTTGCTGTCTGCTCAACCTGAGAATCGCTGATGTTGTGTTGCTTATGCTGCTCCGAAATCAAACTATCCAGAGCGTTACTATCCAAATCGCTATTCCATATCTCATCCGCACTCGGAAACTTAACAGACAGTTCGATATCCGTTGCAATCTCATCATCAGCGCGATCCTCGATCGCACTGTTTTCAAACAACGAGACCTGGCTCAACTCCAGGTTTGGTGATTGCAACGGTCTTTTTACAGTCAGGTCACTCTCCCAGGATCCCCAATCGGAGTCCGGAAGATCCCAGGCTTCTTCAATACTCTGTCCGGCATCGTCAATGGCTGAAAGCAGATTGGCAGTGATCTGATTTGTACTGGCGATCAACGCCTGGCGCTTCTCGGTATCTTCTTCAGTGAAGTACTGTTCCTGCAGAGGACGGTTTTCAAATATGTCGTGTACAACCGCCTTTTGCATGGCAGCCTGCTGATCTATCGAATGCTGTTGTTTCTCAGTTCGATATCGTTCGGCAAAGTCTGTGAAGGATGCATTCTCAGCCAAGGTAATGCGTTGCTCTTCCACCAGCTCTTCGAGGATCACCAGCACATCTTCATCCGTTAATAGATGCTTCTCTTCCAGAGAGGCAAAGAGCAGCAGTCGACTCATCAGATGGTTAATCTTTCTTGGTACACCCTGTGCGGCCTGATGGATTAAACCATAGACTTCATCATCCAGTTTTGGGTCCTGTTGCCAGCCGACAATGTTCAACCGGTGGATAATGTATTCACGACTCTGCTCAGCCGACATGGGTTTCATCTGGCAGGTAGCAATGAGACGCTGCTGTATGTGTTCCATTTTTGGGTTAAGGACCAGTTCCCTTAACTCATCATGACCGATCAACACAATTTGCAGCAGTGAGCAGTTTCCCTTTTGCAGATTCGAAAGCAACCGCAACTCTTCAAGGCCATTCATCGACAGATTCTGGGCCTCATCCAGGAAAAGAATTGAGCGTTGTCCACGATCATATAGGTCAGAAAGATGTTTGCTGATACTGGTCAGCAGAGTTGCCTTGTTATAAGTCTCGGCAGGCAAACCGTACTCAAGCGCAACCTTTCTCAATAGCTCTTCCGCCTGGAGCTGACTGGTTACCAGATTGAGTGCGTTGAATTTAGAGTTATCGATTTCAGATATTACGTCTCTGACCAGAGTCGTTTTACCCGATCCGGGTTGCCCGGTGATCATCACAAAGCCTTCGCTCTGCTGCAGCGCATATGCCAGATAGGCGGATGCCCGGAGATAGTTCTTGTGGGCGTAGCGAAATTTTTCGTCCGCACTCAGGCGAAATGGTGTGTCCTTGAATCCAAAAAACGACTCATACATAGCCGCCGCTATCCCTATCATGGTCCGTCATTCAGAAATCCCTCTGATTACTATGGGGCATCAAAACACATAATCGAACCGCAAGGAAGCTCTCTGCCAATGGCGACCGGTGAGAATGTGATTGAAATTACCCTATTTCCACTACCCCTGATAAATATTCACAAACCGGGGATGGCCTGTGAACTTCACATTTCAGCGTTTAAATAATGATTTGACTATCCCTAAGCCGTTTAAACTTTCCAAAAAAGAAAAATCCTGAGGATTGATGTTGACCATCAATCCTCAGGATTACGCGATCCAGATAACTGTTATTTAGCCGAATGGCTGATTAACACTTATTCTCGATTAGTTGACTACGCTCTTCTGAACTATGTTTGACAAATCGCTTGAGTTACCGCTGCGATCATAGGCGGTGATAGCGACGTAGTAGTTACCAAGATCCATATTATCAATGGTGTAACTGGAAAGATCACCCTGGCTCAGATCGACATGCATCTGCAGATTGGATGGTGTTGTTCCGATAAAGATCTGATAACCATTGATGTCTGAAAGGTTCAGTGAGGAGCCATCAGTCCTGGTTGTCGGTGCTGTCCAGTTAAGTGACATGGAACCGGTGGTTGCGGCTACCTGTACACTGTTGACGCGAATGTTGAACGAGGCCAGATTTGCGCTGTCGGTGCCGTCACTGACGGTAATCCGGATGTTGTTGTAATCGCCCACGTCCTGGGCGGATGGTGTACCGCTCAGTCTGCCATTTGAACTATTGAAGTTGGCCCATGCAGGCAGATTGGAAACGGAGAAGGTCAAACTGTCGTTATCCGCATCATCTGCCGCCGGAGTAAAACTGTAGGCCACACCGGCATCAACTGATGCTGCTGGCGTGCCACTGATGGTCGGCGCTTCATTTGCCGCAGCCTGCGCTTCACTACAGACCTGATTGGAGAGTAGAAACTCTGCGCTATCGGTGTAGCGGGACTCAATCAGAAAGCAGTGCTGGGTGGTCAGATCGAGACCACTGATGGTCGCTGTCAGGGCGTGAGTGCGGTCAGCGCCGGTATCTGTGGAGTCGATGACTACATCGAAGCCGCCTTCAGGTGCGTCAAAATCGTTGCTCCAGGAGAGAATCACCCGGTCGCCGGAGACGGTTGCTGAATTCAGGCGGGCTGCACCGGTATTCGCGGCAGGTGCTGCTGGCTCTTCAGGTGCAGGATCGGTGTTGTCGGCAACCGGTTCTTCAACAGGATCGGTTGTACCAGCATTCTCTTCTGGTGCAGGATCGGCAGGTGCCTCATCCACGACAGGTGTGGTCTGAACCGGATCCGAAGGCTGGCTTGGGTTTACAGTTTCAGCCGGAGGTGTTGGGTTTGACTCTACAACGGGTGCGGGTGGCACGATGACTGGATTCTGAGTTTCGGTATTCTCTTGCTGGCCACTATCGCCGTTATCTCCGTCAGCAGGTGTTTGGGAGGTTTCTCCATCATTGGATACGATGGTCTCCTGCTCGGAATTATTTGCAGTTTCGTTTGATTCTGGATCACCACTTCCACCACATGCACTAAGAATGAAACTTAGCGCGAAAGCTGATGTTATGATCTGTAATGATTTCATTTATGTGGCCTCAATGACACTCTCAATATGCCAATAGAGTACGGCAAGAACTGGCCTAGCCTGAGGAACTGGATCACATAACTGAACGACATTCGTCTCATTATTGAAAACTGATTTTCAGTGCTTAAAAACACTGCAAATTCATGTAGATACAAGGCTCCTAATTTTAATTAAACAAAGCTCACCGCAGGGTTTTGTTAGGCCCATAGGGTGAGAAATTAGTCGACTGATTTAGTCGGAATTAAACGACTGTCACCCATCGCACAACCCCTCCTGCAGCGCCTTTGGGTCACTGGTTTGATCAACCGAATCACCAATACCTTATAGCCCGTCCGGCTGTAGGTGCTTGATGATGAATCGGCTCGCCACTTATACTCAGCAACCGAAAACAACGACTTTGATATCACATTTCAACAATAAGGCAGTTCTTCATGACTACTCCTAGCTTTAATCCACCTGTCCGCACCCTGATGGGTCCAGGCCCTTCAGACGTTCACCCGAGGATTCTGCAAGCCCTGGCACGCCCAACCATTGGCCATCTGGATCCTGTCTTCGTCGATATGATGGAACAGACCAAGTCCCTGCTTCAGTACGCTTTTCAAACTGAAAACGCACTGACTATGCCGGTTTCCGCACCTGGCTCAGCCGGTATGGAGACCTGTTTTGTCAATCTGGTGGAGCCTGGTGACAAAGTCATCGTCTGCCAGAATGGCGTATTCGGCGGACGCATGAAGGAGAATGTGGAGCGCTGTGGCGGCACCCCGATCATGGTGGAAGATGAGTGGGGCAAAGCTGTCGACCTGGAAAAGGTTGAAGCCGCCCTGCAATCCAACAGTGATGCAAAAGTGCTGGCTTTTGTCCACGCCGAGACCTCTACCGGCGCCAGATCCGATGCCAAAGAGCTGGTCGAGCTGGCCCATCGTCACGACTGTCTGACCATCGTGGATACAGTCACCTCTCTGGGCGGCAGCGAACTGAAAGTGGATGAGTGGGGAATCGACAGTATCTACTCCGGCACACAAAAGTGTCTCTCCTGCGCGCCAGGCATTTCCCCCATCAGCTTTAGTGAGCGGGCCCTGGATAAAGTCAGAAACCGCAGCTCCAAGGTACAAAGCTGGTTCCTCGATCTGAACCTGGTGATGGGTTACTGGGGAGGCGGCCAGAAGCGCGCCTACCACCATACCGCACCGGTGAACGGACTGTATGGCCTGCATGAAGCTCTCTGCATACTGCAGGACGAAGGGCTGGAGAATGCCTGGGCACGCCACCGCAAGATGCACAACGCCCTGAAAGCCGGACTGGAAGCGATGGGACTCAGTTTCATCGTTGATGAGGCGCACCGCCTGCCCCAGCTGAATGCAGTCTCCATTCCGGAAGGTGTGGATGACGCCACGGTGCGCAGTCGCCTGCTGAACGAGTACAATCTCGAAATCGGCGCCGGCCTTGGCGCGCTGGCCGGTAAGGTCTGGCGTATCGGACTGATGGGTCATAGCGCCAGAGCCGAGAATATCCTGCTCTGCGTCAGTGCCCTGGAAGCGGTATTGAGCGAGATGGAGGCACCAATCAATCGTGGTGTCGCACTGGCTGCCGTGCAGAAGTCCCTCTCCGCAGAAAGTTGAGCCTTCAGCTACCGCTGCTCGTCCAGGCGGACGATCTGCAAAACCACCTGAGTGAGCAGGCACCCAACCTGCTCCTGGTGGATCTCTGTAAAGCGAGTACCTACCGGGAGCTGCATATCCCGGGTTCGGTACATCTCGCTTATGCAGCAATCACCGCCTCTGACCACCCAACCCATGGACTGCTACCTGAACCTGAGCAGTTACAGCAGGTGTTTGCCGATCATGGCATTGGTAATGAAACCCATGTTATCGCCTACGATGACGAAGGCGGTGGCAACGCCTCGCGTCTGCTCTGGACACTGCACGCCATGGGACATCGGCGCTACTCGCTGCTGGATGGAGGCCTGCACGCCTGGGCCAATGAAGGCTATCCCTGCAGCCGGGAGATGAGTTCTGTTCCGTCTGCCAGCTTTCAGGCGACGGCGGATGAGAGCGCTGTCGCCAGCAGAGCCTACATTCTCAGCCGGCTCGATTCCCCGCAACTGGCACTCTGGGACGCCCGCAGCCGCAATGAGTTTCGCGGCCTCTCCAGATTCTCCCAGTTTCCAGGCCATATTCCCGGTGCTGTTCATCTGGATTGGCTCGAGGTGATGGACCGGCAGCACAATCTGCGTCTGAAACCAAAGGCCGAGCTGGAGGAGATGCTGGCCAGGCTGGGCATCACCCGGGACAAAGAGGTGATCACCTACTGCCAGACCCACCACCGCTCCTCCCTGACCTGGCTGGTGCTGCGCTATCTTGAGTTTGAGAACTGCAAAGGCTATCCGGGCTCCTGGTCAGATTGGGGAAACCGGGACGACACCCCGAAAGCCATGCCATGAGACGTCCCTCCACCCGGCAACGCCGTTTCGTTATCCTGACCCTGGCCCTGCTGACCTTCGGTCTGGCCTACTATGCCGGCTTCACCCAGAAAGATCGCAATATACCGGATATCCAGGGTGTCAGTATCGTACCGCCCACCCCTGCCCCGACATTCAAGCTGCAGGATCATACAGGTGCGGACTATGATCAGCAGCGTCTGATCGGCCATTGGAGCCTGTTGATGCTCGACCCAACCGGTCAGGCCCAGCCAGCCCCCGCCCTCTACAGACTGATGAAGGTGCACAACCGTCTGGCATCCCACCCTGAGCTGCAGAAACAGACCCATTTTCTCTATTTGCCGAAATTCAGTACTGCCAGCCTGGAGAGCTCAACCTCCTACCTGAGTGGCAACCTGTTTGGTTTGCAGGGTAGCGTCGAACAGACAGAAGAGACTTTTCTCAGTTTTGCGGTCACCGAGGAAACCGGACAACCGACTCTCTACCTGATTGGTCCGCAAGGAAATCTGCATGCCCTATTTACCGATGCGGTAGATGCCGCTACTATCGCCAGGGATTTAGTCAAGCTGATCCATTCAAACCCGTAGTCGAACCATGAATCAAACTGAACCGTCGCGAAAAGAGTTTCCACAAAAGCTGCTGGAAGGGCTGTTCGTCGCGCTTCAGTATCTGCTGCCCCACCACTTTCTATCCGCTCTGATGCATAAGCTGACCCGGGTCGAGTTGAAGCCGGTCAAGGATATGATCATCCGCAGCATCGTGGACTGGTACAATGTGAATCTGCAGGAAGCCATGGAGAGCGATCCCAGCCGCTATCGCAGCTTCAACGACTTCTTTACCCGGGCGCTGCGTCCGGATGCCCGCCCGGTGACACAGCTGGCGCATGAGATTGCCTCTCCGGCTGACGGCACCCTGAGTCAGGCCGGTGATATCGAGTCGGGCTATCTGTTTCAAGCCAAGGGACACGACTACGCCCTGTTTGAACTGCTTGGCGGTGATCAGGAGATGACCAGCCTGTTCGAGGAGGGCCATTTCGCCACCATCTATCTTTCGCCCAGGGACTACCACCGCTTGCATATGCCATTGGCTGGAAAACTGCGCAAAATGGTCCATGTCCCCGGACGGCTGTTCAGTGTCAATGAGACCACCTGTCGGAAAGTGCCGCGGCTGTTTGCCCGCAACGAACGGGTCATCTGCCTGTTCGATACCGAAGCGGGTCCGATGGCCATGATTCTGGTCGGCGCGATCTTCGTATCCAGTATTGAAACCGTTTGGGCCGGTACGGTGACCCCCACCCGACTCAGGGTCTCCAGCTGGGACTACAACCAGCAACAGCAGCCTGATTCAGTAGATCTGGAGAAAGGGGAAGAGATGGGACGGTTCAACATGGGCTCCACCGTGATCCTGCTGTTTGGCAAGGATGCGGTGGAGTGGTCTGAAACCTTTACCCCGGGATCACCGGTCAAGATGGGCAGGGCCATCGCCGAATTGACCTGATGATCCAGGCTTGAATCCAGCCGGCTCAAACGGCCCCATCAGGTTTGATCGCCTCGATGGTTGCCGAGACCACATAGTCCTCCACACCACGTCCCGGCGCCCAATCACGTATGAACGCCTTCGAATCGTCCTTCGGCTGAATTCGAATTGAGGTAAAACCTGCCTCATCGATCCACTGCTGCAAGGTTTCAATCAATGACGCGTTACCCATGCAGCCGGCAATCAGCTGCGGATCGTTGCGCATCTCTTCAGGCAGCTCGATGGTCGCCACCACATCGGAAATGGCCAGACGGCCACCCGGTTTCAATACCCGGAAGGCCTCTCTGAAAACCCGCGCCTTATCAGGTGACAGATTGATCACACAGTTGGAGATGATCACATCCGCCGTATTGTCAGCAACCGGTAACGCTTCAATCTCTCCAAGCCGGAACTCCACATTGGTGTAGTTGCCCTTTGCAGCATTCCCTCGCGCTTTTGAAAGCATGTCCGGGGTCATATCAACACCGATCACCGCCCCTTCGCTACCCACTTCCGCGGCAGCCAGGAAGCAATCGAAACCGCCGCCCGAACCCAGATCGACCACCGTTTCGCCCACTTGCAGTGCAGCGATGGCTTTAGGATTGCCACAACCCAATCCCATGTCTGCACCCTCGGGTACCACCTGAAGATCCGACTCGCTGTAACCCAGTCGGGTTGAGATCAGTGTATTGATCGCGGCATCGTCTGAGACACCGCAGCAGCTCGACTCCACACCGCATCCACTACCCTCGTTGTTGGCAATGGCCACCTGGGCATAGGCTAAACGTACCTGCTGACGATGATTGTCTTCACCAACTTCCACCTGAGGACCCGTGCTGCAGCAATCCGTATCACAACAATTCGTTTTATCAGTCATAATCCCTCCGGATATTCAGCTTTTGATGTCAGCGTTGAAAAAATTACTGAGGCTGTTCAAGGTCTCAGGGGCAATCCAGCAGACCACCCTTTTTCCCTGGCGTTCCATTTCAATCAAGCCTGATCGATGCAGCTCTTTCAGGTGGTGAGACAGGGTGGATGACGCGATATCCAGCCCCTCACCCAGCTCACCCACACTGTAGGCAATGGCCTGCTCCAGATCACACTGAGTGCCTGGCTGACAGCAACTGCTCAATCGCTTGAATATCATTAAACGGTGGGTGTTGCCCAGCGCCTTGAACATCTCTGTTAGCTGATCATCTTCGATTTTACTATTCGACATATTTCGAACTATAGAACAGTTGTCCGGGATAGACAATAGCCTTGAGAAAAAAATTGCACTCAGATTTCCAGCTCTTCTACCAACGTCACTGGTGACTATAAAAAAATCACTCTGCCTGATATGAATCACTTTCCTTCACACTGTGATCGGCAGTAGGATAGTTCTAAATTAATTACGTCCATAAATCTCCAGTTGCATCAGCCATACCCACATAATCACTCCTACCGGCCATATCATTGAACAAATCCAGATTTATCGTTTTATTCACGCTGCTTATCGCAATGGATGCTCAAGCCACTGAAGGGTCAACTGTTGGGGTATTTGCCAACACCCGGCAGGATATCGATTACCAGCTCAATACATTGGGTGCTTCCGTCTCACTGATCACCCCGGCAGGACTGTTCCAATGCAAACCGGGGCTGCTGCGAGGTGAAACCCGAATCGATTCATTCAACAACATCATCGGAATCTCCGATGTCCGCAACGCAGAGTGGAAAGATTTCTCAGCCCATGACCTGGAATGCCGTTACGGCGCAAAATGGCAGGGTTTTGGAGGAAACCTCAAAGCAGGTATCGGTTTGCGTGACTATCTTGGAAAAACGGATGACGAACCTGGCGGTAAACATATCAGTATTGAAGGCATTGGTGCTCTGATTGCCTACGACAGCGATCAATTTGATGTCGATCTATCCTGGCAACGGGCCGTCCACGACTACACACTCCAGAATCAATCCTCTTTTATCGACTACGACAGTCTGATCGACTTTGCTGAAAACACCACAGAAACGACCGTTAAATACCGACATTTATATCTCCACGGTAAACATCTCAGCGGCAACAAGGATAATGTCTATACCACCCCGGTCTTTCCCGCCAACAGCTTTGAGTTCGATCATACCGACGTCGCTCTGGGCATTCTGCTGACACCGGAAGCTGATGGATTGACGTTGATCGCGCCGATCTTTGGCGGTGGATCCTATCGGGGCTCATTCAATCCATTGGAGGGTGACGATCTGCTGAAAGGTATCGAGCTGGCAGGACGACTGAAGGGAGTCGATATCGAGCTGACTTTTGTACGGCACGATGGTGAAGGTAATCGCCCCTATCTTCCAGCAACTGAAAACCTGACCGAAATGAAAGAGAGCAATCAACTGAGCATCGGATTGAGCTGGGAGGAGTGGAGTCTGACCGTTGAGAATGTCAAATCCACCCACAAGGCCAATGCACGGATAGCCGATCCCCTGTATGCCGCCATTCTTGGTGGTTTCGGCCCTTATAACAACAAGCGGGATGAAGACAAATGGACCATTTCGCTCTCCCTGCCGGTGATCGAGAATATCACCGCCGACCTATCCTTCTACCACTCCACACGAGAGGATCAGCAATACAACCATCCACAACATAACTACATTGAGCGGGGCGGGAGCATACACTTCAAGATGGGGGTGTAAGGTTTGAGTCAGGCCGAAATCGCCGTTATCACCTTATTCACCTCAACCCGATTACGACCGTTGGTTTTGGCCAGGTAGAGCGCCTTGTCCGCAGAGGCGATGACTGAATCCGGGGTCTGGGAGGGCGCCAGGCTTACCGAACTGTAGAGCCCGACACTGATGGTCACCTGAATCTTCTCCTCTTTGAAAACCACCGACTCTGACGCCAAGGTCTGTCGCAACTCTTCCGCCAGCCGTAATGCACCCTCAGGGGGTGTATCGGGCAACACAGCGAGAAACTCCTCACCACCAATACGACCGACGATGTCCTCCTGGCGCAGGCGTCCCTTGATGGTATTCGCAACCCGCTTCAGGACAAAATCACCGGCCTGATGTCCATAACGATCATTAACCTGTTTGAACAGGTCGACATCCATGATCATCAGACTCAACGGCTGGCCTTCCGCTTCAGCTTTGGTGAACAGCTTATCCATCGACTCAAACAGGGCGCGACGATTGAACATCCCGGTCAGTGGATCGATCAGCGCCATTCTGCGATTCTGCTCGGCCCCCTGCTCCACGGTTGTCAACACAAAGCCGAAGGCGAGAAAGAACATCCCCAGGTAGTTGATCATGTAGAACAGGGTTGTCAAAACATCCCTGGATTGAAACGGCGTAACCTCATGCCAGCCCAGCAGAAAAGAGAATCCCCGATAGGCCATGGTCACCATACCGACAACACAGGCGAGGGACATGATCATCCGCCCCCGCCCGACAAAGGTATTGCCCGGCCTAATCAGTGCCCAAAGGATCAGCGCAATCTGATAACTGATAATGAATGAAGCGATGATCAGTCTTGAGTGCCTGTCATCGATCAGTATCAGACTGACGATCAGCATCAGAGCAACCGGTGTGATGTAGAGGGCCGGCTCCATCTGTGCCCGCCGACTGCTGAGTACCGCTTTCAAAACCAGGGTCAGGGTCAGCGCCCCCAGCATGTTGCCGACACCGATCGCCAACAGATCGGGAAGGATCCCTTTCGCACCCAGTACAAGATAGTAGCCGCTATTGGTCACCAATCCCCATGCAAGCAGCTTCAATCCGGGTATGGATTGGCGCAACGCAACGATCATCACCGCGAGTGTCATCGACAGATTGGTGACGATGCTGACGAAATAGATGGATGGAATATCGAGTGTCATGCGAGGTCAGATCAGGTTTGCTCTCGACTAAAAAATAAAACGCAATTCAACAACAAAGCGCATCCCTCGCTTGATCGCATCTTAGTTGAAAAGCACCCACATTAACAGAAATTAAGACGAACCCTTCAGGCTCCAACAGAAGCACCAGGCGTGCAGTCCCGGTGGTATTTCTCTAATCCAAGCGCAAACCATCCACTCCTGTCATCCATCAAAGTTTGAAATAGATCGGTCTATCAAGGCTTATCCCCCCGGTCAGTTCCCGATTGATTGAAACGGTCTTGGCAAAAGAACCGGGATTATAGTGATTGGGTGGGTGATCGGTTTTGAGCCAGCCCATTTTCTGATAGGTATTGGCGACCATCTGGGCACAGAATGAGTTCAGCATGCCGCTGTCGATATCCGCCTGGCCCTCTATCCAGTGGAGGAACTCCTGCTTGGTCGGCGGAAACGGGGTACCGTCATACTCATACATCACCGTCCAGAGCTGTTTTTCATCAATCTCCACATCCTGCAACCCGGCAAAGGCAAAACGGTATTTGGAGCCGTCAGGGGATGGATAGTATTTATCCAGATTGGCCA
Organism: Candidatus Thiodiazotropha endoloripes; assembly: GCF_001708965.1. Taxonomy (NCBI): domain Bacteria; kingdom Pseudomonadati; phylum Pseudomonadota; class Gammaproteobacteria; order Chromatiales; family Sedimenticolaceae; genus Candidatus Thiodiazotropha; species Candidatus Thiodiazotropha endoloripes. The sequence continues at coordinate 823,117 of NZ_LVJW01000003.1, read as the reverse complement.
GATAGTCTCTGAGCACCAGCAGATGGGTTCCGGGATGGTCCGGGTTTGACTCCTTGTCGATCTGATCATCCATCTTATCCACCGTGTCGGCAGTCCACAGATAGAGCCGGGGATCATCATGAAAGCGGACAATCATTGCCGAATGGCTGAAATCGGTATGGTCCACCTCTTCAATCAAACGGCTTTCAGCAGCCGTTCCGCTGCAGAGCAGAACAGACCCGCAGGTAATTGCCGGACTCACTTCATCCAACGTTTTGAGTGTTGCCGGATCGTAACTTTCCGGCTGTTTATGCAACTTAACCGCAACCTCTTCCGCTGCATCCAACACATCTTTCATTATCGCCATATCAAGCTCCTTTGGGTTGCAAAAATGGCGGTGGTGAAACTCCCTTATTCGGGCGCTCCGAGCCTCAAGCCATGTCAGCTTTGCGGCCATACTCGCTGATAGTTTAGGAAGGTTTTGATTAATTATTGCCATCACATTCCTGATACAGGGCCGTGATTGATGATCTTGGCGACTGAGTATGTCGGGTTCAGCCGGAGTCCGCTCCGCTCAACGATCATCCAGTGCCGGTATCTCAGAGCTGATCGTCAGATCTTCAGCGACCTGTAACTGCTTGTTGCTGCAGGTACCGGCACCGCTGCTGCTGGCACAGCTGATCACCGCCTGGTAGTTGTCACTTGAGTGAGCCACCTTGAGATCCATTTTGCCGAGGATGTCTGTGGCGTGAAAGGCGACCAGATAGGCTGAAGGATGGTGTCTGAAACCCAGCTCGGTCGGCGGCAGATGGGGAACAGCATCATGCACATTCACCACGCGCAGGATTGGATGGTGAGTTTGTGCACCATAGAAGTCGACAAACGCCTGGTTGCCAACCCGGGGCGATGCAAAGTTGATATTCTCAGTGCGGATGTCAGGCCTGGAGAGGGCCAGGTCCAGAGTGAACAGCTGACAGAGTGCACCACCCAGACTATGCCCCGTTATATAGACCTTACTGAGCGGCCTGGATGCGTGCCGATACTTATCAATCAAGGCAAACAGCTGAGTCTGCATTGAAGCGTCAGATCCATTCCCGATTCTATAAATATCGTTGAAACCCGACTCTACCCGGACCCGATCCGGCACTGGAGTATTCGATTCAAAGGGGACAAAAGCTTGTGGTTCCACCCCGCAGTCATCGAGCATGTCGAGTATACTGTCGGTACCACGGAAGGCAAACACATAGCGCCAGGGGGCGGATGTGGTACGAAACACCACACCGTAGGTTTCAACGCTCTTATCCCGCCCGAACAGGGAATCCACACCACTCCAGGAATCGATCAGCTCAAAGCCCCCTGGCGGAGTTACCTTGTCCACCGCACACTGGGCACGCTGAGATTCTGAAAGAGCGTTATAGGCCTGGATACTGCATTCGATCAGAAGTTCAATACGTTCGGCATTCAACTTGCGGATGTCATTTTCAGAAGCCATTGCATTACCTTGCAGTTTGCCTGTTACGAATTGAGAAACGGAGCGCCTCTGATGAATCAATCAATCCGGCATTCACTGGGATGCGGAGAGTGAATGAAGTCAGGAGTTCCGTAAATATGGATCGCACAAACAAAGCAGGCAATCCGCGATAAATCGACCAGGATATTAAACGGCAGCCCATCCGTTTCATTGAGTAGAGTTGATGAATCAATCGATAAAACAGGCGCACCAGGTTGCAATCCACACGGCTTTTATTTACCCGACGGCTGAAAGCGAACTATCCGGTAACCGGGTCAATGGGCTGACAGATTGCACTCAGGACCGATCAAGATCGAAACTGATCACATCCCGGATGTTGTCACTTTCTGTCAGCACCATCATCAACCGATCGATACCCAGTGCCACTCCGGCACAGGGGGGCAGACCTTGTGCAAGTGCCTGCAGCAACCATTCATCCATGGGGACGCTTGACCGTCCCTCCTCCATGCGCTGATTATTATCCTGTTCAAAACGACGCTGTTGCTCTGCAGAATCATCCAACTCATGAAAGCCATTGGCAATCTCTATTCCCGAGATATAGAGTTCAAAGCGTTCGGCCACTGCGGGTGAATCGCCACTGACTTTTGCCAACGCCGCCTGACTGGCCGGATAGTCATAGAGAAAAGTCATCTTCTGCTGACCCAGGCCAGGTTCGATCAGATGACTCAGCAACAGATTGAGCCAACCATCCCGGTCCAATACCAGCGTCTCAATGCCGGGCAGACGATGATCGATGGCCGCTGCTCTCAACTGCTCGATGGTAGCATTGTGAGGATCCACCTTCAGACTTCGCTGGAAGGCTTCTGCATAGCTCAACCTCTCAACAGGAAGCACTTCATCACTGAGCAGGTTGACCAGTTCAGCCACCTCGTCGATCAGTTTATGATGGTCAAAACCGGGGCGATACCACTCCAGCAGCGTGAACTCCGGGTTGTGTCGATCCCCCAGTTCACCTTCCCGAAAGACCTTACAGATCTGATAGATCGGCCCGCTGTCGGCACACAGCAGACGTTTCATCGGAAACTCAGGGGATGTGTGCAGGTAGAGGGGAAGACCGTACGCGGCTTGCGGACCTGTGTATCGGGTCTTGAAACTGTCGATGGCGGGATCGGTGGTGGCGAAACGGGAACAGACCGGGGTCTCGACCTCGAGCACCCCGGCCTGCCAGAAAAATTCTCTGATCTCCCGCAGCAATTTTGCCCGGCGACGCATCATGCCAAGGGAGGCAGAGGGTCGCCATTGATCCAATTGGCTCATGGCAGGAAATCAGATCGACCTAATCATCCTTGGCTCGGGAGACATACTCACCCGAGCGGGTATCCACCTTGATCGACTCACCAATCTGCACGAACAGCGGCACCCGAACCACAGCACCGGTCTCCAGGGTGGCCGGCTTGCCGCCACTGCCTGAGGTATCGCCTTTCAGACCCGGGTCGGTGTCTGAAACACTCAACACCACGAACTTCGGCGGCTCGACGATGAGCGGTGTGCCATTCCACAGGGTCACCATGCAGAGATCCTGCTCCTTGAGCCATTTGGCGCTTTCGCTCACCGCAGCACTGTCTGCACTCACCTGCTCGAAGCTCTCCGGATCCATGAAGTACCAGAACTCACCATCGTTATAGAGATACTGCATGTCGGTCTCATGCACATCGGCACCTTCCACGGATTCACCCGATTTGAAGGTCTTTTCCAGAACCCGGCCGGTCTTCAGATTGCGAATCTTGACCCGGTTGAAAGCCTGCCCTTTGCCAGGCTTGACGAATTCGTTTTCAATAATAGAGCAGGGGTCGCCATCCAGCATGATTTTCAGACCACCCTTAAACTCATTGGTGCTATAGCTAGCCATGTCATCCTCACGAAACATTTTAATTGCGGCGCACATCATACCTGAGACGAGGGCCGGTGTGCAGTTGCCTGCCTGGCAAACGGCCCTGGCGGAGGCATTCAAAGACCCTCAGGGCCTGCTCAGCCATCTGCAGCTCAAGCCGGAGAACCTGGCCGACCGCCAGCTCGCACAGCGTCAATTCAGCCTCAAGGTGCCACGACACTACGCCAATCTGATGACCAAAGGGGATCCGCACGACCCGCTACTGCGCCAGGTACTGCCCTGCCGTGAAGAGATGGTCGATACACCAGGATTCATCGACGATCCGGTGGGGGACCTGCAGGCGAAGCAGCAGCCAGGGCTGCTACACAAATACCAGGGTCGGGTACTGATCCTGACCACCGGCGCCTGTGGGGTGCACTGTCGCTACTGCTTCCGGCGCCACTATCCCTATCAGAATGGCACCGCAACCCCAGGACAGTGGCAAAGCATCCTCGACACCATCCGACGTCAAGCCACGATCCAGGAGGTGATTCTCAGCGGTGGAGACCCACTGATGATCAATGACCAGCGGTTGGAGAAGATGTTGGCCGAACTGCAAGCGTTGCCGCAACTCAAGCGCCTGCGCCTGCACAGCCGCCTGCCGGTGGTGCTGCCTCAGCGGATTACCCCGGAGCTGCTTGAGTTACTGAGCAGCAACCGACTGCAGGGCGTCATGGTGCTGCATGCCAACCACCCCAATGAGATTTCACCGGAACTTGCAGAGGCGTGTGAGAAAATGCGTGCCGCCGGAATCACCCTGCTCAACCAGTCCGTGCTGCTGAAGGGGGTGAATGACGATGCAGAGACCCTGGTCAGGCTGAGTGAAAGACTGTTTGAGATCGGTGTCATGCCCTACTACCTGCATCTGCTCGACCGGGTCTCCGGAGCGGGCCACTTCGAAGTTGAGCCCGATCGGATCGAGCTACTTAAACGGCAGTTGCTGCAACAACTGCCGGGCTACCTGGTACCGAGGATGGTCAGGGAGATTGCCGGGGAGGCTTCAAAAACCCCGGTTTAATCCCAATTCACTGCTGACTTATTCTGATAAAGATTTGAGAAAAGAACGAAAGAATAATCAGACTACCAATCAGGAGAGAGTGTAGCTCCCCTCGCGGGAGAGGGGCCGGGGGAGAGGGGGAGTACCCGACAGCTCCATCAATCACCTGAGCTTCACCCTCTCCCCAACCCCTCTCCCATCAAGGGAGAGGGGCTTTTAAGGTCACTTCTGAATCAATTGAGAAATAACAGGATAACCGTGACTCCAATCACCTAGTTCAACCTTGCAGCTATCCGGCCTGCGACAACCCGTTAAGCTCCTCCATCGGCCACCTCGGAGTAACCGAGAAGCTCAATCCGTCATTCTCACCGGCCATCAGCCGCTGGCACCCCGCATAGGCGATCATCGCCCCATTGTCGGTGCAGAACTTCAGTCTGGGGTAGTAGGCTGCCCCACCCTCCTTGGCCATCATCTCGCCAATCCGTTCACGTAAACGTTGATTGGCACTGACCCCCCCCGCCATGATCAGGCGCTTGATGCCGGTCTCGCGTACCGCACGCCGGCACTTGATCATCAAGGTGTCCACCACCGCCTCCTCGAAGGCACGGGCGATATCGGCCCGGGTCTGCTCTGGTACCGGCTCCCCCTCCGTTTTGGCAGCATCCTGTAAGGTGTTCAGGGCAAAGGTCTTCAAACCACTGAAACTGAAATCGAGACCGGGACGATCGGTCATCGGGCGGGGAAACCGATAACGCTCAGGATTCCCCTGGGTCGCCAGTCTGGAGAGCTCCGGCCCACCCGGATAGGGCAGATCCAGCAGTTTAGCGGTCTTATCGAAGGCCTCGCCGGCCGCATCGTCCAGGGAATCCCCCATCAAATGGTAGTGGCCGACACCCTGCACCTCCACCAGCTGGGTGTGCCCCCCGGAGACCAGCATGGCGATGAAGGGAAACTCCGGAGGCTCTGCCTCCAGCATCGGCGCCAGCAGATGCCCCTCCATATGGTGTACACCGATGGCAGGAACACCCCAGGCCCAGGCCAGACTGCGCCCCACCGAAGCACCGACCATCAGCGCCCCGACCAAGCCGGGTCCTGTGGTAAATGCTACTCCGTCGAGGCTCTCCGGGCCGATATCCGCATCCGCGAACAGCTGCCGGATCAACGGCAGCAGCTTCCGCACATGGTCCCGGGAAGCCAGTTCCGGAACCACCCCACCATACTCCTGATGAATCGCAATCTGACTGTGCAGGGCTTCCGCCAGCAACCCCTGATCATGGTCATATATAGCAACCCCGGTCTCGTCACAGGAGGTCTCAATACCTAGAATTCGCATAGTGATGTGGATTTAAACCGATTTTTTTACGCCACACCTTTGCAAACTGGGGTGGCAATGAGTAGAATTCCCGCCTTTCGATTGTCGGCGAAGCTAAAAGTAGCGAGGATACAGCATAGATGCCAAACGTACACGTTAAAGAGAACGAACCATTTGAAGTTGCCATGCGCCGTTTCAAGCGCTCCTGCGAAAAGGCCGGTATCCTTGCCGAAGTCCGTCGCCGTGAGTTCTATGAAAAGCCCACCTGGGAACGTAAGCGCAAAGCTGCTGCTGCCGTAAAGCGCAACCTGAAAAAGGTCTCTCGCGAGAGCCGTCGGTTCGAACGTCAGTACTGATCGCTGATCCAGTCAGACCCTCACGGACTCCTCCATGTTGAAACAGCGCATCCAAGATGATGTCAAGGCGGCCATGAAAGCCAAGGACAAGGAGCGTTTAGGCACCTTGAGGCTGATCACTGCGGCAATCAAACAACGTGAGGTCGACGAACGGACAGAACTTGACGACAGTCAGGTTCTGGCCATCCTGGACAAGATGATCAAACAGCGCCGGGATTCGGTGGAACAGTACGAATCCGCCGGTCGTCAGGAGCTGGCAGACCAGGAAAAAAGCGAAATCGCCATCATCGAAGACTATCTCCCTGCCGGTCTGAGTGACGAGGAGGTCGCCAGCATGATCGAAAGCGCCATTCAGGAAGTCGGTGCGGCCGGTATGCAGGATATGGGCAAGGTGATGGGCAAGCTCAAGCCAGAGATGCAGGGGCGGGCTGACATGGGCAAGGTCAGCGGCCTGGTCAAACAAAAGCTGGCCGGATAACACCCCTCTGAGGCAGTTCTCTCAAGATTCGGTTATCCTTGCTGTCAGGGCCTCCACTGGAATGGCCGACTGACTACTATGGCAGGCAAGATCCCCACACACTTTATCGATCAGTTGCTCAATCGGGTTGACATCGTCGATGTCATCAACCGACGTGTGCCACTTAAGAAGGCCGGCAAGGAGTTCCAGGCCTGCTGCCCTTTTCACGACGAAAAAACCCCCTCCTTCACCGTCAGCCCCAGTAAACAGTTCTACCACTGCTTCGGTTGTGGCGCCCACGGTTCGGCGATCGGCTTTCTCATGGAGTATGACAACCTGGGATTTGTCGAAGCGGTTGAAGAGCTGGCCCAGTCCGCCGGACTGGAGGTCCCCAGAGAGGGAGGACATGAGCAGGGCCCCGACTTAAGGCCACTCTATGAGCTGATGGAAAATGCCGCTCGCTTCTACCAGCACCAGCTCAAACACCATGCGGAGAGCCCCGCTGCGGTGGACTATTTGAAATCGAGAGGCATGAGCGGCCAGATCGCCGCCAGCTACGGGATCGGCTTCGCCCCACCCGGCTGGGACAACCTGACCAGTACATTGGGCAGCGATAAAAAAACGAGTCTGGAGAGGCTCAACAAGTGCGGCCTGCTGAGTGAAAGCAACGGAAAACAGTACGACCGTTTCAGAAACCGCATCATATTTCCGATCCGGGATCCACGCGGCAGAACCATCGGCTTTGGCGGCCGGGTGCTGGGCGACGACAAGCCCAAATACCTGAACTCTCCGGAAACCCCCCTGTTTCATAAAGGCCGGGAACTCTACGGCCTATACGAAGCCCGACAGGCCAACCGGGAGATCAGCAACCTGCTGGTGGTCGAGGGCTATATGGATGTGGTGGCGTTGGCGCAACACAACATCCACAATGCCGTGGCAACCCTGGGAACCGCCACCACCCACGAACACCTGGAGCTGATCTTCCGCAACTGCCCGGAAGTCATCTTCTGCTTCGATGGGGATCGGGCCGGCCGTGATGCGGCCTGGAAGGCGCTCAACACCAGCCTGCCGCTGATGCGGGATGGCCGGGAAGTCAGGTTTCTGTTTCTGCCCCAGGGCGAAGATCCGGATACCCAGGTACGCAAAGAGGGCAGCGAGGCCTTCCTACGGCGTATCGAAGCATCCACACCTCTCTCCGAATTCCTCCTGCAACACCTTTCATCTCAGGTACACATGGAGAGCATCGACGGCCGCGCCAAACTGGCCCAACTGGCCAAACCCCACCTGGAGAAGCTGCCCAAAGGGGTATTCCGGCAGATGATGTTTGAGCGACTTGAAGAGCTGGTCGGCCTGAAAGCGGGGCATCTGGACAACAGCCCAACCACACCCCAGCGGAAAGCGGTCAAACCGACACCAAATAAGCCTCAGGCACCCACTCCGATCCGCACCGCTATTGCACTTTTACTCGACCACCCCCATCTCTATGAAGTGGCCGATGAGGTCTCCGCAGACTGGCAGGAATGGGATAATCCGGGCATCACAATTCTCAAGCAACTACTTGAAATTATTAGAACTCAACCTACGCTTAGTAAAGCAGCTCTGATCGAGCGCTGGCGGGACACAGACTACTTTGCCCATCTCAACAAACTGGCTCAGGCGAACTACCAATTTGACCTGCCTGGGATGGATCAGGCCACAGAGTTTCGTGATGCACTTCACAGATTGAATGAGCAGTTTCATAAACAGAAACGCCCTCAATTGGGGAATATTCCCCCAAGTGAATTGTCTGAACAGCAGCTTGAAGAGATAAAACAGCGTTACCCGGGAAAGATACAACAGGATGAAAACAAATCGTAAACCAGAGCATCCCAATCTGTAGCTAGTGCAACAATATGAAAATGTGCTAATATGGCGAGTTCAGTCTCGGCATAACCAACCTCGTCTCACAACAAGGTAGAAGATGAACCAGGAACAGCAGCAATCTCAATTAAAACAACTGATTGCAAAAGGTAAAGAACAGGGTTTCCTTACTTACGCGGAAGTTAATGATCACCTTCCTGAAGGCATCGTTGAGCCTGAACAAATCGAGGATATCATTAGGATGATCAATGACATGGGCATCACTGTCCATGAGTCTGCACCTGACCTTGAAGACAACACCCTGAGCGACTCGGCTGTCACCACCGACGAGGATGCCGCAGAGGCTGCTGCAGCCGCCCTGGCCAGCGTCGACAGCGAATTTGGCCGCACCACCGACCCGGTACGCATGTATATGCGTGAGATGGGTACCGTGGAACTGCTCACCCGTGAAGGCGAACTGCGTATCGCCAAACGTATTGAAGAGGGCCTGAATCAGGTCTCCGCCGCCCTGGCCACCTTCCCTCCCACTGTCGATCTGCTCTGCACCCAGCTGGAAAAGGTTGAAGAGGGTGAGGCCCGTCTGGCAGATATCACCAGTGGTTTCATCGATCCCAACGAACCGGATGAGATCCCCACCCCGGTACAGCCCCAGGCCCTGAAAGAGGAAGCCAACGGGGACAACCAGGCAAACAACAACGATGACGACGACTCTGAAGATGACGAACCGGAGAATACCGGTCCGGACCCGGAGGAAGTCGCTGCCAAGGCCAAAGAGCTGCGCAAGCGCTACAACGCCCTCTGCACCTCACTGAAAAAGAACGGCCGGGCCAACAGCAAAACCCAGAAAACGGTGGATAGCGTCTCCGAGACATTCCTCGAATTCAAACTGGTGCCCGCTACCTTCAATCTCCTGGTCGCCACCCTGAGAGACATCATCGAGCGCATCCGTAACCAGGAACGCATTATCATGCATCTCTGCGTGGACAAGGCGCGCATGCCACGTAAAGAGTTCATCGCCTCCTTCCCGGACAACGAGACCAATCTGGAGTGGATCGAAGACCAGCTGAACAGCGGCAAATCCTATGCGGAAGCCCTGCAAGAGCACAAAGAAGAGATTCTGCGCACCCAGAAGCGTCTGGTTGCCATCGAAGCCGATTGCCAGCTGAGCATCGGTGAGGTCAAAGAGACCAATCGCAAGATGTCGATCGGTGAAGCGAAAGCCCGCCGTGCTAAAAAAGAGATGGTCGAAGCCAACCTTCGACTGGTGATCTCGATCGCCAAGAAGTACACCAACCGGGGCCTGCAGTTCCTCGACCTGATCCAGGAAGGCAATATCGGCCTGATGAAGGCGGTGGATAAGTTCGAATATCGTCGCGGCTACAAATTCTCGACCTACGCCACCTGGTGGATCCGTCAGGCCATCACCCGCTCCATTGCGGACCAGGCCCGTACTATCCGTATTCCGGTACACATGATCGAGACGATCAACAAGCTGAACCGTATTTCGCGCCAGATGATCCAGGAGATGGGCCGCGAAGCCACTCCGGAAGAGCTGGCGGAACGCATGGAGATGCCGGAAGACAAGATCCGCAAGGTACTGAAGATCGCCAAAGAGCCGATCTCCATGGAGACCCCCATCGGTGACGATGAAGACTCCCATCTTGGCGACTTCATCGAAGATTCCGGTGTGGTATCCCCCATCGAATCGGCCACCGCCGAGGGACTGGGAGAAGCCACCCAAAACATGCTTGCCGGTCTCACCAGCCGCGAAGCGAAAGTATTGCGCATGCGCTTCGGCATCGACATGAATACCGACCACACCCTGGAAGAGGTGGGCAAACAGTTCGACGTCACCCGTGAGCGTATCCGTCAGATCGAAGCCAAGGCGTTGCGCAAACTGCGTCACCCTTCCCGCTCCGACAGACTCCGCAGCTTCCTCGACAACGATTAAACCTGGATTGGAGATAGGTCATCACCAGCTATACCGGCGGTGATGTGATCTGTTAGAATCCTGCCGTTTTCGGGCCCATAGCTCAGTTGGTTAGAGCAGGGGACTCATAATCCCTTGGTCCTAGGTTCGAGTCCTAGTGGGCCCACCAAAAATCAAGTGGTTAAGTCTAAATTAGCCTCTCTTTGGCCACCACATAAGGCCTATCATCCATCTTTTTTGTCTACTTAACGTCTACTTTTCTGCTATTCTACTCACCAGAGCACGGGATATTGGTAGACGCAGATGAATATCAACAAGACCTTCATCAACTCTCTGACAAATACTCAGGGCAGAGCGAAAGAGTTACCCGATAAAGATACGTTCTATCGCGATAGCGGTCTAACCGGGTTTGGCCTTAAAGTCTCAAAAAGTGGCGTGATTTCGTTCATCTACGAAGGACGTATCAAGAACAGCAGGTCCAGAAGGATCACCTTGGGACGCCACCCTTCCCTACCCCTCGACTCCGCAAAAGACAAGGCCTTAGAAACCCAGAGACTCATGAAAGCAGGGATAGATCCTGTACAACACAGAATTCAGCAAAAACAAGAACTAGACCAACTAAACGCTCAGCATGCGGTTCAACAATTTACGTTGCGAGAACTCATGGAGGACTATTTCAAATACAAACCGGAGACAACAGAAAGATGGTATCGACCAGTCCTTGAAAACCTCTTTTCAGGCCTCCTAGGGCGCCCTGTACGAGCGATCACCGCCGAAGACATAGCCGAGATCTATTACCAAAAAGCAATCAGAGAAAACCATCCTGCGCAGGCCAAGAAAGGCAATCGATACCTCAAGGCAATATGCAATCATGGTCTAAGAAAAGAGATAAATGGTATTGGCATATTGGACCGAAACCCCGTCATTTTAGCAATGAGCCAGCTCCCCGCAGAGGAAAGCAAACCACTTCCCCCTAAAGAGCGTTTCGTCAATCAAGAACGACTCTTTGATTTCATCCGGGCAATCATTACAGAATGCCACGAGACAGCCAGAGATCTCCTCCTATTCCTTCTGTTTACCGGCGTCCGTGATAGTGAAGCTAAAAAACTCAAATGGGATAAAGTCAATTTTCACGATAAAACCTGTACTGTTATAGCCAAGCGCAATAAAGATCATACACTTCCAATGGGACCACTGATCTATGCCATGCTACTAGCTAGAAGCACAGACCAATCCCCAACGGGTTATGTTTTCTCGAACCGAGGCAACTATTCACACATAGGCGATCTTCGTAAGCAGTTTAGAAAAATCACTCAAAAAACCGGTATAGAGTTCAGCCCGCATGACCTGAGAAGGAGCTATGCCACTTATTTAGAAGAGGATCTGAATGTATCGGATTCGCAGATATCCCGCCTATTAGGGCACTCTCAGCAAGGCGTCACAAAGAAGCATTATATAAAATCCCAGGCTACGAACTACAAAGACGAAGCAAGCCGTCTTTACACCTGGATTACCAGTCTAGGGGACTGGAGCAGAGATAGCGGAAAAGGGATCAGCCGATTAGATCTAGAAAACCTCTATGAAGGCACTGGAGCAGTTACACCTGAACTATCTGAGATTTATGCAAAATTCGAAGAATCTTGGAGCAATGATGGTGCCGCATATATCCACACGCACTTACATGCTTTTCTGTACCGCAACAAGATCTTATCAATTGACGAATACGACAAGCATTATCTTGACGATCTATTCGATCTGGAATTCCTCGAACCTTACGATGACGAATTTTCTCAAATGACAGAGACGCAAGCACATCCAACTCCACGGCGCGGGAATGAATAAGAACCCCCTGAAAATGATACGCACGCCCAACGGGCCAGGCATACACGAATAAAACTACTCGTATTAGCCATACATAAAGCTTTACATTATTAGTATGTTATGATATAATATTGAGGTTTGATTAGAATTGCATTAAGGGCGCATTTGTCCTTATTCACCGGTAGATTACACATATACAATACTTTTGTCAACTTTAATTTTATTACGGGGGTAATTATGGGATTTGAACTTTATTGGAAGCATCGACGTGAGATTAACGATCAAAAATTGGCTGCTATCGAGGATGCTATCCAGAAACTGATTGATTTAGGGAATGGGCAGAACGGAATAGCTGAAGGACTAAATACACTAGGCATCACCACAATAAATGGTACTCGATGGAATCAGCCCAAGGTCAGTCAATATATGAAACGCCTCGGACTAAAGACAAAATTTGTAGCTTGAAATCACACTTAATCAGGGAGTTTGGAACAGGATGTTTTTTAATGATGGGGGTATGTCTTCCACATACCCTCAATACAGATAACAGACAGTGTTTTTTGCCTGCTATCTGACGTTTATGTAGGAGTTCTAACTAAGGAGAATATATGAATAATCAATTAGTTATAACAGTATTTAACAATGTCCACTCTCAGCCCAATGAGGCGGTAGTAGTGGATAATCTAGCCCAGAGCCTGATCTCTATGGATGATATACATCCCGTAGACGAAGTGACTCAGACTTTAAAAGAACACAATACACAAGCTTACACCCTCTGTACGTTCAAGGATTTGGATTCGGCTGCCCATTCAAACATGGATTTGATCTACGGAGTGGTTTTGGATATTGATGATGGCCATGCCAGTTTTGAGCTGATTCGAGGTGTGTTGAGTGAACTCGACATCGAGTGCTTAATCCACACAACAGCTAAGCATACCCAGGCGATTCCAAGAATGAGGGTAGTCATCCCGTATCTCGAACCACTGGTTGGTGTAGATGCAGTAGCACACCATAGAGCGGTGTGGGATCACTTCAACGATCTGCTCGGTCCACTGGATCCTGCAGGAAAGAATCCTGCCCAGAAATGGTTGTATCCCAAATACATTCTGGATGGTGAATCATTTCTTCATGAGGTGCCACCAGGCAATCACCGTTTCAATCCTCACACGGTGAAGATACCTGACAAAATTGTTCCTGAGCAGCCAGAACAAACACAGATTTCAACTTGGTCACCGCAAAAAGATGAGCTGAGCCTTTATCTTGAAAAAATTGACCCTAGTTGCACCCGTGCAGAATGGGTGGAGGCAATTGCTGCGGCCTTAAATACCTATGGGCGTTCTGTAGAAGTCATTGATACGCTTGATGAGTGGAGCCAACAAGCACCTGATAAGTATGATCAAGAGACCTTTTACAGGGTTGTTGAAAGTATCCGAGATGACCATCCGAACAAGGCTGGCATCGGTAAGCTCCGATATCTTGCGGGGATAAATCCCACTGCAGATCCCGAAAAAAAGCAGGATATCAGGATTACCGCTGATGATCTGGCACTACTAGTCGAGGACGAGTATCAATCTAAAGCGCTGGAACTTACTCACAATACTTTTGAGCGAACTTGCAACCTTCTTACAAAATACGATAATCAGGTAAATACTACTCACGCAAGAGCAATTTGGGCGATCACAGAAGGCTTAGCCTATGCCGCTTATTCGAGTAAGCCCATTAGAGTAGCTTACCCACTGCCTACTGGGATGGGTAAGACCACGACTTTCCGTAGCTTTGTAAGCTCCATCTATCACAAAGATCTAGAAACCTCAGTAGCCTATTGCGCTGAACGAATCGAAGATCTGGCATCGCTCAAAAACTCAATGATTGAAGACGGGATACCTGAAACGGACATAGGTTTATTGCATTCATCAGGACATATACACAAAGAGATCCCCTCAATTGATATAACAGAAGCTGAAGAGTATCAATTCTTACTGTTAGCTCATGGTCGTGTTCAACATAGATTCACCAATCCTGATAGATACCTCTACTTTCAGGGTCGTAAAAGGGATCTGATCGTATGGGACGAAGCGCTGGTTACCACCCAAGGTAACTACCTGGATATTGATCAGGTTAGAGGGGATATTGCTAAATGGAAAGACATCTATCAGACCAGAAAGGCCGAGGGACGTGTTAGAAAAGGGTTTGAAGAGCAGTATGATTATATGGACAGTTATCTTGAGACAGTAAAAGTTCGATTGGATCCTGAACAGTATGAATCAGAGATAGATATGCCGGATTTTTCAGATGATCGAATGATCTATCTCAGATGTTTGAAAACGATACTTGGCAAGAGTGGATCAACAAACCTGGAACGATTAGTTGAGCAAGCTGGTTCCAGCGGGAAACTGATTCGAGCGCACAGTAATAAGGCTTATATCAACTTTGAAGTGGTTGTACCGGATGAAGTGAAAAAGATAGTAGTGTTGGATGCCAGCGCTGAAGTAAACCAGCTAATGCAGTATGACAAGAGCGTCAAGTTGGGTGATATTGGACATATTCAGAAAGACTATGAGAACGTTACTTTGTATCATGCGCCCGTGAAAAGCAGTAGGGACTATCTGAGTCAGGAATTCCGACAAACAGCTGAGAGTAACCTCTATTTGAAAGAGCTAGGGCATATTGTGCCAAAGCTGATACCTACCGGGGAAGACTTCCTGGTTTTTACGTACAAAGACCGGAATGATGTCAATTACAAAACCCAGATATTGGAATATTTAGACACCCTTGGACTTGGATTCAGGGAGCGCTGTCATGTGATTACCTGGGGCAACGAGCGAGGGAGTAATCTCTACTCACATGTCAAATATGCTGTGACTCTAGGGGTGATCTATCGTGATCCCTCCGAGATAGCTGCCTCAATAGTTGGACAAAGCAGAGATTTGGCCTATTCAGTGGACAATAAAGAGATCAAGAGAGTATCTGATAGTCTACAGGCTGACATTCTGTATCAGGGGCTATCCAGGGGTAATATGCGGCACGTGATCAATGGAAAAGCAGGCAATATGATATGCTGGGTTTTGCATAAAGAAGAACACGCAATGAACCTCCTGCTAAGTGTCATGCCCAATGCAAAAAAGATGGTATACACCCCAAAACACTTAGCTCTGCATGGTATCTCTGATGCAGTATTAGATATAGCAGAGAGGATAATTGCTTATCTTAATTCTCTTCCTGATTCTGAAGGAAAGTGCTCTATCAAGAGCATTACAAAATTTCTTGGCATCACACAGACAAATAGTCGTACCTGGAGAGATGCAATAAAGCGAGTAGAGAAGCTTCAATATGAGTGGACTAGACCTTCAAATGGACAATCTTTCCTTAGGCGTAAACCCCTGTCAAATCAGGCCCATTAGGATAACAAGACTTATCTCCCATATTTGCGAATCAGACAGATAATACTCGTCGTACAAAACCCTTACCATGTTCCATAATAATACTATTGGAGAGTGGTAGGGGTTGAGGGTCTTGTATAATGTGAGGCTGAGATGTAGGGGTAATGTAAATGCTATAGTCACATGTTCCGATAAACTCCGTTAGTGTTGACTCTAAGGGTATATGTTAGATTGCGTGGCAACGATGGAAGCACAGTACTAGTTATCAAGCTGTATTACTCTCTATATATGTCAATTAGAGGCCGCATATTCACAATGAAGGAATAGCACACAGAGTAGTTATGAGCAGTACCGGAAAGAACAAAAAACTGTGGTCAAAATGACTTGACCACAATACTTACAATGTTGCTTTGATATGCTTGACTTTCCAGAGCTTGTAGTAATAGCGACCTGATCTGACAGTTACCGGATTATCCGGAAGTGACTGTCATCTTAAGTTCAATTCAAGAACTTCTCCTGTCAGATTTGTTTGCCTTTTTCCCAGGTTATCATAGGTGTGCAACCACAGCACATCTTCCCCTGATGGGTGCGATCATAATTGTAGCATTGGAGCCATTCGTTCAGATCCGTCTGCAGTGATTCGAGGTCCGAATAGATCTTCTTACGTAACGTTACCTGTTAAAACTCCTGCAGAATGGCTTGTGGAAGCGCTCGCAGATACCATCGGTCTGCGGCGATTTGACCCGTGTCTTGGCATGCTCAATGCCATTGATCACCAGATTAGGTATCCACAAAGGCCTGCTGATAAACCCGTCCATCACCTTTCAGGGTGCCGAGGTAGAAAGTGTCTTGTGAACCTAGATAGCCTGGATGGGCCATTTTGCTTTATTACAGGCTTCATCATCCAGCTTTTTCTCTTCCAGCACCTGCAACTGGGCCTCCGTTAACACCAGGCCTACCTCAGCCATTTTCACTTCCAGCACCTTAAGACGATACTTGATATTCGACAGACCATGAAACAACCAGATGTGACGAACACTACGGCCGGATACAAATACACCAAGTTTCTTAATCTCGGTACTCGTACGAGTCTTGTCATGGGCAGGAGAATCAATCACAGACAGGCAGCCGCCTCTCTGGCCTCATCGATGTGATTCTTGATATTGGGCTTGGTGTCATTTTTATCCAAAAGTACTTCAACACCACCTTCCTCTACAACCGTTTTATATCAATAAAAGGCGTCTCTCGACAGCCCCATGACTTTGCAAGCCTGGGAGACCTTATTGAGTTCTTCAACCAGATTCAGCAGACCAACGTTGCGTTTAATGATTCTTTCGTTACTATTGATCATGAGGGTTACCTCTTGAGTTATTTTGACAAAAGTTCAGACTTCAATCAAAACCGGCAACCCATATCTATTCAGGGGATTGTTCAGATTTGGCCTAGGCTACTCCAAGTCATTGATGCTTTCTACGCCTTCAGTGATAATAGATCTGCTAATGACTTTACGTGTCCCATCTTGTGGGCTCCGGCTTCGATAAGGGAAACGATCACTTCCTGCATAGGTTTATTGATTTTCACTTCAGATATATATTGCAATACTACTGCCTCGTATGCAGCAGCATACTCTCCGAACAAAACATCCTTAGATAGAACCTGTCCATCTGAGTCCGAGACACTAGCGTTCTTTAGACTTGTCCCATCTTCAACCGCGAGCATCAATGCCATTCTAGCTAGTATGTTGGGAGTAACTCCAGTCATACCCTTCATCATCCGGAATTTATCTGTAGCGGCTTTAGATAGTGTTACTGCCCTAGGCAACATCAGACTGCCCCCTGTAAATCTAAGTTTCTTTGTTTCCAGAAGTATCCTTCTTCTGCGCACGTATGACCATATTGAGGTGAGTACCTCAGTTCAAATGCATGAGATATACTTTTCGATAGATCAGCATAAAAAGACTCATCCACCTCGGTATCTGTTGACAGTATAATCACCTGATGGCTAGCAGCTGGAAAATAGTGGTTGACCAAGTTTGAGCGATGAATGGAGTCAAGGCGACCAAGTGGAGTATCAATGATGATCGGCAAGTTCCTGCCAGAGGTTCTTGCAAGTGCCTCTAATATCGCAATTGCATAAATCTGTTTCTCACCTGCCGATAACTCATTCTTATCAACTTCAGTTCGATCTGCTCTCAGTAACTTTACAGAAAAGTTTTCTGGATCAATAGATGCCACATAATCAATATCATCCTTCCTGGTCAGCCGATGAAACGATTGAATAAACTCGTTTTCTAGGTCTTGTACTTTGCTCTTCGCTATCTCAGCCGCAAAATCTTTCAGCAGCCCTCGTGTACCATTGGCGTAGGCGGTGGTTCGGTCTTTTTCTTTACCAGCGGTCAGTAGAGAGGACTCCTGTTCAAGCTTTCTCGCCACGACAAGTGCTTCTCTTAACTTATGCTTATGATCCTCTATATGCTGTCTTTGCTTCAGCTTGCAACTACCTAGGAGCTCATGTGTCTTGCCGATCAGGTCGACGATTGGCTGAAGCTGTTCTTCAGACGGTGCTCTGGCAATATTTTTTCCTGCCACGTCAATCTTATCTTGGGTTGCCTGCATTTGTTTCGCTAAAGCGACAGCCTTTTTTCTGGCAGCACCTTTGGCATTTCTCATTGTTTCAAGAACCGTTGCTAATGCCCTTCCGGATACTCCGTGAATTAGTTCTTGGTTGTCAGCTAAAGACAATAACTCGTCAAATTCCTCATTGATCGTTTTGCGAACCCTCGATAGTTGTTCATCCTCTAAGATCTTGCATAATCGCTTATCCAACGCCGTCAATCTTTCCGTAGCCAGTTTACTAGCCGCGACTAACTCCATCTGCTTGGCCTCGCGCTCAAGCTGTTGGCATGTCCGCTTCATTAATTTGGTTGCTAGTGACAACGGATACGAACCATCAAGTACTTCACGAACTTCTTTCTCAATCTGTCTCTTCTCTTCGGATAACTCCGCTTCTTTTCGTATTTCATCATCTCTTGTTGCTGCCCAAGCTCCACCCTTTGAAGATAACTGCAACTCTAGCCTCTCCAACGTTGCCTTTAGCTCAATTTCCTGCGGCTTAAGCTGCTCGTAGTGGGAAAGTGCCTCTCCTGCTGCGTTCTCCAGTTCACAGAGCTTGGCCTCAAGTTGTTGCATCCTTGCTTTGACCTCTTTGGGTGCTGCTTGTTTAGAAAGGCCGCGAAGAAATATGCCCAAATCAGCATCCAGCGTTTCGATTAAGTCCAAGCCAAGAAGCTTTTTGATGGCTTCTCCTAGTGCTTCGCCAGTAGCATCTTCGGCAAGATCGGCAATCTTCTCGCCATCGAAAAAGAAAAGGTCAGACACTCCAATGGGAACGAGTTCATTCAAGAATCCCTGACAGTGTTCAGCTGTCATGTTTGGTAAAAGTTCGCCATCCTGAGTGATGGAGAGATCTTCTTTAATCCCGCTGGAAGTCAAGCGCCAAGAACGTTTAATAATGTATTGCTGAATAATACCCATCGAGGCGTAGCTGAATGTCAATTCCACTACTGCAGAATCTCGGCCCCCTTCGTCTCCTCTAGTGCGGTGAATGCTTCTTTTGAGAAATTCATCATACTCTCGCTTGGATACATTAGACCCAAGTGACATCCGTCCATATAAAGCGAGACGTATCGCGGACAGGATGGTTGTCTTTCCGGCGCCATTCAAGCCGCCAAACAAGATGATAGGTCGCTTCTTGTTGTACTTGACGCGAGGTTGCAGATCGAACTGATGCTCTCCATCGAAAACTCGGAAGTCTCGCAAGGTTAGGTTTTCTATAATCATACTGTTGGGGCCTTATCGTACGCCTCTTGTAAAGTGCGGATCTTTTCACGCCAGGCGGAATTTGTTTCAAACTCCAGCTCCCGATATTCAAGAGCCTCATCAATATCCCAATCTTGCCGCAACACCATCTCTAACTCTCGCATAATACCAATGCGTTTTCCAAGGCCACTTTTTGATAACTCCACTTCTAGTAGTTTCGTTACCAGCTCAGCTGGTACGCCATAACGCTCACCGAGGTCACGTAATAACAATGCATCTGGTGTAGAGAATACTCCTGCGTCATTGTCAACCCATTCAATGCGCTCGCCAAACACTTCGCGATAAATTTGTGGCAACGAATCTACAACATCAGGTTCGATCGGATCCCTAAGCCATTGCTGTCGAATAGATTGAAGCTCTTCTTTACGAATCAACTCGAAGCTATGACCAGATACCTCGAGTTGCTTTTGTATCTCGAGCAAATCTTTCAGCCATCTCTGCCGGTGTTCCATTTTGTATGGACCGGGAATATGACGAACTTTAATGTCATCTTTTTCATTGCCGCGGGTATGACGGTAAGTCACGCGATTGGTCCGTCGTTTTACATGGCGGTAAGCAGAGGCATTTTTTGGGTCTATCGAGTCATACAGCTTGTTGCGAAAATCCAATAATGGTTGCATCCATGCGTTACCTGTTTCGATAAGACCATGAAGGGCTCGGTCTTCGCTAACAACAGTACAAGTCCAACAACCAAAACGAGAGTTACCACATGAGGGAGTGCTAGTATCGATAACCAAAGGGCACTCGCCCTGATTAGAGCCTTTATAAAGCTCAAACAACTCAGCATTATCACCACCCCACGGGCAAGGTCCTGCCATGAGGTACTCCCACACCTCGTCTGCGCTCCAGTTTTCGATAGGCATAAAAGTATAGGCGTTAGGGAGTGTTGTATGCCGACTTAGCGCTGAATTTCTTATTCTGTGCTTAGCAATCACCTGCGCGCGAGATGCACTTTCCTGGCGACGAGAACCCAGAACGACAATTACTTCTCCGAATTTTGCCACCTTGTCGGTTATGAAGTCACTGACCGGATCGATTTTCATACGCTCCGTACACCAACGAAATGATTGCTTAGGTGCAGGATAACCACGCCCAAGTAGATTAACCCAAAAGGTTTGATCCATCTTTGGGTGCACAGCATGCGCTGAGACAGGAAGATTACCATACCGTGCTGATTCATTTACATTTCGAAGTACCTTCTTGATTAAATCAACAACGACTGGCGTTTCTACCAAGGTATCGGAAGAGACTACGTATACTTGTTTTCTGCGTTGGTCTGTAGTCAATTGATTAAGCATCGTGAATACCAATGACAGCACGACAGTAGAGTCTTTTCCCCCGCTAAAACCAATAATCCATGGCCTGGTATCAGCCAGATAGACCTCTTTCATTCCATTGATGATCTCTTGTAAGGGCTGTTCCGCGATATTCAGCGTACTAACGGCTTTATCGTGCGCCAGGTAACTATCAATCGGCAAGGACTGAGTCATGGCGCGTACTCCTGCTCAAAACCCTCTTCCTCATGGGTCAATGGAACTTCTAACTGCTGCTTGATAAAGTTACCCGTCAGCACGACCTTCACACGAGCCTTGCTGATACGTCCGTTCTCCATAGAGCGCTGCATCCAGACTTTGTTGGTTCTGAGCCAGTCGATTCCTGATAACTTCTTCAATTTGCGTTTCCAGGTGGTCCCCTTCATCTGTATGAGGTCCGCACCCAAACTACCCATCGCCTGCAACATCACACCATGGGCATGTACGTACTGCTCCCTCAACTCTGAGGTCGTCACCCTTTTCTCAAGAGCAGATTGCCAATCAGGCATGTTGGCAGCCACCTCGTTCCAATAAGCAACAGCTAGTTCTTTCTCGTCTTTAGAGACCAGCTCCTTAGGCGATTTACGTAACAGTGCCTTGGAGGCGTTCTTTATACTGCTAAGCGTGAAAAGCTTGGTACTACGATTAGAGATACTGGATTTCTCCATTTCAGTAAGGCGACTGAAAACATTAACATTTTTTTGGACGTGCCTTGCTAAATCAGAAAGCGAATCACGCTGATCGTATAAGGTGCTGATAGAATCACTAGGTCTCACTGCGTGTTTGTTGAGATCCGCAAACATTTGTTGGCTACGAGCTAAGCCCTGGTCGATGAAAAACAGTACGGAAATGTTGTCGTGCGCGAGCTCTGGGTTTTCTTTTATGGCCTCCTCAATGGCCGCACGGCGATGTTGCCCGTCATTGATTAAAATTTGGGCATCCATAGGTATCGACAGAGTACCGATATTCTGGCCATGCCCTGTATCAGCCAAGGGCTCGAAGTGAACCACAGCATCCACCGAAGCGGTCAATGATGACAACGTGTAATTTCGAGCATTGTCTACGAGGTAGGTGGATATCTCTGGTATCCGAGATCGATTCAATACACGCTGCGCACGGAGCTCCGCAGGCACCTCCTCCTCATCGAACTTGAACAGTTTCGGCACAATTCGCATCGGGCACATGGCTATATAGCAAGGCCGGCCAGCTTGTACCCCACGGATAGCTGGAAATGTATTCGAGTAGCCGGTGTCATTCATTTTCAAAAACCCACTAGAGACTAACATGGAAGTTTATTGATAGTAGAGGAAGTGATAGTAAAATTCAAGTTAACTTCCATGCGATAGTTAAAAAACACCGCTTCGCAGGAGGCGAACGCCAATCATCCGAAAATTTTGCTATTCATTCTCATATAATTAGATAATGAGAGAAGCACACTTAATGTCACAAAGAAAAAGTGGTATTAGGATTTACTCTTGTTACCTTCCCATGTAGCGGGAATTGACCTATAAAAATGGTATTGGTATTTCCGGATAAGAACAATGACCGTCTACTTTCATGGCAGTTTTGGCCTAAACAGATCTAATTTTGTTGCCGTCTTGCAGGCCGCATTACAAAATCCCTCTTGGGACGACACCGAGCTAGCAAAACCTCTAGGATACGGTAAACCATTTGCACAAAAGTACCGAAGCTGGCTCCACAAAGTTGGGCTCATAGAGCAAGGAATGCCGGTTAAACTCACCCCCAAGGGGGCGGCAGTTTGGAGTCACGACCCAGGCCTGAACTCATCTGTTTCGCTGTGGTTTCTTCATCACGAGCTAACCACAGATCCTGAACGCGCAGAAGCATGGCATTATTTCGCCCACAATTTCTTACCCAAGCACCCAACCTTCACTAGTAGAGAGTTACTGGACGGTCTCACAGGGAAGCTACGCAGCCACAGTGAGCAGCATTTTGGGCCTGGTAGCCAACTGAATAAAGTAATCTGCCGAAAAATCCTAGATGCATATACTCAGAGGTCAGGGCTGGGTGAGCTCAATTTAATCAGCAAAAATAACAACTTGTTTGTTCGAGGCGAACCTCGGACTTTAGGGCCTTGGAAATCTGTGTCAGCTATCGCTAAAGCCTACCAATAACATTGGACAGTCGAACTGCTTCAAATAGCAGTCAAACCTGTCAATCCGACAAAACACACTCGACGCCCTGGCGCTATTGTTTGTCTATGCGAGTTTCGACAAGGAAGTTTATGACCTGAAATGGACGTTAATTTATTCTATATAGAACATCCCATTATTTGACTGCACTAGGGTCCACAAACATAATGATGATTTGGTTGCCTACAATTATGCAGAACAGACAGTGCCTATATCTCTGCCATTAGACCGCTTGTCTACGGTACACGAAGGCACCTATAAATATAATCATTCCGGCTACTTAGTACATGATCAACATAAACGCACAGATGACACTTCCCCGCCGCCCCATTTACTAGCAACTAAACTCCCTGGCCCTAGGTTAGGGCCCCGCAACAGGATACAAGCGAGCAGCCGTGCTGCGCGCCAGGCGTAGGTCATGAGAAACTAGGAACTCCAAGGTGATCGAAGTAGGTAATACTGATAACCGAAATATACTGCTTGGCAATCATGTACCACCAAAAGCGTGTGTATGCAGTATCCCGCTGGACCACCATTGGCTTCGTGAGAAGAGCATATAATTCCACAGTGCATCGTTGAGCCTCCCCTCCTCTGCTTGAGCTAGACGGACCATGGCCGGTGCTGCAGTGGTTCAATCAGTCTACGATAGCCAGTAGTAGGCTTTACGACAGAGCGAGTAGAAGCATAATCAGCCCGCCACCTAAAGCATGCAGCGACTTTCCGCACGTAGGGGTAGCTGATTGATCGGTTTCTTGAAGGCCTTCAATGGTAAAGCGGTAACCTTCCGTTTCGGCTCGTTACTCTAGGCCAAACCAGAATCACACCAGAGACACTTACGACCACGCACACTTGCTAACACGTGCTTGGTCCCGTTGACACTCATGAGTAGCTTCGCTCCACGCTTCCTCCTCAAGGTCGGTCACCATTCAACCTGCGTCTTCAATTCGTTGTTGTGATCAATTAAGGGTAGGATTCGCACCGACATTAGTGCGCCTGCGTTTAAAGCACATGAAAAAGCCCCCAAAACGGGGGCTTCGTGGATCAAAAGCTAGTCATAATTAAACTAGCATGAAATTCTCAGAGATGCTCAACGACCCTGTACATGTTCTGTACCAGTTCATATGAGCCCTTCTCTTTACCCACTTTGGCCGGGTCATACTCCTGCCCACGGATAATCGCCTGATAGCCACTTTTCAGAACTACCGACAACTTCTGCCTGATGAACTCATCAGGGTCCTTACTCCAACGAACTTCGTCACCATCGACCTCGACCAACTCAGCCAAACTAACAACTAATGGATACATAAAACCATCTGGATAACTCCAGTTCACGTTGTGTTGATAATACTTGGTCTTCGCAGGATGACGCATGTATGATTTTTTGTCACTTTTCCACTTCGCGGGATCCAGGGTACGCACACTGTTAATGCGTCCAAACCCAGGGCTTGCCTTGTTATACGCATCAGGCAGACGGGTATAGATTAGGTCATGCAGCCGCGGGAGATCGTTGATCAGGGCAAGGGCAGACTTCACCATTGGGTCAACAACTTCGACGATGCGATCACCCGTGACTTGCTGTGTGACTCCCTTTTGCTTCATGAAGTCATTGTAGAGTTTTACGCACTGCCCTTTAGACGAGAACAGAACGGACGGAGCATCCTTGAGCTGCTTGGCAACAGGATATTTTCCAGCCGGCAAAGCAGACAAAGGGATAAGAGCTAATGACACGAGATCTGCTGCCTTCAAACGACCACCATCATTCTCCTTCCACTCAACGTCATCACGAATCGCAGGGTCCATGTTTACCTTCAGTTCGTCATACAGCCCGGCTTTGTTGGCCTTTGCTGTTTCCTTGAGTTGAGCATTGTTGTTTCGAGCAGCGCTAATAGGAAGGACCGAGTCCTCGAAGTCCTGCTCGCCTGATGGGGCATCCGCCGGATGTACGATCTCGATCGGGATGAGAATTTCCGGCAGCTCAGTACGCTGCTTTTCAATTTCAGTCAGATGCTCGGACCAGTGTTTTTTCAGATCCCCCCAATCACGCACCTCTCTCACCTTGTCGTAACCGGTATGCTCGAGAATATAGCGACCTATGGCGAAGGTATTGTGCCCTCCGTCCAAGACCCCTTCTTTCTTCGGGTTCGCTACCTGGATCTGGAAACGAGACCGCTCGAGAGGACGAACTCCTCTCGCCGCAAACAAGATGCCTTTAGACATAAACTGGAACAGCTCAGGGGTTTCATGCAACGTTGCAACAATGTCGTCAGCCACCTGGTTTTTCTTTGCAGTCCTGGGGTTTGCATCCAAATCCGAATGAGTGATCAGGTCAGCAAACGTTGAAAGGGTTGCATTACCAGTCAACTTACTCACTTTCCCATTTTGAGACTGGGCGTCTTTGATTCTTAGAATAAATGAACTCATGACGAATCCCTTATGTAAATCAGGGTAAATTTCATGAGGTATGGAAGGATAGATCATCCAACTTTATTAGAGAGGACATTATCGCCTGCCAAACCTCGCCGGTTGGCTGCCTTACGGCTACCGCGTCCCTTACCAGGGACTCTAGCTACTGCTCCATCCGGAGCTCACCCATCATCCGATAGGCAGTTATAAGTTAGCATCCATCTTGTGACCTGTCAAACTGTGTCAAGACATGGCAATCACACACAACGGGCCGCAACCCACCACCTGCCCAATTCTTGTAAACAAGGGCAATTCTTTCGTCTCGAAAATCGAAGTGATTTTGTATCTCTTACCGCTACTACCTATTACCCTGATTTCCTCTGGCGTGCATTTTCAGGCTGTTTATATTAGTTTGAATTGAGTCATTATTAGTTAGCAGGTATCCCCTTGAGCCAACAAGCGAGGAAACGTTTCGGCCAGAGCTTCCTTTTCGCACTATCCTCCATATTACGTCATGATCTCTCATAAAAGAGGGACATCAAAAACGAACTAAAATTGTTGGGACTATATATACCCATATGCACATACCCCCCATGGTCCCTGCCCAGGGGGTATAACAACAGATACAATAACCAACTGTGATCGTGGGTATTTGTTGGGTATTGAGGTGTATGCTCTGTATCACGTATAAAAACTACACGTACCTTTTAAAACTAATCTTTCACGCCTGCATCGTCTACTTATAGTCTATTTTTTTAATGCAATACCTTTATCCTGCTGTATTTATTTGATTTTCTTGGGGACTCATAATCCCTTGGTCCTAGGTTCGAGTCCTAGTGGGCCCACCAAAAATAAAAACAAACATCTCACCCTCTTAATGGCAAGCTTGATTTGGCATTCCCGTGCCAAACCGGGACAGTCAGCAATTGATATTGTCATCGTTCGTTAAAATCCAAGAAAATAAACCACAGGTATATTTTTATTAGTTTAATTGAACCAAAATCTATCTTTAGTTCAATATTTGCTCTATAAATATACCATGGGTATACGTAAAGACGAAAAATTAAACCGATTACAGCAGTTGATTCCTGAGGGGGTGGCTGTCCCCAGCTCTTGGCTATCGGCCAATGGCTACACACCCCAGCTGGTTCGCAAATATGTACTAAGCGGATGGCTCAATTCGCTTGGCAGTCGTGTCTACGCTCGACCTGGTGAACCGGTTACCTGGGAAGGGGTAGTACTTGGGCTGCAAAAGTTGGGGCAGTTACGGCTGCATATCGGTGGCGTCACCGCCCTTAATCGCCAGGGTTTAGCCCATTACCTTTCACTCAGCGGCGATGCCAATGTCCATGTATGGGGTAAAGACCGGCCTCCATCCTGGGTCGAACAAGTTTCACTGAATGTCGCGTTGTCTTTTCATCACCGCTGTCTCTTTAGCCAGGAACCTGAACAGGCTTGGGTGATGCTGCCAACAAAAGTGCGTGACTGGACAATACGCGTGTCTGCTCCAGAGCGGGCGATCCTTGAAGTGTTGAGTGAAGTGGATGAAACACCTACCTCATTTTCCTTTGCCGCAGAGCTCTTCGAAGGATTGACCACAGCACGACCAGCCGTGGTAAATACCTTGCTGGAGTCTTGTGTTCACAATAAGGCGAAACGACTGTTCCTTTTTCTCGCCAACCACTATGCCTATCCGTGGACAAAGCGCATAGATTTAGAAGCCATCGATCTGGGGCGCGGTAAACGTTTGGTCACGCGAGGCGGCAGATTGGACAAACACTACCAAATAACGGTACCGGACGCCTTCCATGCTAAACCGGAATAACCCCTATTATCGTCAGGTGGAGCTTGTTATGCGTGTTCTACCGCTGGTGGCACGGGAACCTCGATTTGCCCTGAAGGGCGGCACCGCGATCAATCTGTTTATTCGAGACCTGCCACGCCTGTCTGTGGATATCGATTTGACTTATCTCCCTTTGGATAACCGGGATACCGCACTCTTTGCAATTGAAGATGGGGTGAAAGGGATTGCCGCTGATGTAGAACGCGTGCTTGCTGATACATCTGTGACTGCAATACCAGGAGAAGGTAATTACATTCAACGGTTGCAGATAACTGCCGGTGGTGTTTCGATCAAGCTTGAGGTCTCCCCGGTTCTCCGGGGTAGCGTGCTTGATGCGAGTGAGATCCCTGTCATGGATTCGGTAGCCGATCAGTTTGGTTACGTTGAAACCCATGTTTTGTCGCTGGAAGAGCTGTACGCAGGCAAACTGGTGGCCGCTCTCGACAGGCAACATCCCCGCGACCTGTTTGACGTGATGATACTGCTAGAGAATGATGGCATAACCTCTGAGTTGATGGAGTTGTTCGTTGTCTACCTGATAAGCAGCAACCGCCCTATTGCTGAACTACTCGCACCGAGACTGCAGCCTCTGCAACCTGTCTTTGAACAACAGTTCCAAGGCATGTCTCTGCAGATTGTTACAGTCAAACGATTGGAACATACCCGCCATACAATGATAGAAACCCTAAGGCACCAATTGACTGATCATCACAAGCGTTTTCTGCTATCTCTCAAGAGTGGAGAACCAAAATGGGATCTTCTGAAATACATTCATTCACAGGATCTGCCAGCTGTCCGTTGGAAACTGCAGAACATACAGCGCCTGACTTCAGAGCAGAGAGAGGAAGCGCTAAGCAAGCTACGAAAAACCTTTGATGATATGGCAGAATAACAGATCAACGTATTGGGTTTTGTTTGATCACTAAACTACTAAAATTATACCAAATATTGTTAACAGGTACTTTCTGTGAAGACACCCTTTCCCATCCAGTTTAACTACTGAATAAGTCGTCATATTTCTTGCTGCTTCCGCAGTTCTATTTTGATTTAAGCAGATAATGTCACAGCTGTCCCATTAACTTCGAAGGTTATGCCGTTAGCTGATGAATTGTCTTTAGCTTTTCCTGCAGATTGAGAGTTGAGACATGAAACGCTTCGCGTACACCCTCTCCCGCAAAGGGAGAGGGGCTTTAAGATTTGTGTGGGTTAGTCTGAAAGTTAGTGTGACTGCAATGAGATAATGTATCTTATTTACAACCACTTTAAGTGTATGGCAACTGATTGCTCAAATAGCCACTAGTGCGCAAACTCAGTTGGTTTTTCAATCTCATACAGAGCTTCATCGATGTTTTCCAATCGGCTTTCAAGTACTGCCCGGGCATCTTGCAAGCCGCGGTTGTAGTAATAAGAACCAATCTCTTCAGAGAAGAAATCCAGAAGAAACTCTGCATCGAACTGACCAATTTCTTGATCGAGTTTTTCACTGAAGTAGTTTTTGATCTTATGCACGATGAGCATTTTCTCATCGTTTGAAAACTCTATTGCAGACATGAGTTACTTCTTCTCCTTAAGCATGTTTCCCAGTTCGGCGAATGGGCTGTGGGTCGCTCTGTTTGCCTGTTTACCGTCGGATGCATCGCCGTAGCTGGAATCTTTGTAGCGGGAGTGTTCGTTATCGTGACAGTAGATGCACAACAACTCCCAGTTGCTGCCATCAGCTGGGTTGT
The DNA here is from genome assembly GCF_001708965.1 of Candidatus Thiodiazotropha endoloripes. NCBI lineage: Bacteria > Pseudomonadati > Pseudomonadota > Gammaproteobacteria > Chromatiales > Sedimenticolaceae > Candidatus Thiodiazotropha > Candidatus Thiodiazotropha endoloripes. Next base: position 794,307 of record NZ_LVJW01000003.1, on the reverse strand, counting down.
TGTCGTGATTGTGATCCCGGTGATGTACAGTTAGCTCACGCAAGTTTTCACGGGTGAACTCCCTTGCGCATCGACCGCATACCCAGGGGTACATCTTCAACGCCTGCTCACGATAACCCTTTTCCCGCTGTTCCCGGTTTCGCCGTGCCTCGGCAACAATTTGATCAAGTTTGTCTGGTGAACTTTCCGATTTCATGTGAATCATCCCATAGCAATTAAGCTCAAGTGATTTAATCCATAGTCGACTCTTCTCACAACACAAATCAGATGACTCTTTTGCTGTGAAATAGTATCTAAATTCATATTTCTTGCCATTGCCTCATTTTAACTGATCTCTGTAACTATTCCTGACCCTGACACTGATTCGATCATTTTTTAGATCATCCGCATAGATTTTCTAGTTCACCACTGGAGCCAGGATGACAACCTCTTTCAGTCTCAACGAAAGAGCAGTTGAGCTCCCATGCCAACAACATAAACCAGTAATTATAGATTGCCATGGATCAAGTCAGAATGCGCAGACAGGTATTTGTTAAAATAATACAAGTTAAATCATATAATTAAACAAACTTCTGGTTATCTGGTCATGAAACAGTAGCCTTCTTGTAATATTTTCCATATCTCCACGAGAGTAATCTACTGATCAACCCATCGAGATTTCCCCCTATATCCCATAGGGTATATAGCGCCATATTTTGGCCGATAATCCACTGAACCATTGGATTATTGACTAAAATTAGCAGATGGGGAGGGATAAATAATGCGGGTTTGGCTGGTATCAAATCTTCTCGTGGTTTTACTCAGTTTTGGCGTACCTTGTCAGATGGTATCAGCCTCAGAGTTTCGTCTTGGCGTGATCAATGAGCGAACCGACAAACCCGATCATGCACTGACCCAATTCTCCGCCCTGCACCGCTATCTGGAGCGTGAACTGACCCCCCATGGAATCGGCCCTGTGAAGCTGGTTATCGCAGATGATATCAACGAAATGGCCAATCATATTGGCAATGCCAGGGTTGATGCTCTGATTGAGGGCGTAATGCCAACACTGGTGATCAAACGTCGTAGTGTCGAGCTGGAGCCGACCCTACTGGTCTGGCGAAAGGGACAGCGACAATACCACACGGTATTTTTTGTCCGCAGCGACAGCGGAATCAACAGTCTCGAACAGCTAAGGGGAAAGTCCATAGCCTTCGAGGCACCACGCTCAACATCAGCCTATTTCGTACCACGCGCCGAATTGTTGGCTGCAGGTATCCCACTTGGTGCTGACGAGGAGAGGAATCTCCCCTCAGATTCTGTGCGCTATGTGTTCGCTGATTCTGAGATCAATCAGGCCTATTGGGTACATCGTGGCCGTACCGATGCTGGTGCTTTCAATAATGGTGACTGGGATCGGCTACCAACTGGCATCCGTAAAGACCTGAAAATCATCCACCGCACACGACCAGTAGTACGTTGGCTATTCTCCTTTACACCCAAGGTTGAGATGTCAGTGCGACAGGCTGTAGTCGAGGCATTGCTGGAAGCGCATACCAACGATCTTGGACGAAAGGCACTGCAGGAGGCGGCGCGTATCAAACAGCTGGAGCGTCTCAACGATCAAGACCGGGAGAACCTGAATTACTGGTCAACCGTACTTGAAAAGAGCCAATGAACCTTTCCCTACGCAAACTTAGTACTAAATATGCACTGCATTTTGCTGCATTTCTAGTTGCAGTCATTCTTCTGATTATCACTCTGTCGGGATATCTTGTGTTTCAACGCACCAATGAAATGCGTACAGAATTAGTCGAGTCATTTTCAGCGGTGCACACATCATTTGATCTTATTGCCCTTCATAACAGTGGCAACTACCTTAGCAACCGGCTGTTCAACCCTTTATACAACATCGACATTTCGACTCTTAACGAGGAGCTGACTCAGATCCAGAGCTGGCTGCAACCGGACTCCCTGTTGATCCTCGACACCCACCGTCGTGTTGTTACCGATGGCTCAATCGAAAACCCAAGCTATGGGCAAAAGGTTGATATCCCGGACAATCTAATACCTGGTAGCCCAGTTATTGTACCGACCCAGGATGGCGATCTGCTCTATTTCGTTGTCGGTTATGGTGATGAGATTGCCGGGTATGCAAGAGTCGAAACATCTGATTTGGGTCATAAACAACTCTCTAACGTTTTGGCAACTGAAGTAGCCAAAGCATGGCAGGAATTCCAAGAGGGCTTCCTCTTGATAGCTGTCGCCAGCCTGGGGCTGGTAGTCATCATCACAACGATTATCAGCTGGCGTCTGTCGGTTTCACTATCACGCCCTCTCCGCAAGATGGCGGATGCAGCAGAACACTATGCAGCAGGTAATCTTGAACACAGACTTATCGAAGACACCAGTGACGAGCTTGGCCGTCTTGCCGGTTCATTGAACAAAATGGCAAACGACCTTGATAAGGCAGGAAGGTTACTCGACCGGGCTCAGGAAATGGCCGCATTCGGCTACTGGGAGTGGCGACCGGGCAAAACGGATCTGGTGCTTTCATATGGCGCTTACAAGACATTCGGTGTCGACTATCAAGCATTTGAACCTGAGGTACAGAACCTGCTCAAGTATGTCGTACCGGAAGACCAGGAAAGGGTTTTTGCGATTTTGCAGGGACGTTTCAAACAGCCTGTATCAGCTAATTTTAACATCCGTCGTGCTGATGGTAAGTCCCGCACCCTGTTCATCCGAGGTGAACCCGAACACCATCAGGAGGATGGGATTGTCGGTTTTATCGGTACTATCCAGGATATCACTGAACAACAACGCTCCAACGAGCAGTTACAGCAGCTTGCAAACTATGATGCCCTGACCGGCTTACCCAACCGAAATCTATTCTATGAACGACTCAACCATACCATCAAGCAGGCTCGCCGCAGGCAGAGCGAATTTGCATTGTTATTCCTTGATCTGGATCGATTCAAATCAATCAATGATGCACTTGGCCACGATGTCGGCGATGAATTGTTGCGCCATGTCGGGAAACGACTGAAATCCATTGTCCGCGAAAGTGACACCCTGGCTCGCATGGGAGGTGATGAGTTCACACTGATCATCGAGGATCTCAATGAAGAGTTCAGTCCGCAAAAGGTCGCACAAAATATCATCCGCACATTGACACCGGCATTCAAGGTCGACCACCGTGATCTGTTCATCACAACCAGTATTGGCGTCGCACTCTATCCGAAGGACGCAACAGAAACTGACGCTCTGATCAAAAATGCGGATACCGCAATGTATCTGGCCAAGGAACAAGGAAAGGCAGTATTCAGCTTCTTCACCCCGGAACTCGACCACTTGGCTCATGAACGTCTAGCGCTCGAATCGGATCTGCGCCAAGCACTTGAAAATGACGAATTTGAACTGCATTACCAACCCCAGGTAGATAGTAATACCAATGAGCTGATTGCCATCGAGGCACTTTTGCGCTGGAGAAAAGATGGTGAACTGCAGTCAGCAGAACACTTTGTGCCAGTACTGGAAGAGACCGGCCTGATCACCCGCCTCACTGGCAGCATATTGCAAAAGGCATGCTATGCGCTCAGACAATTGGAACAGGGAGGCGTATCCGGCTTACGCATGTGTATCAATCTTTCAGCAGTGCAGTTTCAACAACCTGAACTGCTGTCACTCATCGATGAAGCAGTAAGTGAATCAGGTGTTACCCCTCAGCAGTTGGAAATGGAGATTACCGAGAGCACACTATTGGAACGTGATCTCAGCCAGTTAAATGCTGCAGAACTAGCAGCTCGTGGTATTCGGCTTGCCATTGATGACTTCGGTACAGGCTATTCCTCACTCACTTATTTAAAACAATTTCACGTCGACGCACTTAAGATTGACCGTTCCTTTATACGTGACTTAACCAATGATATAGAGGATGCTCAGATTACAACGGCACTACTTGGACTGGCACGAAGCCTGAAGATTGATAGCATAGCCGAAGGTGTGGAGAATGAAGAACAACTCGAAATGCTGCGCTCTTGGCATTGTGACCTGATCCAAGGCTTTCTGATAAGTCGACCACTGCCTTTTGATGAGCTCGCAACCTGGGTATCGTCAGCCCAGAAAGTGAAGTCAGTCGTTGATTCATCCGTATCTGTTTAATGTCAACCATTGCATTTTTGGTCAGACACCGCCTTCTGCGTTTGTGCTTGTTACCAGGGCTAGTGATTTGACAAAATTGAAGCCTATGACCATCCCATATTCAATCTGCTGCCAGCTACCGTTTTTAACTCAGCTGTTATAATGGATGATGTAACTTCAATTTAGAAATGCGTTTATAGTACCAATCGAAACAAACATTGTTGGAGATGGCAATGAGAGTCATCAAAGCTCCTTTCTTTATTTGCTGCCTGTCCCTTTTGACGCTTATCCTGCCGGCAAGCATACAAGGTGAAAATCACTCTAAAAGCAGTACCGCTTTAACCGCATCTGACACTGTTGTCGGTCGTAACCTTGAAGCACCGGTAAATACCAAATCACTATCGGAAAAATTTTGGTGGGACGAGGCATGGTATGAACATGGGGTAGTAGATAATCCAACCACCCATGAAGTGACCGAGCAAAGAGTCAGCTTCGTGAATCCATTGGATAACACAGAAATACCAGCAATAGTCTACAGACCCAAAAAATCCGGCAAATATCCAGGTGTCCTTTTCCAACATGGCAGGCGAGGTTTGGATGAGCTGGTTCAGCGTCTGCCCAGAAGAATGGCAGCGAGGGGATTTGTTGTTTTGGCCCCCGATATCTATTCGGCCAGATTCATTGATAAACTACCCATTGAACATCTACCTGAAACAGAGAGCGATACCAATGCCGCGGTCGATTATCTGCTGGCACATGCCGATGTTTCCACCTCAAAAATCTGTCTATATTCACACACCCGTGGAGGCTATTACACCCTTCAGGTAGCTGTTAAGTTCAAGCGGCAAGATACAGAAGTGGCCTGCTATCTCTCCTTTTACCCACATTGGCAGAATCCCAATGCAGAGGAGCCGATGCAGGTATACCGCTATGCTATCGAAGCGGACAGTCTACATATCCCGACAATGATCATAATTGGTGAGTATGAACAGTATCAGCGTCGACGCTCTATCGAAACTGCAGTCTTGTCTATGAAGCAGGCAGGTAAAGATGTACGCCTGATCACCTATCCAGGTGTTGGGCGCGGTTTCGATTTTCGACCCGGGCATGTACGCACTTTTGCCGATGAGCTGGCAACAAAAGACGCAACACTGCGTAGCGCCTCCTTTATGAAACAACACCTGGAGAGGTGGAAAAAACCGTAGTTTGACCCAATTGAGCATCGAAAATAGTGTTGCCGATATAACAGATAGGCGGCGGATCATCAGGTGAGAGTTCTGATATTTACGTTCCAAACAAGTTTAGATCCATAGGCTGCGGCAATCCATTAATTTTTTGATGGGATTTTTTGTTCAACAAAATAGTTCATTTAAATCACATACGTAGCAAACAAAGTTCAATTGCATTGCAATTAAAATATCAGCCATTGGTAGAGCATTGCTTGTAGCAATAGGCAGATTTCGGTTTATCATTCCCTTTCCACGCCTTTTTGTTCGCAGTTTGCCGATATAAAAGGAAATACAAATGAAAGCTTTAAAAAATGTTTTTTTTGCTTTCCTGTTGTTCAGTCATATTTCGTCAACAGGTGCTGAATCTCCTGAACCCAACAAGCAGCTCAGTGGTCATGGAGGTCCGGTCAATTGCGTTTCGATCAGTCCCGACGGCAAACAGGCCATCTCCGGCAGTCTCGACTACACCGTCATGTTGTGGGATCTTGATAACCCTCAGCCTAAGAGTACAAAACGTTTCCTGGAACACCGGGGTGCCGTGAGTGAGGTTCGCTTTCTGCCCTCAGGGGTTGAGGCTGTCTCCAGTGGAGATGACGGCACAATCTATCTATGGGATGTAAAACAACAAAAGTTGTTACACCGGTTTGTCGGACACCAGGCCAAAGTGGTTTCTGTCGATATCACAGTGGATGGAAAAATGCTGGCATCGGCAAGTTGGGATGGCACTGTTCGTCTGTGGGATCTGGCATCCAGACAACCTCTGCATGAGATCAAGGTGCATCAACAAACCATGCACGCTGTACTCTTATCACATGATGGACAAACCGTCTATTCGGGTGGTTATGATGGAAAAGTTAGAAGCTGGGATACAAAGACCGGTGATTTCATCAAAATTCTTCATGACCACGACTGGCCAATCAACATCATGCGTTGGTATTCGGATAAGATTCTGTTCGGTACGAGTAATGGTGATGTGCAGCTACTCGATGTAACGTCCACCACCATCTCCAAGGTACTCATACCCCATGAAAAACCCGTGATGGGACTCGCGGTATCGGACAAACATGGTCTGATTGCCAGTGGCGGCATCGATGGCGTGATCAGAGTATGGGACACCCAGGAGTGGTCAGTGATCGGTGAAACATCAGGCATACCCGGACCGGTATGGGCTCTGGCTTTTACCGCTGATGGCAAGGGTATCTATTTTGGCTCTCTTGATGATGAGGTTAAATTCTGGAAGATATCGGACACCGATAGTACGGACTGGGGTAAGCACCATCAACAGAGACGTTTTCAGGTAACCACTGGAGTGCCCCTTGGTGAGTTGCAGTTTGCGCGGAAATGCAGTGTCTGTCACAGTCTCAATCCCGAAGTGACCAATCGTGCTGGACCATCCCTGTATAAAATCATGGGTCGGAAGGCAGGCACACTCGCTGAATACCCCTATTCACAGGGTTTAATCCAATCCGATCTGGTTTGGACAGAACAGACCATGGATGAGCTGTTTGTTAAAGGACCCAATCACGTGGTTCCCGGCTCCAAAATGCCACTGCAGAAAATCCCGGATGGTGAAAAACGTGCAGCTTTAATCGATTATCTGAAAAACCAATAGATGATTACCGTACCAGGGGGTTGTTGCAGGAACAGTCAATGAAACATACAGAGTGGATGCGCTACTTTTTATGATTGCTGGCGGGAACCGTACGAATACGGCCCCCGCAGTTTGCATTAACCGTCTTCAGGTTTCTCTGTACACTCCTCATCGAAACAGCAGGCATCGATGCTTTGCGGTGTACATCCGCGATCACAGCAACTCTCATTGCAACCGCATTCACCACACTCCTTGGTCGAGATCTTTTCCCAAACCGTGTAGGCAAGCAGGTCCAGAGTCAGTTTTGAATTTTTCGGATCATCGCTCTTGATCACGATCCCTTGTGCTCGAGGACACTTCTCTTCAGCTTTGTAGCGTATGAGTAGATCGAGACTTGCACCTGGTTGGAGTGTCGCCGGAAACGGATTGTTGATCAGCTTCCAGTATTTACTCTGTCTGACCAGATCGACATGCGATACATGTAACGGGCAGTGGCCCAAGTTCGCCAGGGTCAATGTCCGTTCACCGACACAACAGGCCTTGACACCACCAATACAGGTCGACCCACTGATCGCGAGACGCCCCGACGGCGCCTTACCACTGACACGGATTGTCTTCGTGCCATGCGGATCATCACTTTTGATCTTGAGAGTACCCGCTTTCGAGCCGAAATCGTTAGGCTGGAATCGAATCGGAACCTGGATAGAGTCACCCGCACCGATCATCACCGGAAAGCTCAACACGCTTGGCACAACAAAGTCGCCACTTGATGAGTCGATACTTTGGATGGTCAGTGAACAGTGGCCGCTGTTGGAGAGGGTCAACATCCGGTCGGTGAAATCACCGACACAGGTGTTGCCAAAGTCTCCATTATTGGCAATCACCGAGACCAGGCGAGGTGGCGCGGATTTACCAGAGACATTCAGCACACGGATTCCATCGGGATCGTTAGAGAAGACTCGTATCAGGGCCGTCTTGTTACCGAAGGATGTGGGCTGGAAGCGTATCGGAACATCGATACTGTCACCAGAAGCGATCACAATCGGGTAGGAGCCGACACCCGGTGCTATGAATTCACCTGAATTCGAGACGATGTTGGTAATCGATAGCATACCAAACCCGCTGTTGGATAGGGTCAGCATCATATCTTTCGAACGCCCAATGCATACGTTCATGAAAGCACCGTTATCGGGTAATACAGTGACCAGTCTTGGTCGCAGTTGCACGCTGCGGATCGCAATATTATTGTCGTTGGGTACGAGGCGCCAATCCTCGATGGTGCGATCTGCATGGTATTTGTCAGCATGATCATCATCACCTTCAGCCGAAACCACCATCATCATACTGTCTTCACCCTCTTCATTCGGATTCGGAATCCACTCAAAGGGACCGACGACAATCTCTTCTCCATTGTTCGGTTGGATCGAAGCAGCGCCGATCTCCGTGGTCTCCATGGTTTTGAAATCTGTCGGCCAAAGGTGCCCCGCCATCGGCTTGCAGTGGAAACCCCGGACGTTGACATGATCGGCAGTCGAACTGCCACGGTTTTTGACTCTCACATAGGCGTAATTGGTGCCCAACACCGGTTCCTCATGGGTGCCTCCCCCATCGGGCTGATGCCGGTTCCAGATGGTTGTGGTGGCACGGTGATCGGCCAGATACGCATACTCACCACCACGTCCATCATCGATATAGACATCCACGAGTGGTGGATTACCGTCATTCAGATCCTGCATCTCGAATGACCATTCCAGAACCTTCGCATAGGCGCCACCCGAGAGTCCGCGGGTGGTCCAGTCACCAGCATCGGCGGTCAACAGCGCATCAAGGAAACCAGCCGGGGAGTTGGGATTGGTCGCAGGTGACAGAGTACTGACGGCACGGAGCATTAAATAGCACATGAAATGAGCCGAGAATTCACGGCGTGTCAGGTCTGTTGAATCGCCACCCATGCTGCGGTAGGCACGGAACAGGGTCGTTGAGAGGATCTGTTCTGACGAGTAACTACCGATGTCATTGGTGCCACCCCAGCCCCAGCCGGCAGCAGGATCACGGTCTGAGCGTCGTCCGAGAGCAGAATAGGGCCAGAGCAGAAAACGATCATTGTTACCCCCATTGTGCCATCCGGAATAGGGATCGTTCAGAATCATACCGAAGCTGTCACCGGCACTGTGGGCAAAACCGAAGTTGGCGCTGTTCACGTGATCGTAGAGGATGCCATGTCCACCAAGTTCGTGCAGCACCAGATACCAGTCGGAAGCGTTACCGGTTGGGGTTCCGCCGGTGTTGTCGATGCGACCGTAACAGGTATGGTCGATTCCATCACCGTCACCGATACAGTGGCCGTTGTTACTGCCACCGAATCCTCTGTGGTCAACATCGATCGGAAAATTCGTGCCATCGAAATAGCTATCCAGGGGAAAACCCAATGCTTCAACCAAACGAAAAAAACGGTCGTTGTGATAGTAGGCATTGACGGCGAGAAACTCATCGGTGCGCACTTCGTAATCGAAATCCACACCTTCAGGCTGTGTCGGTGGTGCGATATTGGGATTATGCACATTCGTCACCTGGACATATTCGCCGCTGAGAGATTGTGTTCCTGCTACGGCGGGATCAAGCCCGAGCAACTCCACATCGTCACGTAGGGGATTGAGCACAGCGTTTGTTTGACTCGCATCGTTTGCCGTATCCCCGGTTGATATGATCGGATCATAGGTAAAGACCAAACCGTTGACATGGGAAGTCAGCGCACGCAGATAGAGAATCTCGTCTGCCGAAACACTGACCAACAACCGCCAGTTCATTTTATGCCCCTGGTAGGGAAGCCGAATGATGAGTTCAGCAACGAGGTGCCAGCTGCCATCCTGCAACGAATCTGACAGGGCAGCAAGCGGCAGGGTTGGCAAATCTTCATGCTCATGTGCTTCAGCCGGATACTCCTGCTGTTTTTCAGATCGCTGCGGAAGGTCATGCTGTCGTCGTGCACGGTCGAGCTGATGCACATAGAATCGCCCGGATATCAGTTCAGGAGTCGCTCGCTGTTTGCCTTTACCCGATCCCTCGAGACTTGAACCGAGAATCTCTGTGAGCTGTGATGTTGCAGCGTTAATCGCCTGTTTTGATCGACTCTCCTCTGCAGCTGGGCCCGACTCACCCGCGCAAAAAAGTTTACGGTAGCGGTTGATGTCACGTGCTGCTGGAAGCTCAGCATCAATTCCCACCTTGCTTGTGTTGACGATTGAGAGAATACGACCGGTTTCATCGTTCAGGGTTACTGAAATCCCCGCCCCCCAGACCGGGGTATCGAGGTAGGTCTGGTCATAGACATAGGTGGTGGTATCGAAGAAGCTCTTTTTGTCAGCAAGATGAAACGATGGTCCCGATTTTTTTGGCTCGACATGGTTCGCGTTACGATCGAGCTCACCGAGCTCACTCATATCAAGATCAAATTTGTCCGCCAGCCGCCGTAGATGAGACTTTGCCGTGGCGGTGCCTTGGGTTGCCGAGCCGTTTTCAGTGAATGTGATTGCCCGGATGGTGCCGTCATCATCCCGGGTGGTGGTGGCGTTAAGTTCTGCTTCGAGGCGGTGTTTCATCGCTCTCCTCCGTTATTAGAACAATCAAAACTGCTGGAAATCCTGTGCAACAGGCATCCTTCCAACTTCCCTCACAAATAAACTGTTGGTCGTCAGCTTTCTCGACTCTCAGACAACTATTGCTTCTCAAGCGGGTGACAACCCGCCCTTGGAGGCGATGCGGGACGATATCCGAACAGTTGAGTCATGTAACAACAGCACACCTGGACCTGGTCCAATCCCTGTAGAGACCGATTTGAGATGGATGCTGAGTTCACTGGCTTGCTCCTTTGCCGGTCCTAAGATACCCCACAGCTTATGCAAAACTGAGGTTGAAAATCCTTTCCCGATGAGCCATCAGAGGCATCGGCCCCCCCAATAACTTGGGAGAACATGCATGGGAATGTAAATCCCAGTGTAGAGGGACGAAAATACTCTTTCAAAGTGAATGTTACCGTGCAATTGGGTCGAAAATCGGTTATGGAGAAGATCGAAACTGGAGTGACTCAGTTACCCTTTTTACAGAATATTCATCGACCGGATTGGCGTGTGCGATCACTTAGGGCCTGCTAACACTAATCCAACAGGCTCTATTACTATCGATATTTTCGAGGATATCTGGCCATCGGGATTCATCTCAAAAACATCCCAATTGACGACCGGACCGATAGTTCATCACATCATTTGGTAATCGATACTATCCCTGCTCTCCCATTGGACTGTATCAAGCACCCATCAACCATATCAATCCTGATTCACCCTATGATAAATTTTTTCATGTCACCATCGATTTAAGAGCCTGTCATTGCTAATGGTGTTTTTTGAAACTTGATGCAGTGACCAATGTCTATCAACTCAGATGCCACTAACCTGACGACCAAGTAAGTCGTGATCATAACTTAATAGGATTTTCTGATGCGTTTTTTCGCCCTCATACTTATGTTCTGCTTCACCAACCCACTGTTGGCCGATGCCGAGATCAAGCGTCTTCTGCAGGCCAAGGAAGAACCGGCCGGAGTGGTCTTTGAGATTCTTGAGGATGATGATGATGCCCTGGGCTGGGCACTGCCCAAAATAGTAAAACTCAGTGCCCGTTTACGGGAGCGTTTTCCTGATCTGGCGATTGCCGTGGTCACTCATGGCAGGGAACAATTTGCCTTGTTATCGGACGAAGCCGATGGTCTGCTGGCTTCAATTCATCAAGATGCCCGTCAACTACGGTCCGATGAGATCGATTTGCATGTCTGTGGCACCCATGCCAGTTGGGATGGATATACTCCAGAGGATTTTCCGGACTATATCGACGTTTCACCATCCGGCCCGGCACAAATACGTGACTACCAGAATCTTGGCTTTGTGTTGGTTGTGCTGCAAGGACCGGACTACGATTGACCTGCAATCCCAGTGACCAGTGATCTGATATTCCTGCTCTATTGTGGAGATGGATTCTGTGTTGGGAGCCTGTAGCGGATTGTGTTTATGATTTAAGTCCGCGAATGAACGCGATTAAAGGCTCATGGCTTTACTGATACAGATCGGTCTGGAGCCATTGAATCAAGATAAAAATAGACGCCAAGCACCTCCAATGAGTGCAAAAAACCAGAGCTTATGTTGCTGCATGTGTCCTGTCCAACTCCAAACACTCAATACAATTTGCGACGCTTATTACCATTCATTAGTGGACTGATTTTTCTTGTTCAGTAGCATGCTAATATGGTGAGCGGCATCCATTTAATTATGCTACTGATGATATAGATTTCATGTTTCCCAAGAACTGTAGTCCAAAAAAAACCCACCCTGATAACAGGATGGGTTTTGTATTGAGTTCTATTCAGCGTCCCTGCTGTTAAGCCATCTCCTTTTTAGTCCTCTACGAATTGGGCAACATTTGCATTCAAACCACGCTCGGGTCTGCTGAACTCATGGCAGGTTGAGCAATCAATGCCCTTATCCTTCACATGCTTTTCATGCACCTTGGTGAAGCTCATGCCGCCTTTGTTCTCGTGACACTGGGTACAAACCTCGGCTTCATTGCCTTTCATGCCGTAACCCAGGTCATTCGCCAGATCCATGCGTAATGGTCCACCACTCAGGCTTGCATGACAGGCACCGCACTCCAACGCTGCAGAGGAGTCTTCCACACCATGGTTGAGGGTTTGGAAGGTATGCACAGTTTTCACACTATAGCTGTCGCCAGATCTACCGGTCTGTTCCAGTGCACTCTGAACCGCAGTATCAAAACTGCCGGTGCGGAAGAACTCAAAGGTAGAATGTGCAATCAGACTGTTGCTTGCATCATGCACGGCAGACTTCGAGGTATGCTCCTTCATAGGATAGATCTTGGCATTCTGTGTGTTGACCCAACCATTGGGTTGGCCAAGGGTGATCGCATCACTACCGTCTTCCAGCACAGTTACCGGGTAGTCCGCCAGATCTTCACCCAGCACATAGACCTGACTGGTGCCATCGAACCAGTGGTAGGTCGGTGTCAGGTTCAATGCCTTATCCTCTCTTGGCAACCAGCCACCGCGACCGTTACAGGCTGCTGCTGAAAAGTGCGGATCTTCCCAATCACGATTGGTTTCAGTAGGCACTCCCTTGGCATAGGTCGGAATATGGCAGGTCTGACAGGCAACCCGGGTGGCATGCTTATCACGACTGCTGCCATTACGGTTGCTGTAGTCGCCGTGAGGCTGATCGTGGCAGCTTTCGCAGGTAAAGTGCTCAGCAACATCATTCGGTCTTAGATCAAGACCACGACCTTTCACACGATGACCGCCTGCGTCATGACAATCGGCACATGAGAGGTTCTCACCGCCTGAACTCATATGGATGTCAATGCTTGGAGCGGGATCGATCAGAGCGGATGACAAATCACCACGTTTGGTGCCGTCTCCGCCACCCGCTTTGGCATGACAGTTGAGGCATGACTTTCTGGTGGTCGCGTGTACTGATTGTGCTGCAGACACACGATCCTGCATCATCGGAGATCCACCCAGATCCACCAGGGTACTGTTGGCATCGGCCGGCTCGAACTCGAAATCAAGGCTGACCGGATCAACCACAGGAATACCCTGAGAACCGGTTCTGACAATCGGAGGCAGGTTTGGATCGGGTTTACCGTCTGCACCCATTTCGACGATTTCCAGAGGTTCGAACTCACCGGTTGGGAAGCGCTTATAGCTATCCTGATGGCACATCAGGCAGTCGATATTACTCAGTTCAGCCTGACGCGCTGTCTCATCAAGAGGCAGCTCGGAGTCGGGGAAACGTCCGTTGCCCACATGACAGCCCGCACAGGTAAACCGGGGTGAATTCAAATGGGAACCACAGTAGGTGTTGATGCCGATAGCGCCATCACCACGCTCACCGGCACGGGGTAAACCGCTGCTGCTGAATGGTGTCATATCATTGGTCAGGTTTAGGGTGTACCCGGACTGTTGATAGTGCACCGAACCGTGCATGGCCTCTGCCTGGTCTTCATGGCAGCTGATGCAGGTTGAGGGACCTTCATAGACAACGATACTGGCATGGGCCTCTGCAGCCGTCTGTGGCGGTTCTGTGGATGCTGCATTTACCGTAATCCATACACTGTCGGAAACACTCATTTCACCTTGATCATCAGATACCATCAGGGTGAATTCGTAGCTGCCTTCGGTGAGTGCTACGTCAGATAGAACTGTATCTTCTGGATTCGGTATACCATCCCATTGGTAACTGGCAACAGAGCCGTCCGGATCTGCAGAACCACTGCCATCCAGGGTTACAGTCAGGCTGGTCTGTCCAACACTGAGTTGATGATTCTGATTTGCTCCGGCATCGGCAACAGGCGCTTCATTAACCGGAGGTGGTTCTGTAGCTACTGCTTCAACAGTGATCAGCACGCTATCAGATGCACTTGATTCACCTTCATCATCTACCACGATCAAGCTGAGCTTATGAGAACCTTCACCCAGAGTAATTGAGGGGGAGACAATATCGGCAGGATCAGGTGAACCTGACCAGATATACTCGGCAACCGTACCGTCCGGATCGCTTGAACGACTTCCATCGAGGGTAACTGTCAAGCTGGTTTGGCCTGTTTGCAACTGTTTCTGCTGATCAACACCTGCATTTGCGACAGGTGCTTTGTTGACAGCTGGTTCAGAGTCACTGGTTGGATAGCAACCTTCTGGAGTCTGTTTTGTCTCACTGCTCATGACATCCTTCTCCACCTCACGACCCGTCGTCAAATTCACAACCCGGATACGACAGGGAAGTTGTTCCGGTGAGCGAAGCCTGGCAGTAAGAGTCTCCTTTCTCAACTTGGACTCTTTTAACACCTGAGCTGAGTCATAGGCATTTTCAATGCGTAATCTCTGCCCTTTGTCGGCAGTGGCCTTGACGACCAGCACAGACTTTTCTGCTTTCCATAGCGCCTTCTCGATTTTAAAGTCTGCGCCAATAGCCACACTGTTTGATAGTAAAACCAAAACCACTAGTGACAACATCTGGAAAGACAATCTGTTCATAGTTCTCATCCCAACCATTTCAGTATAAATACGGGCAACATCGGTTGTCCTGAAACACTTATGCCATTGGTCATTTGCATGACCACTCAGTATTTAATTGAGAATCTCAATGATGTACTGGTATGGGAAAATGCTACTTCTATGAACAGATAAAATCTGTGAGGTAATCCATCCATCACTTTATTAGTATCTATTGGAAATCCAATTTTGGGATAAAGATCACAAATAATTCAGGGTAAATATTTTGCCGTCATTTTGACTTGATCGACTTTAAAGCCGATTTTATAAAGTATTGATTTAGATCATAATTAAACCCGCTTCTTGGCCGAAACAGCTCTAATACATCAAAAATCAATCAGTTACTATTTCTACGACCGACCACCGACTAAAGAAGCACCTGACGCCGTAACCTCTGTCTAAAACAAGCCGACTGGGCATACCCACTCTCCCTGAAAACGTATAAAACACGTTTAATTTCTCTGCTGAGACTGGCTGTTCAAAGGCCAGGAATAGATCGAATATTGCCAGCAATCGAATCCGCTTGAGATCATGCCTGCTCCTGAGCGAGGTTAATCGATACAGGTTGAAATTCCTCAAAGGACTTGGCCACCTTTAACCCTGACTTCTGTGGCAAGCACCCGACACTTCACATAAAACTACGAAACAATCAATCCACTCGTGTGCGCACAATGTGGAACTCACTGATAAAAAGACTATTATTTAACAAAATGTAGATTGCGATAGATCAAGCGTTGTCATCTTCGACATATGAATGCCCGATCACGATTGAGTGCTTCAACCGAACCGAGAGATGAATGATCATTACTGGTTTCTACTTAATCCCTTTGGCAAATTCTGCGGCTTTCGATTTCGTGTCAACTTCAAAATAATTCTCTATTCCCTTCCCATCGGTTATCGGAATTTTGGAAATCGAGCACATGAGCCATGACTATCCGAGCAGTCAAAAGTTGATCATACGTAATATAAATGTCTTAAGGCCATCGAGCTCCTCTGCATTTGTAACCGTTAACTACAGATGAAACGTGACACGAAGTCCATTACCCTTGTATGGGAAACAATGCTACAACACCTGGCATCTGTTCATTCGGGTGAAGGTCGTGCCGTTTTTTGGTCATTTTTGTACTTCTTTTCTCTACTAAGCAGCTACTATGTTCTTCGGCCGATTCGTGATGAAATGGGTATCGTCGCAGGTGTTGACCAACTGCAATGGTTGTTTACGGGTACCTTCGTTGCCATGCTGTTGGTGGTACCCCTATTCGGTTTTATAACCTCCCGATTACAGCGCAAGCAGTTTCTGCCCTTCGTCTATCTCTTCTTCATATTCAATCTGATACTTTTCTATCTGGCCTTCGAATCCGAGTATTCACTGATTTATACCGCTCGTGGCTTCTTTATTTGGTTGAGTGTATTCAATCTGTTTGTCGTCTCAGTGTTTTGGAGCTTCATGACAGACCTTTACCAAAACCAACAGGCCAAGCGCCTGTTCGGGCTGATTGCCACCGGTGGGACCCTGGGGGCGCTGACCGGCCCGTTATTGACGGCAACACTCGTGCAGCAGTTGGGAACCAGCCAGATGCTGTTGATTTCTGCCGGATTGCTATGTCTGTCTGTTTTGTGCATACATCAATTGATCCAGTGGCAGTCAAAGAAATCCGGGGGAAAAAAGGATTGTAAACAAGCGATTGAGGATATTGAGAGGCCGATTGGCGGAAGCATTTGGGACGGCATCCTGCTGGTATTTCGCTCCCCCTACCTGATGGGAATCTGCGTTTTGATGCTTCTGTTCACCCTGCTCTCCACATTTCTCTATTTTCAACAGGCACAGATTATTAAACTGGCGGTTGCAGATTCCGAGGCACGGACCGCCCTGTTCGCCACCATCGATCTGGCCGTGAATGGACTTACCCTGGTAATTCAAGCCTTTATAACCGCCCGCCTGATCAAAGGGATGGGTTTGGCCCTGGTATTGGCGTTGATCCCGCTGTTACTCACAATCGGTTTCATAGCATTAGCACTGTTCCCAGTACTGCCTGTATTGATCACAGTCCAGGTGTTGAGACGTGCAGGCAATTACGCTGTGATGAGACCATCCAGGGAGATGCTCTATGTGGTGCTCAGTCGGGAAGAGAAATATAAGGCGAAGAATTTCATCGATACTGTTGTCTATCGTGGAGGGGATGCTGTCAGCTCCTGGATCTATACCGGCTTCCGCAGCCTTGGCATGAATCTCTCGACGATTGCCTGGATCGCTACACCGATCGCTCTGATCTGGGCCTGGGTGGCGTTCAGGCTGGGTCAGAAGCAGAACCGGATTGCAGCTCAAACCAATACACTGAATGGAGATGAGTGAAATGAAAAAAACCGATATCCACTTTGATAGACGTAGAGTACTGAAAACCATGGCAGGTATCGGCGGATTAATGATCCTTCCCCCAACCAGACTGTTTGCCGAACCGGCGACAATCATTAAGAAAGCGATCCCCGCCAGCGGTGAACTGTTACCGGTAATCGGTATGGGAACCTCCCGCACATTCGATTCTTCAGGCGATCCAAAACAGCTGCAAAACCTTGCCAAGGTGTTGAAGCTGTTTTTCTCCAATGGAGGCACCATGATCGACTCCTCTCCCATGTATGGCAGCTCTGAAGAGGTACTCGGTCAACTACTGAAAACAGAAACGAAAAAGAGCGAACTGTTCTCTGCCACAAAAGTGTGGACCAGTGGCAAAGAGTCAGGCATCAGACAGATGGAGAACTCCCGTCAACTTTGGGGAGTGCCAGGATTTGATCTGATGCAGATTCACAATCTGGTGGACTGGCAGGTCCACCTGGAGACATTAAAGGCGATGAAAGCGGCAGATAAGATTCGCTACATCGGTATTACCACCTCCCATGGACGGGACCACGATGAACTCTACCAGGCGCTTAAGCAACATGCTTTCGACTTCGTACAGCTGAGCTATAACATTGTTGACCGGGAAGTGGAACAACGTCTGTTGCCGCTGGCCAGGGAGCGAGGCATTGCGGTGATCGTCAATCGCCCCTTTGCCCGGGGCAGTCTCTTCAGAAAGAGCAAAGGCAAACGTCTGCCGGAGTGGGCCAAGGAGTTCGATTGCCATAGCTGGGGACAGTTTTTTCTTAAATATACCGTATCCCATCCAGCAGTCACTTGTGCGATTCCCGCTACCAGTAAAACCCACCATATGGTGGACAACATGGGCGCCTGTCACGGAGCCCTTCCCGATGCAAAGACACGGCTGAAGATGGCGCAATATTTCAAGCAGATCTAAAAACAGGATATGACTTTTGATAAGCTTTTGCAGGAACAACAACAGTTTGACTATAAATGATCTTTTTTTACAACTCTGGAGACCTTCCATGGATTCCATCGGTCAGCATAGGAAGCCTTATGGATAAATTCCATGATGTAGGTATAGGTCCTTACGAAACGCAGATAGAGACCGATATACATTTGAGTATCTGGAAACTGGACCAGCCAGCAGTTCAGTCCAGAAAAGCCGGACTCAGGAATCGGCCTTCCGAGCCGCATGATAGAGTCAACCTGTATGATCATTCATCGAGTAAGACGCCATCTGGAGAGACTACTGGCAGACCGAATATCCGCCACAACTGCATCCCTCCCCGGTAGTAGAGCAATTTCTGCTTGGGATAACCGACGCCTATCAAGCCCCGGATTGCGGTAGGAGACTGACCACACCAGGGACCATTACACCAAAAAACCAGCTGCTTTGCCTGACTGAAGTCCCATACCCCTTCAACAAGCCGAGCCCCTAAACGTTGTAAAGATTCCTCAAGGGTTATCTCGTCTGCACCCTGCTCAGGGTTAAGATGAGTAAATGGAATATTGATCGAACCGGGGATGGTCCCGCGCTCATGCCAATCTTCTGTCCTGGCATCGATCAGCAGGCCTTGCTGCTCTGCAAGCTGACTCTGTAAAAATGCGATCAGTTCAACTTCACCAATGGTTTCAATCCCATCCGCAACCTTCATTGGCTGGGCACAAAATGGCGGACAGGGTCTTGAGGTCCGTGCGAAATCAAACTCCAGCATTGCCTCGGTATCCTGATTACGACGGATGGTGATCATCTTACCCTGATGATTGACCTCAAATTCGTCAATCTGCGGTGTTATGTTTACCTCCAGCCCCTGAGCTGTCAGTGTAAAAAAAAGCATTCCCAAGAGAGTTAAGACAATCAGTTTAGAGTTCATCCTGTATTCCATCTTTAAAGCCATATAAGGTGTTTGTTGCTGATTCGAATAGATCGGCAGTTGCTACCAGTTGATTTTTTATATCTTATCCGGACAGTTGTTACCAACCCTTGAAAGGTATGGATTTTTGAAAAACGGCAATCAGATCCGACTCTCTGGCAGCTCCATATACTCCTGCCATTGATGATCCAATAATTCACACAAGGTTTCCGCAGACTGGCAACTCAATGGTTCGTTTTGCTGTTCGATAAGTTTGTAATCAACAAGTTTTTTCAGCCCATCCTCGATATCAAAGTCGATTGTGCAATCAAACTGTTCCATCAACCAGGTTTCACAAGCCGAATCAAGCTCCATACTATTATTGATCTTTTGCAGGTTGATCAGGCCATAGGCAAGCAGCGTCTCTTTGATCTCTTCCTGTCGTGCCTGATCGATCAGATAGGTGATTGCCCCCATGTTGTTATCAAGATTATTGAAGTAGAGATTCTGTGCCAGGGAGGCCATATACCGGGTTCGCTGCACAAACACTTTGTTGATTTGACGCCACAGTAATGCCGCGAAACCTGCGACAGCCATAATGATCGCCAGAGGTGAAACTGCAGCAGTTAATTTGCCAATGGTAGCCACCAAGCCACCAGCCGTACCACCACCACCGGTAACCGCAAGCTTTATCTTATCAATGGTTTTCATTCTTATTTTACAGTCAGGAAAAAGCATTTCGAGATCAGGCCTTAAAATATCTTTGAACAACTTGATATGAATTCCTGACTTGTGGTGTTGTTTTGGATAGTGAAGCAGCAAGCAGATTCTCTGATATGCGATCAGATTGACACTCCGTTTCTTGATGAACAAGGTCTTCCAGTTCCGAACCATCACGGTACGTTGGCTTTTTGCACGATAAAACAGAGAAACATCTGTAAATTGATCAAAATCGATCTTTACATCCAGACCGTAGGGAGAGGTTTGCTCCAATGCGTACTCAATCTGCTGTCGAGTGAGTTCACTATAATTTGCCTCATGCAACAGTTGCTTTATCTGTTGGATTGCATCTGCAGATTGAATCGATTCATCATCCTCAGCCAATAGTTCACGGTCAGGATTGAAGGGTTGATAGAGCTGCTTCAACTTTATCAATCGATCAGAGAATTGCAGGGTAATCAGTCGTCTGATCTTATGCACAACCCTGACTTGTTCAGTGGACAGACCCGCCCTGACCAAGGCGCTAACCAATCGGGACGTACTAACAGGTATGAAGTGATCGAATTGAGCAATACTTTTGGGGTTTTCCATCAGGTCAGTAACCGTTTTTATGATATTGACGGATCAGGGCTTATTGCCCCTGTTATTGATACTCATTGGGGCTGTGGCCGTCTGGTTCGAGTTGTGGCTTGTCTATCCGGTGTCCTAAGGTTCCCGGTTGAATTGATCACGCCGTTTTCAACTCAGAAGCCCGATTGTCATTTTCTGCTGACTCGATGACTGCCTGGGCCAGTGTCTCCAACGCTTTCATCGGCACCCCCTGTTTATGCCGGATCATTACGGTTGGCACCATCGACAGGTGTGGTGGAATCTGCTCTATCGCCAGCTCATCAGCATAACGACTCTGTGCAACCACCCAGGCAGGCATCAAGGTACAACCCAGACCGACCGAGACACATCCGAGTATGCCGTCCAGGGTTCCCAGTTCCATAACCTCGCTGACCTGCTGACCACACTCTCTGTGCCAGGCCAGTGCCCGGGCCCGATAGGCACAGCCTTCACGAAACAGGATAAGCTGGGATTGGCAGTCGCTTCCTCTGGCCCGAACCAGGACCAGCTCTTCACGACCGATGTCACAGACCAATAACTCCTCCTGATCCACCCTGCCGGCTACAAAAGCACACTCCAGTTTATGATTCAATACCCGCTCAACCAGTGCGGATGAAGTATCGGTCACAACTCTCAGCTCCACCCCTTTGTGACAGGCTTTTAATCTTTTCAATGCAGGCGCCAGGCGCAGGGAAGCAAAGGTCTCCATGGCGCCGATGCGTAGTTCACCGGATTGCTCGCCAACCTGCCGAACCGCCATACCCGCCTGATTCTCCAGTTGCAGAATCTGGCATGCATACTCATACAACACATGACCGGCGGGCGCCAAGGCCAGACCTCGCCCCTTGCGATAGAAGAGCTCTGAATTCAGCTCCTGTTCGAGCCTTTTGATCCTGCTGGTCACATTGGACTGAACTGTATTCAGCTTTCTGGAGGCTGAGAGTATTCCCCCCTCCTCCACCACCGCCTTGAATGTTAAGAGTGAATTCAACTCCACAACCATTCTCCAATTCAGAATGAATTCTTCTGTAATATTCGCTTTATTTGATACATAGAAGTATGTAAGTTTTGACCATCAAACTCAAGGGCGACCGATGAATCAAAATAGAGAGCGACTGAAGATACTGGTAGCCGGCATTCTCAGCCTGATCCTCACCCTGGGTATCGCCCGATTTGCCTATACGCCCCTACTTCCCATCATGCAGTTACAAGCCGGACTTGGTATCTCGGAAGCGGGCTGGCTTGCCTCGATCAACTACATCGGCTACCTGTCCGGCGCGATTACCGCGGCCCTGATCAGCGACCTCATGATTAAGGACCGGTTATACCGGATTGGATTGATCGTCGCGGTGGTAACCACAATCGGCATGGGAATGACGGAGAACTTCTGGATCTGGTCCCTGTTACGATTTTTTGCCGGCCTAAGCAGTGCCGCAGGACTTTTACTGGGATCGGGACTGATTCTCAATTGGCTGATACGTCATGACCATCGCAGTGAACTGGGTATCCATTTCAGCGGTCTTGGGGCAGGAATCGCAATCTGTGCAGCACTGGTTGAAGTCATGAAGTCACATCTGGATTGGAGCCAGCAGTGGCAATTACTGACTCTGCTCGGATTGATCCTGATCTTCCCCGCCTGGCGTTGGCTGCCTCGCCCTGAAACCCAGAGTGTGACCCAGAGTGGACAGACCATGACTGACAATCCACCAAGCCCACTGTTTCTACGTCTTTTTATGGTGGTCTATTTCTGCGCCGGTGTGGGATATGTTGTCAGCGCCACATTCATTGTGGCCATTGTCGATCGACTGCCCGGCCTCCAGGGCCAGGGCGCCTGGACATTTCTCTTGCTCGGCCTGGCGGCAACACCGGCTTGTATCTTGTGGGACCTGATCGCACGTAAAACCGGCTACCTGAATGCTTTGATCATCGCGTCAATCTTACAAATCATCGGTATTCTGCTACCGGTTGTTAAGGCTGATCTGCTCCTCGCCATGCTGGGTGCGGTTTTATTCGGAGCCACCTTCATCGGCATTGTCAGCCTTGTACTCACAATGGCAGGCCGTTACTACCCAACCCGACCCGCAAAAATGATGGGGAAAATGACCGTAGCTTACGGCATCGCCCAAATCCTGGCCCCTGCGGTGACGGGTGCTGTTGCAGCTTATAGCGGCAACTACCACCACGGACTCTACTTGGCAGCCGGGATGATGGTCATAGGCACAATCCTATTATGGTATTTGAAGCGTATCGAACAGCCCAACCAGAGCTAGGATATATATTCATAAACTGAACGAAAGATTTTCATATTAATCCAAATCCCAATAGCACCTCTCCCACTCCCCACTGCAATCGATCAATTAATTCCCACTCTCTTTTATCTCTTTTATCTCTTTTATCTCTTTTATCTCTTTTGTTCTTTTTGAATTACAATTACTGTAGTCAGTAAATTATCTGAATTCATTTTATCGGGTGCACCGATGCAAAATGCTGATTCAGCTTGTTGGCGAATTGCAGACCTGACCCAGAAGTTATCAATTATCAATAAAAAACAGATGCGAGTTACCATTCTCCTGAAATTGATGACATTTTATCACTCCATTTATCAATTCCATCAGACCGGCTCTGATATGAACCAGCATTGCTGGTCTAAAAAAAGCGCCGTTGAATAATGTTCAATAAAAACAATTTTTTATTGTCACTCTTGCTACTGTTTGGACCGCAGGTTCACGCCGTACATGATGAGAAACTTGACCATTTTCTCTCCCTCAGTCTGGAAGAGTTGATGGAACTGGAAGTTACGATCTCTACCGATACAAAGCAGACACTCGCGAAGGCTCCCTCTGCAGTAACCGTGATTACCGAAGAGGATATTAAGGCAACCGGAGCGACAAATCTTGTCGACATTCTTGAGAGTGTTCCGGGTATTCACATCAGAGCCAATCAGTTTGGTTTTCGCCCACTGATACAGATAAGAGGCGCCACAGCCACCCAGACTCTGTTAATGGTCAACGGAGTCTCAATGCGTGATCTGTTGTGGGGCTTTGGTTTCTTCTGGAAAGGCATGCCAATCAGCAGTATCGACCGTATTGAGATTATTCGTGGCCCTGGCTCTGCTCTGTTTGGTGCCGACGCCTCGGCTGGTGTGATTAATGTCATTACCAAAGCAGCCGGCAAGGTCAGCCATAACGAAGTTGGTGTGCGTAGTGGCAGTTTTGATACGGATAACGGTTGGATGCAATATGGTGACACTCTGAATGGTTTTGATATCGGGTTGACTATGGATTTTTACAATACCGACGGTCACGACCCCCAGATCAATACTGATGCCCAATCGATCTCAGACAGTCGATCTGATACCAATGCCTCACTCGCACCGGATAAGGCCCAATATGGTTGGAAGAGTGAAGAGATCCGTTTTTCCGCTGCATACTCAAACTGGCGACTGAATCTTGACTATGCCAAGCATAACGAAATCGAAACCGGCATGACCGGACTTGGTGTGCTGGACCCAATCACCAAAGCCGATGACAAACGGATCAACGCAGACCTCTTTTACAATGACAGTCAACTCCACCCACACTGGATTGTCGATGCAGAATTACGTTTTCAGGACTACAGTTACTCTTCCGGTGACGGCTTCCAGGAACGCCCCCCGGGCGCCCTGTCAGAAGCAAACACATCCGGAATAATCAACCAGATGCGTTCAGCTGAGCGCAGAATCTCCGCAGAAGCCAGTGGCCTCTATCGTGGATTTCAGGGGCAATCCATTCGCCTGGGGACCGGTTACATCTGGCAGGATCTCTATCGGGTAGAGCAGTACGTCAACTCCGGATCCGGGGCTGATGGTAATGAAATCCCACTTGGTAGTGGACTGGTTGACCTCAGCGATACACCTTACGCATTTTCACCGGAAAAGAGACGTAAGATCTATTATGTTTTCGCCCAGGACATCTGGCAACTGGCTACTGACTGGGAACTGACTGCCGGAGCCAGGTATGATCACTACTCAGACTTCGGTAACACTTTCAATCCACGTCTTGGCCTGGTCTGGCAAAGCACTGATCGGCTGACAGCCAAACTCTTTTATGGTCGAGCATTCCGCCCCCCATCATTTCAGGAGCTCTATGCCAGTACCTCTAATGCCCTACCCAATCCAGAGTTAAAGCCTGAACGCTCTGAGACCTGGGAACTGGCTTTCTCTTACAGACTCTATTCGAATCTGAATTTGGCGTTGAATCTGTTCCGCTACCAGCAGACTGATCTGATTGACGATGTAAAAGAACCGGGGGATACAGTCGGTACCTTTACCAATATCGGTGAGCACACCATTCATGGCATTGAGCTGGAAGCCAAATGGCAACTGACAGACAACCTGAGGCTATCCGGTAACTACACCTTTCGGGATCAGGACGACAGTGCTTTTCGTGCGTTCGATCAACCGGAGCAGGATGCCTATCTACGAGGCGATTGGTTTTTTCTTGATCACTGGAACTGGAATCTTCAGTTCAACTGGATCGGCGAACGCGAACGGAGAGCAAACGACAGCCGATCCACACTTGATGACTACCTGATTGTCGACACAACATTCAGATACTTTCCGGGTAAGAACTGGGAGTTTGCCACTTCAATTCGAAATCTTTTCGATGAAGATGCAAGAGAGTACACCAGTCCGAACATTCCTGAAGGCCTACCTCTACCGGAAAGAAATTTTTACGCAGAGATCAGATACAGATTCAACAACTGATCCTACAAGCGACATTCAACAATAGCCAAATAAAAGAGTTAAACCACACAATGAACAAAACTCACAAATCCAAGGCAAAAGCCAGTGCAAACCTTACGAATGACCCACAAAGAGTGAGGCTAAACTTATTCACTGGAGGCGCAGTCGTTAAATCTGTATCACGAAACGACCATCTGTCAAACCAGCCTCCATTTTGCAATCTGTTTCACTCACCTTTTACAAAGCACATAAAAGTAATGACCGAGTTTTGATTCTGAGATGGTCGCTAGCAACTAAATAACGAATAGCGCTTTAAAGTGGATTGAAATCGTGGCAACAAGGCTGTTGACCTTCATAACTATGGTGATGTTTTCATTGTTCGCAATGACAACCTCTGCTGCCCAGGACTCTGAGCTGGAGGCAGCTCTATTAAAAACAGTATTTATCTACAATTTTGCAAAATTCACCCGTTGGCCTGAGAATCAATCAAAAACCGTACAGGATGCCTTAACAATATGCTCGATCGGCGAAGACAATTTAACCAACAACCTGCCGAAACTGGCCGGCCGGGTGCTACGAGGAAAACCAATCAAGATTGTTAAGGTCAATGATGAATCAGACCTGAGTATCTGCCATGTACTCTATCTTGCAGAATCAACACAAAGCCGCATTCAGGAAGTCTTGCAGTCGATCAAGATGAAACCAGTTTTAACAATCAGTGAAATGGACCGATTCAGTCAATATGGCGGAATGATCGAACTGACACAGGATCGGGATAAACTTCGTTTCATCATCAATCTCAACAACACGCAATCATCCGGCTTAAGGCTCAGTTCACGACTACTTGATCTAGCTACAATTATCAATGATGAGGCTGAGCAATGAACCTACTGCGCAATGCTTCTATCAAGCAAAAAATTGAAGCCATTATTCTGGCCACTGCAGCCTCTGTACTATTGCTCAGCCTGTTTCTATTTATGGTTTTGGAAATCACCTCAACACGCGATGAAACAGTTTCGCGGCTACACACACTGGCCAGGGTCTTAGGTGCCAACAGTAGCGCAGCTATCACTTTTCGTGACGATCAGGCTGCCGAAGATATTCTCTCAACCCTTGCCACACAAAGCGATGTTGTCAGCGCAAAAATACTTAATCTGAATCGAAAGGCTTTTGCAGAATACCTGAGCAGATCAAATACTCCTGAGAAACAGCAGACCGATGCTCCCAATAGCTCTTTTCTGCCCTTTGGGTTGATAGAAGTCGAAGAACCAATTGTTCTTGATGATGAGCTGATCGGCTATTTCGTTATCGTTGGTGATATGAGTAATGCCCGTTCAGTATTGATTCAACAGGCACTCCTGATACTTGGTGTTTTCATTATCTCCATGCTTTTTGCAGTACTGCTCTCAAGTCGATTTCAAAAAATCGTCTCTGCTCCAGTCAAACAACTGTTAACCACCATAGAAGCAATCACAGCTGATCACGATTTCAGCCGCCGTGCGATACGGGTCAGTAATGATGAGTTGGGTACACTGGTCGACGAGTTCAACATCATGCTGAATAAAATCGAGCAATATGACCGGGACTTGAACGCATACCAACAGGACCTGGAACAAGTGGTGGCAGAACGCACTCAGGAGTTGGAATGGGCAAAAGAAGGTGCAGAGGCTGCAAGTCAGGCAAAAAGTGATTTTCTGGCGACCATGAGCCACGAAATTCGCACCCCAATGAGCGGTGTCATCGGCTTTGCTCACTTGCTAGAGAAAACTGAACTGGATGATCAACAAGCGGACTATCTGCGTATTATCACCAGCTCCGCAAACTCCCTGCTTGACATCATTGATGACATTCTTGACTTCTCAAAAATGGAAGCCGGCAAGATAAAGCTGGAGAACAGTAATTTTGTACTGGAATCGATGATCAAAAGCGTCCAGGTGTTATTCACTCCCAAAGCACTGGAGAAGGGACTGAAACTGGTCACCTATGTGGCCCATGACATCCCCCCCGTTCTGTATGGCGATTCAACACGTTTAAGACAGATTTTAATCAACCTGATCGGTAATGCCATCAAGTTTACCGACCAGGGTCAGGTTACCATCAACATTGAGAAACAGCGGCAAAAAAACGACAGAATTGCCCTCGCCATCAAAATCCGTGATACCGGAATCGGTATTGCACAGGATCAGCAAGAGCAACTTTTTAAACCGTTTCAGCAAGCCGACGGTTCATTGACCCGACACTATGGAGGTACCGGTTTGGGTCTGGTTATTGCCAAGCGCCTGGTCCATCTGATGGGCGGCAGTATTTCTCTCAAGAGTGCTCCCGACAAGGGATCAGAGTTCACCATCACCATCTACCTATCGCTTCCTCAGAAAGAGAAGATGAAGGATATATCAGTCATCGATCACTCAGATGATGTGAAAGCTCAATCATTGGAGCCTCACGGTTCACTGCTCAATGATATGAGGATCCTGGTCGTAGACGATAGTAATGTCAATCTGATGCTGGCCAAGACACTACTGCTCAACGAAGGTGCGGAAGTGGTGGCCGTATACAGTGCCATCGAGGCAATGGAGAAAATCTCTGAAATCAATTTCGATCTGATTCTGATGGATCTCGAGATGCCCATTATGAGCGGTATCGACGCGGCCATACAGTTGAGACAGCCTAACTCAGCCACGGAAAACATACCGATCATTGCAGTTACCGCCCATGTACTGCCTGAAAAACGCAAGGAGGTGACCGATGCGGGAATGAATGACCTTCTACCAAAACCCTACCTGCCTGAGCAGTTATACGGCATCATCGCAAAATGGTGTAAAAAAATTAACTATCAAAACTCAAACGGCCAATGGAGCCATAGTCCACAAGCGGGCAATCACATTTATGACCGTGATACAGCCCTGGCAAGTGTGGCTGGGAACGAACAGACTGCTCGTCTGATTCTGAAAGATTTTTTAGCCATGCTGCCGGAAATATCCAGCGACATCCGGCAGGCTTCGCTGAAAAAGGATAAGTCCGCTCTCTATCAGGCGGTGCACAAATTGGCCGGATCTGCGAGCAATAGCGGAGCCACATCGATCCATGCCAAAGCAATGTACCTGAAGTCGATCATGAAACGAGAAAATCAACCGGAAGCACTGATTGACGATGAGCTGTTGGAGCTATTGGCTCATGTCGAGAATTTTGTAAATCATTTCAAAGTCTGAGAGAGAGCCGTACCAAGCCCGCCTCATAGCGGACTCCTTCTCCCGGAAGGAGAAGGAGTTAAAATGATTATACCGGCTGTTCAGAGATCACCTATGCTTGTTCTGATGCGCATATCGATCGTGATAGATCATATAGCGCTCCAGATCATTGTGCTTGTACTCCCAGATCCTGTCACTGAGCCTGTCGAGTTTGCCGGACAGGCGTTTGAACTCCTTTCGGGAAAGATAGCCATCCTCTTGATACTCTCGAGACAATCTTCTAATTTTTCTGTATTTTCTGTTTAACTGCTTACTCTCCTTGTAGGTCAGGCTGTGTTGATCAACACCCCGCTGTATGCGTCGATACTGACGATCCAAACGCTGATCAATTCTTTCCGTCCACTCTTGATCGCAAACTCTCTGTCGATCCGTATGGCCAGCCAGGGTTGGACCGGTGACGATCAGGCTCAATGTCGCGGCAACAACCATTTTGTGGATTGCGTTCATCAGATGTCTCCTGTGATCTTTTGCTCTGTTTCGAGTTCAGCATAATCGGGGCTTACTGAACGGAAACTGAACAGACCGGGGATCCTACGGTTTCAGTGAACCACGCCTCACTGGCAAGATTGGGACTAGTATGCCGGTCACCTATTCGATATGCTTTTTCTGAACGATTGTTTGATTTGATGCGGAATTCCCGCGAGATAGGTTAGGGCCTATAACTCTAATGAAGTTCTCTATAGTTTCACTGCTTTGTAGCTGTCTACTCTGTGTCAGTATGTCTGCCCATTCCGAGACCCGTTACGTCACTGACGAACTGAATCTATCTCTCTACGAGTTGATCAATTCAAAAGGGAAGCTTCTAAAACGTCTCAAAAGCGGAACTGAGCTGGAGTTACTCAGTGAAGAGGGGTTTTTCGCCGAAGTAAGAACGAAGGACGGCATAGTCGGTTGGACCAAAGCCGGTTTTTTAATCAAATCCAAACCTGCCCGTACGCTTGTGATCGAGCTGACAGCTGAAAATAACGAGCTCAAGGAGAGTTTGCAGGCTAAGGGGCAACAGCTCAGTGAGGCGGAAAAGTTGCTCAACAACCTGAAAAGCCAGGAACAGCAAACCAACACCGAGTTACAGGATCAGTTGGAAAATACAGAGGGAATCGTCGCGGCACTGGATCGTATTCAGCAGGAGAACGAGAGTCTCAGAGCGCAACAGGGGGAGTTTGGAACAATGCTCCCATTGAAATGGGGGCTGATCGCAACCGCGGTCACCTTCCTTTTAGGCATAGTCGCCGGGATTGCTCTGTTCGATTATCGCAGCCGCAGACGCCATGGTGGTTTCAGAATCTACTGATCCCCCCAGGGCCTGTTAACAATCGATCGCGTATTTCTTCATCCTGTAGAGCAGGGTATCCCGTGTTAGACCAAGCAGACGAGCGGCCTTGCTGCGATTACCCAGGGTTTTGGAGAGGGCCTGTTCAATCAGGTCGGCTTCCAGCTGATCCATGCTCAACCCCTGATCCGGCAGGACAAAACCGCCTTCATTGACCGCACTCCGCTTTACCTGACTGCGGAACTCATTCGGCAGATTTTCAACTTCGACTCTTCTGCCTGAGAAGAGAATCAGCATACGTTCAGCGAAATTCTTCAATTCACGAACATTTCCAGGCCAAGGATAGGAGTTCAAACTCTTCAACACCTGGCGGCTATAAACCGGTGCACGCAGATTGTAGCTTTTGGAGAGTTCAAAGGTTAGCCCGTTGAGCAACAACTCCATATCCCCGGAACGTTCACGCAGGGGTGGCAGCTCCAAAGGAACCACATTCAGACGATAGTAGAGGTCACTCCGGAATGTTCCCTCATCAAGGGATTTAGAGAGGTCACGATTGGTTGCGGCAATGATTCGCACATCGACCCGCTGGTTATTGGCCCGACCAACCATCTGGCATTCACCAGTCTCAAGAAAGCGCAGCAGCTTTGCCTGCACGTTGGTGGGCAATTCACCGATCTCATCCAGAAACAGGGTGCCACCCTGTGCGGCCTGGACCTTTCCCATACTGTCAGAGGTTGCGCCGGTATAGGCTCCTTTGCGATGTCCGAACAGCTCACTCTCAGCCAGCTGGGTGGGCAGTGCGGCACAATTCACAGTAACAAAGGGCTTGTTGCAACGACGACTGTTTTCATGCAGTGCCTGAGCCAGCAACTCCTTGCCAGTGCCACTTTCACCCGTCACCAATACAGTTGCATCTGTCGCAGACACAATTCGCATGGCACGAAGCAAGGTTTGAAATTCCGGGGCCTTTCCGATCATATCCATCTCCTCTACAAGCCGGTCTATTCTAAAACACTTTTTTGCGTGAGGAAAATGACAATGACCAAATAGACAGAAATAACGCCAACCGGCTGAAAATAGAGTCATTCACATCCAAATAATAGGAAAAAGAGTTGTTTTCAGCAGCTAATTATAGAGTTCGCGGACAATCTCCAGAAATCGTTTGGCCTGGGGCGATAGAAACTTACCCCGTCTGAGCACGATGCCGTAGCTCCGATCGGGGAAATAATCACCCAAAGGAATGGTGGCCACTTGCTCCTCACCGGTCAGACAGACATCGGTGACAATCGAGATACCAAGACCAATCTCCACATATTTTTTGATTACTTCCCACCCCCCCGCTTCGAGGGTTACGTTATAACTGGCATTGTGCTGCTTGAACACCAGGTCGACCATCCTCCAGGTGCTCAAGTGGTGGGGTGGCAGTATCAAACCATAGGGGCTGATATCATGCAGTCGAATTTGTTCTTTTTTAGCTAAAGGATGATCCTTAGGCGTAATCAGTACCGGTGCATAGTTGACCACCGGTTGATAGGTTACGTCATCCGGAATCTCGATCATCGAGCCAATCGCAAGATCGGTCTCATCCGCCCTGAGCATGGCCATTCCGTCACGTCCGGTAACATTGTGCAACTTCACCCGAATGCCGGGATAACGCTCAGCAAAGCGGCGAATCGGCTCAGGCAGAATGTAGAGAATGGTGGACTCCCCAGCGGCAATATTCAATTCACCGCTCTCCAGTTTTCCGCAGGAGGCGGAGAAGGTCTCCTGCAGTTTGTCCATACCCTCGACCAGGGGCTGAGAGAGCTTGTATAGGGTCTCACCTTCCGGTGTGAGTTTGATCTTCGGTCCCCGCCGCTCAAACAGAACGGTCTCCAGCTCCCTCTCCAGGGCTTGTATCTGCAATGAAACGGTGGGTTGACTCAAATAGAGTCGTTCTGCAGCTTCGCTGATGGATCCTGTTTGTGCCGCATGGCAAAAGGCCCTCAACTGCTTGAGTCGGTTTTGTTTATAATGAATTTGTGGGGTGCCAGCCATTTTCGTCACTCGAAGCATTAATATTTCCAATACTAGATGGAGAGTGCGTTAATATCAACAATAAATACATATTTCATTAATACCTGCTCATCGAATCTATGAACTAAATTGTCACTTTGAGAATTTAAAAAACCGAAGCGAGATAATTGAAAGAGGTCACTATGGCACACCGAGAGCTTAGTCAGGATCCCATGTACCAGCTGCTGAAGCATGGTCAGATCGAGGAGTTCAATGAACGGAGGGCAGCAGGCGAGGAGTGCAGCCTGGAGAGTGCAGACCTGCGCGGTGTGGACTTGAGAACCCTGGATGCCAGAGGGCTAAACATGGCTGACGCCTATCTGCGTCATGCTGATCTGCGAGGGGTGGACTTGAGACAGACGATACTTGAAGGCGCGAGTATCAATAGTGCAAAGATCTCAGGAACCTACTTCCCGGCATCCATTTCGGCTGCAGAGATTACCCTGTCACTGGTACACGGCACCCGGATCAGGGTCAGAGGATAATTCAATTCTCGGAATCGAGCTGAGCCAGGATATTTCTGGCCACCATGCGCTGATCTGAATTACCATCCTGGAGGATCTCATAGAGTAGTTCCCTGGCCTGTTCCACTTCTCCAGCTGCCCGATATTGCTGCACCTGCTGGAGCTTTGCCTCTACTGGGTCCTGGCCCTGCACCGACTCAGCCGGAGGACTCTCCTCATCGGCTTCGATGGCATCCAGCTCCGCTTCCATCTCATCATCGGTCATGGGGACGAATCGATCGGGATCTACATAGTCCTGGGCTGGATCGATATCACTCCCAACAGGTGATTCGGTTGTCTCCAGTTGCGTCTCTTCCACAGCCTCTGGCGTGGTTTCGACGGCTGCTGTCTCGGATTCCTCATCCGGTTTCTTAACGAATCCCTTGGAAAAGATCACACCCAGCTCGAACAGCACCCACATCGGCAGTGCCAGCAGGGTTTGTGAGATCACATCAGGGGGTGTGAGGAACATTCCTACAACAAAGGCACCAACAATCACATACGGGCGCTTGTGGCGCAGCTTTTCCGGTGTGGTGATGCCAAGCCACACCAGAATGATGGTGGCAATAGGGACTTCGAAAGCCACACCGAAGGCAAAAAACAGGGTCATCACAAAATCGAGATAACTGCCCATGTCGGTGGCCACTTCAACCCCTTCAGGGGCGGTTCCCGCGAGAAAGGTGAAGACCAGGGGAAATACCGCAAAATAGGCAAACGCCATACCCAAATAGAACAGCAGCGTACTTGAGACCAGCAGCGGCACCACCATACGTTTTTCATGGCGGTAGAGTCCCGGCGCCACAAACGCCCAGAACTGAGAAAGGATGAACGGTATGGCGATGAAAATGGCCAGCTGAAGACTCAGCTTGAAAGGGATCAGAAACGGATCGATGGGCTTGGTGGAGATCATGGTGCTGCCTTCCGGCAGGGCGGCACGCATCGGCCCGGCAATCGCACTATAGAGATCGTTGGCGAAGGGAAACAGCACTGCGAAAACCACCAGCACAGCCAGCACCATACGCAGTACCCGGTCGCGGAGTTCGATCAGGTGCGAGACCAGCGGTTGCTCTTGATTGGTGGTTTCTGGTGAATTGGGTGCCGACATCTATTCTGCTTGATTCGGTTTTTTATTTTGCGGAGCCTGTGTGGAGTCCATCTCATCCCGGGCCGCTTCAATCTGGCTCTCCGTACGCTGCTTGAACTGGTTCAGATCCTGTTTTGTCTCTTCCAGTATCTCATGCACGGGATTGGCCATTTTGGCCTGCTTATCGAGGATCTCCTTCAGCTCTTCCGCTTTGATCTCCTGATCGATATCAGCCTTTACATTGGCGACGAAACGTCGGCCACGACCGAGCCAATGACCGACGGTACGGGCCACTTTTGGTAAACGTTCGGGACCGATAACGATCAATGCAACCAGTGCAATGATCGACAACTCCCAGAAACCGACATCAAACATGCTGTTCTCTAGTCAATGCTTGGGTTGCAATCCGGGCTCAGTGTTTCTCACGCTCTTTCGAGGTAACTTCACCATCCACAACAGTTCCGGACTCGGACTGTTCGATCTGCTCTTTGGCCTTTGCCGACTCTTTCTCACCATCTTTCATGGCGCCCTTGAAGCCTTTGATAGCGCCACCCAGGTCAGAGCCGATGTTTTTCAGCCGTTTGGTTCCGAACAGCAGCAGGACAATCGCCAGGATAATCAACAGCTGCCAGATACTGATACCACCAAAACCCATAATTTTCTCCACCTCCGGACTAGCCGGTTTCATTTGAATGTAGCGCGTTTATTAGACCTGATCAGTCTCTTCGCGCCTATGTCTATTCAGGAACAGCCCCGGAATGATACCTAAGAGTGCTCTCTCATACTATTGAGACAACAAACAGCCTCTCTTATGAGACCGATTTGCCCCGTTGGGCCTTCTCTTCCAGCCCGGAAAGTCCAAAACGCCGCTGCAACTCCTGCAGCACCAGATCGGGCGCCAGCCCCTGATGTGCCAGCAGTACCAGGGTATGAAACCACAGATCCGCGATTTCATAGACAATTTTTTCTGCATCCCCGTCCTTTGCCGCCATCACAGTCTCGGTCGCCTCTTCGCCGATCTTTTTCAGGATCCCGTCGAGACCTTTGTCATAGAGCTTGGCCACGTAGGAGCTATCCGGCGCCGCCTGCTTACGCTCTTCGAGTACCTGTGCCAGTTGTTGCAGTAGATCACTCATGCCTCAGCTCACTTATAAATCTGCTTTGGATCTTTCAGTACCGGCAGTATCTCCTGCCACTGATCGTCCTGCAATTCCCGATAGAAACAGTTGTGTCTTCCAGTATGACAGGCAATTCCACCCTTTTGCTCAACCTCCAGTAACACCACATCCCCGTCACAATCGAGGCGTATTGCATGAACAACCTGCTGATTTCCAGACTCTTCCCCCTTGTGCCAGAGTTTTTTTCGCGATCTGGACCAATAGACCGCATGACCGGTCTGCCTGGTCAGGGTCAGCGCTTCAGCGTTCATCCAGGCCATCATCAGTATCTTGCCGCTGCCCCGCTCCTGGGCAATCGCCGGCACCAGGCCATCCTGATCCCACTTAATCTGCTCGAGCCAAGTCATTGCCTTACCTCGACACCCTGTTGATCCATAAACTGTTTTGCCTCACCGATGGAGTACTCAGCAAAGTGAAAGATACTCGCGGCCAATACCGCATCAGCACCGCCTTTTTTGACCCCATCCACCAGATGCTGCAGCTCTCCGACACCTCCGGAAGCAATCACCGGGATTGGCACTGCCTCAACGATCGCCCGGGTCAGTTCATTATCGAAGCCGATTTTGGTACCGTCACGATCCATACTGGTAAGCAGAATCTCTCCCGCGCCATAGTCACTCATCCGCTGTGCCCATTCGATGGCATCCAGGCCGGTAGGCTTGCGTCCGCCGTGGGTGAATATCTCCCATTTCAAGGGTTCACCTTCGGCACTGACCTTTTTCGCATCGATCGCCACCACGATACACTGGGAGCCGAATCGATCGGTAGCCTGCTTGACGAACTCCGGGTTGAATACCGCTGCGGTGTTGATGGCGACCTTATCCGCGCCTGCGTTGAGCATCCTGCGGATATCGTCCTCAGTGCGTATCCCGCCCCCAACCGTCAGAGGGATGAAGACTTCACTGGCCACCTGTTCAACCACATGAACGATGGTCTCCCGGTTGTCGGAACTGGCGGTGATGTCGAGGAAGGTGATCTCATCCGCCCCCTCTTCGTTATAGCGCCGCGCCACCTCTACCGGATCACCGGCATCCCGTATATCGACAAACTTTACCCCTTTCACCACACGTCCTGCATCGACGTCGAGACATGGAATAATTCGTTTCGCTAGCATTCCGGTAGACCCTTGTTATGAACCCGTCAGTTGATCGGCGAGGCGCTGTCCTTGTGCCAGATCCAATGTACCTTCATAGATCGCCCTGCCGGTGATTGCACCCATGATGTTGTCAGTTTGCGCCTGGCAAAGGGCCTCAATGTCACCAATATCGGTGATGCCACCCGAGGCGATGACCGGAATCGTGATCGCGTTGGCCAGATCCCTTGTTGCTTCCACATTGGGCCCGCTCATCATGCCATCCCGACCGATATCGGTATAGACAATCGCAGAGACCCCATCATCCTGAAAGCGCCGGGAGAGTTCGGTCACCTCCTGATCGGTCACCTCCGCCCAGCCATTGATCGCCACCATACCCTCTTTGGCATCCAGGCCGACAATCACATGACCGGGAAATTCCCGACAGGCCCGGGTGACGAAATCCGGCTCTTTGACCGCCTGGGTTCCTATGATACAGAACTCCACTCCAGCCTTCAGATAGGCCTCGATGGTGGCTTCGTCACGTATCCCACCACCCACCTGTATCGGCAGATCCGGGTACGCGTTGGCAATCTCACGAATCGCACCACCATTCACCGGCTCGCCGGCAAAAGCGCCATTCAGATCCACCAGATGGAGCCTTCTCCCTCCAGCCTCAACCCATTGGCTTGCCATCAGCAAGGGGTTGTCGGAAAACACGGTATCGTCTTCCATACGGCCCTGGCGTAAGCGCACACATTGGCCATCTTTAAGGTCTATTGCAGGTATTAACAGCACAAGCGGTATCCTGATTGATTGGTTACTTGATTCAGCCTATTCCAGCCCAGCCGGGTGAGTAGGATTTCATTGATTCCAGTTGACGAAATTCTTCAGCAGACGCAGGCCGTCATCCGCACTCTTTTCCGGATGAAATTGGACGGCAAACAGATTCTCCCGGGCAATGGCGCTGGCAAAACTGACCCCGTAATCGGTCGTTGCTGCTATCAAGTCCTGCTGCTGTGGATCGACATAATAGCTGTGTACAAAATAGAAACGGCTATCCTGATCGATACCCTGCCAGAGAGGGTGATCGGTCTGTCGGTTGACTCTATTCCAACCCATGTGCGGGATCTTCAACGCCTCGCCATCCGGAGCCACCCCACCGGGAAAGTGCCTTACCTGACCGGCAAACAGTCCCAGCAGTTCGGTGCCACCATTCTCTTCACTCTGTTCGAGCAGCACCTGCTGCCCCATACAGATACCAAGAAATGGCTTACTGTTGGCTGCCTCCAGAACCGCCCGGTTGAGATGGTGACCGGAGATTGCCGCCATGCAGTCCCTGGCAGCACCCTGCCCGGGAAAAACCACCCGGTCAGAATTTAGAATCAACTCAGGATCATCGGTAACCAGTACCTCATCCTGAGCAGAAGCGACATGCTCAACCGCTTTTGCGACTGAGCGCAGATTTCCCATACCGTAGTCGATAACGGTGATACGCTGTGACATCTTGATACCTGTGAAGCGTTTCTTTACAGAGTGCCCTTGGTCGAGGGTATTTGCTCAGCCATGCGTGGATCCGGTTCCAGCGCAAAGCGCAACGCCCGACCAACTGCCTTGAAGATCGTCTCGGCCTGGTGGTGCGCATTGGTGCCACGCAGGTTGTCGATGTGCAGGGTGATACCCGCATGGTTGACCAGCGCCTGAAAAAACTCCTGAAACAGGTCCACATCGAACTCGCCGATTCGGGCACGGGTGAACGCCACTTCATAGATCAGCCCCGGTCGTCCGGAAAAGTCCACGACCACCCGTGACAGGGCCTCATCAAGCGGCACATAGGCATGGCCATAGCGCCGAATGCCCTTTTTATCACCTACGGCTTTTGACAGCGCCTGCCCCAGGGTGATACCGATATCCTCCACCGTGTGGTGGGCA
Organism: Candidatus Thiodiazotropha endoloripes; assembly: GCF_001708965.1. Lineage (NCBI taxonomy): Bacteria > Pseudomonadati > Pseudomonadota > Gammaproteobacteria > Chromatiales > Sedimenticolaceae > Candidatus Thiodiazotropha > Candidatus Thiodiazotropha endoloripes. The sequence goes on along the minus strand of NZ_LVJW01000003.1, from coordinate 756,655 downwards.
TCGATGTGCAGATCGCCCTTGGCAACCACCTTCAGATCGATCAATCCGTGGCGCGCTATCTGATCCAGCATGTGATCGAGAAATGGCACACCGGTATCAAAATCCGATTCCCCACGACCATCCAGATCGAGCGTGATGCTGATCTGGGTTTCCAGGGTATTGCGCTCAACCTGCGCGGTACGCTGCATAGCTAAAGACTCCGATCAATGAATGCCATGGTCAACAGGGTGATGTTCCCATCCCCCCGATCAAACCGCTTATTCTAGAGAAAATCGGAGAAAATGACAGTATTGAAGCTGATTCAGCCACCAATCGGCTCGGCAGATCAGAATAACTCCGCCTCAACCTCCAGGTAGGCAAGACTGATATGGCGTCCCACATTGCGATCGAAATCGACCCAGTCATGAAACCCGATCAGACTTTGGCTCACCGCTTCACTCATCTCAAAATCGCTCATACCCTCTTCATAATATTTCGCCACCTCGGATTTGAGCCGGGAGAGGTACTCCCGGTAGCGTAGCGGAACCTCTCTGCCACCGGTCTGCCCGTGGCCAGGAACAAAGCGCTCGGCGGAGGTCGCCAGCGCCATGTCGATGGCTTCGATGTTGCCCCGAAAAGTCGCACTGTCCATCTGGCCCAGGCGTTTGCTCATCACATTGTCGCCGAGGAAGATCACTTTCTGCTGCGGCAGTTCGAGCATGATATCTGAGTGACTGTGGGCTTTGGGCTGGTAGTGAATCCTGATGTTGACACCTGCCAGTTTGATCTCCTCACCATGGGCAGCGGACCGATTGGGCGGTACCTCCACTGTTCCCTTGACGGCGCCATCGGTCATTCTCATGAGGGTTTGCATGAAGCTCCTGCCCTCTCCCTTCTCCACCAGTTTACGCATCGTCTCATGGCCGAAGATCAGGACCTCTGGGTAGGCTTCCCTAAACGCCTGATTGGCGAACCAGTGATCCCCATGAATGTGCGTATTGAACACCGCGACCACCGGCAGATCACTGACCTTGGCAATCTGACGCAGTACCATTTCACCGATCTGAACGCTGGACCCCGGATCAACCACCAGAATACCCTGTTCACCCACGATAAAGGCCGGATTGTTGATAAAACCCTGATTCTCCACCGAGGGCACCCCCAGAGGACCGTGAATGACATAAACCCCCTTGGTGATCTCATCTGCCGTATAGTCCGGTACGGCAGCACCCCGCTCAGCGAATACAGCGAGAGAATGGAAAAGAAAAATCAGCAAGATGCTCTTTAATATCAGTTGTTTCATGGTGATAAGTGTTCTGTTATGGATTTTTTCTTGTGTCGCGTCCCGCCCATGGCAGAGGCACGCATTGGCATTGGTCAGCGGAGTAGATTGTGACCGGGCCTGGTAGCGATTAAAACAGTGGAGTCAGTATGGTTGTCAGCTGTTCAACCAGAAGGTCACAGGACCGTCGTTGATCAGCTCCACCTGCATGTCCGCGCCGAACACACCGCAGGCAACCTGATTGTGATGGTCTGCCGCCTGCTCTGACAGATAACTGAACAGTTCCTTACCAAGCTGTGGCTCAGCAGCAGTGGAAAAACCGGGGCGCATCCCTTTGCGGGTATCGGCAGCGAGTGTGAACTGGGGAACCAACAGTAAACCGCCGGCTATCTCACTCAGGCTCAGATTCATCCTACCCTGCTGATCGGGAAACACCCGGTAACCGAGCAGCCGTTGCAGCAAGCGATCCGCTCTGCTCCGGTCATCCCCTTTCTCGACACCAACCAGCACCACCAAACCTGTACCGATCTCTGCCACGGACTCTCCATCGATCAATACCCGTCCCTGTTTGGCCCTCTGCAGCAGCCCGATCATCCGAGCAATCTCGCGAAATGCCGAGTGGCTTCCACCAGTGCGCTGCGAATACCCGATTCTGTCGCAGAGTGACCTGCATCCGCGACAATTTTCAGTTCACTATCGGGCCAGGCCTGGTGCAACTCCCAGGCAGACTTCATTGGACAGATCAGATCATAGCGACCCTGCACAATCGTCCCGGGGATGCCGGCAAGTTGTGTTGCCTCTTTCAGCAGCTGATCAGGCCGCAGAAAGGCATGATTGACAAAATAATGGGCTTCGATTCGCGCCAGACTGAGGGCCGTATGGGGTTCTGAAAAAAAACCGACCACAGACTGATTGGTCAGTAGGCTGGAGGTTCTGCCCTCCCAGACTGACCAGGCTTTGGCCGTTGCCATACGGGAGATCTCATCACTACCGGTCAATCGCCGGTAGTAGGCATGCAGCAGATTATCTCTCTCGTGCTGAGGTATCGGTGCGACAAAATCCTCCCAATAATCGGGGAAAACCCAACTCGCACCTTGCTGATAAAACCACTCGATCTCCTGGTCCCGACAGAGAAAAATGCCTCTCAGGATCAGCCCCGTAACCCGCTCAGGATGGGCTTGAGCATAGGCTAACGCAAGGGTTGAGCCCCAGGATCCACCAAACAGCAACCATTTATCTATCTTCAGCGCTTCACGGATTCGTTCAATATCTGCAACCAGATCCCAGGTCGTATTATCCTGCAATGAGGCATGGGGTGTTGAGCGACCACTACCCCGCTGGTCAAAGAGTACGACCCGGTAAAGATCCGGGTCAAAAAACTGCCGATGGTAAGGTTCACAACCGGCACCCGGCCCGCCGTGTAAAAAAAGCGCAGGGATACCGGCAGGATTACCCACCTCTTCAATGTGGAGATGGTGGTGATGATCAACAGCAAGCCGCTGTAACTTATAGGGTTCTATGGCTGGATAGAGGTCATTCATAATCGATCTGTTAAGTGTAAGAATCACCCTATGCTCTGACAAGACAATTCTTACGTGTTGCCGGTTAATTTTCCCACTTCAATAGGCAGAACTTTATGCCAAGATATTCCCGTCATCATCAAGGAAGAACTGGCTTGTAGCACACAAAGTAAACCATGGACAGGTTGCTTAGCAAAACAAGCTGATGACAGAAAGCCCAACGCAGGGATTGCAGTTGGGCTTTCACTTTTTAAACGAGTGAAACTGGCAATCTTGATCACCACCGGTAGCAGATATTAAACCAGTGGGTAGAGCCCATGTAGGAAAATTCTTACACGCCAACAGGATGATTCTTACACAACAAGGGTAACATTTCCCAATTCAATTCGAGAGATTCCGTGTCATGATTTAATTGTCGTCAATCAAGGACGTGTTACAGGACAAGCCACAATGGATGGTAGATGGACGAGGAGCTTTGCCAACCAAGCCGATGACAACCAAGCCCAACTGCAAGGATTGCAGTTGGGCTTTTTCATTTCACCTATTTACCCCTCCCAGCAAACAGAGTCGGATCTCGCTAATGCAGATACCACCGCCCGACTGTCAAACACCGTAGTTGTAAAGTAAGAATTTTCTTACGGCCATAAGAGAAAAATCTCACACTTAAACTGTGAATATTCCCATGTTCACTGTAAAAAAATGTGTCAAAATTCAGTTGTCGTCATCAAGGACGTCTCTAAAGGGAAAACTTCGAAAAGGATTTTGCAGGGAAGGGAAGCTTAGCCAACCAAGCCGACGACTGTAAGCCCAACTGCAAGGATCGCAGTTGGGCTTTTATCTTTTCAGGCCAAAGAAATCCGATCCGCTTCGATGGTTCCCAACAAGTTCAGACATTGCATCCAAGCTCTGCATACCACCTCACAAAGCGAAAATAAAAACCGTCTGCAGAGATGCGATGCAAGAAAAAATCCACCGAGAGATAGAGAATTCTGCCAACTCTGTTTGATTATGACAGAAATGGGTCAATTTCCACAAATTTGACACATATTTTAACCTTAATTTTCAATAGGTTAGCTTGTAGGAAAAATCTTACAGCTCATTGAGAAAATTCTCACATGCAGATGGTGCGTATTCCCACAGTAAATGTAAAATTATGTGTCAAAATATGATTGTCGTCATCAAGGATGTTACTTCAGGGATTATTAGCAAAGGATTGCACAAGGAAGAAATGCTTAGCCAACCAAGCCGACGACTGTAAGCCCAACCGCAAGGATTGCGGTTGGGCTTCTTCTTTTGTATGAATGGACGATCACCCACACGAGCATGGATCTCGACAACCGAGCCTGCTACTCCCGGGAAGCCCTTTTTCGTTCATGCTCCTTGAGGTACTTCTTACGGATACGAATCTCCTGGGGTGTGACCTCCACCAGTTCATCGTCTTCGATGAATTCCAGCGCCTGTTCCAGACTGTACTGTAGTGGCGGTGTCAGGATAATGGCGTCATCCTTGCCGGCTGCGCGTATATTGGTCAGTTGCTTACCCTTCAAAGGATTGACCACCAGATCATTATCCCTGGCATGTATCCCCACGATCTGTCCCTCATAGACTTCATCACCCGGTGAGCTGAAGAGTCTGCCCCGTTCTTGCAGATTAAAGAGGGCAAAGCCCAATGATTTTCCCTGACTGTTTGAGATCAGCACGCCATTTTTACGCGGCGCGATACCCCCATGCTGGGCTGGACCGTAGTGGTCGAAAACGTGGTAGATCAGTCCGGTACCTGAGGTGCTGGTCATGAACTCTGTCTGAAAACCGATCAATCCCCGGGAGGGTATGATGTAGTCGAGCCGCACTCTTCCCTTGCCATCCGGCACCATATCCTTGAGCTCACCTTTGCGAGCGCCCAGGGCCTCCATGATCGTTCCCTGGTGGTCCTCCTCCACATCCACGGTCAACTGCTCGTAGGGTTCACATATCTCACCGTCGACCTCGCGGAAAATCACCTCGGGGCGGGAGACGGCCAATTCGAATCCCTCCCGCCGCATACTTTCAATCAGTACCGAAAGATGCAGTTCACCTCGTCCGGAGACTTTGAATTTCTCAGGATCCGTCCCCTCCTCGACACGCAACGCAACGTTGTGTATCAACTCCCGCTCAAGCCGCTCCTTAAGCTGCCTCGAGGTCAGGTATTTACCCTCCTTACCGGCAAAAGGCGAGGTATTGACCTGAAATGTCATGGAGACGGTTGGCTCATCCACCGTCAGTGGGGGCATACTCTCCACATTGTCAGGATCACACAGGGTATCCGAGACGTTCGGTGCTTCCATACCGCTGATGGCGATAATGTCTCCCGCTGACGCCTCATTGACTTCAAATCGCTCAAGCCCCAGATAGCCATAGACCACACCTATTTTGGCCCGATGCTGCTCTCCGTCGTACTTCACCACCATCACTTGCTGATTGGGCTTGATGCTTCCCCTGGTCACTCGACCAACTGCGATGGCACCAACATAACTGTTGTAATCGAGATTGGAAATCTGCATCTGGAAAGGCGCTTCAGGATCCACATCTGGCGCAGGACAGTGGCTGACTATGGCTTTGAACAGCGGTGTCATGTCACCTTCTGTGATATCGCTTTCCAGACCTGCATAACCACCCACCGCCGAGGTGTAGACAATCGGAAAATCGAGCTGATCATCAGTGGCGCCAAGTCGATCGAAAAGCTCAAACACCTGATCGATTACCCAGTCCGGACGGGATCCGGGTTTATCAATCTTATTCACCACCACGATGGGTCGAAGGCCGTGCTGAAAAGCCTTCTGGGTTACAAACCTGGTTTGCGGCATCGGGCCCTCCTGGGCATCCACCAGCAGCAGTACCGAATCGACCATCGAGAGCACCCGCTCCACTTCACCACCGAAATCCGCATGTCCGGGGGTATCAACGATGTTGATACGGTAGTCGGTCCAGCGGATTGCGGTATTCTTGGAGAGGATGGTGATACCCCGCTCCCGCTCCTGGTCGTTGGAATCCATCACTCGTTCGACCTTGCCGAATCGTTCTCCGAGCGTACCGGACTGTTTCAGCAACTCATCCACAAGGGTGGTTTTGCCATGGTCAACGTGAGCGATTATGGCGATATTTCTAAGATTCTCGATCATCGGGGTGGTCCGCAAACAAAAATGAGGGCGGATTATACCCATGATTATGGGATTGGTTCTCTTTATTTAATTTATTATTGAAATACAACGAGTTGTTTCAACAATTAAAAACAATAGAGAGAAACTATTGTCAACTTCTTTTGATTACGAAACTTTCAGATTTACCCACAGCTCCTGTGGATAACATTGTTGATAAACGCTGAAAATGTCTGCCCAGGCCAGTAAATTCGGGACCAGACATTAAATCGTAAAAAAATTGAACAGTTACATATATCAATTATATTTCAATAGCTTACATTCTACACAGCGTATAATAAAATTGCCTGCCAAGGTCTGTCAGGGTCTCGATCGGGGAGTTTAGAGGGATTGTGAACAGATTCGATTTCAGCCCGTCAAGAGTTTGACTCGGATTCCAATACCCCTATTTTAAGCATTGTTTTTGAATCATCCGCCCAGGGTCATTGCGGGGGTGAGTTCAACCTGAAGGGGGAAGCTGAATCGATCAGCTTGGATCGAAATGTGAATTAAGAGATGAGAATAATCTAATAGATTTGAGTGCTTCTAGAGCTTGCACTTGAACCAAATAATAGCCAGGATAGTCAGACACGCAACAGCACAGGCATGAATAAAGCCTGGATCGATGACTAAGTCCTCTGATACCTAAGTGCTGAATAACAACTAACACAGCCTAAAGTAGTAGAAGTTAATGAACTCATCCGTCCTTGCTCCATTACGCGAGCACTTGGCTACGCGAGTAATCGGCCAGACCAGTTTTATCGATAGCATGCTGATCTGTCTATTGAGCAATGGCCATCTGCTTATCGAAGGCCTCCCCGGACTTGCCAAGACCACGGCGGTCAAAGCTCTGGCAGAAGCGATTGAAGGCGACTTCCACCGCATTCAGTTCACTCCCGACCTGCTGCCTGCCGACCTGATCGGCACCGATATCTATCGCCATGAAAAAGGCGAATTCGAGTTTCGTCAGGGCCCTCTGTTCCATAACATTCTGCTTGCAGACGAGGTCAACCGGGCACCGGCCAAGGTTCAATCCGCCCTGCTGGAAGCGATGGGTGAACATCAGATCACCGTTGGACAGACCACCTATCAACTGCCAGAGTTCTTTATGGTGCTGGCCACCCAGAATCCGGTTGAACAGGAGGGTACCTATCACCTGCCGGAGGCCCAACTCGATCGTTTTCTGATGCAGGCGAACGTGGAATATCCGGACCGAAACGAAGAACTGCAGATTCTGGAACTGGATAATGCCCAGCAACAGCAGAAACCAACACCACCGAGTAATCCACTCAGCCAAAAGGAGCTTTTCGCCATTCGCCAGGAGGTGAACAAGCTCTATCTGGATCCAAAACTGAACAGTTACATCGTCGACCTGGTACAGGCGAGTCGAAATCCCCAGGCCTATGACAAGGATCTGACCCGCTGGTGTCGCTTCGGTGCCTCACCCCGCGCCAGTATTGCGCTGGCCCGTTGTGCCCGTGCGCGAGCCTGGCTGGATGATGAGGAGTTTGTTGCGCCACATCATATCCAGGCGGTTGCTCCAGCCATTCTTCGGCATCGCATTCTGCTCACATTCGAGGCAGAGGCGGAAGGCATTACCACAGATGATTTCCTATCCCGTCTGCTGGACATGGTCGCCATCCCGTAACGGCTCATCCTGCAACCTGTATGAGTCTCCATCCCCATATTGATGACCTGCTCGAACTGCGTCACCAGGCCCACACCCTGGGGCTGGCCTCTCACCATTTGGTGAATACCAGTTTCAGTGGACTCTATGCCTCTGTGTTTCGCGGTACCGGCCTGGACTTCGAAGAGGTGCGGGAGTATCGGCAGGGAGATGATATTCGCAATATGGAGTGGAATGTCACCGCCCGCACCAACGTACCGCATATGAAGATCTTCCGCGAAGAGCGGGAACGCAGTGTGGTGCTGTGTATCGATCGGGGGCCGCATATGAGTTTTGGCACCCGCGGCACATTCAAATCGGTACAGGCTGCCAAAGCGGCGGCCCTGTTGGGCTGGGCCGCATCACGTCTGCATGATCGGGTCGGCGGTATGCTGTTCGGCGATCTGCAACAGGGTATGCAGTACTTTCAACCGACCAAGGACCGGCGCGCCTTATGGCGACTGTTGCACGCCCTCACCCATGAAGGCACACCCAATCAACCGAACCAGGACTGCCTGTCGGAAGCCCTGCAAAGGGCCGACAAAGGCACCTCAACCGGCTCTCTGATCTTCGTCATCGCCGACCTGAACCGTGAAGTCATGGGACTACAGCAAACCCTGGGGCGTTTATGCCAACACCATACGGTGGTGCTGATACCGGTGGATGACCCGGCCGACAGGGAGCTTCCGGAGATGGGCCGGGTTACCTTTGTCGGCCCGGACGGGAATGCCATCGAGATCGACACCCGTGACCGGGGGGCCAGATCGCGCTATGCGGAGACCTGGCAGAAACATCGCAATGAATTAAACGCCATGGCCAGCGGTCTGGGCATCACCCTGATGCCGATCACCACCAATGAAGAGATACACCTCACATTGACCCGTGGGCTGGCGAAACACTTCGGTCGGCACTGATGGATCCGTTACGCGACATTCGAGGTATTGATACGGTCTCCTGGTGGCCTCTCGCCCCGGGCTGGTGGCTGCTTCTGATCGGTATCGCACTGTTGGTGCTATTGGTCTGGTGGGCCATCCGCAGACGCAGACTCTACCCTCTGGGCCGCTGGCAACAGGATGCCCGGCGCCACCTGATCGACCTGAAACGTCGCATCAAACAGGAACCTGCAAAACCGGTTGCCAGCGATCTCTCCGAACTGCTCAGGCGTATCGCGATCGCCCGCTGCGGTCGAAGCATGACCGCCTCACTCACTGACGAAGCCTGGCTGGCGTGGCTGCAGCGCAATGACTCAAGTGGATTCCCCTGGCAGGAGAAGGGACGGCTGCTGCTCGAGCTCCCCTATGCGCCTCCCGACCGCTCAGCCGACAATGAGACTCTCGTGCAGCTGATCGACGCGGCGATCCACTGGGTCAGTGAGGATGCCTGCCATGTTTGAGTTTCACTGGCCCTGGATGGCGCTTCTTCTGGTATTGCCACTGCTGGTCAGGCTCTTCTGGAGGCGACCTGCTACAGAACAGTTTGAAACGGTGGAGGGTCTGCAGGCCACCCTGTTGCACCCAAGCCTACTCCATCTGGAAGCCGCCTTTCAGACCAAACGTCCAAAGGTACCGCTCAGCAAACGGCTCTATCTCGGACTCCTCTCCCTGATCTGGCTATCTCTGGTATTGGCCATGATGCGCCCGCAATGGCTTGAACCCTATACCGAAAACCGCACAGCAGGTTACGACCTGATGTTACTGGTGGATGCCTCGCACTCGATGAATGCCCTGGATTTTACCCTCGATAAGAAACAGGTCAGTCGAATGCAGGTAGTCAAAGGCGTGGTCTCCAAATTTATTGAAGGGCGCCAGGGCGACCGAGTCGGTCTGGTGATTTTCGGTAGCCGCGCCTATGTCCTCTCTCCCCTCACCTATGACCGGAAAGCAGTTAACAGTCTGCTTCAGAATGTGGTGCCGCGCATTGCCGGGGATGGCACAGCCATTGGCGATGCCCTGGGACTGGGCGTGAAAAAACTGCGGGAACGCCCGGCCGGCTCACGAGTACTGGTCCTGATAGCGGATGGGGAGAACACAGCCGGTACCATCCCCCCTTTGCGCGCGGCTGAACTGGCCGGTCAGGAACAGATCCGTATCTACAGCATCGGTGTGGGCAGTAACAAAAAACGCATCCCCATCAAAGAGAATGGCCGCATCGTTACCCGCACAGACCTGAATTTCAATGAACAGGCGATGCGGGATATCGCGGAAGCCGGGGGTGGTGCCTACTTCCGCGCCACCGACACTGAGGCCCTGGAGAAGATCTATCAGAAGATCGATGAGCTGGAGAAGACCGAGGCGGAATCCCGCACTGTCTATGTCCCCCAGCCTCTCTACCACTGGCCGCTGTCTGCAGCCCTGCTGCTGTTGCTGATCCTGGGAATCTACCCGGAGGGCAGGCAACGGCAGCTCAAGGGAGGCGGCTATGTCTGAGGGTGTATTCCATTTTGCCAGACCTGAATGGCTGTTTGCCCTGCTTGGCATTATTCCGGTTTTGGCCTGGCTGATTTTCAGTGTGGTTCGTCCCCGAAAAGGCCCGTTTCACCGCTATGCCGATGAGCATCTACTCCCCCATCTGGTCGGTATCCGGGAACTGAGCGTGAATGAACGATGGAGCCGCTTCATCCGTTGGGCACTGTTGTGGCTGTTTCTGATTGTTGCACTGGCAGGCCCCCGTTGGGATTTCAAAGACATCCAGGCATTCTCGCCGACTAATGACCTGGTCGTGCTGATGGATATCTCCCGCTCGATGAATGTCGCTGACACCCCACCTTCACGACTTGCCAGAGCCCGCCAGGAAGTCCAGGACCTGGTGATGCTGAATGATCAGTTGCGCATCGGTATGATCGCCTTTGCCACAGTCCCCCATGTGATCTCGCCGATTACCGAAGACAGCCAGAGTATTCTGGCGGCACTGCCTGCCGTAACCTCGGAACTGGCCAACCTGCAAGGCAGTCGCCTGGTTGCGGCCATGGAGCGGGCCGAACAGCTGTTCAGCAGCGACTCCCTGCAGAACAGCCGCACGATTCTACTCATCAGTGACGGGGATTTCGTCGAGCCGGGGCTGATTAAACAAGTGGAAGCCATGAAGGATCAGGGGATCATACTGCATACCCTGGGCATTGGCACCGGCGGCGGCGGACCGGTCCCGGCGCGCATTGGACAGAGCGACCTGATGCGGGACAACAATGGGAAAGTGATCGAATCGAAACTCAATCAACCTCTGCTGCAGCGTCTCGCACAAGCCGGCGGCGGGCAATACCTGGAGGCCGATTTTCGTGACCAGGACAGCCGTCGGATACTCGACCTTTCCAGCATTGACTCAGGCACGCCGAGCCAGACCCAGGAGAAGACGAGAATATGGAATGAACGTTTCTACTGGTTGCTGGTACCTTTGCTGCTTTTGCTGCTGCCCTACTTTCGCGTTGTAGCGCCCGGGAAACAAACACCATGAGCAGGCGCTACTCGGTTTTACTCCTGCTCTGCTATGCCGCACTGGTGGACGCCGACTGGTTCCTGAACCAGGAGCAACAGGCCGCAGAGAACTATCAGCAGGGTCTCTATGAAGAGGCAGCCGAGGGGTTTCTGGACCCCTATCGCCGAGGCGTGGCCAACTACCGGACCGGTGATTACGAAAACGCGATCAAAGACTTCAAACAGGTTGAACGGGAAGAGGTCAAGCTTGATGCCCAATACAACCTGGGGAACAGCCACTACCGGATGGAGGAGTTTGAGCAGGCCGTTAAAGCCTATGAATCCGTTCTCCAGGAAGATCCGGAGCACGAAGATGCCAGACACAATCTAGCGCTCGCCAGGGATAAGCTGGTCGAAGAGCAGGAAGAGGAGGAAGGGGAAGAGGAGCAGGAGCAGCAGGAGCAGGAGCAACAGGAGCAGGAGCAACAGGAGCAGGAGCAACAGGAGCAGGAGCAACAGGAGCAGGAGCAACAGGAGCAGGAACAACAGGAGCAGGAACAACAGGAGCAGGAACAACAGGAGCAGGAGCAACAGGAGCAAGAACAGCAGTCTTCAGGTGAATCGGAAGAGCAGGAAGAAGAGCAGTCATCCTCTGGAGAACAAGAGCAGGAACAACAACAGAGCGGCGACCAGGATGAGCAGAGTGATTCCCAGTCGGGCGAGGAAGAGGAAGAGCAGCAGCAGGAACAGCAAAGTGAGTCATCGGACGAGCAGCAGGAGACCGGTGAACAGGACGAGTCACAGGAGCAGGAGTCCGATCAAGGTGAGGAGCAGGAAACCGATTCCCAAGCGCGTGGAGCCAAGGACAGAGAGGAGAGCCTGGAAGGTGATGAAGAAGAACAAAACAGTGAAAGGTCTGCTAACCTCAATAGACCGGATAACGATAAAAACAGAAGCCGATCACAGGAGAGTCTCGGTCAGCAACAGAAAGATCCCGAGTTGAATCCTGACGACCCGCAAAATTCCGAGGCCGTCGATCAGGTAGACCAACAGGAGAGCCCCGAATCAGAAGAGGGTCAGGATGAAACCGAGGGAGGCGAAGAGAAAAGCGGCCCCCGGAGCAAGCTCAATCCACTCATGGAGCAGTGGCTGGATCAGGTTGAAGGCGATCCAACCCAACTGATGCAACAACAATTCAAACTGGAAGAGTACAACTATCTGCGCAGCCGTGGAGGCCGGGACAGAGAAACCAGACCCTGGTAGAACAAGGGGGAGGCACTATCGACATCGTCAAGCTCGCATTAAGCGCCATCATGCTCATGGTCCTGTCGACCAGTGCAACGGCTAATCAGTATCCGGGTCAAAACTATTGGTACAACCCGGCACCGGGTCAATGGAACTATCCGGCCGCCAAGCAGAGGCAACCGGCGCCAGCCACCGGGGGGCAAAGATCAAACAATCCCTACGGCAATGCCTGGCCTTCCCAACAGAGACCAGGCTACCCAGCCTCCAACTACTACGGCAACCAGACAACCAAACCCTTCATAGAGACAAAGATCTCTACCGAAACCCCCTATGTACAACAAAACGTCATTCTCAAGCTGAGCGTCGTCAGTCAGAACAACCTGTTGAGCGTAATACCCAACTTACCCCAAATCGGCAGTTTCCTGCTCAATCTTCAGGAGGGTCCGGTAACCTACTCCCGCACCATCAAAGGCAAGCGGCAGATCGTCAACGATTTCTACTACCAGGTCACACCGCTGAAACCCGGTCAGTTTGAAATCCCGGCGATCAGTGTTACCGGCGAAGAGCAGGCGGTCGGTTACCAGCGTGGCAACAACACGTTTAAAGCCAGCATGAGTAGCGCCATCCAACTCAATGTGAGAGAGGCCAATCCTTCCAGCAAACCCTGGCTTCCGGTTGAACAGTTGAACCTGAAGGTAAAGCTGCCGGAGAACTTCAAAGCGGCCGCCGGCAAACCATTGCCATTCACCACTGAAGTGTCTGCTCTCGGGATTTCCGGCAATAAACTCCCCAGCCTGGAGAGTCAGCTCAACAGCGATGCTTTCAGAGTCTATCGGGATAAGAATCAGACCCACACCTATCTCGATAAAAAATCGAACCGTATCGTCGGACGCCGGGTTGAGACCTTTACCTTGGTACCCCAGTTTGGCGGTGATCTGAAACTCCCTCAATTGAGCATCAACTGGTGGAATACCCGATCCGATATGGCGCAGCGGGCCTCGGTACCACTCCAGCCGATTGCGGTCAGTGGCAACCGAAAAGAGAGCGGATTTTTCGAAGCCGAGAGCTCTCTCTTCCCCTCTGGAACCTCAGCCGCCTTCTGGGTACCTCTGGGATTAGTGTTCGGCGTCATCTTCGGCTACTGGATGGCACTCTGGCTCTCACACAGGAAAGCCGGCAGCAAGCAGAGTTCTCCTTTGGAACCTCTGATCATTTTCTTCAGAAACCCGATGCAGCGGTTGGCGCCCGCCTTCTCACCCCTCAAGGATAAACTGAGAAGCACCACGGCGATTCTGAATCCGGTGACACGCTGGCATCGTTGGCGTCGTCGGCTTGTCGGCGCCCTGCCCCTGTCAGTACGTTTCTATTATTGCGTGCGCTTTGTTGACGAGGAGAGCGATCCGGAGATCTGGGGTTACACCTTGCGCTTTCTCGCCAATAAACATTTGAGTCTTCCGACCAATGCACCCTATAGCGTGATTGCTGATCACATTCTTGATTTCCACCCGAAAGCCGAGCCGGTCAAAATAAGGCAGTTGATCCATCAACTTGAAGAGGCGATCTATGGTCACAATGATCTCGAATTCGATCAGTGGAAAGAGGCCTTCAAACACGAAATCCGTCCCAGCCTGAAGATCTGGAGAATGGATCGCAAGGGTCAGCCAAAACAGAAAGACCAGAACAACATTCTACCCAACCTCAATCCCGAGGTTGTTTCCGGGCAGACTACCAGTTGAACTCGATTGACCTTCGCAGAGAATACTAACTACTTCCGATGACTGTACAAGAATCAGGTTCAGTACAGTTCTGCCTGGCACAATGATCCTGACAGCGATAGACCAGTCTATGATCAGTAGCATCAAACGAGGATTACGAAATCAAGACTACTTTTTTCTAGCCCGATCGGCAGCACCTGCACGGTTGACTTGACGGGGAAAGAGGCGATGGATAGGGTTTTTTACCAGAATCATTACAAGCATCAAGCAAGCGTATGAAAACTGAGTTTACCGGCATTCACCATACCGCCTTTGCCACCCACGACATCAACCTGACGGTCAAGTTCTGGCGGGATCTGTTGGGGATGCGCCTTGTCTACGCCTACGGCTCACCCGGCTACCGACAATACTTCTTCCTCGTCTCTGGCAATAACCGCATCTCGTTTTTCGAATGGCATGATGTGGAGCCCATTCGACCACGTCGACACGGCGATCCGGTGAAAGGATCATTCGTCTTCGACCACATTGCCATCGGCGTGCCCGACAAGAATGCCCTCTGGGATATCATGTCCCGCCTGGATGCAGCAGGATTCCACTGCTCGGATATTATCGATCACGGCTGCTTCTTGTCGATCTACTCCTACGACCCTAACGGCATCCCCATCGAATTCAGCTGTGAAGTCCCAGGTCATGATCTCTTCTGGAACCCGGTCATGAAGGACCTGGCCGCGACCTCCGATTTTCTGACTGAGCCGAATCCGGTACCCGGTCAATGGCCAAAACCGGAGCCCGTAAGCGAAGAGGAGCGAGTCATCGTCCCCGGGGAGGGCAAGGACTTCTTTCCGGAAACCCCCGATAGGACAAACGTATCAACGCCAACCTCGGTGGCAGAGGGCGCCATGAAGGTGCGTGATGTCATGCATCGTGGTGTCTATACCACGACAGTGAATGACACCATTCGATCCGTAGCGGAGACCATCGCAAACGAAAAGATCAGTGGACTGCCGGTGGTTGATGAGAATAACCGGCTTGTGGGCGTCATCTCGGAGAAGGATATCCTCAAGGCCCTGCTGCCCGGCTATACCCAGTTTCTCGAGGATCCTGCCCAGGCCCTGGACTTCCATGCGATGGAATCCTCATACGGTGGAGTGCTGCAGAAGAGTGTCGGTGAGTTGATGTCCCCCTCAGTCATCTCCATCGGTATTGACGCCCCCGTCATGAAGGCAGCGGCACAGATGGACCTGCACAGTTTTCGTCGCATCCCCGTGGTAGACCAGGATTGCCGGCTGGCCGGGATCATCAGCCTCAGTGATATCCATCATGCGATTTTCATGCGTGAACTGGAAGATGCCTCTGACCGCTGAGTTACCCTAACCAGCAACGGGAAGAGAACTTCCAGGGCCTGTTAACACTAATCCAATAAGGCCCCGGTGTTATCGGCTGGAGGTGGGTATCTGAGAAATATCAGTGCCAGAATCGATTCAATCACAAGATAGAAGAGTGTCGGCCAGTCTGGCACACCTTCACTGAACAGAGAGTAGACGCGCGCAGCCACCACCAACGCCAGAGTAAGCCCGATCCCGATTACAAGCGTGCGTTCTCTTTCAATGCGATAACAGGCTAAACAGGCCATCACTCCCAAGCCTGCCATCATGCCATGCAACGCCCGAAACTGATTTGCCTGATCGGCCATTTGCGTATTCAGTCCGGCAGGTTCCGGGTGAAATATGGCGATGGCACCGGGAACCAGGAGACTCAAACCAAACAACATCAATAGTGCCACCAGTAACCGTTTGTGACGTTTCTGCATGGTTGATCTCCACCTCATGGAAGCATCTTAAAGTGATCAGATTCAACCATTGGTTGCGTTTTCTACCACTTAATGTCTTGTCACTCTGTTGATTGATATCCCTTGCTATACGGCAGAGTGGGATCGGCGAGATGACCAGATAAATCATTCCAAAGCAACCAAGAGTTTAATCTTTCAATGAAAGCAGTGTGCAGGTGCTTTTTTACTCGCTCAACCACCCTACATGAAGCCCTGTAATCAACCCAAGTAATTCCTACCCGATGCTCCGAGTTGATCTCTCACACCAAAAACTCCACCCATAACGGACGGTGATCCGCGATATGGTATTTCATAGTCTTGTTAAAGTAATCAGGACTGACATCCCAGGCTGCTCTGAAGAAAGGATCACGATCAAAATCGAACACCCCTGAGTTGCCCTGATAGGCATTGTTCATCGCTCCTGCGTGAAAGGCAACCTGATCGTAATATTTGTCGCCTGCCAAGTTGCTACCCATGGCTGTGGAGTGTTGTGGCAAGATGAGGCGTTTGGCCTTCAACGCTTTATACACTGAGCTTGAGTTGTCTCGAATGGGGAGGTTGAGATCACCCATAACGAGGATGTTCTGTGAATAGGCCCCAGCGGCTCGGTTGCGTTGGTCGGCCCAACGAGCCAGGGCGTATGCTTCGAGGGCACGGCGGTCTTCATCATAATATCTGTTGCTGCCAAAATATAGGTGAGCAGAGACAGCTGTGAATTCCAGCGCCCCTGCCTTGAAAGCTACAACATAGGGGTTACGGTCGAAGCCTTTGTAAGCGCCGGAGACACCACGCATGCGTATGTAGCGATGGTCACTGGGGGGCACTGCGATTTCAGCAGCGAGTTCGAGGCGAGCAACTTTTTGGCTGTCGTAGATGAAGCCTGAGCGTTCATCGTTGCCACCGATGTCGGAGAGTATGACACGGTAGCCTGCCGGCAGGTGATCGACGAGTGCGCATAGGTCTGTAAGGTCGTCGGCGATCTCCTGGATGGCGATGAGGTCAAACCAGCTGATGATTTCGGCCATTAATGCCAGATCGTCATCGGTACGTTGCTGGACACCGAAATTGGTCAGGTTCCAGGTGGCGGCGAGGAGTCGGTTGGGGGCTTTGTCCGGAATACCGCGGTGAGTTTTGTTTCCACGCAGGGCTTGGCGCTCGGTGGCCAGATCGTAGGTGAAATCGGGGCTTTCCTTCTCGTGGGGGATCATGAGCTTCCCTCAGGGATCCGTGTTGTTTTTTTATCCTGTTCAATACTCATTTCAGAATAGGTTGCGGCTGGGGGTTAGGCAACTCGTTACAGGAACGGGATTCCTGTTTTACTGGTTTTCAGTCCGCACAAGCGTGGTGATAAACGCACAGGGATTGGGTGTGATTTCCAAACGCATGGCGAGGTAAGTTATGAATTTGCATTTGGAGCATTGTCAGCTAAGCAATTCCCCATAGGAATCTCAACACTGCCCGACACTCAAAAGCACGATATAATCACTACCCCATGACTCAGCCTGCCAACATCTTCTCCTACCGACCCTACTGGGCCGCCCGCTTTGGTGTCTCCCCTGTCCTGCCGATGAGCCGGGAGGAGATGGACGACCTGGGCTGGGACAGTTGCGATGTGATTCTGGTGACCGGCGATGCCTATGTGGACCATCCCAGTTTCGGCATGGCGCTGATCGGACGACTGCTGGAGGCGCAGGGCTTTCGGGTCGGCATCATTGCCCAGCCGGACTGGAGCCATGCGGATGCTTTCAGAGAATTAGGACGCCCCAACCTGTTTTTCGGCATCACCGCCGGCAATATGGATTCGATGGTCAACCGCTATACCTCGGATCGCCGTATCCGCAGTGACGATGCCTATACTCCCGATGGGGAGGCAGGCAAACGTCCTGATCGCTCCGTGATCGTCTATGCCCAGCGCGCCCGGGAGGCCTTTAAAGGGATTCCTGTCATCATTGGCGGCATCGAGGCGAGTCTGCGGCGGATTGCCCACTACGACTACTGGTCAGACAAGGTGCGCCGCTCCATTCTGCCCGATTCGAAGGCGGATCTGCTGATCTTCGGTAATGCGGAACGGGCCATCGTGGAGGTCGCACACCGGATGGCGAAAGGTGAGAAGATCGATCAGATCCGGGATATCCGCGGCACCGGGTATATGAGCCAGGGGATACCCGAAGCGTGGTTCGAGATCGACTCCACCAAGCTGGATACCCCGGGCGCCAAGGCGGTCCACAAAGACCCCTACCAGCATCAACCCGACTGTAAGCAGGCGATCCGATTCACACCCCACAACCGACCCAGCCGACTCGACCGGGCGCTCAGTGTGGTTCGCCTCCCCTCCTACGATCAGGTGGTGGAGGATGAGATCATCTATGCCCACGCCTCCCGGGTGTTCCACCTGGAGACCAATCCGGGTAACGCCCGTGCGCTGGTACAGCAGCACGGCAAACGGGATGTCTGGCTCAATCCGCCTCCCATCCCCCTGACCACGGAGGAGCTGGACCGGGTCTATGAACTCCCCTACAGCAGAACCCCCCACCCGTCCTACGGGGAGGCGCGCAATCCGGCCTGGGAGATGATCCGCCACTCGGTCAACATCATGCGCGGCTGTTTCGGTGGCTGCACCTTCTGCTCGATCACCGAGCATGAGGGGCGCATCATTCAGAGCCGCTCGGAGGATTCGATCATCCGCGAGGTGGAGACGATCCGCGACCAGGTACCGGGCTTCACCGGCAACATCTCCGACCTGGGCGGCCCGACCGCCAACATGTACCGACTGGCCTGCAAGGATAAGACGATCGAGTCCGCCTGCCGTCGGCTCTCCTGTGTCTTTCCCGGTATCTGCCCGAATCTCAATACCGATCACAAACCGCTGATCAATCTCTATCGGCGCAGCCGCAAACTGCCCGGCATCAAGCGTATCTTCATCGCCTCCGGCCTGCGCTACGACCTGGCGATTCGCTCCCCCGAATATATCCGGGAGCTGGTCACCCACCATGTGGGGGGCTATCTGAAGATCGCACCGGAACACACCGAAGCCTCCCCCCTCGATAAAATGATGAAACCTGGGATTGAGAGTTATGAACAGTTCAAGAGGCTGTTCGACAAATACTCGGCGGAAGCGGGCAAAGAACAGTATCTGATCCCCTACTTCATCGCCGCCCATCCTGGCACCAGTGACAAGGATATGCTCAACCTGGCACTCTGGTTGAAACGCAACAACTTTCGTCCTGATCAGGTACAGGCCTTCCTGCCGACCCCGCTGGCCATCGCCTCGGCGATGTATCACACCGGCAGAAATCCGCTTAGGAAGATCGGCCCGGGCCGGGCCAATGTGAGTGTGGTCAGGGGATTGAAGCAGCGACGCCTGCATAAGGCCTTTTTACGCTACCACGACCCGAAAAACTGGCCCATGCTGCGTGATGCGTTAGCCCGTATGGGGCGCAGCGACCTGATTGGTAACGGCAAAAAACATCTGGTACCGAGCTGGCAGCCCACGGCCGATGGCAGACAAAAACAGCCATCCCCCAAAGGCCGGAATCAAGCCGCCAGAGCCCCGATCAAACAGCGCAGACAAAAGCGCGGCAGCAGCCCAAAAAGAGCCCGTAACAGCCGCTCAAAATAGCTTTTTTATCCCTTTTATTTCAGATAGTTGGAAACAATTTCCCAAACCCGAAAATTGCCCTTTTCGGGGCTTGAAAAAGCGCCCAAACAGAACCATATTCAAAGTAGGGGCGAGTCGTAATATTTACGAATTTCACCTCTTAGGAAGCACCTTACGAAAGGAGGTACGTCATGAATATCACACGTTATGACCCCTGGCGTTCCCTTGAAGAGTGGCGTCAGGAAATGGACCGGATGTTCCATACTCAACCACATCGGGATGAGGAAACCTCCCACCTGGTAGGCGGTGACTGGGTACCCGCTGTTGATATCAAAGAAGAGACGGATCACTTCCTGATCCGTGCCGATATCCCAGGCGTAAAACCGGAAGATATCGAAATCACCATGGAAAATGGTGTCTTGAGCATCCGCGGCGAGCGTAAGTTCGAAGAGACTGAGGAGCGGGATAACTTCAGGCGGGTGGAACGTTCCCACGGTATCTTCTATCGCCGTTTCTCACTGCCGGAAAATACCGATGCCGAAGCGGTACAGGCAACCGGTAAAGACGGCGTCATCGAAATCACCATCCCAAAGACGGAAGATAAAACACCAAAACGGATCGAGGTGACCCACTAACTTCTGCTACCGGGGCTCTTTTCAGAGCCCCGGTTGTTGTTGACAGCAGATCACCGTTAGCCGCGAATGAACGTCAAGCACCGCTGATGATTCTGGAATCTGAAAACCGCAACAGGCTCCAGGGCAGACTCAACGGAAGGATTGGAATCTATTGGGCAACCAACAACGGTTGATCAGAAACGAAAAATCAGACCCAGATTGGTTTCGAACTGAGGAAAGGCATCGCCGCTGATCTGCAGTTCGCAGCCACTATCACAGAAAAGGCTGCTGTTGGAGTTGACCAGGGTACTGTAACCACGCATCTCAAAACGAATTCCCAAACGCTCGGTCGGGTACCATTTGAGACCACCGCCAACACTCAGGGAGAAGCGGGTCTTGTTCTCATAGCCTGCCTGCCCGGGATGCAGATAGGTCATACCCAGCCCACCTGAGAAATAGGGGGTGAAACGATCCTGATAGACGTCCACGGTGCCACCCATGTGAAAGTAGTGCACATCAAGATCGAAGGCATTGTTCGGGTCGGTGGTGTCCGCCAGGGAGGTATCCTGATGGCTGTAGAGAAACTCATAACGGGTTGTTTCAGATGCCGGCTGACTCAGGGTGAATCCCCAATCCGAAGCTTCATCAAAATCCCAACTGCGACCAGTCCGCTCATCATCCAGGGTACCGCCGAAGCGATAGCCGACAAAGGGAGTGAACTCAAGCTCACTCTCTGCCGCCAGACTGGATGTACTACCGAAAATCAGTAGCCAGATTGTTAGAAATTGTGGTCCGCGCATCATGTCGTACAAATGAAACAACTTGTTAGACTCATTATCGTCCAAATTGCTCACAAATTAATGGTAACAATTCACAACTTAGGTGCGAGACAACTCAAGCGCTTGATTATATAGCTTATTTTTCTTTATGCCGGTGACCTTCGAAGCCAGGGAAACAGCCTGTTTGAGCGGTAGTTCCGCCAGGAGTGTGATCAGCATCTGCTCCACATCCACTTCCACTCGTGTCTGAGATACAACAGTCGAGCCTTCGATCAGAATGACAAACTCACCTTTCCGCTGATCCTCATCTTGCTGCAGAATCTGCAGCAGAGATTCAAGATTCCCCCTGAGGAAGGTTTCATAGGTCTTTGTCATCTCTCGGGCAATCACAGCGTCCCGCTCGCTGCCGAAGCTGGCACTCATATCTTCCAGGCTCTCCACCACCCGGTGACTTGCCTCGTAAAAGACCAGTGTCGCCCGCTCAGTTGTGAGATCCTGCAACCACTTCTGCCGCTGGGAGCGGCTGCGGGGTGGAAAACCGGCGAACAGAAACCGGTCGGTGGGCAGGCCGGCTGCCGAGAGAGCGCAAGCCAGCGCGCTGGCACCTGGAATCGGCACAATCTCACCCCCGACAGCGGCGTAACCCCTGACCAGGGGGAAACCGGGATCGCTGATCAGTGGCGTACCCGCATCTGATACCAGGGCGATCGAGGAGCCCTGATCGAGCTCAGCCAGCAGGGTCTCCATTTTTGCCCGTTCATTGAACTGGTGCAGCGAACGCATCGGGGTATCGATGGCATAATGGCGCAACAGAGGGCGGGTATGCCTGGTATCCTCGGCGGCGATGAAATCGACCTGCTTGAGAATTTCGACCGCTCTGGGGGTCAGGTCATCAAGATTGCCGATTGGTGTTGCGACAACGTAAAGTACGCCCTTAGACACAGATATTCCCGTTTCACAGACACTGCTAGGTAGTGTCTAATATAAGTTACTGATTTCGATGGTCAATCCTGGCAGTCATGCGCTGTTCGGATGAACACCATTGTTGAAGCCCTGTTGGCAATCGATTATGTTGCCGGGTTGATTATACTGGATCCCGCTACAGATACTGAGTTATGCACATCATCCGCCATATTGCCCTGTTATCGATCTTTGTCCTGTTGTTTCAGCAGGGTTGTACCACAGTCACCAAAGAGTCCCAGCCTGCCCCGCAGATGTCGCCAGAACTCCGACTGCAGGTCACCTCGTTGCTTGAAGATGAGGATTACGCCACGGCGGCGATGATTGTTGAAACCTACGCCATGGAGTCTGAATCCCCGTTTCGCGAGCAGCTGTTGCTGGAAGCGGTTGAATATTGGCTGAGAGCGGGCGAGCAGGAGCGGAGCCTGGCACTGGTCAAGCTGATCCAACCATCTGAAACAGATCTCGATTTCAACCTGAAACTGAGGATGTTGCGAACCGAACTGGCGGTATTGCAGGGTGACATCGACCAGGCATTGGATCTGATGCAGCCGGAGCCGGGGCCGGACGCACCGTTGGCGCTGCGTCAGCACTACCATCGCAATATGGCGGAGATCTTCCGTCTATCAGGAAACCTGCTGGAGAGCGCACGGGAACTTGATGTACTCGATCTGCTGATGGAGGAGGATCCGGATCAACGCCTGGTCATCCAGGAGCTGCTGGTGCAGACCCTGACCACCATGACCGATACCGCACTGACCCTGTTGCAGCCCCAGCCCCCATCCACCCTGATCGGCTGGATGGAACTGGCAAAAGTCATCAAATCCCAGACAGCGGATCCGGAGGAGCTGAGCAGCAGTCTGGCGGAGTGGCGGCAGCGCTTCCCCGACCACCCGGCGATGCAGACAATGATGGCTGGCCTGCTTGAGCTGCAGGGACTCAGTCCCGATGACCATATTGCCGTCATGCTGCCCCGCAGCGGTCCCTACGCCAAAGTTGCAGCGGCGGTCAGGGATGGACTGATGGCAGCCTGGTATCAACAGCCTCCCCAATATCGCCCCAAACTGCAGTTTTACGACAGCAGTGAGTTACAGAGCACCCTGAGCATCTATCAGCAGGCGATCCTCAACGGCGCACAGATGATTGTCGGCCCGTTGAACAAGGATTCGGTGAAGATGATCTCCAACCTGGAGCTGCTCGACATCCCGGTCCTGGCGCTCAACCAGGTGGAGGACGAGTTCTATGAGACCAATCCCAACCTGTTCCAGTTTGGCCTGGCCCCGGAGGATGAGGCGGAACAGGTCGCCGAACGCGCCTGGCTGGAAGGCCATAGAACAGCCCTGATCCTGACTCCCCAGGGTAACTGGGGAGACCGTCTGGCCAACAGCTTTCGCAATCGCTGGCTGACTCTGGGTGGCGAAATCATGGAGAGCCAAACCTATCTGCCCAAGGAGAACGATTTCTCGGTACCGATCCGAATGCTGCTGAATATCAATGAGAGCGAGGCTCGGATACGCTCACTGACCCGATTGATGGGACAAAGAGTTGAGGCTGAACCCCGCACACGCCAGGACGCGGATTTCATTTTTCTCGCAGCCCGTCCGCAAAAGGCGAGACAGATCCGTCCGCAGCTGAAGTTTTTCCGAGCCGGCAACCTGCCGATTCTATCCACTTCCCACATCTACTCCGGGATCGAACAGGCCGAGCTGGACCGGGATCTGGGCAAGATCAGTTTTGTCGACACCCCCTGGTTGCTTGAAGACAATCACGGAGGTGCCCTGTCGCGCAAAAGTCTCGAGCGGTTCATGCCCGGGGTAAAGGGTCGCTATGCCAGACTCTATGCCATGGGGATCGACAGCTACAACCTGCTCTCCCAACTACAGGCCATGCAGCAGCAGCCGGGCAGACTCTACAACGGCAAGAGCGGCACCATCTATCTGGATGCACAGAACCGCATGCACCGGTTATTGGCCTGGGCCGATATGGAAAAGGGTAAGGCGAGTATCATCGGTTATGCACCTCGCATTGAGATGCCACACAATACCCAAACCTTCAATGACATGAACAGTATTGATGAACTGGGCATCGATGTGGAAACCGGTAGATCCGAAGCAGTCGAAGCCGAACTGCCGCCGGTATCGGATCACGATCTCTCTGAGCCAGCCGGCAGACGATGAAAGCCGACCATCTGCAGCAGGGAGAAGCCGCAGAGCAGCTGGCCGTCGACTACCTGAGTCGTCGCGGTCTCAATCTGGTTACCCGTAACTTCCGCTGTAAAGTGGGAGAGATCGATCTGATCATGCGTGAAAAGCGCACCCTTGTATTCGTTGAGGTCCGCTACCGTCAAACGGACGATTACGGTTCCGCGCTGGAGAGCATCACCCCAAGCAAACAGCGCAAGCTGTTGGCTGCCGCCAATCTCTATCTGCAAAAAAACCGCATCGACCAGGCCTGCCGGTTCGATGTGGTGGCGATCAACGGTTCCGCTAACAACCGGACCACCTGGATCAAGGATGCCATTCAGAGTTGAGGAGCCCCTTACCGCCAACCAGGCTATTCAACCGGAATTGTGGCCGCAACTGATGGTGAATAAGTGCCTATAGTCTGTTCTGTCTCCGATACATCCAGGTAGCAACCTGCAATTCGCCGGGGTGGCAAAGGTGAATGAAGCACTCCAGCAGTCTCCAGTGATCAACAAACCATTTGCGTTTATTCGTGCACATTTTCGGACCGTTTTTTCTTTTGCCATGCGCGGAATTGAATGATGCCGGGCTGAAGAATTTATGAGACACTTGCCAGCGAATCCGGATCAGATCCACCACCAGGCCTAATACACAGATGCTAGACCAAGAGCGCATCCAGAAACTCTTCAACCAGAGCATTCAGATCAAGATCGAAGCTCTGCCGCTTTTAACCCAACCGATTGCCGATGCCGCCAGACTGGTGTTCGACCGCCTGCTTGAGGGCAACAAGATCCTGAGCTGTGGCAATGGGGGCTCAGCAGGCGATGCGCAACACTTCTCATCAGAGATGCTCAACCGCTACGAACGGGAGCGACCAGGTCTACCCGCCATTGCTCTGACAACCGACAGCTCGACTGTGACCTCGATCAGCAACGACTACGATTTCTCATTGATCTTCTCCCGCCAGATCGAAGCCCTGGGTCAACCCAACGACCTGTTGCTGGCAATCTCCACCAGTGGCAATTCGAGTAATGTGAATCATGCGGTACAATCGGCTCACGAACGGGAAATGGCGGTGGTTGCCCTGACCGGAAAAGATGGCGGGGAACTGGCGAAACTACTCGCCCCGGGGGATGTCGAAATTCGCGTTCCATCGATTGTCACCGCGCGGATACAGGAGGTGCATCTTCTGATCATTCACTGTTTGTGTGACCTGGTGGATCAACAGCTGCTCGGCGGTTGATGGTACCGCCTATCAGTTTTTTCATCCGATATAACGAGCAAATTAAACGGATCCCTAAGACAGATAACCATAAGAGGAAGCTCATGCAGATAAAATTCTCACCCACGCTCTACATCCTTCTCGCTGCGCTCACCCTGCAGGGATGTGCCGCAGCGATTGTCGGCGGTGCAGCGGCCACTGCAACCATCATCCACGACAGACGCACTACCGGCGTGATCGTCGAGGACCAGAGCATTGAGCTCAAGGCCTACGATGTGTTGAAGAAAGATCCAAAGATCAAAGAACATACCAATATTTCCGTCACCAGCTACAACATGGTGGTACTGCTCACCGGACAGGCGGCCAATGAAAACCTGCGACGCAAGGCGGAGCAACTGGTCACCGGTGTGGAACGGGTACGCCGGGTGGTCAATGAAATCGAGATCGGCAGTGCCTCCTCGATTGGCGAGGACAGCCGTGATGTAGCCCTGACTTCCGAGGTCAAACTGAAACTCTCAAGCATCGACATACCCGGTTTCGATCCACTCAGAGTCAAAGTGGTCACCGAACGGGGAACCGTGTTTCTGCTCGGTTTGATCACCAAACAGGAGGGTGACGCGGTTACCGAGGTGGTGCGTCATATCAGTGGTGTACGACGGGTCGTGCGGGTCTTCGAGTACATCTGAATTGAGCGAAAAACTCTCAGCGGAGCTGATCAAACAGCTCTCCAAAATAGTCGGCAAGGAGAATCTCTTTACCGACCCGGGAGACTGCCTTCCCTACGGTTATGACAACAGTCGTTTGCAGGCCACGCCTGAGGCCGTGGTATTTGCCCGGGAGCACGATCAGGTTGCCGGCATCGTCAAGCTCTGCCATCAGCATCGCATCCCGCTGGTTACCCGGGGGAAGGGTACCGGCACAACCGGTGCCACGGTGCCACAACAGGGCGGCATCGTTCTCTCACTGGAGCGTATGAACCGGATCCTGGAGATCGACCGGGAAAACCGCCTGGCCAGGGTTGAACCCGGGGTTACCAACAAGGAACTGCAAACCGCACTCCAGCAGCAGGGCTTCTTCTGGCCACCGGACCCGACCAGTGCCACTGTCTGCACCATTGGAGGGAATCTCGCCTACAACTCAGCCGGTCCCAGGGCGGTAAAATATGGCACTCCCAGGGAGAGCACACTCGGCCTGAAAGGGGTCACCGGCAGCGGTGAAACCTTCTACACCGGCGTCAATACAACCAAAGGTGTGGTGGGCTACGATCTGACAAGGTTGATTATCGGATCCGAAGGCACCCTGGCGATCATTACCGAAGCCCGTCTCAAACTGACACCATTGGCACAGACCAAAAGAACCCTGCAAGCCACCTATAGCGATATCCATGCGGCCGCCAAAGCGGTCTCTGCCATCATGGGACAACCGGTCATCCCCTGCGCCCTTGAGTTCATGGATAAATCTGCGCTGGAGATGGTCAGGGAGTTCTCCGATCTGGCCCTCGATTCATCGGTTGGCGCACTGCTGATGATTGAAGTGGATGGCGCCGAACACTGCATTGCCGACGAGGTAACTGCGGTCGCCCAGGCCGCCAGCGTTGAGGGATTGATCGACATCCATACCGCTGAGACCAAAGAGGAAGTGGCCAAACTGTGGAAGACCCGCAAGGCCCTCTCCCCGGCACTGCGCAATATTGCACCTAAAAAAATCAACGAGGATGTGGTGGTGCCCGTCTCCCGCATACCGGAGTTGATCGAGACCCTGGAGAACCTCTCCAAGGAGACCGGTGTCACCATCGTCAATTTCGGCCATGCGGGTAACGGCAACATCCATGTAAACCTGCTGCTCGACCCGGACGACCCGAAGCAACTCGCCGCTGGTGAGCACTGTCTGAATGCGCTGTTTGAACTGGTGCTGGGATTGGGTGGAACACTCTCCGGCGAGCACGGCATCGGCGTCGTCAAACGCCAGTTTGTCGATCAGGAACTCGATCCTGTGGAGCTGAAACTGATGCGCAGCATCAAACAGCAGTTCGACCCCCACCAGATCCTCAATCCGGGCATTCTGTTTCCAGACTGAAATAGAGAGCACCGCAGCAGCCCAGATCATCTGATAGGCCACACTCGATAAACATCAGGCAAAAAAAAACACTCTCAGCCTAAGACAGAGAGTGCTACCCAAATGAGAGGTCGAGCAGTAGAGAAATCGCCTGGTTCAGCATCCGTTGCGGCACAGTTTTTTTGGCCGCAGGCTAACCATTCAAGAGTTCCGTTTCCCTCCCAGCTCTGACCCGTTAGTCTGTTCAGTCTCCACCAATGAGAGCAGGATCTGCAGTGGAGATTCGTGAGAGATCTGGAACCTGTCCAGGCATAGGGGCGCGGAGAAAAAACTGATCATTAAACCGATGGTGATGATGAGTGTTTTGTGCCACATGCCTTTCTCTCCCCGATTAGTTCAAGTAACTGAAAGTTCATGCTGTTAAGGATAGGGAATGGGGAATTTTATGGCTGTGAAATATTCACATCTCAGCTGCGACTTTTTTCCACTGGATTCAGCTCTTGCTGCAGATGGGTACGCTCTCGATAGTATGGGGATAACAGTGCGTAGAGCAGGGTTGTGAATAACATCAGCAGGGTGAAAAAGAGATAGTAGTCCACACCCTGCAGCAGCGAGGTGCCCTCAATGGCAAAGTTGACGATACTGGTAAAGAGATTACCGATCGCAATCGACATCATGAAAAAGGCCATGACAAAGGATTTCATGCGCACCGGCGCCTGGGTATAGGAAAACTCCAGACAGGTAATGGAGACCATCACCTCGCCACTGGTCAACACCAGATAGGCGAGCAGCTGCCAGGCGATGGATGGGGTATGGCCGGCATCGATCTGATACTGAATCCAGGCGGAGATGGCGAAGGCCAGTGCGGCGAGCAGCATACCGAAACCGATTTTTCGCAGCGGGGTCAATCGCCACCTGCGCTGTATCGCCGGGTAGATCAGATAGCTGAAAGTGGGCACCAGCAGCATCACCAGCAGCGGATTGGCGGCCTGGATCTGGGCCGGCAGAATCGCCAATCCAAACAGCTTCAAATCCATGCTTTTGGCCTGTAGCACCCAGGCGGAGCCGGTCTGATCGAATAGCGACCAGAATACAGCGACAAACAGATAGAGCCCGAAGAGCCTTAACAGAACCGACAAGCCCTGGGGAGTGAAGACCTCCCGCACAAAACTCAGCCCCGCAGGGGGGATATGGACAAACCTGCGGCGGCCGGACCAGAAGATAATGGTTGCGATGACCATCAAAATCCCCGGTACGCCGAACGCCCAATCGGGCCCGGCCTGCTGCAGCAACCACGGAGTGGCCAGGGTCGATGCAAAGGCCCCGAGATTGATGGCAAAGTAGAACCAGCCGAAACTGCGTGACAGCAGATAGGCATTGCTGCGACCGAACTGATCCCCAAGGTGAGCCGAGACACAGGGCTTGATGCCACCAGAACCCATTGCGATCAAACCCAGCCCCAGCAGCAACCCCAAACGGGTGTGATCGAGCGCCAGAGCAAAGTGGCCCAGACAGTAGACCAGAGAGAGCAGAATGATGGTGCGGTACTTGCCCAGCAGACCATCGGAGATCAATGCACCAAACAGAGGCGTAAGATAGACCGCCGATACAAACAGATGAAACCAGCCCTTGGCCTCCTCCCCGTTCATCGGATTAGCGGCACCGCTACTGTCGAGCAGGTACTGAGTCATAAACACCACCAGTACCGCACGCATGCCGTAGAAGCTGAAGCGTTCAGCAGCTTCGTTACCGATGATAAAAGGAATTCCTGCCGGCAGATCTTTGGAGGCTAAAGGGGCGCGCAGGTAGTCAGTCACAGTGAAAGGATTCTCCGATTACTCTCCACCCAGAGCTACTGCCATCCAGGCTCAAGGGCGCAACCGATGTCTGGGATCAGTAGCGGGCCGGCAACTGCTTGTTGATCACATACTGATTGGTACTGGAGGTGATATAGCCACCTTTGACAAGATCCTTGAAGATTCGACAGACCATTTCACGGGATGCACCAATGCGATTGGCCAACTCCTGCTGGGTAACATGCCCCTCGATGACCAACAACCCATCCTTCTCTTCAGCCAGACTCAACAGGGTTTTACTCAGTCGTCCATAGACATCTGACAGGGCAAGACTCTTCACCTCGTCGGTAAGTGTTCTAACCCGATGGACCATATCCTTCAACAGATGGATAGAGATATTCGGGTTGGTCTGCAACACCTGATGGAAGGCCTGTTTGGACATGATCGCCACAGTAGTCTTGACGGTGGTCATGATCGAAGCTGATCTTTTGTAGTCATCGATCAATGAGAGCTCACCAAAGTACTCACCCTCCTCCTGATAGTTGATAATGGCCTCTTTGCCATTTTCATCATTCAGATAGACCTTAACCTTACCACTCAAGATGACATACAGGGAGTCGCTGTTATCACCTTCCGAGAGGATGATGGTGTTTCGTGGATAGCTCCTTCTGACCATACGTTGTTCGATCAACGCAAGATCGCTTGGGTCCATACCGGCAAAAATGGAGACGTTTTCTATCATGGCCTTATTATATTGTCTGTGGGTAAATGTTATCTACAGGGGCCACACTCCATATCAACCCATGCCTATTGCCACACTGTCTGGAATGACGCAGTTCTCTCCCTTCACGCTCCCATGTTGTACACTGTGGATCAATCACCCTGAATACACATAAGCAGGTCTGTACCAGGTCAGGGCCTGTCATTACGCATCCAAATGGATGGCCCTGGTAAAACTTTAACAGAAAATAGTGACTTCTACAGTGGCAAGATCAACTGTATTGGAATGTGGTGATCCAAATCTCACTCTGAATCTGCTGGCCAGACAATACATCTTCAGGACTTCAGTGGTGTTTTTCAGCCTCGCAGAAGGCCGTTTCACTGCAGCTGATAGAGACTAACTGGTCAACAGTTTTATAAACCAACAGGGTCGTTGTGGAAAAACATCAGCTTAGATCAACACTGCTACTGGGTATCTCGATTGGTATTCTGGGCGTACTTTTCAGCCTTCTGCCCATGGGTAGCGCCTGGGAGGAAGATGCGGGTCTTGGTCTGTTGTTCAAGTTACGTGGCCAAAGAGCGCCACCTGAATCGGTCGAGATCATCTCGATCAATGGTGAAACCGCAGCTCAACTCGGGTTGGGTGAAGAGATCCCTGATTGGCCACGCAGTCTGCATGCAGAACTCATTGAGCGGCTCAATCAGGCCGATGTCCGGTTGATTGTTTTTGATATCTTCTTCAAGAAAGCCAGGGGCGTTGAATCAGATCGCCAGCTCGCCGATACCATACGACAAAGCGGTAATGTTCTGCTGGTCTCCTACCAGCAACAGCTGCAGATCAAAAACAGCAACGGAACACACGCCTTGGAACAGCTGATCCCCCCTACGACCATCCTGGCCGAGGCGGCACTCGAACTCGCACCGTTCGTGCTGCCGAAAGTTCCAGTCAAGGTCAGTCGGTTCTGGACATTCAGTGGTAATCAAAAACTGCTTTCACTCCCAGCTGCTGCGCTGCTGCATGCCGCCGATCCTGGTGGAAAAAGACTCAAGCAGCTTTTGCTTGGATCCCTTGATGCACATGGGTCATCACTGCAACCACCGAATCTGACAGATCTGCATGAGACCGCACTCTTCATTCGCAACAACCCGGCTCTGGTTGAGCATATGCAAACCCAGCTGGAAGAGCAGCATAAACTGAGGATGTCGAATCTACGCTATCAGCAGATGCAATCAGTGATGCATCTGTTTGAGACACCGGCCTACCCCCATCTCAACTTCTATGGACCGCCAGGCAGCATCAAAACCCACAGCTTGCAGGAAATCCTCGCCTCACCGGCCGATTCATTAAATCATCTACGGGGTAAAACCCTCTTCATCGGCTATGCGGGAGCCTATCAACCGAAACAGAAAGATGGCTTCTATACCGTCTTTTCTCAATCCAACGGCCTGGATATCAGTGGTGTTGAAATTGCCGCCACAGCCTACGCGAACCTGCTCAACCAGGAGATTCTGCATCACCCTCATACCGGCTGGATCGCATTATTGTTGATCCTCTTTGGTGTGGGGATCAGTTTGCTGTTTCGATTCACCCCTGGACTGAATGGAGTTTTTGCGGGTTTGGTGGTTGGTGGGGCTTACTTCGGCTCGACCCATCTGCTGTTCAGCCAATTCAATCTCTGGCTGCCCTGGTTTATCCCACTGGTCATACAACTCCCGGTAGCCCTGGTCGTCAGTCTGATCTGGCACTATCAACAGATGCGTACCAGCCGTGAGCATCTGCGTCGTCTGTTTGGTTACTATCTACCAGGCGATGTAATTGAAAGATTGGCCCGGGACAACAAACAACCGGCTGGCCTGATCGACTCAGCCTACGGGGTATGCCTGGCCTCCGATGCACAGAACTACACGGCGATGGCGGAAAAGATGGCGCCGAAAGTGCTGCAGGAGTACCTGAACCGCTATTTCAAAATCCTCTTTACCCCGGTACGGGCAAACAAAGGCATCGTTTCGGATGTGGTCGGTGACGCGATGCTCGCCATCTGGCCGGCGACCGAAATCAACCACAACATGGAGCAGATGGCCTGTGAAGCGGCCCTGGAGATAGGAACGGCGATCCAAAACTCCGATCTCGAACCCAAACTTTTCACCCGCATCGGACTCCATTCGGGCGAACTGGTGATGAGCCATGTGGGCGCCATCGACCATTTCGAGTACCGAGCGGTGGGAGACATGGTTAACACCACTTCCCGCATCGAGAATCTCAATAAGTTGTTGGGCACGCGGATTCTCGCTTCGGAGGACTTCATCAAACACCTGAAGCGTATACAGACCCGGGAGCTGGGTCTGTTCTCCGTCTCGGGCAAGGAGAAGCCGATTAAGATCTTTGAGGTTGCCGCCAAATCAGAATCTGTCGACGCCAGTATGCTCAGCCTTCATCAGGCTTTTGCGGAAGCGCTCCTATTATGGCAAATGGGCGAGCGTCCAGCGGCCAACAGGAAATTTCAATTGATCGCAGAGGATTTCCCCTCGGATGGCCCGACGAACTACTACATCAATCAGTTCGCTGACCGTAGAAGCACACAAAAGCGCAAATACTAAACATTCCCACTGACCAGGCCATATTGTTAATTAACACCAACATCTGAATTAAGGAAATATATGGTGATAATTACGATTTTATGAATAAAAACGCCTAAACAGCAGACGAGCTGGCTTGAGAACATCAATGGTAAGGCCCATTTTATCAGTCGCATCAGCCACCCCGCCCAGGCCAATTATCCCCCACATCAACGCCTCGATCGAAGGGACGGAATTCACCCTGGAGGTCAACGACAGCGCCACCCTGATCAGGGTGGCGGAAGGCAAGGTCAGGGGCCAACTTCTTGTTGATAAAGTAGCAACATCACAGGGTAAGTGCGCACCAAGGTAGTACGAACAGTCATCAATATGCAATGAGCTGCACAACATCATCACAGCCTTACAGAAAAGGTTTCGGTCTTGAGCCACCCGTTGATAATCAGCTGCAAATTCGCCAGTGCGACTGTCGAAGATACGGATTCAGAAATAATATTCGGCTTGGTAAACTATCCCGACGACAAAAACCGCATAAAGCATTGGGATAATTACACTTTTCTACTGGTTTATTGGGTGTGATCCTGTTTGCAGAGAGGGGGTTATGAGGAGGTACGAACAATCTACATTAAAAATAGGGGCCAATCGTCTTAGCAAATATGAAATAAATTCGCATATCGTTTAATTTTGGTTACTATATAACTCAAGCTTGAGAAATTTTTTTTGCTCAAAAACTGGCTATGCTTGAGATGTTTTTGGATCTAAAAATCGCTATTCAGGGGATCACTATGCAGCATTGCCGAAACTTCACAATGCTCGCCCACTACTTGTTTCTTGTTTTCATCCTTTTCTTACCACAGCATGCCGTCTCTGATGATTGTGTCCATGTGGCGCAATTGGTCTCCCTGGAGGGGAAGGTGGAAAAGAGGGTTGCTGATCAAGGGGGCTGGCACCAGGCAGTACTCGAAGATCATTTCTGTGCTGGCGATACCCTCAGAACATCACACAACAGCAGGGCGGCCATCCGCCTGACAAATGATACCTTGCTGCGTCTGGATGAGAATTCCTCACTGATATTTAGTCAGGTCGCTAAGTCGACCCCCTCCTTCCTGGACCTGCTGCGAGGGGCCATTCATTTCATCAGCCGCACACCAAAGAGTCTTGAGGTCAAAACGCCTTATGTGAACGCCTCCATAGAGGGTACTGAATTTGTGGTTCGAATAGATGATACCGGCACGGATGTGATCGTCTTAGAGGGGGTGGTAATTGCCAGCAATAATGTGGGCTCGGTAGAGCTGGGTGCCAATCAGGCAGCCCGCGCCGAGCAGGATCAACCGCCTGTCGTTACGTCAATCGCCAGACCCTTCAATGCCGTTGCCTGGGCACTTTACTATCCTCCACTGCCAGCTCTACCCAGCGAAGCGGATACATTGGCTCAAGCCGCCATCAAGGCGATTGTTGAGAATCGACTTGAAGAAGCGGCAGAGTCGGCGAAACAAGCACTGGAAAAGGATAGGCATTCAGCCACTGCCTATATGGCGCAATCCTATGTCGATCAGGCTATGTTTGACATACCCGCCGCCTTGGCCAACAGCCAAAAAGCCGCGCAACTTGCACCTCAAAACGCCCTGACACAGGCGCGACTTGCGGAAGTCTGGTTAATGACAGGCAATACCCGCGCCGCTCGTGATTCCGCCAACCAGGCTGTCACCATCGATCCCAAGCTCTCACTGGCGCATACCGTTCTTGGGTTCGCATCGTTACGCGAGATCAGCCTGGATACCGCGAAAACGGCATTTCAGAGGGCTATTGAACTTGATTCAGCGGCTCCCCTCCCCCACCTTGGCTTGGGCCTGCTGGGTATTCGCCAAGGTGATTTGGTGGAAGGCCGCAAAGAGATTGAAACAGCAGCACTGCTCGATCCAAACAACGCCTTGCTTCGCAGTTACATGGGCAAGGCCTATTACGAGGAGAGGCGCAACGACTTGGCATCCCAACAATTTGCCATGGCGAAAGAACTCGATCCCAACGATCCCACGGCCTGGTTTTATGATTCAATATTGTTGCAATCAGCCAATAGACCGGTAGAGGCGTTACATGCGCAGCAGCGTGCGATTGAGTTAAATGATAACCGGGGTGTATATCGTTCAAGGCAGCTTCTTGATAATGACGAGGCATCACGAAACGTAGCGCTTGGTAGAATCTACAACGATTTGAGTTTTGAACAGCAGGCAGCCTATCAGGCGACAGACGCCTTAATACAGGCTCCCATCAATCACTCAGCTCATCGGTTGTTGGCTGACAGCTACGTGGGTATTAGCAACCGGGATGCCGCAAGACAAAGCGAGTTGCTACAATCAAAATTGACTCAACCCCTGAACCTGGATCCTCTGCAACCTCAATTGAGTAACTCAAACCTTGGTCTATTGGATGGAAATGGGCCAGCCGACCTATCCTACTATGAATATAATCCGCTGTTTACTAAGAGTGGTTTGGCGTTTCAATTAGATGCCTCATATGGTGAAGAGAGCACCTGGGCTGAGGATGCAATTTTAGCCGGATTAACTGATCGATTTGCGTTCAGTC
The DNA here is from genome assembly GCF_001708965.1 of Candidatus Thiodiazotropha endoloripes. NCBI lineage: Bacteria > Pseudomonadati > Pseudomonadota > Gammaproteobacteria > Chromatiales > Sedimenticolaceae > Candidatus Thiodiazotropha > Candidatus Thiodiazotropha endoloripes. Next base: position 721,756 of record NZ_LVJW01000003.1, on the reverse strand, counting down.
TTGGACAGTACCATGCCGAAACAGATGGATTTCGTAACGAAAGTGCTGTTTATGAGCAGGACATCTATAACGGATTTGCCCAATTTGCTCTTTCAGATAGCACATCGTTCCAAATTGAGATTAGCGAATCCGAAGAAGAAAAAGGGGATGTGACTCAACGACTGCTCCCAGAGTTTCTCAATGTTGATGACTTCCAGGTCAATAGTGACATATCCACGATTCGATTAGGTGTTAGGCATGCATTGGCGGCCAACACCAACTTGCTGATTTCCGGCATTAGGCGCGATTATGAATTTGTCCGTTCTCAGGACCTTGATCCCTTTACAACATTCAGTACAGAAAGCGACCGTACGATTGATCTCTATGAAGTGCAATTATCCGGAAAACTGGAGCAAACGGTTTGGTTGGCGGGCGTAAGCCATCAAAATGAAGAGGAAGATGCCTTGTCCGTCTTTGAATTCGCAATGGGTTGTCCGTTTCCAAGTTGCACATCCTCATCTGAACATGATGCATGGCAAACAAGACTATATGGTTATCTGCATTACGACATCAACGATCAATCCACTTTGATGGGTGGATTAAGCTATATAAAGGAAGATGTAGATAATGATGAATTTAACAAGGCCTATCCAAAAATAGGATTTCAGGTCATCCCAACAACCAGCAGCGAACTTCGACTGGCTGTTTTTCGAAACCGCATGAGTGTTGTTTTACCATCACTCTATGAGACACTGGAGCCTTCACAAATTTTCGGTTTCAATCAATTGTACGATGATTTTGACAAAACTGATTACTGGGCCTATGCAGCGGAGTATAACCATCAATTTACACATAATTTACATGCCGGTGTCTCTTCAGTTTTTCGTGAATTAGAGACAGAAATTGGGCTTGTTGACTTTTCAACCATACCTCCAGGCAACACTTCTCAAATAATAGAACACGATGACATGAATACCGTATTGTGGCTTAATTGGACCACTTCACCTTTCTGGTCCTTTGGCGTCGAGTACTCATATAGCAGGAGCGATCTAGCTCAAAACATTCAATCAAATTCCGTTGTATTGGCACCAGACGGCGTTCTTGAATTGAAGACTCACCAACTACCCGTCTCCATCAGTTATTATCATCCGCTCGGTTTCTCTACCAAGCTTACTGCTACCTACTATGACCAAGAAGGCGAGTTCATCAACAAAACCGGGACAGAAACCCAGCAAGGAGAAGACAATGGCGTGTCAACTGACCTTGCTTTTAACTACCGATTTCCAAACCGTCGCGGATCTGTATCCCTTGGCATAAATAACATCTTCGATAAACAGATAAATTTTGAAGATCGAGATAGTTATGACATTAACGATCCGGAGCTTACCGCGTCACCTTCATCCTTTGCTGGCGAAAGATTTGTGTTTGGAAAAATTTCAGTAAACGTTCGCTAGTTAATATAACCACAGAAGAGAGGAGCAGAATATGGCAAAAAGCAACAAAGAAAAAAAGACAAATACCAAGAAAAAGGATAACGAGTCTATTTTTGATTATACTCTGGTATTGAAACCTGACGGGACCGTCAAAGTATATGATGACAGTGACGGCGAGATGAAACTTATAAAACCTTCGAAACGAAAATGCCCACCAATCAAGAAAGTAGTCAACGTACGGCAGTTGACAATAGTCGAAGCAAAGGGCTCTCGCTGGGCATATATCAATCCACCAGGTTATTGGTGGCCAGTCTAAATATAGCTACTGCAGTATATTTAGTTGCTTAGTGAAATTTCAGGCCATTTTCGCATGTGATTTATGCGCTTTTGAAAACCACTTACCGAGACTCTGTTGTATATAATGGCAGAAGCCCGATATTTAGTGGCCTAAGCACCGTTTCACAGCATTATTAAATACGCACTGCGTTACAGGATAATTTATCTTGTTGACGTTTGTTTAATTTAACCTTACCTGCATGATTTCCGCATAAACGCATATACAGGATGTCTCGTATTGATTTTCTCTTCACCCAAAAGGGATACAAGGTGAAGGGAAGGAAGTTCAGGAAGTGAATGGAGAAGTAATGATTTGATTTGATCCGATGCAGATTGGAAAGACCGCTTTTCTGACTCCTGTCAGCTTTCCAAAAATAAACATTATTTGGCAGGTGAATTATGGCCAAGTTTTGTAACATCAAATCTAAAAAGTCGGCATTTGATTACACCTTGGCGATAAGGCCAGATGGCAGCTAATGGATATCAGATAAAAAAACGCTAAAAACCAAAGGAAGAAAAGCAACGCCTCCAATTAAGAAGATTCTCAACACACGTATAATAACCATCATGGAAGCAAAGGATGATTCTGATTTGATATACGAGGAACCTCCCGGCAAATGGTATCAACTTTTATAAACTGATGACAGGTAGTCCAGAATACGAAAGATCAGCGAGGATGATCAACAAACCGTCGGGTTATCAATCTAAGCCACGTGGTTCATAGAGATCGTTTCAATCCGGCCAGCTCCAAATCCAACTTAAAGTAGGCTTGATGATGCCTCAGCGTCTGCAAACAAAGTCTGTATCACCAGATTCTTCAGAAAGGCGAACCGATTGTAATCTTCGTTGAGTTTCTCTGTTCATAACACCTAAGTATAGTGAAAGGATGCCTATGAATCACACACATACCCATGCCAGAATCTACCCACAAATTTTCTGACGAGGTAAAATCTCCAGTGAAACAGTTTTATGATCACACTCGATTAAATCCATCGACCAAACCGACACTCAAATACAGAATAGCACCCATATTGGGGACATTCCGATCGATGCATTATCAAATTACGGCTATAACAGTGACACCAGTACTGCAAAGCGATTCCCGTAAAAACAACACCTATTGCAGAGTCGCAGAAGGATAAGGTGAAGTGCCCCCCTCTTCCATGACCCCTTCTTTTTCACAGGCATACGCTTGCTTTTTACGGGCAATGTCCACCAAGCTATCAGAGTTACCCACTATTTGAACAAAGCGTACATTCTTATACCCTGCAACTTGAAGAAGACTTGCAGCCTTTACACCCTTACGGTTCGACTTGGTTAACAACACAATTGAGCTATCCCGATAGAGTCCATATTCTCTTATCAGATCGAAAACACCATTGATAAAACTGGTATTACCATGGGTGATAAAGCTTTGTTGAAACATATTCCACTCATCGATCGGTCCACCATGGTAGGGAATGTGGGCATCCGCATCCTCAGCCATGCCATATAACATGACCTCTGCACTGCTGCGAATATCGATTGCCAGGGCTTGATCAGTTGGAAGAAACATTTTGCAAACTCCTCTGGAGTACGATTGTTATCAACAACTGCGAAACGGATTGTTCTTTATATCCTTCCCTGGTTCATGGATACCGGTAATCACCGGAATGACAGAAAATCAGATTGATATTTTGAGCCTCAATATAACCGGCTCCTTTTTCTTTTAATTGTTGTAGCAATAACAAGAATCTGTTGTGAATTTGTGCCGACCGGAAAGTGACATAGTGACACCCGACAAGGCCAAACCCGGCACCAGATTGCTATTTAAACCGGACACAATGCAGGGAGCGACTGCCCCACTGCCTTGAAACTCCATGGATAGCCCTATCCGCGAATACTATTTGTGTTCATTCACATTCATTTGCAAACCAATAAAATGACAAACTATCGTGCCCCATGCCCGGTCAAGATCACCGGTATAGTCCGCAGCAGTACCATCATGTCAAACAGCACACTGTTCTTACGCACATAGGTCAGGTCGTAATAGAGTTTATGAGCGGCATCTTCCACCGTCTCACCATAGGGGTACTTAACCTGCGCCCAACCGGTGATTCCAGGTTTAACCTGATGCCTCAAAGCATAGCCACGAATCTTACGTTGAAACTTGGATACGAATTCCGGCCGTTCGGGACGGGGGCCAACCAGACTCATATCACCGACAAATACATTCCATAGTTGTGGCAATTCATCGATCCGGGTCTTTCTGATGAAACGACCGATAAGGGTTACCCGGCTATCATTTTTCGCAGCCATCTGTGCACCATTGCGTTCTGCATCGGTACGCATACTACGGAATTTCCAGACATAAAACTCACGGCCTTTCAGTCCAACCCTGAGCTGGCGATAAAATACCGGATCACGACCCATGGAGCTCAACCAGATCAATCCAGCCGTGATCAACATCACCGGACTTGCAAGTAGTAGGATCAGTGCTCCCAATACAAGATCGAACTGTCGTTTACCAAGACTTTCACCACCCGCTTTTTTTGTCAGCACAAGCTGACTGAACAGAGTATTACCTGTCATCGACCCGGATGCGTTGATAACACCCAGTGAGTCGGTCGTATCGATTTGATTGAATCCGTAACCCGGCCCATCTTGACTTACGAACATGTCGCGATCAGTCTGAACATTCATCTTCCTCTCCCCGTCTGTTTTGTAGATTTGGGCTTCCTTACCCAACTCAGCCGATTCACCAGGCTTTACCAGACCTTTTATCCATTGAAACGAATCATTCTCTGCTTCTGCGGCGCCGTTTCCGCCTGGTATGACCTTATGATTTCAAATCCCAGACCTGGGAAGTTATCGAATGACACACTTGTCATATGTGACATATTCACTTGTCAGTAAGGATTGATCTGCTACTGCCGATAGAGTGACGGGGAGGTGTTTTGTAGTATCTGTCAGTGATGGCTACTCAACAGGTAGTAACCAACAACAGTTAACCCTGACTCAGGCCATCAAACAGGGTGAACGATGATCCCCCTGCTGATGACCGCTGATTGGCATCTTGAAATGGAATAACAGCTCTTTCTCCGATTCGACTTGTATCTGGGAGTCAATACGATTGCCGAATATAGGTACGAACTCCGGATCCAGTTCAGGTACAAGATTCCATGAAAGTACGGCCCGGACGATCGGCCGGTAGCCCTGCATCAAAGACTCCCAATAGCGATCGGCATTGAAACCCAGCGAGACCAGATGACAAACCGGGAATCGAGTCTCGGATTCATCCGCAGCGGCGTCACTGACCTTGAAATGGCTCAATCCAAGGGCCTGAAATCCCGCCTGATCTCCCCAGTCGATAAAGAATCTTACGTATTGCACTGAGCCGTGGCGCCTGAGAATACCACTGTAACCTTCGGGCTGACGCCGGCTGACGATGGCGATCAGTTTTCCAGCTTTCGGATATATTGCCGCACACAAAACTTCTTCCCAGTGAGTAACCTCTGAATAGCGGCGGACGCAGCGTAAAATATCCTGCGGCGGCACCTTCCCGGAAAACATGTTTGCCAGCAAAACACTTCTGGCAAGGATCAGTTCGTCTTCTCCCGCCTCTCCCTTCTCCGGAATGGTTATATTTCTTTTCATTAGCTTGTCCTGAAGCCATTGATGCGAGCCTGCCCAGATAGCATGCAATACGAAAGTTATTCCCAGCCATGTAAAGACGCATCCTCCCGATGTGAAATATTCACTTGACAGTTGACTGAAGAAGCCACAGCAGTGACGGCTCATCTCCCTTTTTCCCAGCCCATTGCGGGCTCTCTGCCAGTGATAAAATAGAATGGTGAACCATAAATGTACGCAATTCACAGCGCAGAAATACAAATTCATCAGCCGCTGCCAAACCGGGTCACAGGTGATAGAGAACAGCTACGAACCACCAGCACAAAACATCGATGTCATGAGAATGTGGTCAACAAATCTGACTAAAAACAGCAGGGTCGGCAATATCTAATTTTCATTATTTTGCAAGATATTGCGCCTATTTGCAGCGAAATATAGGCTATTACAGAAAATAGTGGACACTTCGTTCGAAGCTGAAAGGGCCTTGTCGAACAGACTCACATATTGCATCGCAGCATCATTCTTATCTCTACCGGAAAGCCGGATGACGTTACCGGAAAGGTCAAACCGGGAGGTGGATCTGTGCCCCCAAATCGCTGGTATTGGAGAAATGCCGTGTTATAGTTGGCAACCATTTTTTCAACATAATCCAGTCCGGATACAGAAAAACCACCCCCACGAGGGGTCACCGGACCTAACCATTACAATGATCAAATTAGGGAGAAGCACATGTCAAAGAAGCATCCAGTGGTGGCCGTAACCGGCTCATCAGGCGCTGGCACCACAACTGTAAAACGTGCATTCGAGCACATCTTCTATCGTGACGGCATTAAACCCGCAGTCGTAGAAGGCGACAGCTTTCATCGCTATACCCGTGTGGAAATGCGTGAGAAAATGGCTCAAGGTCTCAGCCATTTCGGCCCTGACGCCAACCATTTCGATAAGATCGCAGAACTCTTCAAGACCTACGGTGCAACCGGCGGGGGCAACAAACGCTACTACCTACATAGCCCGGAAGAAGCCGCTGAACACAATGCCCGACTCGGCTGTGATCAGAAACCCGGTGAATTCACTCCCTGGGAGGAGATTAATCAGGGTACCGATCTGCTGTTCTATGAGGGCCTGCATGGAATGGTTGTGGATGGTGAAACGGATGTAGCCAAACATGTCGATCTGGGTGTAGGCGTGGTACCGATCGTCAACCTGGAGTGGATCCAGAAGATTTTCCGTGACAACGCAGAGCGGGGCTACAGCGAAGAGGCGATCGTCGATACCATCATGCGACGTATGCCGGACTATATCAACCACATTACTCCCCAGTTCTCCCGCACCGACATCAACTTCCAGCGGGTACCGACTGTGGATACCTCGAATCCCTTTATCGCGCGCGATATTCCGACACCGGATGAGAGCTTCGTGGTGATTCGTTTCAGCGATACGAAGAAGTTCGATATCAACTTCCCCCATCTGCTGTCGATGATTGACGGCTCCTTCATGTCTCGGCGCAACTCCATCGTTGTGCCTGGCGGCAAGATGGGATTCGCGATGGAGATCATCCTGCAGCCGATCATCGAGCGTATGATGGACGCCCGTAACGTCTGATTTCGCAGCGCGCAGTCAGAGAGCCGCCCTGCCTCCCGGCACGGCGGCTTTTTTTATCCCGCAAGCCTTTCCATACCCAGATAGATCATAGGGATTTTGAGAATTTTCAATGTCCCGGTATCACGCTTAACTTACCATTTCAGTCAACAATTGATCGTAGCCTACCCCGGAATCAAACCCATGAAAGAAACAGCGCGTCTCGCACATTTCCCGATCTCATTTTTTGCGATGGTCATGGGGTTGGCTGGTCTCTGTATTGCCTGGGAGAAAGCCCAGAGCGTGTTCCAATTACCGATCCGTATCGATATGGCTCTGACCCCCTTCACGGCCCTGACCTTTATCCTGTTGTTCGGGCTCTACAGCATGAAATTGCTGCGCTATCCGCAACAGGTGGTGAAGGAACTCAATCACCCGGTCAAACTCAACTTCTTTCCCGCGGTATCCATCAGCCTGATTCTGTTGTCGGTCACCCTGTTACAGACACTGCCATCGATCTCCTATCTGCCCTGGTCAATCGGCAGCGCGCTGCATCTGGGTTTTACCCTCTATGTCATGAACATCTGGATTCATCACGATAAGTTTGAGATCAACCATATCAATCCAGCCTGGTTTATTCCTGTGGTCGGTAATGTGCTGGTACCGGTGGCCGGCACCGCCCATGGACACGATGAAATTTCCTGGTTCTTTTTCAGTATCGGCATTGTCTTCTGGATGGTGCTGCTGACCATCATCATCTACCGGGTTCTGTTTCATAATCCGCTGCCGGATAAATTGATGCCTACCTTCTTCATCCTGATCGCTCCACCGGCGGTCGGTTTCATCTCCTACGTGAAATTGAATGGTGGATTGGACAACTTTGCTCATGTGCTCTACTACAGCGGCCTGTTCCTCACCCTGCTGCTGGCCAGTATGGCACCTCGCTTTACAAGACTTCAGTTCTTTCTCTCCTGGTGGGCCTACTCATTCCCACTGGCTGCAATCACCATTGCCACCCTGCTGATGTATGAAATAACCGGTCTGATTGGCTTTGCCGTTATTGGATGGTTGCTGCTCTCTTTGCTGACTCTGGTTGTTACCTTTCTGTTTTACCGGACACTGAAAGCGGTTGGCGGAAATAAGATCTGCGTGCCCGAGGATTAGTCTCAAAACATCGATCGTGTTGAGCAGATGAAAGGACGGTCAGTCGGTCGGAATATTGTGTAGAGGGGAGATCCAGATAGGAGGCAGCTGGATCCCGACCTTCGCCCGATGCTGTCCGGAAAAAATCGGTGCGTCTGTGCGGATTCGATGATCATGGCAATGCTTCACCCTATTACGAACCTTACCATCCGTATTAAGACTGATGGTGGCTCAGCAAGCACCATGGGCTTAAATGCATTTAATCAAAACGTATTAGGTGGGGCATGGCCCCACCAAACTGGGTTAGAGTAAGCACGATTCAGGTCTGTTTAATATTGCCTTGTGCAGATTATGAATCTTTGCAGTAAATTGCGTCTGATTGTGGCCCATGGCAATCTCCTCGCTGCAGGCTACAGAGAGGTATCCCCCATTGCTGTAAGAACAGTGTCGCAGAGACGACTAACAAAGAGATTCATTAAGTGATGTTTTTAAGGTAATCGAGACCTTCCGATGTTCGACCCTGCTCATCCAGCAGCTTTGCATACCGGTAAGGCAGATTGCTGTCGAACAGACAGGCAGCATGCTTCTTCCGCATCAGCAACATGATCTTATCCAACTCACCACTCCACTTCCGATCGACAAAAAGATCGGCAAGATGAAACAGCATCGATTCATTGAACCTGGGCCCAGGTTCGGTTAAATGGATGTAGTCACAATAGGTACGAAAAATCAGATCAACGGTCTTACTATCACGCTCAGGTAGACTGAAGATTGTTCGAGCAGCCCGGTGAACATCCTCTTGTTGTGGAAAATGCCGTCCACACTGATAGTAGAGCAACAAAAACCTCAGATCCCGACACTCCTCCCGATAGACTTCCCTGAGCACTTTCAAAGCGTCACTGAACTGTTGCTCATTAAAATAGACTCCGGCTCGATCCATTTCAGCTTCGATGTCCTTGGCAGTCGCTGCTTCATTGAACAAACTCAGATCGGATACCCAATGTGTTTTCTTGATCACCAGCGCCAGCAGCGCACCGATCAGCAGACCCAGGATATGCACAAGGTAGTTCATTTGACTGTTGGAGTAGACCATGAACTGAATAAACTCGATGCTTATCCAGAGTGGCAGCAAACCGAATACCGGTATTGACTGCACATTGGCGTAACGACCGGACAGTTTCAACAGAGGAATCTGCCGATGACCGAAGATCACTGCCGACAGACCCAGCACACCCGAGATCGCCCCAGAGGTACCGAATCCAGGAATCAGAGTCTCTGGAGCAAACATCAGTGCCAAAATGGTAACCACCAGGCCGGATGCCAGATAGAGGGCAAGAAACAGATGACGACCAAGCAGTCTCTCGGTCATATAACCCAGTAACGCCAAGAACAGCAGGTTGCTGATGAGATTCAGTAATCCAGCGTGGACAAACATATGGCTGACCAGTGTCAGACCGATCCACTTACCGGTATATAAACCACAATCGATGCAACCGACTGTCGTTGGTTGATGCCAAATCGAATAGATAAAAAGGTTGATCAGGATCAGCGCAAACGTCACCAGAGGGAGGCGCTTGAGATCAGAGGTGATTGTTCGTGGAGCAGTTGCCATACGGTCTTCCCTGACTTGGTTGTACATTTTTCCTTAATAAACTCATGCCACATTCGCTGTCAGACACGAGCCCCGGCCATGCTTGGTACAAGCGGATGACCAGTGTTGCTGAACGGATAATTGAACAGCCGATCAAGAGGGTCCCTCCACTCAATCATATTCCCTATCCTTCCATTGACGGATAACCATAAAAATTTCTGCGTGATCGGTCAAGGTTTTTCCCGCAACTTTTTCCGCTGCTGTCACGATGGATGGCACCTGAGTGCGTAAAAAAGGATTGGTCGCCAACTCAAGCTGTAGCGTTGAGGGCAGGGTTGGCTCGCCGTTTTGTCGCTTTGCCTGTTCGCTATCAATGCGCTGCATGACCGCCTCACTTTCAGGCTCCACCCAACGGGCAAAGCCCAGATTGTCGAGGGTGTATTCGTGGGCACAATAGATTTTGGTTTCTGCCGGCAGCTGCGCAATCCTTTGCAGTGAGTTTGCCAGTTGTGTCATCGTTCCATCGAATACCCGTCCACAGCCTGCCGCGAACAGAGTATCGCCACAAAACAGCGCCTGTTCGCCCAGATAGGCAATATGTCCGGCGGTATGGCCAGGTAGTTCAAGCACTTGAAAATCTGCATCCAGACCTGGTATCAGCGGCCGATCCCCTTCATGCAGAGGTTCAGTCACCCCTTTGATCGACTCCCCGGCGGGACCGAAAACCTTCAGATCGGGAAACGCCTCCCTCAGTTCCGGAACCCCACCCACATGATCGTAGTGGTGATGGGTGAGCAGTACCGCACTCAATGTCAGTGAGTTTTCCTGCAGCCAGTCGAGCAGTGGAGTTTCATCGCCCGGATCAACGGCAACAGCGGTTGAGGCACCAGGATTTCTGAGCGCCCAGATGTAGTTGTCATCAAAGGCTTTGATTGGAGTGATCTGCAGCATCGCAACTCAGACCAGACGCAACTTTGTTGAACGACTGACCCGTTCAATGGCCGACAGGATGCCAGCGTAATCCAATCCGGCTTCTGTCAACTGCTCCTGATGGCTGGCATGATCCAGGTAGCGATCGGGTAGCCCCAGATTGATCAGATTGACTTGTATACTCTCGGCCACAAGAAACTCATTGACCGCAGAGCCGGCGCCACCTTGAACCACATTCTCCTCAAGCGTGACCAGAATCTCATGTTTGGCGGCCACCTCCCGCACCAGAGCCTCATCCAGCGGTTTGATGAAACGCATATTCACCAGCGTGGCATCGAGATGATCGGCAACCTGCTGGGCGGTGGCAAGCAGACTGCCAAACACCAGCAGCGCCACCTGTTTGCCGCTGCGTCTGGTCTCACCCTTGCCAATCTCCAGTGCCGCTGACCCGGTCTCGACCTCGACCCCCGGCCCGGCTCCTCTTGGGTAGCGGATCATCGCCGGCCCCTCATACTCATACCCGGTTTGCAGCAGTCGATCACACTCCTGCTCATCCCCTGGAGCCATGATCACCATATTGGGCAGACTGCGGACATAACTCAGGTCGAAACAACCTGCATGAGTCGCCCCGTCGGCACCAACCTGCCCGGCCCGGTCCACGGCCAGGGTAACGTCGAGATTTTGCAGGGCCACATCGTGGATCAACTGATCATAGGCTCGCTGCAGAAAAGTGGAGTAGATTGCCACCACCGGTTTCAAACCCTCGCAAGCGAGGCCGGCGGCAAAGGTGAGGGCATGCTGTTCGGCAATTCCCACATCAAAATAGCGCTGTGGAAAGCGTTTTGCATAGGTCACCATACCTGAACCTTCACTCATGGCCGGAGTGATGGCGACCAGCTTTTCATCCTGTTCGGCAACATGACATAACCAATCACCGAATACCTGGGTATAGGTCTTGCTGCTGGTGCCCTTCTCCATTTTGCCGGTAGCCGGATCGAATGGCGTCACCCCATGGTAAACACAGGGATCCTGCTCTGCCGGGATATATCCTTTACCCTTCTGGGTCACCACATGCAGCAGACGGGGTCCGTGCATATGTCGCATGTTGTGCAGCGTGGTGATCAGGGTATCGAAGTCATGCCCTTCAATGGGACCGATGTAGTTAAAGCCCATCTCTTCAAACAGGGTACCGGGCATCACCATGCCCTTCATGTGCTCTTCCCATTTGCCCACCAGATCGCTGAACTGGTGGGGCAGATGGCTGAGCGCGGACTTCCCACCCTCACGCATGCTGGTATAGACCTTGCCGGAGAGCAGTTTCGCCAGGTGATTACTGACCCCCCCAACCGGTTCGGAGATTGACATATCATTGTCATTGAGGATGACCAGCAGGTCCTGATCCAGTGCGCCAGCCTGATTAAGGGCCTCAAAGGCCATCCCGGCACCCATGGCGCCATCACCAATGATGGCAACAACCTTGCGGTTCTCCCCCTTCTGTTTGGCTGCTACCGCCATCCCCAGTGCGGCACCGATCGAAGTGCTGGAGTGACCGGTACCGAAGGCGTCATATTCACTCTCGCTACGCTTGGGAAAACCGGAGAGGCCGCCTTTTTTACGCAGGCTCCCCATACGTTCACGCCGTCCAGTGAGAATCTTGTGCGGGTAGGCCTGATGACCCACATCCCAGATCAGCCGGTCATAGGGGGTATTGAACACATAATGCAGTGCAATGGTCAGCTCCACTACGCCCAATCCAGCAGCCAGATGCCCACCGGTCTGAGAAACGCTGTCGATGAGGAATCGCCTCATCTCCACTGCCAGCGGACGCAGCTTGATCGGGTCCAGCTTACGCAAATCGCCCGGGTAGTTAACCTGGTTCAGGATTGGATAGTCACCCATGCTCTTGGGGGTGTTACCCGTCGTGCCCTGATCTGACATGATTAGGATGGCTCCTTGGTGATACAGTCTGAAAATGAGGCTGCCCTCTGCCTGACAACCCCTCTACTGCAGAAACCTATGATCGAATCCAGAATCGGCAGAATGCTTAATAGTCCGCTACTGATTCACCGCAGCAAGGGGAAAAACCGGCCTGTTGCCGTGACGCCGTGAAGCATTGGACCTTAAACGGTGATTATACCCTTTCACTGCTTCTCCTGCATTCAAACCGGCTCATCTTTGATGTGTTGGGCTTCAGCCATCACAAAATCGAAAAAAGCCCGTGCTGCCGGAGATAAGCGCTTGTTTTTACGGTAAACCAGGTACCAGTGGCGCTGCAGAGGAAAACCCTCGATATCGAGCACCACCAAGCGCCCTGTCTCCAGCTCGAGCTCGATGGTGTGGGTGGAGACCACACCCAACCCCATCCCAGCACGTACCGCTTGCTTGATGGCTTCGTTACGGGTCATCTGCATACCGGGTCTGATTTCAATCTGCTGCTCATCGAAATAGCGCTCCATGGCCAGTCGCGTACCCGATCCCGCCTCACGCATGATGAACACCTCGTCACTCAAGCGTTTGGCCGGAATATTGCGCTGATTCTGCAATGGGTGGCCCGGTGGTGCGATCACCACCAATGGGTTATCCATGAAAGGCTTGAATTCCAGATCGATATCATCCGGTGGCCGCCCCATCAGCACCAGATCGGTCTCATTGTTCTGCAACAGGCTCATCAACCGTTCACGATTGGTCACATCCAGACGCAAGTCGATACTGGGAAAACTGCGGCTGAAAGCCGCCAACAGCCTGGGGGCGAAATAGTTTACGGTACTCGCCACCGCGATATCCAGGTGCCCGGTATCGAGCCCTTTCAGGGCCGACACCACATCCTCCATCTCTTCGAAGGTCTGAAAGATCGTGCGAGCATATTGATGCACCTCCCGCCCGACCTCGGTCAGCTGGATCTTTTTACCCGCATGCTCGAACAGGGGCATACCCACCGATTCTTCCAACTGTTTGACCTGCATCGACACGGCTGGCTGGCTCAGATGCAGCGCCTTGGCGGCCTGCGTGTAGTTGAGATGTTGGGCGACAGTCTCAAAAACCTTTAATTGACGGAGAGTTACGTGCATTCCAGTGGTACCCAATGATCCATGTATCAGAAAAAATGATTATGACGCCATTATAGTATAAGTTTTTATTTATGATTTCGATTAAAAGATCTGACTTCCCTTAAGCTCTGAGATACCTATACTAGCTGCACCTTGATTGAGCATATGCTGAAACTTTGATTGAGCATATACATGAAATCTTTACTTACAGCCGGTCAATTGACTACCGGCTGTATTTCAAGGCAACGCAATCCTAAATTTGGAGGAATCGCTATAATGGCCAAGAAATATGATGCGGGTGTAAAAGAGTACCGCGAGACATACTGGATGCCCGAGTACACGCCACTGGATACTGATATCCTGGCATGCTTCAAAGTTACCCCTCAGCCGGGCGTACCACGTGAAGAGGTGGCAGCCGCTGTGGCCGCTGAGTCTTCTACCGGTACCTGGACTACTGTATGGACCGACCTGCTGACCGACCTGGATCACTACAAAGGTCGTGCCTACGCCATCGAAGACGTTCCTGGCGACGACACCTGTTTCTACGCATTCGTAGCCTACCCGATCGATCTGTTCGAAGAGGGCTCTGTCGTTAACGTCATGACCTCTCTTGTTGGTAACGTTTTCGGCTTCAAGGCCCTGCGTGCACTGCGCCTGGAAGACATCCGCTTCCCAATTGCCTATGTCATGACCTGTAATGGACCACCTCAGGGTATCCAGGTTGAGCGTGATATGCTGAACAAGTACGGTCGTCCACTGCTGGGTTGTACCATCAAGCCAAAGCTTGGCCTGTCCGCTAAAAACTACGGCCGTGCCTGCTATGAAGGTCTGCGTGGTGGTCTCGACTTCACCAAGGATGACGAGAACGTCAACTCCCAGCCTTTCATGCGCTGGAAACATCGTTTTGACTTCGTCATGGAAGCGATTCAGAAAGCGGAAGCTGAAACCGGCGAACGCAAGGGTCACTACCTGAACGTTACTGCACCGACTTCCGACGAAATGATGAAGCGAGCTGAATACGCAAAAGAAATCGGCGCGCCGATCATCATGCATGACTACATCACTGGTGGCTGGTCTGCAAACACCCAGCTGGCTCAATGGTGTCAGGACAACGGCATGCTGCTGCACATTCACCGCGCCATGCATGCGGTCCTCGACCGTAACCCGCACCACGGTATCCACTTCCGCGTACTGACCAAGATCCTGCGTCTGTCCGGTGGTGACCATCTGCATTCTGGTACCGTTGTCGGTAAGCTGGAAGGCGACCGTGACGCGACCCTGGGCTGGATCGACATCATGCGCGACTCCTTCGTCAAAGAAGACCGCTCACGCGGTATCTTCTTCGATCAGGACTGGGGCTCCATGCCTGGCGTACTGCCTGTTGCTTCCGGTGGTATCCATGTATGGCACATGCCTGCACTGGTTAACATCTTTGGTGACGACTCTGTACTCCAGTTCGGTGGTGGTACCCTGGGTCACCCATGGGGCAACGCTGCTGGCGCCGCTGCTAACCGTGTTGCGGTTGAAGCCTGTGTTGAAGCTCGCAACCAAGGCCGTGAGCTGGAGAAGGAAGGTAAGGACATCCTTACCAATGCTGCTGCTTCCAGCCCTGAGCTGAAAGCCGCCATGGAAACCTGGAAAGAGATCAAGTTCGAATTCGACACCGTCGACAAGCTGGACGTTTCTCACAAGTAATGACCAGTTCAGCGGTGGTCGGCACCCGACCACCGGCTGAACGACTCAATCAAATTCGAACAGTTAGAGGTATATACCAATGAGTGATATGCAAGACTACAAGTCAAGCTTGGCCAATGCAGATAGCCGCAAGTTTGAAACTTTCTCCTACCTGCCTTCAATGGATGCTGACCAGATCCGTACCCAGATCGAGTTCATCGTATCCAAAGGCTGGAACCCATCCATCGAACATACTGAACCAGAAAATGCGAGTGGCAGCTACTGGTACATGTGGAAACTTCCGATGTTCGGTGAGACCGACGTTGACGCCATCCTGGCCGAGTGTGAAGCTTGCCACCAGGCTCACCCGAAGAACCACGTACGCCTGCTGGGCCTGGACAACTATGCCCAGTGCGCTGGTGCGTCCATGGTTATCTACCGTGGTGAAACTGTCTAAGTTCTGATTTCAGAACCTTAGTCGAAGGGCCCCGCCCCCCTACCCTGGGCGGCGGGGCTTTTTTTTGAAACAGCTGCTCAAAGTCAGCTGGTTTTCCAAAACAATGTGTTAGGGTTTCGGAAAACCTGCTTTCAACTATTACCCCTGCGGTGCCTTTGGCATCCTGGTGAATAACAACCTGATTACAAAAGGTAGGACATCATGAGCGATATCAACTCAGACCAGTATCAGATTAAAGACGAGCCTTACTACCGCTCCGTAGGCAATGAAGTCGAGATGTACCAGGCAGCCTACGATGCACGCATGCCGGTCATGCTCAAAGGCCCAACTGGTTGCGGTAAATCACGGTTTGTTGAATATATGGCGTACAAGCTTAATAAGCCGTTGATCACTGTTGCCTGTAACGAAGACATGACTGCCTCTGATCTAGTTGGACGCTTCCTGCTCGATATCAACGGCACCAAGTGGCAGGACGGACCATTGACCGTGGCTGCACGGATTGGTGCCATCTGCTATCTCGACGAAGTCGTCGAAGCCCGTCAGGACACCACTGTGGTCATTCACCCGCTGACCGACCACCGTCGTGAACTGCCGCTTGAAAAGAAAGGCGAACTGGTCAAGGCGCATCCGGATTTCCAGATTGTTATCTCCTACAACCCCGGCTATCAGTCGTTGATGAAGGATCTCAAACAATCCACTAAGCAACGCTTTGGCGGCATGGACTTCGACTATCCGGAGACCGAAATCGAGACCGAGATCGTTCAACATGAAGGTGGCGTAGACGCGGAGACTGCCGGCAAGCTTGTACAAATCGCCCAGCGTTCCCGCAATCTTAAAGGTCATGGCCTGGATGAAGGTATGTCTACCCGACTGCTGGTATATGCAGCACAGCTGGTTTCCAAAGGCATCGATCCGATGTCAGCGTGTCAAATGGCCCTGGTCACCCCGCTTACCGATGATCCGGATATGCGCGACACCCTGAGTGCTGCGGTCAACACCTATTTCTGATGCGCGTTGGACGCAGAGAACGCACAGGAGCACAGACTACGCAGAGGGTTCAATCAATGACTCATGTCGTGTATCGATTTGAAAGCGTGCCTTCCCAAGAGGTAGGCACCCGGGCCAAAAGCCCCTTTCAGTCTGCACACACTGATTCTTACCCATCTGTATCAGCTGTTTGTTCTGCGGCCTCTGCGTACCTCGGCGGAATTTGCGTCCGGAGAGAACCATGAGCGTCAATTTTTCGGAATATATCACCTGCCTCGATGAGGGCGACCACGAGCACTTAGAGGCACTTGAGTCATCCTACCATGAGGCCCAACGGGTCATGTCACCGCGCGGCCTGCAAAACTACCTGGAAGGCATGCGTGCCTTCTGTACTCTGGGACGTGGCCAGGACCTGGTGCTGACCTATGTACAGGAAATGCCGGGTGTTGCCAAAGAGGTGGGTGAGGATATCATCCCCGACATCGTCGAAGCGATGATGAAACTGGCTTCGCACACCTCCGGCAGTGTCATCACTCTGATTGTGGCCAGCCTACCACTTGCAGCCTCACGCCTCGGCGATGCGGATGTCATGCGCGGTTTTCTCAAGCTGTTGCACCAGATGACAGGCAAGGCCCCAAGGGGTCTGCGTCCGATGATGGAGAACCTGGACGAACTCCTCTCCAAGCTGACTCTTGGCGGGCTTCGCCGTTGGGTGATGTGGGGTGCACAGGCGCATCAGCGTGACCTTGACGGACAGCTGGCCTATTTTGGTCTACAGACCGAGTCAGCCCGCTCGATTCTCCAGTCTGAGCGACGCGGTACCCTGTTCATCGACAATCAGCGTAAGCTTAACTTCTACTTGCGCGCACTCTGGGCACGTGCCTTTTTCATGCGACCCACGGCAGGCGACTTCGAATCGCGCCAGGGCATTCGTCCCTATATCGAGAGTTTTCAGATCCACGTACCGGATGCCTTCGATCCATTCCGAGGTATTGATGGGATGGAGGTCTATCGGGCCACCGCCGCTCATGCTGCCGCGCACATGGTCTATACCCGTGAACCGATCTCTGCGGAGCAACTCTCTCAGGCACAAATGCGTATGATCGAACTGTTCGAGGATGCTCGCGTCGAGTACCTTGCCTACAGCGCATTTCCCGGTTTACGCAAACTCTGGTTGCAGTTCTTCACCTCCGAGCCTGGTGAGAACGACGATTACGGCAAACCGCACGAGACTATGGATCTGATGATGCGCACGACCCGCGCCATCATGGATCGTGATTATCGTGATGAGAGTGATGTAATCAACCAGGCTGCCGATGATTTTGTAACCAAATTGGAAGAGGATCCTTACAATCCACGTTTGTCCTGGATGGCGGGCATCGATTTCTACAACAAAATTGTCGAAATCGCCAAGATTCCCAGTGTGCGCATCCTCTCCGAGTGGCCGATCCCATATCGGGACGACAACCGCTATTTCTGGGAATTCTCTGAGAACATGTTCGAATCCCAGGGCAT
The DNA here is from genome assembly GCF_001708965.1 of Candidatus Thiodiazotropha endoloripes. Lineage (NCBI taxonomy): Bacteria > Pseudomonadati > Pseudomonadota > Gammaproteobacteria > Chromatiales > Sedimenticolaceae > Candidatus Thiodiazotropha > Candidatus Thiodiazotropha endoloripes. The sequence continues at coordinate 703,474 of NZ_LVJW01000003.1, read as the reverse complement.
CGACTACCTGCCGACTTCGCAGAAGACGGTTCGTCGATACGTCAGCCTGATGGAGTTCGTCAACGACCTCGACTCGGAGATGACTCACGACAATCCGGATGAGATCCTGGTGCTCTCCACTGAGCTGTTCCCCTACGAAGACATGGGAGTCAGTTACAATGAGATGGAAGGCGTGGAGCCTGTATCCGACCCCTACCACTACAATGAGTGGGATTACCATGTACAACTTGCCCGCCCCGAATGGGCAACCGTCATTGAGCGTAAGCAAGGCGTTGGTGATCCCGAGATCATGGACGAGATACTCACCAAGCATAAGCCGATCGCTTCGCGTATCCGCCATCTGATCGATGCATTGCAGCCCCAGGGCATTGTACGACGCAGGGGTTACGAAGAGGGAGAAGAGCTGGATCTTAATGCAGCCGTTCGGGCAATGATAGACATCCGCCGCGGTGTTATGCCAGATCCCCGGATCAACATTCGCATCACGCGCCATGTTCGTGATCTCTCGATTGTGCTGCTGCTCGATCTCTCTGAATCAACCAATGAAAAGATTGGCGACATCGCCGAAGGTGAAGAGGGTTATGAGGATCAGGAGAGCATTCTCGACCTGACCCGGGAGTCTGCCGGACTGCTCTCCTGGGCGATCGACTCGATTGGTGATAACTTTGCCGTTCACGGCTTTGCATCGGATGGTCGTCATGATGTGCAGTATTATCGCTTCAAGGACTTCGAGCAGAGTTACGACGATGAAGCCAAAGCACGCATGGCGGGTATGAAGGGAGGACTCTCCACCCGTATGGGCGCGGCACTGCGACATGCCGGCTGGCATCTGACCGAGCAAAATGCACAAAAAAGACTGGTGCTACTGGTTACCGACGGAGAACCGGCGGATATCGATGAGCGTGACCCTCAATACCTTCGACACGATGCCAAAAAGGCGGTTGAGGACCTGGCCATGCAGGGCGTCTATACCTATTGCCTGACCCTTGATCCCAACGCTGACCGCTATGTCTCCAGAATCTTTGGTGAGAACGGCTACTCGATCGTGGATAATGTGGAACGCCTGCCGGAAAGACTACCCAGTGTGTTCGCCGCACTGACCGGCTAACCGAGACAGCTGACTCTGATCAGGAATCTGCTTTTGGAAAGGGCAGAACCCGTTTGACTTTGGGTTCACAGCCATGCTCTTTGGCCCTTTCCTCAAGCAGATCCATGGCTTTCTTAAACTCGCCTATCAGACGATTATGGAGCTCTCTGGCCTTCTCGTCATAATAGATCATATCGATTGGTGCCGGTTCGGTCAGATTATCCCGATCGAGATCACGACGAAACTTCCAGGCCAATCGAATCAGCTTACCACCCTGGCCATCCTTAACCGCATAGGCCTGGTTATCAATAAAAATCACCTCTTCATCATCCAGCACGGCCTGTATCTGCAAGGTACGAACCGGGATAAAAACATGTTCGTACTGACACCGACTCAACATAAGTCGGCACTGATTGTAGAGAGGAGCCGGAATGGTCAAACGTTCACAAGCCAACTCATCCGGCCTAAAGAAGATTTCACTGAGATTTTCCCCCATGTCAGTAAACCTCAGTCATCATCACCCAATTCAGGATCCCATCCTTTCGCTTTCGCCTCGGTGATCGCCTGCTGATAGATTCGGCTGTGCCTTTCAGCCAGATCTTCCGGTAGATTCGACACCAGGTGTCCATATTTTTCCCACTCCAGAGTAACCTTATCATAGAGATCGGTGATCCTCGGAACCGTCCAGCCTTCGCAGGATTCAGTCTCCGGAATCAAGCCAAAAACCCAGGCATCACGAATGATGTTGCCGGTAGGGTTCATTGCGCCTTTGGGGGCGTTGTGAATACCTTCGTATATTTTATCTGCCATGGTCTTAACACGCTGTTGAGTCAATGTTGATTAAAAAAACCGCCTTTTCATATTATAGATATTGTAAACAGATTTTACTGATTCTCACATAGCTGAATCCACTCTATTTACTGGATTGATAGGTTGCAATAATCATCAACTCCGTGATTCGGTGAAATTCGGACCAGTACTAAAATGAACTATCCCGCTTAAAGTTGAGAGCCTGGAAACACCTATGGTAAAGCACCTTATCTCTGTAGGATGGAAGGAACCGGCAAATTGATCTCAACTCACTTTCATCACATCAAACCTCAATTAACCGCCTATTTTCCTGCAGAACGACCGAGCAGAACCTATTCCGCGTGAGCGTTTTAAAGGGTCGAGTGCTTCACATTTAATACGTCGTTTCATTTCACAGAATAGGGTAAACCCTTGTGTTATACAGCGAATCAAGTGGATATTGTCATAACTTCATAGATTGAGACATCAACTATGCAAGGCAAAGCTACTTCCACAAGTCAATAACAAGGAGATGTAAATGAAGTATCGACAATATATAAAATGGATAGCCGCATTGATGACGCTAGCCAGTTGCAATGCCATCGCAGCAATCGCACAGTATAGCTCCCAGCTGGATCTTACCAATCCTCAATATCCGGTTAATATCAATGGTGCCACAGGTACCGTTGCCGCCGATATCGTCAGAGTCGACCTTGGTAGTGGCTGGGATGGGCAGATGGATATCCAAGTAACGACCAGCAGCTATTCCACATTGGGCACGACATTGGGATTTGCCCTTGCAACAGATCCTAATGATGCTCTGTACAACGATCCGAGTGCTTTTCTTGCACTGTCAGATACGAATGCAGATGTGACCCAGTTCTTTAATGACAATGTCGTTGGGTGGGAGATCTACAGTTGGGGCTCGAACTATATTGCACCTGACGCCACGAATAACATTACCGGGTCCTTGAATCCAAGAAACTTTGATCCCACTAAGCACTATTACGCCTTTCTTGCAGGTGGGTCACTGCTGCCAACCACGATCGATATTCAACTCGATATATCCGATGGTAATGATGTAAGTGCTGTGCCAGTTCCCGCTGCAGTCTGGTTATTTGGCTCTGGCATGATCGGATTACTCTCTGTAAACAGAAGAAAAAGAGTCAGCAATGAAGAGTGTATCAGCTAACTGGCATTGAAGTTCGTCCGTTCTCACACGATACAGCCACAGGGACGCAGGTACCTTGTCCTGTGGCTGTGTATTGTCAATATACAAAGCAACTCATGTTTACTATCAAATTGTTTCACAACTCATTACGGAGTTTTTAATCATCGCTTCAGGTCTCTGCCTTGTTTACAACAGAGAAGCTTTATTAAACCTAACTCATTCGTTGGATTGCATCTCCAGCGATAGCCAGTCTCGTTCAAACTATAAATAATATTACTAACCGTTAGTTCATAAGAGCAATCGCAGCCCACTTACTTTTCGTTCCTCTGATCGCTAATACTAGATTACGGGGGTTGGTTGGAAGCAGAGAGTGATCTATACCATCACTTCTCACTCGATTCGTTTGAGCCTGAGCAGATACATATCGAGTAGTCCACAAAAGTCTCAAACTACAAGTTTGTCCACCTATCCAACAGATCTTCCGGCTTTGATAGTAACTCACCAATCTGAACCGATATTCTTGAATCTGTTTGTGTGAGTTTATCATCCAAGGCAGATCCCTCTGAAACACTGAGCCCAATTGGATAAACAGGCAACTTCCGTATTAGAGCCTGCGATATCAGGTTTTGGTGTAATTCACCAAAATACCCCCCTACCAGACAGCACTCAGGAAATACGCCAATACATTGACCACTCTGGGTAAACTCAAGAATTGTATCGATGTCTTCACGAAGCAACTCACCGTGGACGCTCCGTTTTACCGGAATCGCTCCCCATAGCTTCAGCCAGTAGGATTTCAAGCGATTGGTAAATATTTTTTCATCAGCCAACCATCTGACAGGTAACAAATGAAAAGGAACTGAGGCCGGAACTATTACCACATCAGAATGCTTGGTGTGTGGCGCAACAGCAAGTAGAAGAGGCGTATCTGTTTTTTCCAAATCAGATACATCTACAAGCCTTACACGCATTAACTTAAAATAGTATAGCCGACATAGAGGATAGATAAGTCGTTGTAGTAGCCATGCTGTAGTTGAGTAGAATGAATGGGTTATCTCTTTGTCCATGCAGCCTTCAAACCTAATAATTCCTAAAACAAACAAGTATTATTATTGATAACTATATATTCACTGATTTTACTTCTAATTAATTTTCACCCCCGGCTACAAGGGAAGATAACTCATCAAGCTTCAAGATTTTATCAAAGGATAATACTTACACTCGACAAACAACTCTACAATACCATTCATTTTTGCGTATGGTATATCTTATACAAAGCATGTTAATGGTGTGATTGATCGCTTAGGTTGACAACCAGATGATATTGCTTTGTCCATTTCTACTATTTATATAGTCTTCGATCGGCTTTGGTCGTGCAATACTGTACCCTTGAGCATAATATATACCAACCCTTTTAAGCTCCTCCTGAATCAGACTGTCCTCCACAAACTCAGCTATGGTAACCAATCCCATAGTGTCGGCAACTGTTTTAATCGCTTCCACCATACCCTTATCAACAGGATTCTTATTGATCTCTTTTACGAACATTCCATCTATTTTAACGAAATCGATTGGCAGATTCTTGAGATAACCGAAAGATGATAGGCCAGAGCCAAAATCATCCAGGGCAAACCGGCAACCAAGCTCTTTCAAGTCGTTAATTATTTTAAGTGCGCTTGTTAGGTTTTGTATCGCTGCCGTCTCTGTCACCTCGAAAACCAGCTTTTGTGGATTAATCTGGTACTTATCCAGCAACAATTTAAGCTTGGCTGAAAGTTCATTCCGACTTAATGTCATTCCTGAGATATTGATAAAACAGTCAGGGTGATCAGGTCCAGATTGGGAAAGAAGCCGCATGACTTTTTCGATCACAGAGTAGTCGATACGATCTATTAAGTCATACCGTTCTGCGGATGGTAGAAAAGCCCCAGGTGGAATGAGCTCACCTTCCTGAGATCTCATCCTGACCAAAATCTCAACTCCCTTGATCACCAAATCATTACTCTGTAAGTCTGCAATAGGCTGCGCATAGAGAACCAATCGATCCTCACTTAACGCATTGTTAATTTGTGACACCCACTGCATTTGCCCTAACAGCTGTTTAGTGGAACTGCTGTCCCGTTGATAGACAGTAATACAGTTTCTGCCAGAATCCTTGGCGGAGTAACAGGCCGCATCCACTGAGCTCATCAGCATTCCAATACTCTCACTATATTGATCAATCTCTGCAATCCCTATACTGATACTGATGCGGAAGTTATGCTCCTGCCAGGTGAAGGTATGCTCCTGAATCTCTTTGCGTAATCCATTCACACGATCCTGTGCCATGGAAAGAGGACAATCAGTTAAAATTGCACCGAATTCATCCCCACCCACACGTGCGAGCACATCGCTATCACGAAAATGGCGACGCATAATTGCTGCGATCTGTCTTAGCAGTTCATCTCCTGCCACATGGCCACAAGTATCATTGACTACTTTGAATTGATCCAAATCCATAAAACAGAGGATATGTTCATGGCCCCGCTTTCTTGCCGACTCCAAAGATTGTTCCAAGTGTGATTCAAATGCACTACGATTCAGCAGTTCAGTAAGATTGTCATGGCTCGCCTGCCGGTATAGCTCCTCCTGTAAACGTCTTTCCCTTGTCACATCCCTGATAACAACAACGATACCTGACATCTCCTTATCTTTCGCCAGAATCCGGTTGGCAGTAATATTCACATGCAGATTATTACCATCAACCAACGCCATTCGGGCCAACTGACTCACGACAGCCCCTGTCTTGTTCAACTGACACTTCACTAACAGATCATCAATTTGAGTATCCAGCTCTTCATCCATCAGGACGAATACCGCCTCAAAGTGTTTCCCAATGACGGACTCTGCATCTTGATCGAGTATTTTCAAGGCAGCATCATTCATATAGACAACTCGACCATTTGCATCAGTTGTTACAACAGCATCTGCAATCGATGATAATGTAGTACGTGCCTGATTTCTCTCATCGATCAAGGCCTGCTCAGCTAACCGTAGCGCCGTTACATCCTGTATGTAGACATAGACCTCTTGCACCAGATCAATCCACTGATAGTGCAGCAGTAGATGTTTGTATCCGGTATCCACTTCCGCATAGAGTTGATTCTCTCCACTACCGATTCTTTTGAGAATCTCAGCATGATCATCCGGCAATAAGACACTACTATCCTTGGCATGCAAAAGATCGATCAACCGTTTGAATGCCGGATTGTAAAATATTTCCTTACCATCCAGTTCAAAGGCAGCTATGGGATTAGGATTAGCTTTAGGGTATGCAGCCAGACGCTTATTGCGTGATTCTGCATCTTTCAGCTCATCAACCATATTGGTGAGCAGGCCCGCTTCCTGTCTGCGTGATGCAAACAGATAGAAAAGCAGTGAAAAGACAAAAGAGATACTCAAACCTGCCAGGATCATCTGAAAAACAAGATCGCTGGTTAGCTTATGCGCTCCCTCCAAGCTGTATGCCATCATTAATTTGGCATTACCACGATAGGAATAGGTAATCTCCTTTTCCGTTACAAATCTCCTATCAGCCGGATTCAGTGGACCATAACCGGCGATCATGAAACCATTTTTTGAGATCAATTCGACCTCATCTACTTCAACATACTGACTCGCCCACTGCTTGAACAATAACGCAATGGTATCGTAGTTTCCTTTCTGCAACTCTTCCTGGGTAATAAAAGAGATGACTTCCATTTGACCTCTGGCTAATGCTTTGGTTACCTCCATATGATGCTCGTGCTGATGTTTGATAAATAACCATACCGCTCCAAACAGCATCAATATGAACAACAGCGTTGAGATACTGACAAGCAGTAGAAATGGTTTGCGATTTAATTGCTCTACCACATTACCCCCCTCTGTTCGAGGGTATTCAGAATCTCCCTCAAGGCATCGTAGTCCTGGTAGCTGGTTTGCACCAGTGCAGTTGCCGTCTGCTTAATGGGTTTCAGAACAGACGCAGTATCACTGTTTTTGTGATCGAGATTTAATAGTGCCATTTTCAACTCTTTGAGTAACTGGCTGTCGGTTTTCAACGTGCCGATAAATAGATGTTCTGATACTGCCTCAGTTGTCTCAATGGCTACGATTCCATGTTTCCTATATTTTTCAAAAACCGCTTCTTTGACTGCGCCCGCATCGGCATCACCTGCAAGAACTGCCATAGCAACATTATTATGGTTACTGTAGTGGTGATATCCGGCGAGATCATCTAAGTCGATACCAGCCTCATACAACATCTGTCTTGGTATCAGATGACTCATGGTTGAAGATCTGTTGCCAAAAGCAAATTGGCGTTGTTTGAGGTCTTCAATATCATTTATCCCACTATCATCACTAACGATGATTTTACCGGTAAAAGTCGGTTTACCATTGATTTCCAATCGGGCCAATACCGGAATATCGTTACTAGTGCGCGTCAAACTAACAAACAACGAAGGTCCGATATAGGCAAAATCCACATCACCGGCAAGGATTGCATCAATATGAGACTGGTAGGAATCCCCGATTCTAACCTCGATCTTCTGATCCAACTCCATACTCAGGTAATCCGCCAACGGCTGAAACATCTCTTTCAGTTCATTGTGGGGTCGGTATGGATGCACACCCATTACCAGACTTTCTGAAGCATACGTGATCGTAGAGACAAATAACCACACAGCGAATCCTGAAAGGACTCGCCGTGAATCATGTATTTTAACGCCATCCAGTTTGAAACAACCAATATGCTTCAGCCATAACATCGTTTTTTATAAATACCCCGCACAACCCTAAATTTTGAAATTCCAACGCATTCACCACTTAAGATGGAGTCTCAATTGATCTCGATCTCTGTATACTCTTAAATAATCTCTAACTATGGATGATAATAATCGGTACACCCCGGACCACGATAATTAATCTCACTAGATCTGATCTGTTTTTATTATAATGAGTTCAGATATCAGCTATCTCACACATTATGAGCAGCACCCTCTTATGTCTGAAACCCCCTACCAATCCATCAGCAGGTAATTGTCGCCTCTGCCCTCCCACTCACCACATAGTTAAGACTAGATTAATCCTTTTTTAAAACAAGCTATTTAACATTTGCAGCAGCAACAAGAGCTTTTGAGGATTTACTTACGGCTTATCATAATCATTAATTTATGATTATGTCATTTGTATTTAATAGTATTTATATTTCGACAGAATCCAATGACATAATCTTTCTCCCACAAAGTTAAGCTTATTATTATTTTTGGGTGATTTTCAATGAATTGGGTTTTTTGGAGTGTTTATCGACATTGAACCATGAGGAAAAGAAGACCCGTTTTTACACAGTAATGGAATCAGACTGTCTGCAGTTGATTCTATGGCTATAACGAACCTCAAGTTGCAGACACCTTCATACCTCAGTCATCTGTATGATTGAGTGCTGTTTTAGAGCTGTTCACGACGAACGATAGACGAAATAAAAGCCCACCACCATCCGTTACAGGATGGTGGTGGGTCCACTAGAAATTTACTGATTCAGTAGTGTAGGCGGTGAAGGCGGGGCGTTTGCCGGCGTACCTGAATCCGGGTCCGTTTCACCCAGATAGTAATCATCATGGTAGATGATGCCGTTTTCACTGGTAACCCGATTATCAACCCAGCTGGAGAGGATCAATTTGTTCGGGTTGAAATTTGTAGATTCCCTGAGATTGACATTCGTATACTCTACCTTGAGCACATTATTAACCCACATTCTGACGATGCCGTCCGAAGCGCCTGGCGTATTGTTCCTGAAATAGACTTTCAATGTATCCCACTGACCAGGTCTAACTGGGCTGGCAGCACCACCCACATTTTGTGGCAGGAGGAAGAAACGCCAATCATTGATGTAACTATGCTCAATGGCGTATTCACCCTGGTAGTTATAGACAATAACCTGATATCGACGCTGACTGTCCTGGCCATTTGTATAATTGACCAAGGCTAGTTTCTGCTTACCACTCGGTGTAAACCGCTCGTCATATTTAACACTGAGTTTTAACCATAACTCGTTTGCAGCTTCACCACGAGTATGGGACCCGATACTTACATGATCTCCAAAGTAGTAATCGAGATAGTTGTCCCAATTCTCAGTGGCGCTGTAGTTGATCTGGGCACAGTAGTTTCCATCATAGGCATCGGTTGTATTTATTACTGTGGTATTTGTATCATTACCCCAGAACCAGTCGCTGAGATCGCCACTCTCAAATGAAGTAGTAAAAGGTAGTCCTTGTACTGAATAGGCAGAACCGGATAACAGTAACAACAACCCAAAAATAATAGTATGTGAGTATTTCATCTTACGATCTCAATATTCCAATTTTGTCTTTAGTCAGGGTCTCGATATACGTTGCTCAAGTTTTTTTAAACCTATCCACGGTTGCTGACCGGTTTTTGGTGTATGGCATAATACGAATTTAATTCCCCTGCCAATACGCCAACTCGTCTGAAATGATTCTATTTCGCAACCAGAATCCACATACTCAAGCTCAGTTGATTTTTGCCCTGATTCAGGGACTATATTAGTAGAATAAATATTAAGTGTGTGTGAACCAGGTCAGATAACCTATGAGCATGAGTTCTAAAAAATGATAACCTACTGTTTCTTGAGCTGTTTTATCTGTTTAATTTCTCATTTTTGATTAATCTGAATTTGCTATTTCGGTACCTCTTCACAAAACCGCTGGAGTAACGTAATTCATAATTTGCTTATGGAGTGAGCTTCATAAAAAACATTAATGCAGTCTGGTTTTTTCTCCCGCATGTCCGACTCAACAACCGAAGTCATCACCTTCGATGATTCTGTTCGATATTCTTGTTTAATCACTATTTGGATAGTTGAGTGTTCGGGTAATTTGTCGTTAGCCATTCACTCACGTATTTGTAGACAGATGCTTCCCACTCTCTACTTGCCAGTATGTGATTCGCCTCAGGAATCGTATGTATCTGATAACTGTCTTTATATGGTTTCAACTTTTTTTTGTAGATGTTTTCAAATTTCTCTTCAAACTCCCACAACAACCTGTCTGCACCGCTGAAAATCAGTAACATCTTTTTTGAATTTTTTAACATTTTGAAAAATGAGGGTGCAAATTTTGGATTTACATTACTTCCCTGAAGCGCTTTTGGCATGGCAAGTTCCGTATCCTCGGATTTGCTGGATTGTACACTGCCTGTTAGTTTGCGTAGCGGCTTCAGCAGTATTTTAAAAATAACCCTGAAATCACTTTTAAACGTTAACAGCCTTTTCCATGAGTTCAGGTCTGTGAGTTTTTTGATGTAGCCATCCTTTAAAGAGCTAAGCTGACCTTCAGTCACGAACTTACCAAAATTATCCTCACCACCCTCGAATACATTGATAAGCCCGAGTGCGAGCAATCCTGTGACCCGTTCATCCTCACAGGCTGTCAATAGACCGGTAAGTGCACCACCACACAGTCCACCTAGAATGAACTGATTTTGATCCTGATTAGTTTCAAGCCAGTTCATGGCGTCTACTGTATCACCGATAAAGCGACCATCCAGAATGGTGTTGTAGACATCTTTTAGTACTGATTCCTCTATAACACCTTCAGAATCACCCAACCCAAAAAAGTCGAATCTGAAAACATTGACGCCATGTTCAACAAGCTGCTTTGAAAGCTTGTTATAGAGACGGTGGGGACCAACACGCATTTTCACGCCTGGTGAGAGTAACAATACTGTGGTATTGGATCTGCTGTGTTCGGGTTGTTCAAAAATTCCATATAACTTATATCCATCCCTGTTATCGAATAGTACCGGCGTTGTCTTCATTTGCTTTCCAACCATGATAATGATCTCGTTAAAAGATTATCAGCCCGATCGTAAAATGATTTAATCTCCTTCCAGAACTGCTGTTCATGTGCCTTATCGAGGGTTGGGTTATTACTGAATTTCTCGGAGAACTGAAGATACTGTTTGTTTATCGGTTGCTTTGGATTCCTTACTACCTGCAATATACAGCAGCTCAAATTTTCCGGGTAATCTCGATCCAACAGATTGATTGAAGATATTTCCTGAAAGTAATTATAGTTGATGTAGTACCCTTCTATATTAACTGCCTCACCAGACTTCATTTTATCCACCAGTTCATCCCTGGTTACTTCAACTTTTCCTTTGATCGCCATTTGCGAAGCAAGATTACTGCGAAGTATTTCCTGCATGTACCTGTCGCCATCCAGAATAGGATCCCATAATATCAATTCCTCAATATCACCTCTTGATAATGCAGTTAAGGTTGCAAGGGTTGCACCAAGCCGCAAGCCGAACAGTCCTATATGTTTTATTGACGGATTTGCCTTCTTGACATGATCGACAACAGTACTGATATCTGTCAGGTGTCTCTTCAATGAGGCTTCATCATAATCACCGTCACTATCTCCGTGACCGCGAAAATCAAAGCGGGCAACCAGCATCCCTTGATCGCAAAATGCTCTTGCTGTTGTCACGTAGACTCTATGACTCCAAAGCTTCTCCTCAGCAAATGGATGTACGAAAATATAGGCCTTCGTTGGCTCAGTCTGTTTGGGAAAGTGCTCAATAGTGAAAAGACGTTCACCATCTATTTCTAATACTGTCAGATTTTCATTCATGGTCATTTATAACTTGATTCATGTTCTCAGAACTGGAAGTAGATGAAGACCTGTTTCTGCAGTGGAACAAAAAACAGTAACATCAGCACCATGTAGAGATAAGAGAGATACTGTACGACTGGATTCGCACTTACCAGGTAAAGAAGATCATTCTTTCTTTCAGTTATGTATTCAAAAAACATCAGCGGTACGACAAAGAACAGGATATTGCCTAGCACATAGATCGAATAATCTGTAACCCGATAGTCTGTCGCAAGCAAATAGATCATATCCACCACCTGCTGCATTGACTCTGCCCTGAATAGTAACCAACTGATGCAGGTCAGATGAAATAGGATAAAAACGAACAGTATATGTCGACCAAGTGACGTTGGTTGAGTAAAATAATCCTTTCCTTTGGCTGCTTCGATAGCATGGTAGACAACCAGTATGGCTCCGTGAAACAGCCCCCATACGATGAATGTCCAGCCCGCACCATGCCAGAGACCACCTAAAAACATGGTAAGCACAAGGTTACGAAAGGTCAGAAAATTTCCCAACCTTCCACCACCCAAAGGTATATAGATATAATCCCTGATCCAGGTTGAGAGACTGATATGCCAACGGGACCAGAACTCACTCGGGGATGTTGAAAAATAGGGATTCCTGAAATTCCACATCAAGTCAAATCCCATCCATCTTGCGACACCTTTTGCAATTGATGAATAGCCGGAAAAATCGCCATAAATTTGAAATGCAAAGGCGTATAAACCAACCAGCACCTCAAAGCCTGTCAATTCATTGACAGGTTTAGAAAATATCGTATTGACTATTGGCGCCATATTGTCTGCGATGACGACTTTTTTAAACAATCCAGAAATCACCAGAAAGAGGCCTTCTGAAAATGCTGGCGCATCGAGCTTACGTACCTTTAGAATCTGTGGTAACAGATGACTGGCTCTCTCAATTGGCCCGGCAACCAATTGAGGAAAAAAGGATACATACAGAGCGAAGTCGAGAAACTTATCCGTTGGTTGTACTTTGTTTCTATAGGTGTCAATTGTGTAGCTGAGTGTTTGAAACGTATAGAACGAAATACCGACAGGCAGAATAATATTCAACACAGGCAAACTGACATCGACGCCGATTGTGCCAAGCATCGCAGCGAATTCATTGGAAAAGAAGTTGTAATACTTAAAGAATCCCAAAAAGCCCAGGTTGGTGAAAACCGATAACAGCAACAGATGCTTCCTGAGTTTGGCGTCATCCTGCTTTGCGATATTCAGTGCAACGAAGTAATCAACGACTGTAGATATAAAGATCAGTGACAGAAACCGATAATCCCAATAGCCATAGAAAATATAACTGGCCACCAGCAACATTCGGTTTTGATATTTATGGGGCAGCTGAAAATAGAGCAGAATGACAACTGCAAAAAAGGCCCAGAATATGTAACTGTTGAATAACATTCTCTACTGCCCACTCAATTCCTGACTAATCAGCTTGCCCAGAGTGGTGGTGAATTGCTCACGACCCTTCTCATTAAAATGGACACCATCTTTGTAGAGTGCACCGAACGATCTGAAATTATCCCTATAGTCTTTATAGAGATAGGCCCTCTTTTGCAGCGTTTCTTTCAACTTTTCATTGACTGAATATGCCCCCTCAATAGGCATGGCAATCATAACCAGTTTGATTCCCTGCTCATCCAGCTGGTCGATCAAATCATTCAACATCCTGTAATCAGGTAGAGTCCCATCCGCTTGAGTCTGATGGACGGCCTGATCAGGTGCACCAGCCTGGTTCTGTACCTGAACAAACGTTTCATAGTTAGGTACCAAATTATTAAGTATTTTATTTCTGACCGCTTCTCTGTTGACGAATAATTTTGATGCCCAACCAATAATAAACTCAGATAACTCAGCAAAATCACTCATTCCATAACCAAACAGCAGCAGTCCATCACCAAGCCCAGAGAAGTATCCGCCCAGTCGACTGGGATTAGGTCGATAATCATCATTCAGCAATCCCCAGGCAAATCCGATCACCAGATAATCCAGCTGCATATCAGGTGTAATAAGATTATTTCTCAAAATCATATTCCAATCCCATAGCGAGGTACCATCCGGTGTAATTTTCTTTACCAGATAATCATCAGATAACTGCCTATTCAGTTGGCTGATGTCGACTGCCTCGTTAATCAGGGAATTCCCAAGAAACAGAATATTGGTGCCTTGGTGCTGCTCATATTCTGCGGCAATGTCCGGTATCTGATTGATATGATTCAGATTACCTGAAAGACGGTTTTCAAATGCTCGAAGACCGATCTCAAGTAGTACAACTGTGAGGACTACGGCAGTCAGGATGTATATGCTGTGTTTGGCATTCACTCTGAGCCACCCTTATCCATTTCGCCGCTTTTTTTCTGATTCTTCTCTATCACTTTTGCCGCGATATCAACCACTGATTGCTCTAGCTGAGAGATAACCTGACGAGTCTTCTCATTCCCCTGATTATAGGGATCGATTACTTCCACTGAGAGGTTGGGTGAGTACGCACCAATCCAGATAGTTTTAGCCAATGCTTGCTGATCCATTGAACTGAGCAGATCCCAGTTCTTTCGATCCATGATTACGATGAGATCAGCCCAATTAACATCATCCTGTGAAATCCTGCTGGATCGATGTGCTGCCAGGTCATATCCCCGTTCGGCCAGTAGCTTCAGATACTCTTCTGCACAACTTCGCCCAGTTCTATCGTGAAAGCCGGCAGACCTGATCTCTATATCTGTATTCGAAAGTGATTTTTTAAGTAGGTATTCAACTAACGGGCTCCGATAAATATTCCCATAACAGAGCACCAGGATATGATCTGTTTTCTGGGCAGAATTGATTGCGGATTCGCTTTTTTCCCGCACTACCCGTAACAGTTTTTGGTGACGTATACGTCTTTTAATCGAGCGAACAATACGAACTAAAAGTGATTTCAGCATATCATTTTCAGTCATACTGTCACTCATACTTCAAAATTCAAACGCTGCAGCACATCTGAAACAGTCGAAAACTCAAAATCCCTAATCAGTTTCAACAATCTGCTTTCAAATTTATCAATATTGTTATAGTGCCTGAACTCTGAGAGCCTGCTCGATTTGATCTTTGGCTGCCCTTCGTCGATTTCCCATGGGTGCATGTAGAAAATAAATGGCATCTGATCATTCCGGTTGACACGATTTAGCCCTGCCTTGGACAGCCAATAGGGAAACAGCCTGAAATACCCCCCGCCACTAACCGGTAAGCGACGCTTGGCTACTCCCACAGTCGAGAGAGGAAACTCGATAATCTCATTACCTTTTTCTGTTTTTAATCGGTGAGGCATGGTCTTCGCACCTGGGATACCATACCGATCATGCATGATGGGAAATATGCTTGAGTCATAGGAAAAACCACATTCCGTGAGAATATCCAGTGCCCAAAGGGATTTTTCTGTAATGGAATAACTGGCGGCGCGATAACCTTTAATCGGTCTGCCAATGATATCTTCAATAATTGCCTTGGATTGCTTGGTCTCCTCAAGGAATGTTTCAGGTGTTTGGTTATAAACCAAGTCATGGCTATATCCATGGCAGGCCACTTCGTGTCCAAGTTCAGAAATTTCGTTAATCAACTTTTTGTTTCGTTCAGCCACCCAACCCAATACAAAGAACGTGCCTTTAATATTACTGTCATCAAATATCTTCAAAATCCTGTGTGTATTGTCATAGACACGTGACTCATAGCTTTCCCATTCAGCTTTAGTTATCTGTTTGTTAAATGCCGACACCTGATAGTAGTCCTCAACATCAACGGTTATGGCATTAATTTGTCTGTTTTGCGAAGTCATGTATTTTGATTGTTATATATAATGAGTTTCAATAACTGTTAAGGGTGAGATCTCAGTTCTTTTGTGCTGAATAGTGTTGCTCAATTTTGTTGATGACCAAATCGGTGAATTTCATCATACTTTCACGTTCCAATGTACCATCACCTGTTTTATCTGTAGAGATCACTACCACAGCCGCATCATGACGGCCTTTCAGTGCACCAAGGATACCGTACAGTTTGCTTTGCAGCCTGCTCGATGAGATCTCTCCTCCTATGTAATACCATTGCCATATAATGCGTTCATTTCTCTTACTATCAACGATCGTCTCTTCCGATACCGAGATGGTACGCCCTGCTGAAAGATTGATATCCAGAATAACGCGATCACTGCTGACCCACTCCTCACTATTATATGCCTGATTAAGATCATTGACCGCTTCTTTTCCTTGCTCCTGTGTAGCGTAGTAGGCGGTATACAACTCTGCATTGATACCGGCTACCTGGTATGCGGTCCGTTTTTCAAAATCCGCATTTACCCAGGCTGGATTCCATCTTTCATCTGCGGTCACCTCAGTGAGATTTATTTCACCGAAGCTGAAATCAAAATCGTAACTTCCGCGCATTCCATCGCCATTCATGGCAATTACACTATATATCGGACCGGCACTGGCGGATATCAATAACACACTTGCAATCAAGATTGTTTTGCTGTAGGAAAACTTTGTTACAGGGACCTTACCAGTCTCTATCACAGGCTGTTTCTGTTCTCCCTTGAGTCTCTTCTCATAACTCACTGTGGCGTACATAAAAGCTGCATAGCAGATTACAAACACGACCCAACCAAGCCAGATATGATCATTCAGCAGACTGTGTGTCATATTTGTGTAGTGCCCTGAAAGCACCACAATGTAGATACGAATACTATTTGAGATAAAAGCAACGCCTGACGCCAGCAACATATAGATCACTGCGTGTCGGATTGAATAGTGGGAAAAGAATGAGTAGATAATTGCAAGGGTTATTGCGGCGATCTGATACCTCAGTCCACTACAGGTATCCCCCACTTCAAAAACTCCTTCCGGGATGGTAATAAAATAGGACTCTTGAAACGAGGCATAACCGGTAAAGTGCAACATTTGGTTAACAAATACAGCCGTCGGCACCTGTAATGGCTGTGAAAGTACAGACCAAACTGAGGTTGCACTGATCAAGACCAGGATTGGCAAAACCATCCTGGCTGTATGCTTGATGCCAAACAGCGCCATCACACTGACACTCAGTATCATGATCAGCACCATCTGGGATCCAACCTGTATCTGAGCGATCTCAGACAGCAGCCAGATCACTGAAAGGATAACTAGCAGCAGGAGTAAAATCGGCCTGAAACTTATTTGCAACTCATGCCGGCGTGAATACCACTCTCTGGCCAGCAGGTAATACGATAGGGGTAGCAGCAGCAATCCATGGGATTGCAGGCTGTTTTCAGCAACCCATAAACGGTAAAAGCCGATTGAAGTCTGCCCATACACCAGGGTCAAGATCAACACACAAGCAAGCAGAACCACTCCGCTAAACAGTTGATCTGGGGATAACTCTTTCAAAGTCATTCGTTCCGCCATCTTGGTGTCTCTGTCAGCTGTCCACAACGACCACTGATTACAAATCACTGAAAGTGATCTGCCCTGGTTGAGTGCAGATTGATATTTTCAATTCGCTATGCCTTCAACAACATCACTTCCGATCACTATTAACAAGCCCTAGTATTTGAAATAGCGATTTATTGCCTTTAAAGAGGTTCACAATCGAGCCTCGCTTCCGCACCTCAAATCGATATCCCTTGCAAGTATAGATACTGAGCTTATCCTCAGCTGAATCAACAACTTCCAGTAAGTCGCACAGCTTTTGCTCAGTCTCGCTCAATGCTTTTACCCAAGCGCCAGTGTCGGCATTGAGCTCAGCTTCGAGGAGGTCAGTGAAAAGAATCGCAATATTGCCATCTTCCGCCGTTGCTTCTGCAATATCGCTGGGTGGATCACTGACCGGCAATTTGCTCAATCGGGCCAGCCCGGAGAGCAGTGGGTGCGAACCGAACAAGGCGCGATATCTGTTATCAATCTCAGGGCAAACACCAAATCCGGACAACCAAATCCCATTCACATAGGAGTCTCCCTGAAGCATCCTTTGCTGGTTCATCTCCTCCTGATAAAACAGCATCTGTATTTCATTCAGAAGCCCCCGCCAAGATGCGCTATCACGACCTGACGGCATGAAGGTTTCAATATGCCGTCCCGCAACCGACTCTATATCGGATGTTGTCATATCCGGCAGTGTGCTCAGCTTCATACACCACTGCCCCTGAGCTACCTCTACCAGTGACAGCCCCTCTGTTTCAAAATGGGAATTGAATCGACTGATCAGCCGCTGGGCATAATCACTCTCGATGGACTGGGGAGCCAATCTGATCAAAATCAGCCTGTCTCGATCCGCCAGCAGATGGACAGGGGTTGCCAAAGCCCAACAATCCCCGTCTGATTGCCGATCAGGTGTAAATGCGGTGACGGCGCCGGAAGGAAGATCACGATCGGCAACCACACCAACCCCAAACAGACTGAACAGAGTTGTGGTCAAATCCGTGCCAGGTTCGGCGACTATTTTTGCCTTACCAAGCACCCTCTCCAGGTTTTTCGGCCGATATTCCTGATCATTGAGCTGTTTTAGCGCCGTATCCCAATGCAGGCCGGGCAACAACAGGTCGATCTGTCTCCCCATATTCGCAGCATCCGTTCAACAAGGAGGATTACCTGGTCATCAGACCATGTTGTCCAGGATCGAGTGTTTTACCGCTTCCAGCTCGGCATCAATGGTGATCACCGGTGAGGTTGATTGCTGAATCGCTGTGTCCGGATCCTTTAAGCCATTACCGGTAAGCGTACAGACAATGCTGGAACCTTCAGGGATCTTGCCGGATTTGATATCGCGCATAGCACCAGCCAGTGAAGTGGCCGAAGCGGGCTCACAAAATACCCCTTCATGCCCCGCCAACAGCTTCTGTGCCGCCAGAATCTCCTCATCGCTGCACTCGTCAAACCAGCCACCAGACTCCTGCTGGACTTTCCAGGCCTGATTCCAGGACTGTGGATTACCGATACGGATCGCCGTTGCGACGGTTTCGGGATCTTTAACCGGTCCACCTCGCATGAATGGAGCGGAACCCGAGGCCTGATAACCGACCATTTTTGGTCGTTTACCGGTGATTGCACCACCGGCAAATTTACACTGACCACCACAATAGGCACAGGCATCCGTCACTTTCTCTCCACTGGTGCAACTGTACTCACAGTAGCCTATCCAGTGAGCGGTGATGTTGCCTGCATTGCCCACCGGTAGACAGTGGAAATCGGGGGCGTGTCCCAGCTCCTCGACAATCTCAAAGGCTGCGGTCTTCTGCCCCTGCAGACGATAGGGATTGATCGAGTTAACGATCGTTACCGGGGCGTGATCAGCCACATCCTTGACCAGCTGCATACCATCATCAAAGTTACCCTTGATCTGGATGGTTACGGCGCCGTACATCATCGCCTGAGCCAGCTTCCCCATGGCAATCTTGCCATCTGGAATCAGCACGAAGGCGGTGATTCCGGCTCTTGCCGCGTAGGCCGCCGCAGCTGCGGAGGTGTTACCGGTGGAGGCGCAGATAATCGCTTTACTGCCCTCTTCCACTGCTTTGGTGACCGCCATGGTCATGCCCCGGTCCTTGAATGAACCAGTCGGATTCAGACCTTCATACTTTACGTAGATGTCCACATCCTTGCCCAGTTGCGAGGGAATATTGTGCAGACGTATCAGAGGTGTATTACCCTCTCCCAGACTGATGATCCGGGTATCATCGTGTACAGGCAGTCGGTCACGGTAGCGGTCGATCAATCCAGTGTATCGGGGACGGAATGACATGATATTTAATCCTCAAAAATCTTTATCTTTATCTTATGGGGTCTGATAATTTCTCAGCCCCACCTGTCAGAAACTTTCTGCTATATCGATCGGCAACTAGCCATCGAGACGCTCAATCCTGATCCGCATGATCTGTCCTGAGACGCTCTCCAGCTGTTCAATGGCAGCCAGCGCATCATTCAGGCGTTTCTCCACGACGGTCTGGGTGATCATCACCAGGGGTACGGTACTGTCACCTTCGGCGGGCTCTTTCTGATGAATCGCTTCAATGCTGATCTGTGAATCCGCCAGGATGGTTGCGATTCTGGCGACCACACCCGGTTTATCCTCAACCTGCATTCTCAGGTAATAGGCTGATTCGACCTCTTCGATCGGCAGGATCGGTAGATCGACCAGTTCTCCTGGTTGAAATGCCAGATGGGGGACCCGGTTCTCTGTGTCGGTGGTCAGTGCCCGCACCACATCAACCACGTCGGCTGTCACCGCAGATGCTGTCGGTTCGGATCCCGCCCCGGCGCCGTAATAGAGTGTTGGCCCCACGGCATCCCCGTTGACCAATACCGCATTCATCACCCCATCCACATTGGCGATCAAGCGCCGGTGGGGAATCATGGTGGGATGGACCCGCATCTCGATACCCTTATCGGTCATACGGGTGACACCAAGATGTTTGATGCGGTAGCCGAAATCGTTGGCATACTCCACATCCTGGGGTTCAATTTTGGTAATGCCTTCGGTATAGGTTTTTTCAAACTGCAAAGGAATGCCAAATGCGATTGAGCCCAGGATCGTCAGCTTGTGGGCTGCATCGATGCCTTCCACATCGAAGGTGGGATCCGCTTCCGCATAGCCCAGGGCTTGCGCCTCTTTGAGCACGTCGGAGAACTCACGTCCCTTATCGCGCATCTCGGTTAAAATGAAGTTACCTGTGCCGTTGATGATACCGGCGATCCATTCGATACGATTCGCCGCCAACCCTTCACGAACCGCTTTGATTATCGGAATACCACCAGCCACAGCGGCTTCGAAGGCCACCATGACCCCGTGCTTCTGCGCCGCTGCAAAGATTTCATTGCCATGCATGGCGATCAGCGCCTTATTCGCGGTGACCACATGTTTACCGTTTTCAATCGCTTTCAATACCAATTCTCGTGCGGGGGAATAGCCGCCGATCAATTCGATGATGATCTCGATTTCCGGATTGTCCACCACCGCAAAGGCATCGTCACTGATCTCAACCTTATCCAGGCCGGACAATTTACTGGGATCATAGGCCTTGGCTGCTGCATGGGTAATCTGTATACCGCGACCAGCACGACGGGCAATCTCATCGGCATTGCGGGTCAGGACATTCAGCGTACCGCCTCCAACCGTGCCAAGCCCCAACAAACCAACTTTAACTGGATTCACAGTAATTACTCCTACAATAGATTGCTCAAGATTCGATCAGTCCGTCTTTACGGAACATATCGCGAATACCCCGCACTGCCTGGCGGGTTCTGTGTTCATTTTCAATCAAACCAAAGCGGACATGATCATCACCATGTTCACCGAATCCGATACCCGGTGAAACAGCGACCTTGGCTTCGCTCAACAGTTTCTTGGAAAATTCAAGGGAGCCCATGGCCCGGTAGGGCTCAGGAATCGGTGCCCAGACAAACATGGTTGCTTTCGGTTTTTCCACATGCCAGCCGATATTGTTCAGACCGTCGCACAACACATCCCGACGGCTTTGATACATGCCGCAGATCTCCCTCACCACATCCTGGGGACCTTCCAGCGCCGCAATGGCGGCAACCTGAATCGGAGTGAAGGTTCCATAGTCAAGATAGGACTTGATCCTTGCCAGGGCGGCTACCAGAGTCTTATTTCCTGACATGAAGCCGACCCGCCAGCCCGGCATGTTGTAACTTTTCGACAGGGAGAAGAACTCCACCGCGATTTCATCGGCCCCGGGCACCTGCAGAATCGAGGGCGCCACATAACCATCGAAGACGATATCCGCATAGGCCAGATCGTGCACCACCCAGATGTTGTACTCCTTGGCGATCTCCACAATCTTTTCGAAGAAGTCGAGCTCGACACATTGGGTTGTCGGATTGCCGGGAAAATTCAGTACCAGCATTTTCGGACGTGGCCAGGAGTCCTTGATTGCTCTCACCAGTTCATCGAAGAAATCCACTCCGGGAACCATCGGCACATGGCGCACATCGGCACCGGAAATGATGAATCCGTATGGGTGTATGGGATAGGCCGGATTGGGGACAAGCACCGAATCCCCCGGCCCCATGCAGGCCAGCGCCAGATGTGCCAGGCCCTCTTTGGAACCGATCGTGGCGATCACCTGAGTCTCGGGATCGAGATCGACCTGGTAGCGGCTTTTATACCAGTTACTCATCGCCCGGCGCAGTCGTGGTATGCCTTTCGACATGGAGTAACGGTGGGTATCTTTACGGTTTGCGACCTCGCAAAGCTTGTCCACGATATGTTGTGGCGTGGGCTGATCCGGGTTACCCATGCCAAAATCGATGATGTCCTCGCCCCGCGCTCGCGCCGCCGCCTTGAGTTCATTCACAATAGCGAACACATAGGGTGGCAACCGCTTGATTCTGCGGAACTCTTCCATCTCTTGCGTGGACACGGATACCTCGACTTTTCTGTTAGGTGAAAAGGTACAAAGTTAACTGACCCATAATAAAAGATCAATTCAGGAAACACTTATCCGGCATGATAAAAGCGTTTTTTTGAAATTCTCTCTGTTCAGGGTCACAAGCATGCTGTGAAGTCACCTGTTTATGCCGCGATTCAAGCCTGCAGCGGCAGTTGTCATAGAGCGGAAAAAAGGGTCACTTTTTTGCAATCACCGTTTGCGGTAAGGTCGGACTATGAAATTCATACTTGACGACAACAACAGCGGCCACGCCATCCAGAACTACGGGGCATTCGAGATAACCATCAGTGGCAAGGTATACCGGGAGAGCCTGGTCATCATGCCGGAGCGGATCATCCCTGAATGGCGTCCCGCCCGATTCCAGGAACTCAAGCAGGAGGACTTCGCCCAACTGGCCTCCCTGACCCCGGAGATCGTTGTGCTGGGTACCGGCTCCAAACAGCATTTTCCTGATCATCAACTGATCCGCCCGCTGTTGGAACATCAAATTGGACTGGAAGTGATGGCCACCGATGCTGCCTGCCGGACCTATAACATTCTGATGTCGGAAGGGCGACGAGTGGCTGCAGCTCTGATAATGATCGGAGAGTAGATCAGCCAACTGGCAGTACTATTAACCCGGTGGCTGAAAGTGAACTATTTGGCGCTGGATTAATTTTTAAGACAGCTTCTTCAATTGGCCTGGGTATCCGTTTCGGAGCCCTCTTCCCTGTCATCCTCCAGGATCACAATATCATCCGGAAAGGGATATTTTTCCACCATCCGCTTGCCGAGTTTACCCTGAGCTGCCTGATGCAGGGCATCGGACTCCATCAGAATCAGGATCAGAACAGTTACCATGATCGGCAGAATGCCGATACCACCGATCATCGCCATGACAGCAACTTTCTGCATGCCCATATAGGTGTAACCCGCCCAACCGAGAAAAAACACAGTCAGTACCGCCAGCAGCATATAGATAAACAGACGGCTTCGCTCGGCAGCAATCTGCCAATGGGCATAGACATACCACTGATCGCGATCTTTCGACTTCTTCGCTCGCCAGAGGGTATAGAAAAGCAGGGCAAAAGAGACAACAGGCACCAGCGCCAGTGGCTGCCAAAAGGAGCGCACCAGACCCAGTGCAGCGACAAACCATAAAATGTGATTGCCAATCAGATTGGTCAGAAAAACATCATGAGGTATCTTGGCTTTTTGTACCAATTCTTCTTGGATCTCAAATTTCATCGAGTTTCTTTATACCTGGTCTGTTACCTATGTGGTGGCATCATCCGTTGATGAAATTCAACTCTCCATCGGTCGTTACAGCAATTAATGCCAATAAAAACTGGGGGTTAAGTTTAAACCCGTA
The DNA here is from genome assembly GCF_001708965.1 of Candidatus Thiodiazotropha endoloripes. Lineage (NCBI taxonomy): Bacteria > Pseudomonadati > Pseudomonadota > Gammaproteobacteria > Chromatiales > Sedimenticolaceae > Candidatus Thiodiazotropha > Candidatus Thiodiazotropha endoloripes. Next base: position 679,940 of record NZ_LVJW01000003.1, on the reverse strand, counting down.
GGCGATATAAGCCAATCAGCTCTCACCTTCACTTCCCATGAGCTTGGCCACCAACCATTTTTTCGCCAAAAACAGCAATAAAAACAATATGATACCGACAATCAAGCCGATCCATGGCTGCTCCTTGAGAATTGTTATAAACCACAATCCGCTTCCCATTGTAGAATCCTCCCCTGGTGATTCAGTTGTCGGATAAGTTATAGCCCATGATTGGCGCCACTCAGGCCAATTCCAGGCAACATGTCGAGCATACTGATCATGACAATCCCGCAGTTTCATGATTAGACTCTGTGAAACTGAGATAAAGCAGGTAAGATGCAGAACTACAGCGGTTTTGCCTGGCAGATTTATGGATTCCCAGCCTGGCAATAATGCCAGAGAACAGGCTTGGCGACAAAGAGTGAGGGGCAGTGACTCGTGTACTGTCTCATACCAATGCCTGATATCCGAGGCGCGATGCAGTGCAAGAAGTAACGACAGCAGGTTAAAGACTAAATGGAAAAGAAGATTATCTTTTGGGTTATCTCCCTCTCGGTAGTGGCGGTCGCCCTCGCCGTTCTACTTCCGGGTGGACGCAAGGTTGACAGTGATCCAAAGCTACCCTGGGAGATCCAGGTGACCGCCAACAACGAGATACAAGTATTTGACCTAACCCTCAACAAAAGCCTGTTGCCAGAGGCGAGGGAGATATTCAAAAACCAGGGCAAGGTCAATCTGTTTGTCGGTGCAGATGGACAACCAGCACTTGAGGCCTATTTTGAACGGGTTTTTCTCAGTGGACTGAGGGCTGACTTCATACTCGCCCTGAAGGCGGATGAATCCCTATTGAACGAATTGGTTGATCGTGGCTCCCGGATCAGCCGCACATCGGATACGACCCATAAAATCGTTCTCGGCAGTGATGATTTAGAGATCGCCGAACAACTGCCGATCGAATTGATCAACTACATTCCCGCTGCCAATCTGGATGAGGAGCTGATCAACAGCCGGTTCGGTGAACCGACAGACAAAATTGTCGAAACGGAAACCGGTGTCACCCATTGGATCTATCCTGATCGAGGCATGACCATCGGACTCAATCCTGAGGGAAAGGAGCTTATTCAGTATATGCCCCTGGAACGTATCCAAGGATTGGTGGAGCAGATCAAAAACAGTAATGCTCAATACGAAGAAAAAATGAAGAACAGCTGAAACGCTGGAAAGCAGGTCTAATCCTGATCCTCTGCGTCCGGCATCATCTGTTTTGGCAGACCTTTTTTGGGCTTTTTCGCGGGTGCGATATCGTCATCCATCAGGATTCGATGGGCCTCACCCTCCAGGTCATCAAATTGGCCACTGCGGGCGGCCCAGAACAGCACCCCCACGGCGGCCAGCCCCAAGAAGATCATGCCTGGAATCAGGCCATATATCACATCCATCAATGCACTCCATCAAACATGACTCGGGCCAATTACCATGCCCTAGTTTACTTTAACACCTTTGAACAGGGTACGGATACGGGCAGAATTACCGATAACCGCCAGCGAACTCAATGGCATAGAGATGGCGGCTACCAATGGCGTCACCACAGCTGCCATCGCCAATGGCACCATAATAATATTGTAGGTTATTGAGATACCGATATTTTGACGTATCGTGAGCAACGCCCTGCGGGATAAGCCGATGGCAAGACGCACCCGCTCCAGCTCACTGCTCATCAACACGATATCGGCACTGGCTATGGAGACATCCGTACCTGAGCCCATGGCAATACCCACATCAGCCCGGACCAGTGCCGGGGCATCGTTAACCCCATCACCTACCATCGCCACACGATGCCCATCTGACTGCAACTGACTGATTACTTGATCTTTTTCCTCGGGAAGCACCTCAGCAATCACCTCCATGCCACCGAGGCGCTCAGCAATTGCTTCTGCAGCACGCCGGCGATCACCACTGAGCAGCGTCACAGCAATGCCCTCAGCTTTCAATGACCCAATCAGCGCTTTGGCATCCGGCCTGATACGGTCTTCGACAGCAATCAGCGCCGTCTCTTTGTCATTGATCGCCACCCGGAACCAGCCGATGCCTTGTTCATCGAGCTGACGGGCGTGCTGTTCCAGCCCGTCGGACATCTGGCACTGCCGCCGCTCCAGCAGCGAGAGATTGCCGATGGTCAGCTGCTGCTCATCGACCAGCCCGGTCACACCAAGTCCGGGAAGGGCCTTGAAATCAGTGCATCGATATCGGGTCTGCAAGTGATTGAATGTCTCATCCCAATTCACCACCGACTCAGCCGTAGGATGCTCTGACTGCCGCTCAACAGCGGCCAGCAGCGCCATTAATTCCACCAGCGAATCCGATACTTGCTCATCACCCTCCTGCCACTGCTCACGATCGGTATAGATGCCGACGACAGAGAGCCCTCCCTCTGTCAGGGTACCGGTTTTATCGAACACCACATGGTTAATGGTGGAGAGGGTTTCAAGCACCTCACCGTTCTTGACCAGAATGCCGTATTTGGCGCCAAGCCCCGAGGCCACGGCAATTGACATGGGGGTTGCCAGGCCAAATGCGCAGGGACAGGTAATGATCAACACGGAGGTTGCCGCCAGCAGGGCAATTTCAAAATCGCTGTTGACCCAATAGAGAAAGGTCAGAGTCGCCAACGCCAGTGTCACAGCGACGAACCAGGGGACGATTTGATCGGCCAGACACTGAATCGGTGCCTTAGAACCCTGCGCCTCCTCAACCAGACTGATAATCCGCCCAAGTGCGGTATTCTTCAGCAGGCCGGAAACCTCCACCTGGAGAGCTCCGGCGCCGTTGATGGTTCCGGCAGAGACTGAATCACCAGACTGTTTATCGATGGCCTGGGACTCACCGGTGAGCATCGCTTCGTCAATCGAGCTCTCGCCCATCTTCACAATACCATCCACCGGCACCCGTTCACCCGGTTTGACCAATACCAGCTCACCCACTGCAATGGCACGAATCGGCACAACCTCTTCGACACCATCCCGGGATAGACGGGTGGCTACCCTCGGTTGCAGATCGAGAAGACGCTGGGTGGCCGCCACTGCCTGGCGCTTCGACATTGCTTCCAGATAGCGCCCCACCAGGATGACAAACAGAAAATTCACCACCGTATCGTAATAGACCTCCCCCACGGTACTGCCACTCAGAGTGATGTAGAGAGAGTAGAGATAGGTAATGGTGGCGCCGATCGCAATTGGCAGATCCATTCCCAGATGCATGTTACGCAGTCCGGACCAGGCACCTTTATAGAACGGATACCCCGAATAGATCAGCACCGGTGTCGCCAAGGCGAAGCCGATCCAATGGAAAAGGCTTCGAAACTCCCCTTCACTCGCCCCCGCGTAGAGGGCAATGGAGATCCACATCAGGTTCATCATACCGAAGGCGGCGAAGGCCATTCGATAGAGCAGATGGCGATTCTGTTTTTTTATCGCGCCCTCTGCGGCTTCGGGATCGTAGGGAACGGCCGCATAACCGATCTGCCCGAGGCGCTGAATGATCTGGGAGAGAGAGATTGCACTGTTGTGCCACCTGACATGAAGCCGCTTGCCTGAGAGATTGACCTGAGCGGAGATAATGCCGGTTACGGGATTCAGGGTGTGTTCAATCAGCCATACACAGGCAGCGCAGTGTATCCCCTCAATCAACAGATGGATATCCCGCTCTTCACCCAGTTCGCCGACGAATTCAGCCTGCACATCATCCAGATCGTACAATGCCAGTTCGGTGGGTATTTCCGGTGGAGGCGCCAGACTGGTGCCGTCAGGGGTACGCTGATAGAAGCCTTCCAGCCCGGCATCGTAGATGGCTTCGCAGACCGCTTTACAGCCAAGACAGCAGAAATGCTGCTCCTCGCCCTCGATCGTGCCGATCACTTCGTCCTCAATGGGAATGGGAAGTTGGCAGTGGAAGCAGCCTTCAGAGGCCTCTACATGTGACACGGACTCTCCTGCGAAGAGATAATGATCTTTGTCCGGTCAAACCGGGATTAAGCGCTCTGTGATGACAGAATTCCTTGGCACTGCTTTGTCCTGAATCAGCTCAATATCACTCAATTAACCCTATAAGATCAGCTGCTAAGGCACCCAATCTATACCCACACCGATACGTTTGGGTACCTGGTATTCATCCTCGCCGTTGCGGATACTGACCAGCAGGTCCCAGGCGCCCTTCAGAGGAAAACTCACTGTCGCCTCGTAGAGACCAGGGCCGATCCGCTGCATGGGTACAGAAAAATCCTGACCGGCATCAGACGGCCGATAGGCATGAAAAGTGACTTCATCACGGTCGATCGGGGTGCCTTCGCGGTCTTTTACCGTATATTGGCAAACTACCGGCTGGCCAATCTCGATCTTAGAAGGCAGTTTGATCTTCATCACCCATTTTGGGTCTCTTGCCTGGCGTTTGAGCATGTTTTTCTCATAATCCTGGCCACGGTCATAGAAGTCATCCACAACCAAACCCGGGTTGTTCTGGGTTGCCAGGTAGATCATGATCATGTTCATGGTGAAGAAAACCACCACCATGGCCACCCAACCGATTACCCAGGGACTTCTCCAAGCTGATTTTTTCTCTGTCATGGCTACAAATTATAACGACTATGCATAAAAAAATGAAAAGGGCGGACATCGCTGCCCGCCCTGAGATTGTCGGCTATTTTACCAAGAGCTAGCGTTTTGGGCCAATAAAAACGCTCGTTCGGCTGTTTTCCAGCACCTCACCATCCCGTTCACCCCGAACTTTGAAGATGATCGGCAGACTCTCAGCCGTCAGCTTCTCCTGGGGCACCCGAACAAACACGGTTCGAGGTGTGACCTTGCCACGGCGAGCTGTGGTGACTTGGTCCGCATCGACCAGTATCAGACCATCCAGGCCTTCAGCACTGATGGTGACCGGAAGGTCATTGGTCATTTTGTTGAGGATTTTGACCGTATATTTGTTCTGAATGCTGCCGTCACTCTGCAATACGAAGAGTGGCTGGCGATCATGGATCACCTTGATCTCCAAGGGTGCAAGTGAGGTCAAACCATAGGCAATACCGGCCAGCGCCAGTGTCATAATCGCGGAATAGACCCAAACTCTGGGGCGCTTGTAGAGTGGCACCGGCTTCTTGTTCGCCTCAAGAGACTCAAAGGACTCATAACGAATCAGACCTGTGGGTCGGCCGACCTTCTCCATCACCTCGTCGCAGGCATCGATGCAGAGTGCACACATGATGCAGCCTTCCTGCTGACCATGACGGATATCCACACCAGTTGGACAGACAGCGATACACTGCTTGCAGTCCACGCAATCACCGGTTGTCCGCTCTTCTTCCGGTTGCCCCTTCTTGATGCGCCCTCTGGGCTCACCACGATGAAAATCATAGGAGGGTACGACGGTGGTTTTATCGATCATTACCCCTTGGATTCTGGCATAGGGGCAGAGCCAGAAGCAGGCCTGCTCACGCATATAGCCAGCCAGTACATAGGTTCCTACCGTAAACAGCGCAATGGTGCCAAACGCCACCGAGCCTGCCTGCAGGGTGAAAATGTCGCGCCAAAGGTCAAAAGCATCATAAAACCAGGCAACAAAACTGATGCCTGTCAGAACCGAGATCAGCAACCAGATCAAGTGTTTGGTTATCTTGATTCTGATCTTTCTCCCATTAAGAGGCTCTTTTTCAAGTTTACGTCTTTTGACCGGATTACCTTCGAGCTTCTCTTCCAGCCAAGTGAACACATCGGTCCAAACGGTCTGAAAGCAGAAAAAGCCACAATAGACCCGGCCAGCCAGCGCCGTTGCCACAGCCAGCAACAGGGCAAAAAACAGCAGGGTCAGTGAGAGCATCCAGAAGTCCTGAGGCAGAATGGTTGCACCAAGAATATGAAATTGTCTGTTCGGGATATCGAACAGTACCGCTTGACGATCACCCCACTGAAAATAGGGACCGATGAAATAGATGATCCAGAAAGAGGCCGCCAGCCATTTCAAGTTTCGCCAGTGACCACCCATACGTTTGGCATGAATCGTCTCTTCACCGGTATTCAGATGCCAATGTGCGGATTCAGCGTATAGGTCATCCACAACCTGTTGTTTGGATGCAGTCGTATCACTAGCGCTCAATGGCTCTACTCCTCTGAAGCAGTGGGGGGGTAAATAAGAAAAAAATGATATAGACAGGCTTATCATCAAGCCATGCGATTTATCAATAAGTTAGAAGCAATTAAACAACACTCCATGGCTATTTTACAGAATTATGCCACGACTCAAAACGATTTCAGCGGTTTCGCGATGCTGGAAATATTGAATAGCTTAAATCAGTAACATACTGTTTTAATTACCTAACCTGCTTGAATAAGCTGCCTGAAAAAAGCTCACCCGACAGACGCAAATCCCTAATTAAAGCAAGTGTTATTACACCGCAGCAGAAGCCGTGAGACTGTAACTTTTCTTACATAAAAAAAGGGGGGTATCTATACCCCCCTTTCTTAACTTAGAGCGAATCTTGCTCAGCCGTTATGCTTTTCTGCATCACTCTTGATGAGTTTGCTGACCTTGAAGCCCAAGAAGATGACAATCACCACGCTAATCACCACGGTGACTATTGAACCCCAAAAAACTGCATCTCCGTTCATAGCAATCCCCTTATCTTGTAACCGTGTGAGTTTCCATGCTCACACGGCCATGGTGAAAAAAATGCTCTGTCGGCTTTAAAAAGCCTTATTGTCCGCCACCGAATCTGTGGACATAGACAGCAAGCTTTTTAATGTCATCTTCTGACAGACGACCACCGAAAGCCGGCATAACAGCATCACGAGTCTTAGGCTCAGTTGCGTCATTTACTCCGTACTTGATGGAGTATTTGATGCTGTCGAGCAGGGTCTCACCTTCAGCAGGCATAAAACGATAGATGCCATCGGTCAGATTGGCTGAACCGAGTACGGCCATACCTTTACCGTCCATACCGTGACAGGCGATACAACCCTTCTGAGTGAAGTTAGGATCAGAAGTGGGGTTACCCGCCATGATGGCTTCGGACAAGCTGTCGATCTCTGCGTCCGAGAGGATCTTGCCGTGTGCGGTCATGATGCCCTTACGACCCATGGTGATCGTCTGCGAAATGTTGTCGACACTACCGCCGTAGAGCCAATCGTCGTCAGCCAGTACAGGATAACCGGGGCCACCCTGACCACCGCCACCATGACAGGCCGCACAGTTGTCACCAAACAGTACCTTCGCAGAAGCGATGGTGTATTGAGTCAGAGCAGGTGTAGCCAGAATCTCTTTGGCTGACATACCCTTGATCTGGGTTTCGAACTCGGCACGTACAGCTTCAACCTCGTCCACACCCTTCTTGTACTCATCCATCTGACTCCAACCCATGATGCCCTGTGTAGGCTCCTGACCTACTGGCCACATGGGATAGAGAACGCCATAGGCAATCCACCAGATTACTGATGCCCAGAAGGCGATCATCCACCACCGTGGAGGAGGATTACTCAGCTCCCGGAGGTTGTCGTCCCAAATATGTCCGGTGTTATTTTCACCCGGAAAAGGATTATTTTCCGCCATTTTTATCTCCGCTATCAATTGCATCATCGTCCATTGGGATAAACCGATTCTTTTCAAGCTTATCCTTGTTCTTTGGACGTAGCGCGTAGAAATATACGCCTATCATCAGGAAGAAGGTGACCACCGTCATGATCATGCCGATCCAATCGTTGGTGGTCATCGCCTCCCAATTTGTAGAAAAGTACTCTTTCATTACTGACGATAGACTTTGTTTTCGTCCAAAGTAGCCATGGTGCCCAGAACCTGCAGATAGGCCACCATCGCATCTTCTTCAGTCTTGCCAGCCAGTTCTGCGTTCGCAGTGGCTATGTCTTCATCGGTGTACGGAACACCCAGCAGACGCATGACTTCGAAACGACTTGCCATATCCTTGCCCTCGATCAGATTGTCTTTCAACCAAGGGTAGTTAGGCATGACGGACTCTGGAACCACGGAGCGTGGCTCACGCAGATGCTTGCGATGCCAGTCGTCTGAATATTTGCCGCCGAGACGGGCAAAGTCAGGACCGGTACGCTTGGAGCCCCACTGGAAAGGATGGTCGTACATGGACTCGGAAGCCAGTGAGTAGTGACCATAACGCTCTTTCTCATCACGGAAAGGACGCACCATCTGAGAATGGCAGGTGTAGCAACCTTCTTTCAGATAGATATCACGTCCAGCCAGCTCAAGCGAAGTATACGGACGCATACCATCACCCGGCTTGTGGTCATGCAGAGTCTGACCTGGCTGACGCTGCCAGAGCAGTTCAGGCGCTGCATTGTGCTCCATGGTGTTCTTCATGGTGAAAAGCGGAACGATTTCGACCAGACCACCTACAGAGAGGGATATAGCCAGAATGATCAGGAGCAGCCAGATGTTTTTCTCCATCTTCTCCTGAAAGCTTACAGATTTATTATCATTCGCCATTTTGCGAAACCCCCTTAAGATTAAGCTGTAGCCGCAGCGGTGCGGGCTTGTTGCAGACTACCTTCGCTCGATGCTTTAGAGACAGTCATAAGGACGTTGATCAGCATCATTACAGCACCAAGCAGGAAGATCGCACCACCGATCGCGCGCATGGCGTAGTAGGGATGCATTGCTTCAACGGATTCCGCAAAGGTGTAAGCCAGAGTGCCGTACTCATCATAGGCACGCCACATCAGGCCCTGCATGATACCGGAGACCCACATCGCAACGACGTAGATAACCGCACCGATGGTTGCTGTCCAGAAGTGAGCATTGATCAGCTTTGTTGACCACATTTCGGTGTGGAATGTACGCACCATCAGGTGGTAGATCGCACCGATAGCAACCATGGCTACCCAACCCAGAGCACCGGAGTGTACATGACCTACGGTCCAGTCGGTGTAGTGAGAGAGGGCGTTAACAGTCTTCAGCGACATGACCGGACCTTCAAAGGTGGACATGGCATAGAAGGCCAGAGACATGATCATGAAACGCAGGACATAGTCGGTACGCAGTTTGTCCCAGGCACCGGACAGGGTCATCATACCGTTTACAGCACCACCCCATGAAGGAATGATCATTGCCAGAGAGACAGCGGCACCGAGAGAGCCGGTCCAGTCAGGCAGTGCGGTGTACTGCAGATGGTGAGCACCCAGCCATACATAACCGAACATCAGCGCCCAGAAGTGGATGACTGACAAACGATAGGAGTAGACAGGACGACCAGCTTGTTTGGGTACGAAGTAGTACATGATACCGAGGAAACCGGCAGTCAGGTAGAAACCTACTGCGTTATGTCCCCACCACCACTGGACCATCGCATCCTGAACACCGGAGAAGACAGAGTAGGATCTGAACAGATCAACCGGGATAGCCAGGCTGTTGACTACATGCAGGTAGGTAATCATCACCATCATACCCAGGAAGAACCAATTGGATACATAGATGTGGGATGACTTTCTGGTTGCCAGCGTCATGATGAAGTTGAATGAATAGGCCAACCAGACGACCGCGATCGCCAGATCGATCGGCCACTCCAGCTCTGCATACTCTTTACCAGAGGTAAGGCCAAGAGGCAGGGTAACAACGGCAGATACGATGATCAGGTTCCAACCGATGAAAACAAACCAGGCCAGTTTGTCACTCCAGAGTCTAACGCCACAAGTTCGCTGGACACTGTAATATGATGTCGCCATCAACGCACAGCCACCAAACGCAAAGATAACAGCGTTGGTATGGAGCGGACGAAGCCGTCCGAATGTAATGTATGGTGAATCAAAATTCAGAACCGGCCAGGCTAGCTCGGCGGCGATATACACACCCACTAATGCGCCTACTACTAAGTAGACGACGGCCATGACGGTAAACCAGCGTACAACATCGAAGTTGTATTTTTGCTCGGCTGCGGCGTCCATGTACCCCCCTCTTAAAACAAATAATTGAACAAAACTTTAAAGATTTTTTGTTGAGACTTTCCCAACAGATACAACTGTGTCAAATGACACAATTGCAGCGTGACATATATCACTCTTAATTGAATCAGATGTCAATACGAATTAGCCTATAACCCATCAAAGCGAATATTACGTAACCTTTTGTTTTAATTAGTTATTATCTGCAATAGTGATTAATTGACTCAGATCAAAGAAATCATAAATAAACAAAATTCTGCAATTACAAGACGAACTCTTTAATACAGCTGCTGACAAACCTGTTTGAAAAAGTTTTACATGCGGATGAAAAAAAATTAAAAACAAAAAATTGATTGATAATCACTCTCACTAAAAAACGATGATTTGAAATTTATCTAAGATCGATCTGAAAGCCATCCATCTAATAATCAATACTAATCCCCTCATAAATTTATCCATAGGGTGTACCACTCCTGAAAAAGCCAAATGAAGCTACGGGAAGAGAAGTTTGATAAGTCCAAATGGACAATGAGTAACGCAGAGAGGTGCGATTCAGAACTATTCGCAGCTGTTGACTCAACAGAGGAGAGTGATCGGTTTTATGTTAACAGGCGCTAGGCCAAAGTGACTTTTTGAAGGCCTTCCGGATTAACGACCTTCAAGACATGCTTACTGATTCCGATCAACCCATAATTTTGAAATCTGGTAAGGGTTCGGCTGACTGTTTCACGCGCCAAACCAAGATAACTGGCAATATCACTCCTGGACATGCTGAGACCAAGTTGGTACTGAGACAAACCACGCATCCCGCATCGGGTTGAAAGATTCAGAATGAAGGCGGCCAATCGCTGATCTGCGTTCTGTTGTATCAAGGAGCTGGTCACCAGATGGTTGATGTTGACCTCCTGACCGAGCATGCGGATCAGAGCGCCCTGCAACATCTCATTTCCTCGGCCGGATTGAGGCATCTGATCCAGATCCATCCTGCAAATACTGCTCTCCTCCAGCGCTCTGACCGTAAAGGAGTGGACCCGGTTGGCGATCCCTTCTGCACCAATCAGATCCCCTGGCAGGTAGAAACCCACCACCCGCTCTTTGCCGGACATATCAAGACTGATCGCTTTGAATGATCCGGATTTGACCGCAAACAGAGCGGAAAAAGAGTGTTTTGCGGAAAACAGCAACTCACCACGCTGCATCGGTTGGCGGCGCCTCAATACCACCTTTGAGTCAGCCAGCTCGCGCGCTCCGTAATCGACGACCTGACAGAGCGGATCCAAACCACAATCACAGCAAGCCACCTCCTGCCGGGAAGGATCATATACCGCTGTTTGTTCACAACAGGTTTGCATCTTAACCCATACTATTTGAAGATCGATTCCACAGAGAATCCATCCCGCTCGAGTATATCCCTGAGTCGGCGCAGCGCATCCATCTGTATCTGTCTCACCCGCTCCCTCGTTACCCCCAGCTCATTCGCAACCTGCTCCAAGGTGGAGTTCTCATAACCGTGCAGACCAAAACGTCGCTCTACCACTTCTCTCTGTTTGTCATTCAGTTTGCTCAGCCAACGATCCAGATTGGCATTCAGGCCGTCATTCTGAATATCCACCGTCGGATCCTGGTTCTTTTCATCCGCAATGGTATCCAACAGTGGCTTGTCAGCATCCTTGCCGAATGGTGTATCCACCGAGGTGACGCGCTCATTCAGGCCGAGCATGCGCTTGACTTCGTCGATCGGTCGATCGAGCAGATCGGCAATCTCTTCGGAGCTGGGCTCATGGTCCAGGGTTTGGGCAAGCTTACGCGCCGCTCTGAGATAGACATTGATCTCCTTCACCACATGAATCGGTAAACGGATCGTCCGGGTCTGGTTCATGATGGCCCGTTCGATGGTCTGCCGAATCCACCAGGTTGCGTAGGTTGAAAAGCGGAAACCACGTTCAGGATCGAATTTTTCCACCGCCCTGATCAGACCGAGATTACCCTCCTCGATCAAGTCGAGCAGTGCCAGCCCCCGATTCATATAGCGCCTGGCGATTTTTACCACCAGACGTAAGTTACTCTCAATCATCCGCTGCCTGGCCGACTGGTCCCCTTTCTGAGCCAGCCTGGCGAAATGAACCTCTTCCTCTGCTGTCAGCAGTTTGGAGATACCAATCTCATTGAGATAGAGCCGGGTCGCATCCATTTGCGCATCCCCAGCCTCAGCCGTCTTGGGTTTCAGGGCCTCTGTGACATCGGGTTTCTCCGGTACTGCTTCACTCTCAGGTTGGTCTTCATTCAGACTCAGATCCTGATCATCCAGATCTTCGAGAACGGCATCACTATCTGTCTCTGCCGATTCATCAGGATTGTTACTCATCACTCATCTCCATTGGTCGAACCATGCCCAGGCGTTATCGATCTGTCATGTCACTCCCAAATCCGAACGCTAAAGCCAGTCCAGCTATCGTAATTATCTATTTTCTTGGTAACAGCGGCAGGGGATTAATCGGCTTCCCCTGTTTTCTGATCTCAAAATGCAGCACCGGTTGACCACCGCTGTGTGGCGAACCCATGTGCGCCACTATATCGCCTTTGGCGAGATTATCACCCTCTTTTACCAGCAGTTTTCGATTGTATCCATAGGCGCTCAGGTAATTCTTGTCATGCTTGATGATGACCAGATTGCCGTAACCGACCAATCCACCACCGGCGTAGACCACACGACCCGCCTCAGCGGCCTTGATTGGCTGACCGATCTCTCCACCGATCCGGACGCCTTTGCGATTCTGATCAGAGGATGAAAAAGTCTGCACCACTCTTCCTTTGGTCGGCCAACGCCAGGCTAACTTAACGCGCTTTTTCTGATTTGTGGCCACACTCTTTTTGAGCGGTACTGATTTAGCGACTGTTGGTTTTGGCGGAGACTTGGTGACAGGTCTGACAACAGGTGTTGTGGGTTGAGGCATTTTTACAACCTTTTTCACTGGTGTGGTATCGAGCGGCTGCCTCTGTCGCTTTTTTCGCACTTCCGGCGGCTTCAGGCGCAGCCGCTGCCCCGGATAGATTGAATAGCTGGGGGCTTTAATACCATTCCAGGCTGCCAGATGTTCATGTTCCAGATAGTGTCGCCAGGCAATCGCATAGAGCGTATCCCCAGGCTGTACGAGATAGTATGTCCTGGAGGATTTATACCTGTGTGCCGATGGGCTGACAGGCTTATTGTTCGAAGCTGTGGCTACCCCCTGCTGGGAAGGGCTGACTGCACGATTGTATACCGGTGCACTGCCTTTGGTGGAACAGGCGCTGATACCGATCAGCAGACAGAGCATCATCACGGGGAGTGACAGGGATATGCCAGTCGAACTGCCGTTGTCTCTCATAGGCAACCCAGGGACTGTTTTGCTCTGCTCACACTCAGCACCCCTCTGTTATTTCAGGAATATGAACAACAACACAAATGCCACCACCATGATCCACCCCAACCGGTCCACATAGCGATGCAATGCCCTTTCCATACGGGCCCCACCCCAGGCCATCAATGCGGCCACCAGGAAAAACCTTGCTCCCCGGCCGATCAATGAAGCGATAACAAAGGGGATGAACGACATCGCCACAACACCCGCTGTGATGGTAAAAATCTTATAGGGAATCGGTGAAAACCCCGCCAGAAAAACCGCCCAGAAGCCCCAGCGACCAAACCAATCCTTAGCGGCGAGATAGCCATCCCAGTAGCCCCAGTCCCTGAGTAACGGCTCGATCAGATCGAAGGCAAACAGACCGATGAAATACCCCAGAATGCCCCCGACGACAGAGGCCACGGTGGTCAAACCGGCATAAAACCAGGCCCTCGATGGTTCCGCCATGCTCATCGGCGCCAGCATCACATCCGGGGGAATCGGAAAAAATGAGGATTCAGCAAAACTCAACCCGGCAAGATAGCGAGGCGCATGGGGGTGTCTGGACCATTTCATCGTACGGGCATAGAGGGATGAAAAGAGTCTCACTAAATCATCCCTCCAACCAAGGGTACGAAATTTGCGGACTCCAATGTCTGCTGTTGAAAACCATCTTCGGTCCGGATAATACGTAACATCACTTGTCCCTGATTACTCTTTACCGGCAGAATCAAACGCCCGCCCACGGCCAATTGTCGCAGCAGACTCTGAGGCAAAGCCTCCGCTGCGGCCGTAACGAGTATGCCGTCATAGGGTGCATACTCGGGAAGCCCAACTCCACCGTCACTATGCTTGAGACGGATATTGCGCAGTCCAAGTTCCCGGAACCTGGCCCGCGCCTGATCAAGCAGCGCAGAGATTCGTTCAACACTGTGAACCCGTCGAACCAGCTGAGCGAGAATTGCACACTGATAGCCTGATCCAGTACCGATTTCCAATACGCTCTCCGGCGTACCACCTTCCAGCAGTGCCTCGGTCATCCGCGCCACCGTATAGGGTTGTGATATGGTCTGGCCATGGCCGATTGGCAGTGCCGTCTCCTCATAGGCACGACTGGCCAGCGCCTCATCGACAAAAATATGTCGCGGCGTATTACGTAACGCCTCCAGTACCGCCAGATTGCGGATTCCCTTGGTGCGTAAACGCTCCACCAGCCTTTCCCGGGTTCGCTGGGAGGTCATGCCGATACCCTGGTGATCGCCACTGATAATCATGTTTTCAGCCACTCATCTAGGATCGGTAATGCACTGTGGCGGGTCAGATCCACATGCAGAGGCGTTACCGAGACATATCCCTGCCTGACAGCATGAAAATCGGTACCGGGTCCCGCATCCTGCTCAGCCCCGGCAGGGCCTACCCAATAGATGGTTCTGCCTCTTGGATCTTGGCTTTTGATCACCGGCTCCGCTTTATGACGATGCCCGAGTCGGGTGGAGACAATACCCTGCAACTCCGAATAGGCAATATCCGGCACATTCACATTCAAAATGACACTCTCACTCAACGGTGCCTCGATCAGTCTTCTGACCAGAATCTCGGCAACCTGTGCACCCGTCTCGAAATGTTGCGGATTGTGGGAGTTCATAGAGATAGCAACTGCAGGCAGACCGAGGAAGCGGCCCTCGGTAGCAGCAGCAACTGTACCCGAGTAGAGCACGTCATCCCCCATATTCGGTCCGGCATTGATGCCGGAAACCACCAGGTCCGGCTCCTGCTCGAGTAATCCTGTGATCGCCAGATGGACACAGTCCGTCGGTGTGCCATCCACCCGAATGAAGCCATTCTCCATGGTCAGGGCACGTAACGGATTGACCAGAGTCAGGGAGTTGCTGGCGCCACTGCGATCCTGATCAGGGGCCACAACCACAATATTGCCGACTTCAGACAGCTGCTCGGCCAGCATCATCAGTCCAGTGGCCTGATAGCCGTCGTCATTACTCAGAAGGATGTTCATAGGGGGCACAATATACTGTAAATATTGATCAGTCTCACCCTCCAAATCCCCAGCGGGTGAACAGCGGGATTGAGATTCTTCTCAACTGCTCACAGGGCCTGTTAACATTAAATGACGAGACACTGAACCCTCAACCTGAAGATGAGCAAAAACAGCGACAAATCCGATGACAAAGCACTCTTCCACGAGCAACTCGGGGATGCTGTGCCACTCAATGAGTCACGCGCGGAACCCTATCGCCGCCGTCTGACGCCCAGACCGCTGAATCTACCGGTTGGGGATGAGGAGGAGTCCTCACAGGACCACTATTCGGATCACGAGATCGAAACCGGGGAGGTACTCTATTTTGCCCGGCCCGGCGTACAAAACCGCCTGATGCACGACCTGCAGCGGGGGTATCTGGAGATTGGCGGGGAACTGGACCTGCATGGATTGACGGTTCGCTATGCCAGAGCTGACCTGGATGGTTTTCTGAAGCAGTGTCATGAGCGGCGGATTCGCTGTGTCCGGATCATACACGGCAAGGGTTATGGCTCGGAAGGCAGACAGCCCATTCTTAAGCACAAACTCAACATCTGGCTACGCCAAAGAGACGATGTCCTGGCCTTCACATCGGCACCCCGCCGGGATGGCGGAACCGGCGCAGCCTATGTTTTACTGCGTAATCCGGATAAGAGCAGTCGCTGATAACCGCTCAGAAGCAGGCGGATGAATCGATTTCGGTGATTATGCGCCACAGGCATTGAAATTCAGCTTAAACCGAGTAAAATGCTAGGTTATTATAATGCAGTACAAGTAACATCACTATCCGATGACGCCTCCCCCCAGACCCGCGACTTGACTGCCGACTCCGGTAAACACCGGACCGATTGAGATCAATAGGAGAAATTGAACTTGGCCATCAGAATCAAGAGTCAATGGCACGATGAGGATGCCGCACGTTCAGCTGATGAGATTGGTGGTGCAATTGCGTTTATTGCCTGGCGTATCGCACTGGACAAGGCGATCACCCTGCATGGGGAGAACTTTGTCTATCACAATGATCAACAGCGCCTGGCGGTGATTGCCGAGTATCTGATCTACGAGGTTCAGATCGCTGATCGTCTGATCCACCAGATGGGAGACGATGAAAACCGGGTGGCGACGATTACTGCCCTGGTGATGAAGCTGGCCGACCACTATCACGAAAACGCCAACGAGTTGCTCGGATCCGGTGACCATGCCAACCATCTGATCGCCCTCTACAACGAGCGATCTGCCGAGTATGCCGAGTTCAACTTCGGCGATCAGGGACCCAGCTACCCATTCCTGCGCCATTTGGGGTATGAGATACAGCAGGTGATGACCAGCGATGAGCACGACAACCGCTGGGTGATCGATCAGGTCATGGATGTGGATGGGCCGGAGGTCTATAAACAGCTCTCCCGTGCAATCAGAAACCTCTTCGATTAGGCCTGTTAATACGACCCAGGAAGTCAATATGCGTCCCATCCAGCTACTTACCATTCTTGAGCAAGAGTTCATCAGTACCCGTGCCGGCCACCACACCCCGGTGATGCTCTGGGGTCCGCCCGGTGTGGGCAAATCGGACATGGTTCGTGAGGTCGCGCATAAGCATCAGGCTCCGGTGATCGACATCCGACTCTCACAGATGGAGCCCAGTGATCTGCGCGGAATACCCTTCCGCACCAACGGCAGCGTCGAATGGGCGATTCCCTCTCTGTTGCCCGATGAACAGCGCCATGGCAGCGAGGGTATCCTGTTTCTCGATGAGATCACTTCCGCCCCGCCCACGGTTTCAGCCGCAGCCTATCAACTGATACTGGATCGACGCCTGGGCGAATATCAGGTTCCGGAAGGCTGGGCCATCTTCGCTGCAGGCAACCGCCAGGGTGACCGGGGGGTTACCTACAGTATGCCCGCACCTCTGGCCAACCGCTTCTCCCATTTTGAGGTAGAGACCAATCTGGATGACTGGGTCGCCTGGGCCTACCGTAATCAGATTGATGAACGGATCATCGCCTTTCTGCGTTTCCGCCCTGAACTGCTGTTCGATTTCGACCCGGCGCATAACCCGGTGGCCTTTCCGTCGCCACGCTCCTGGGAATTTGCTCATCGGGCACTGCAGAAATTCATCGACCACCCACAACTGCTTCAAGGTGCCTTGCAAGCCTGTGTTGGACCGGCCGCCGGGATAGAGCTTCATGCCTTCGTCAACAGCCTGGACAAGATGCCCGATCTGGATGCGATATTACGCGGCGAAGAGGTCTCGATACCCAATGAGATCGATCTGCAGTATGCGGTTGCCTCCGCACTGGTCGGTCGCGCCATCCGGGCAAACGAGTCGGGTAATGGACTTGAGGTGCATGGCCGCATACTCGAATATGCCGGCCGTTTTCCGCAACGGGAGATGGGTGTGATGCTGGTTTCCGATATGCACCGCGCGATCGGTGAAACCCTGTTCAGCGTTCCACAGTTCAATGATTGGGCACAGGCGGTGTCCGATGTGATGCTGTATGAGTGAGAACCCCACTACAAGTGCACTGTCTCATGCTAACCAGGAGTGCTGATGGATCAAGATGAGATCGAGACCAAACTGGCCGCCGCACGGACCAAGCTGATTCTTGATAAACCTTTCCTCGGCGCACTGGTGATGCGGCTTCCCATGCAGGAAGCCAATTCAGACTGGTGTCCGACCACCGCCACTGACGCCAAATCCTTCTATTACAATCCCGAGTACATCGATCAGCTCACCCTCGATGAAACCCAGTTCATGCTTGCCCATGAGGCCTTGCACTGCGCCCTCTCCCATTTTGCCCGACGACAGCATCGAACCAAGCTGCATTGGGATATGGCCTGTGACTATGCGATCAATCCCCTGCTCACCGAGGATGGGCTGAAGCCACCACCGGGATCCTTGATGCTACCCCAGTTCAGCGGCATGACCGCTGAAGAGATCTACCCCTGCCTGGATGAAAACAATGACGACCAACCACTGGACAATCATGTCTATGACCAGGACAACACCAAACAGTCCGGCAGCGGCAAAACAGAAAAGGATATGGCCAACAGCCAGCAGGAGAACCATAACGAACAAGAGGGTGACGAGCCTGATAATCCCAACAGCGGTTCAGGCAACGCCGCCTCACAACCCCCTCCCCTGTCTCCGGATGAGGCTGAGACCCTGAATATCCAGTGGCAGCAACGAATGGCCGGGGCAGCCCAACAGGCGATGCAGGCAGGCAAGCTGGATGGTGCAATTGCCCGAATGGTCGACCATCTGTTGCAACCCCAGCTTCCATGGCGACTGCTGCTGGCGCGGTATATGACCGCACTGGCAAGGGATGACTTCAGTTATCAAAGACCCTCACGTCGAGAGGGAGAATTCATATTACCGAGCCTGCGCAGCAATCAGTTGGAACTGGTGGTTGCCCTGGATACCAGTGGCTCGATACAGGATCAGGAGATGGGGGAGTTTCTGGCCGAGATCAATGCACTCAAAGGCCAGATGCGGGCCCGAGTCACCCTGCTCGCCTGCGATTCAGCCATTGCCGAAGAGGCTCCCTGGGTCTACGAATCCTGGGAGGAGTTCGAACTGCCTGAAAAAATCACCGGGGGTGGTGGTACCAGTTTCAATCCGGTTTTCGAGTGGATCGCGGAGCAGGACCAGAGCCCCGATCTGGTAGTCTATTTTACCGATGCGGAGGGGGCCTTCCCCCCCCATGCACCCTACTACCCGGTCATCTGGCTGGTCAAAGGCAAGCAGAAGACCCCCTGGGGTCAGCGCATCCAACTCAACTGATGTCTGCAGCAAAGTGTCGTGCCGTGAACCCAGGACGATGTCGGGATTTGATTACAGTGCTTTCTTCAGTGTGAAGGCACCACGTAGATCACCAGGCTTGTAACCACGCGCCTCATCTGCGGGATAGAGCTCCTTGAGCTTAGCGCTGACCGGCTCGGCAAGTTCAGCACCGTGACACTTGGTGCAGACTTCAGCGGTCGGAATTGCCTTCATCATACGGAAAACCTTACGGCCGTCTTCTTCAACCACTTCCGCTTTGATCATCTTCATCGGATCTTCACCGTCGCTTTTACGGTTTTCAAACTCGTTCAATACAGCGGTTTCCCAGGCATCGGCACGATTCTCAGGATTACGCACCTTGAGACTGGTCCGAGCCACAACCCAACCACTCATCTGGGAGTGGGCTTCTGTAAGACTGGGAGCAACGGTATTACAGGTTGAGATGGTTGCGACCGGGCCATTCTCTTTCATGCCCTTCTGCAGTTCACCTTTCAGATCACCGAAATAGGCTTTGATCACCCCTTTACCCTCTTTGATATTGGCCTGCATGGCCTGATCTGCCTGAACGCCTCCGCTTAGGAAAATGGATGCCAGAAATAAAACTACACTTTTCTTCATCATGGAACTCCGTTAATTGATACCCAATGTAAACCGGTCGGGATCAAAATCCACACGACTCCCAGCCGGCCGGTTGGTCGTGAGGCGCTAGATTAAAGCAATTACCCAAAAAGACAACCTCTTCATTCTTAAAGATTTATTGAGTTTTAGGTAAAACCGAACATTGACCCATTAAGCCGCAAAAGAGACCAATGACTCAATCCACCCATAATTTTATTTCATCCGTCCAGCAACCCAGGGCCGACTATCACCGCTACAGATATGGCGCTAAGATGGCATGGACTCGATAACTCGATACAATGGACGTGTCCGATTATGGGCACTCCCCATAAGAGTTCTGATTCAGGAACTATTCTGCATTCACAGGTATCAGTAATTGGCATGGCAAGAACACCACTGAATATCCGAATCACGCTCCTCCTGCTGGCATTGATACTTCCCACAGCCAGCGCCGTCACAGAAGAAGAGAGCATCAAACTGCCTGAACTGGGCTCCCCATCAGATCAATACCTGACACCTGCGGATGAGATCAGGCTTGGCCGTGAATTCATGCAGAGCGTCAGAAAAACAAGCCCGGTAATGGATGACCCGTTGATTGCGGAATACATTCAAACCCTGGGTGAAAAACTGCTCAAGCAGAGTGAAGCCATCGGTCAGGAGTTTAACTTTTTTGTCATCGAGCGCCCTGAAGTCAATGCTTTTGCCGGTCCAGGCGGTCATATCGGTATCTACAGTGGACTGATACTCGCTACCCAGAGCGAGAGTGAGCTGGCCTCTGTGATCGCTCATGAAATCGCTCATGTCACTCAAAAACATCTGCTGCGGGCCTTTGATGCGGCAAATCAGATGAGCGGCAAGACAGCCGCCCTGCTACTCGCCTCCATCCTGGTCGGCGCCGCCACGTCACCGGATGCCGGGATTGCCCTGGCCACCGGCGTTCAGGCCAGTGCCGTACAGGAGCAGATCAACTTCACCCGGAGCAATGAAGAAGAGGCTGATACGGTGGGTATCAAGATTCTGGCTAAATCAAACTTCGATCCCCGTGCCATGCCGGTTTTTTTCGAGCGACTGACCCACGCCAGCCGCCTCTATGATTCGGGGATACCGGAGATTCTGCGCACACATCCGGTCACCACCAATCGCATTGCTGACGCCCTCGGAAGAGCGGAGACCTACCCCTATAAACAGTACCCTGGTGATCTGACCTATTTCCTCACCCGTGAAACGCTCAGGGTCAGATCCTTCAAGGATACTAAGGCTGCGGTAAAGCATTTTGCGACAGGACTGGAGGAAGGCCGCCATCTGAATCAGGAGGCGCATCGTTACGGCTACGCCTTGGCGCTGAAGGCCGACCATCAGTATGACAAGGCAGAAAAGGCGATTGAAAAACTGCTCAATAAAGCACCACAGCAACCGGAGTATGTGTTGCTCTCCGCTGAAATCGCCAAGCATCAGGATGAGACGGAAAAAGCGCTGAAAATGCTTGAGACCTACTATCAACTGATGCCCGAAAGCTACCCGATCTCAATCGCCTATATTGAGGACCTGACGGATAACAAGCGTCTCGCAGAGGCAAAATCCGTGGCCCAGCAGACCCTAACGCTCCACGACAGGGATCCCAGGCTCTATCGCTTACTCAGCAAGATTGAGCAAAAGGCCGGCCGGAAAGCTGAATCCCACCGCATGCTGGCAGAGTCCTATGTGGCCAGAGGAGAGTATCACCCTGCCATCCGACAGCTGGAGATTGCATTGAAAGAGGCGGAACAGAGCGATTTCTATCAGACTTCCAGAATCGAATCGCGGCTGCAAAAACTTCGCGATCTGGTCAAAAAAGAGCAGTAAGCCGACCTGGGTTTGATAACACCAATCCAACTCACCAGGAGTTCGCTAGATCGATCGGAATCTCACCCATTCCAGGCCAGCCCCAGATAAAAAACCATACCGGCTTGCCGCTGCCACAGTTCATGGCCTAATCAGGCCCGATTTCGAGCGTCACCCCAGCCATTTCACAATCTTCAGGCCAAATCGGCTGGGTTTGAGCCATCAACCATGCCATACCCCGTAAAACCCGTGGTTGGGATAGCATATAACTCTAATTCCGGAAAACCCCTACCCGAAGCAGAATAAACCCAAGCCTTTCATAAGGGTGCCCTGCTGCTAACATCACAAAGCACTAATATTTCAAAATTTTTTGCTTGATATCGCTCTCTGATTCGGTATTCTTACGATCTACCTGTAAAGGTAATGTTTATCGGCAAATCCGTTTAAATAAAAAGAAGCCGGTAAGAATGCATCCTCGATAACGAAATAAACACTGGAGGACATGGTGCACAGCTGTCGCAACTTTTTACTGTAAAAGTTGTTCTAAGCCACTGACAAACATGAGTGACCGTGAGTGATCCCAATACCGAACCGGTAGTTGATGGTGATCCAGTTGATTTTTCATAGCGGAAACAACATGTCTTGCGAGGCACAATAATTCAAGACGACAGCTTTATTAATGCCAATGACCCGGCAAATCTGATTGCAACGGTTGAGGGATAAATCCCGACCAAATTTTGTCACAGAGAACTGGGCAATGAAATTGACCAACCCATTCAGTTTCATAAAACAAACGTTAATCACTAACCTTTCTCAGTCTGGAGAGAATGAATGAGCAATGAAATGAAACGCAGGATCTTCCTCAAAAGATCACTCGCAGCTGGCTCGGTAGGTGTCGCTGCCGCTACCGGACTTTTGGCTCCTCAGCAGGTTCTGGCTGCCTGGAACAAGGCCGCTTTTGAAGCTAAGGAGCTCTCTGGTGCACTGGACGCACTGTTGGGCAGTTCTGACATGTCAGAATCTGCAGACATTAAAGTCAAAGCACCGGATATCGCAGAAAATGGTGCCGTAGTACCAATCACAGTTGATGCCAGCATTGATGGCGTCGAATCAATCGCAATCATTGCTTCCAATAATCCAGTGCCTCTGGTTGCCAATTTCGTCATGGGACCAGGTGCAACCGGTTTTGTCTCTACCCGTATCAAAATGGGTAAAACTGGCGATGTCGTTGGTGTTGTCAAAGCGGGCGGCAAGCTCTACAGCGCCAAGAAAGAAGTCAAAGTCACCATTGGTGGTTGCGGCGGCTGATCGCAGCTGATTCCGTCAAGCACATAACGAATACGAGGTATAGAGCATGGCTAAATCGATCAAGATCCGCGCCAAAGAGAAAGGTGGTGTAACCACAGTTAAGGCCCTGATGACCCATCCAATGGAGACAGGTGGCCGTAAAGACAAGAAGACCGGTAAAACCATTCCGGCTCACTTCATCCAGGAAGTGGTTTGCAAGCACAAAGGCAATACCGTGATGATGGCTGAATGGAGTGGTGGTGTTTCCAAGAACCCCTACATCTCCTTCAAGTTCTCCGGTGCGGCCAAAGGGGATGATATCGAACTCGGCTGGACCGACAACACCGGTAAGAGCGACAGCATGACCAGCAAGATCAAATAACGATCTGCTGCAGTAACGGCTGTTCATATCGTATCGATTCGATAAAATAAAAAGGGCGCATTACGCGCCCTTTTTATTCGCAGGTTTGCCAACCAACAGCGTTAACTCTCTTTTTTCTCCTCATCGGAAGATTCCTCTTCCAGCAATTTCGCCCACTCCTCTTCCAGCGAGCCTGGCTCAAATTCCGCTTGCTCCACTTCCGAGCTATCCATTTCAGGTATTTCGATATCGATGGAGTTGAGGTCGTCCACCATCGATTCACCGCTCTGCCCGGTTACCTCACTGCTTTCAGCAGAAACTTCCGCTTCGGCCTCTGATGTTACATCACTGGCGGTTTGCCCCTCGGCTTCAACGGTCTCGTGCATCATATCATCAGCAATCTCCATCACTTCATCGATGATCTCTGAGACCTCTTCATCCACATTGGCAGAGTCCGCAGCCACCGATTCCACATCCGGTATTTCCACATCCGGTATTTCCACATCCGGCACTTCAATATCAGAGACGTCCGTATCAGAGGCTTCCACATCTGGAATCTCCACATCCGGCACACTCTGATCTGGAATATCAGAGTCAGCTTCAGCTACAACCGGTTGTTCAATCTCTGTCTCGACACTCTCCTCTTCCAGCTCTGATAGAGAGGATTCGGTTAACTCCTCCTCAGTCATATCCGGGATGACCATATCATCATCGCTGTCGGGTTCTGTGCCAGTTACTGCTGCTTCTGCCGGAGGTGGCTCCGCTGCCACTTCAGCAGCTACGGATTGAGCCTGATCAGACGGCGCATTGGCCTCCTGACCGGCAACCGCTGTCGCTTCCACTGGAAAACCGCCATCACCATCAGCAAACATTGTTGAGTATTCATTCAGCATACGACCCATGGTATCCATGGTCACTTTGAGTTCTTCCGCAAGTCGCTCATTCTCTGCTTTCAGCGCTTCAACCTCGTCACTGCTGACATCGTCCGCACCACCGCCACCACTGACATTGCCAGCCAGCGCCTGATAGGCCAGTACCAGATTCTCCACATCCACATCGATCTGTTGCAGATAGACCTGATCATCTTTGAGAAATCCGTTTAGCATATTCTGATAGAGCGTCATCTCCGTCTGTATGATGCCATGCAGCGTCTGGTCAAGCTGGGGACTCTGCAACTGATACTGCTCCTCCAACAGTTTTTTCAACCGCTCGGAACGTTTCTCCTTATCACTCTGCACCCGCTCTGCCAGATGATTTGCCGCTTTCCGTATCCGTTGTTTGCGAAGCAGTGTAAACAGCAGTAAAAGTCCACTCAGAATCACCAGCCCGAGCATGACTTCGGCAATGATCATTGCGCTCAATGAACTGATTTCGATCATTCTGCTTTCTCCTGCTCAGCTTCAGCTGATGCCTCGGGAGACGCCTCAACCAGACTGATCTGATTGTTCCGATTTGATCTGCGGATCCACCAGAAGACACCACCACCAATCATGATCAACAGCAGATTGATAACACCGAACCAGATTGCAGCTCCCAGCCACCCCTGCTCCTCTTCAGGCGCAGGATCTGGTTCCGGTTCCGGTTCCGGTTCCGGTTCCGTTTCCGGTTCCGGCACCGGTTCAGCGACAGGTGCAGGCTCAGGTACCGGTTCAGGAGGTGTTGGCACCGGTTCCGGCTCCGGTGGTTTCATTCCTTCAACCTCAGCCGGACTGTCTATATAGTCAACCACTGCGCCATCCAGGGTACGTGCCTGAGCTTTCAGGGTAACCTTTCTGGAACCGGAAAAACCCATCAGATCGATCACACCGACCGCTTCCCCACCCGCAGAGGATGACTGCAGCGAGAGCGGCAGCTCATTCCCTGATTGATCCTCCAGCCAGGCTTCCACCTGCAGCGAACCGGGTTCGATCAATTTGGCATCGGCACTCAATTGCAGATCCAGTGTCTTGCCATCTTCACGGGGTTGCAGATTCATCTCCAGCGGAGGCACGACCTGATAGGTGGTGCGCCGCTCCCGGTTGAATGTTGCTCCCCGGGCATTGATGATCAACTCACCGACACCGCTGTTCAGAGCTTCCCCACCAAAAGTCATCGTGAAGTAACCATCTCCAGCCTTTGCATCCGGCACACGCCCATCATCCGCGAGTGGCCTTGGCTCAGAGTCACCAAGAATATCGCTTCTGTTGGCAGCGATATTCACTTTCTGCAAAAACTCCTGTTTACTAATGGTCTTGCCGTGATCGGTAAAACTTACCTGATAGTCCAGACTCGATCCGTGAATGATCCGGTTGGGAAGATCGGTGGTCACCATTTTCAGATCAGTCACCACCATCACCCGATTGTCCGGATCCGCTTCAGCCCGAATTCGCCATTCACCTGATTTAGGGTCGGATATG